>CAMCDS010000021.1 GCA_945873625.1 uncultured Porphyromonadaceae bacterium | reverse complement strand
AAGTAGTCGCAAAGTTACTAAAAATTCTTCGGGCAGCCAAACTGAAATAAGTAAATATTCTGAAACGCAAATAAATAATCGATATTTCACCAGATTAAATATGGTCGTAACTTTGCACCGGATTTTTACGTGCCCGATTAGGTGCTTTTTAGAAGCAGACACCGAATCACGCAAAACCACCTCTCTCACACAATATTAACCGTGCAACGTACGTTATTTTATTGCTGTGCTTGTAGAGGGGCTTGAACAACCCCTCATGGAGGGTCATCCGTCGCTGAGACGTGTGGCTCTCTTTTTTATTGCCGACGCAGTCGTTTTTCCCTCTTAAAATTGGATAAATGCGGAGATAATAGTAACTTTGCAGCATAAATCGAAACAACCAAATAAATCTATATCTCATGAAAGAGACTGAAATCGACTGGGGCAACCTGACATTCAGCTATATGCCCACTGACTTCAACGTCAGATGCACATATAAGGACGGCAAATGGGGCGAAATCGAAGTAAGCGATTCCGAATACATCCCGATGCACATCGCGGCTTCCTGCCTCCACTACGGACAGGAGTCGTTCGAGGGCCTCAAGGCCTACCGCGGCAAAGACGGAAAAGTGCGCGTATTCCGCATGGAAGAAAACGCCAAGCGCTTCATCCGCAGTGCCGAGGGTATCAAGATGCAGCCCATGCCCGTAGAGCTCTTCTGCGAGATGGTGCGCAAAGTAGTGAAGCTCAACGAGCGCTTCGTGCCCCCCTACGGCACCGGTGCCTCCCTCTATATCCGTCCGTTCGAAATCGGCATCTCGCCCCGCGTTGGCGTGAAGCCCGCCGACGAATACATGGTGGTGATGCTCGTTACCCCCGTCGGTCCCTACTTCAAGGCCGGATTCAAGCCCACAAAGGTCTGCATGTCGCGTGAATACGACCGCGTGGCTCCCAAAGGAACAGGTTCGATCAAGGTGGGCGGCAACTACGCTGCAAGCCTCGTGGCCGGAGAGAAGGCCCACGAGCTCGGCTACAGCGTGATGCTCTACCTCGACCCCAAGGAGAAGAAATACCTCGACGAGTGTGGCGCAGCCAACTTCTTCGGCGTGAAGAACGACACCTACATCACTCCTGCTTCCGAGTCGATCCTCCCCTCGATCACCAACATGAGCCTCCGCCAGGTGGCCGAAGACCTCGGCATGAAGGTTGAGCCCCGCCACATCCCCGTTGAGGAGCTCGGCACATTCGAAGAGGCCGGAGCTTGCGGCACCGCAGCTGTGATCTCCCCCATCTGCAAGGTGGTGGATCTCGACAACGGCACCGAATACACCTTCGGCAGCGAGACCGAGGCCGGACCCTGGTCGACCAAACTCTACAACCACCTCCGCGGTATCCAGTATGGCGAAATTGAAGACACCCACGGCTGGACTGAGGTAATCGAATGATGACTGCCCATCCTGTCGCCAAGGCCGAATGAGCGCCCAGTAGACAGAATCTGACTGCACGACGGGAGATCCGCTTGCCGGATTTCCCGTCGATATTTTTAGAGTATGTTTGAGTTTAATAATATGACCGACTTCAACGCAATCATCGACCGGCACTATGCCGGCCATCCGCAGCTGCACCACATACTGACCACGCACAGCGAATGTGTGGCCCGCAAGGCGCTCGAATGTCTCGACCGCCGCGGCATCGACGCCGACCGCGACTTCGTGATGGAAGCCGCCATGCTCCACGACATAGGCATCATCCGGTGCGACGCCCCCTCGATATTCTGCCCCGGCACAGAACCCTATATCCGCCACGGCATCCTCGGAGCGGAAATGCTCCGCGCCGAAGGGCTCCCGCGCCACGCCCTCGTGTGCGAACGCCACACGGGTGCAGGCATCTCGATAGCCGACATCGAGCGGCAGGGCCTTCCCCTCCCCTTGCGCGACATGCTACCCGTCTCGGTAGAGGAGCAGGTGATATGCTACGCCGACAAGTTTTTCAGCAAATCGCGCCGGCTCGACGAAGAGAAACCCATTGAGAAGATAATCCGCCAGATGGAGGCCCACGGCGCCGACACCGCCCGCCGCTTCGCCCTCCTCCACGAACGCTTCGGCTGACCTCCGGAGCACGCATTTGGGCGCACGGGCGAGGCCGTTCGGATTTTTATTATTAAATTTGCAGGTTGCTTGTGGCGTGGCGAACATTTTGAGCCACGCGCAGGTTCTTACAGAAGACCGTCCGGCCACTCCGGACCAAACACTCTCAGCTATGGATAGAATCACCGTAAAGATAATCAACCGAAGCCATCATCCGCTCCCTGCCTACGGCACCAACGAGGCCGCCGGAATGGACGTGCGCGCTTTTCTCCCGAACGGACCCGTTACGCTCCGCCCCATGGAGCGCACCCTCATCCCTACCGGACTCTACATGCAGCTCCCGGCAGGATACGAATGTCAGATACGTCCCCGCTCGGGTCTGGCCCTCAAATCGGGCATCTCGATAGCCAACGCCCCGGGCACGGTGGACGCCGACTATCGGGGCGAGGTGGGAATCATACTCATCAACCTCAGCGACAGCGATTTCACCGTCAACGACGGCGACCGCATCTGCCAGATGGTAATCAAGCAGTATTCCCACGTGAAATGGGAGCCTGTGGAGGAACTCGGCCGCACCAAGCGTGAAGACGGGGCTTTCGGCCATACCGGAATCAAATAAGCCGGAATCTGAAGAATGAGAAAACACGTCTTACCGGCCCTTATGGCCGCGATAGCGGTAATGACCGCCATCGCGGCCCGGCCCGTAGCCGGTCCTGCCGCCGACAGCCGGAGGCAGAAGGCCCGTTATTATTATATGGAGGGGGTGCGCCTGCAGATGGACCGCAAGGACGCCGAGTCTTACGAGCTCTTCCACAAGGCTCTGCGCATCGACCCTACCTACGCCGAGGCTCAGTCGGCCGTAGGGCAGCGCCGCCTCGCCATCGACGACGACGAGCATCAGTCGCCGGAGGCCATCTACGCCTCGCTCGCCATGATGCGACCTTTCGTCGAGCAGTATCCCGGCGACTTCTTCGAGTCGTCTTACTACGCTTATCTGGCAGCCCACCTCGACACGCTGCCGGAGGCAATACGCGTGTATGAACGCACCGACTCCCTCTTCCCGACCAAGACGGCCACGCTCTATACGCTGGCCGACGTCTACATGGCCGACCACCAGCCGCTCAAGGCCATCGAGGCTCTCGACCGCTATGAGAAGATAGAGGGTAAATCGGCTCCCGTGTCCCTTCGCAAGATCGGCTACATGATTCAGTCGCGCGACACGGCCGGAGCACTGCGCGAGGCCGACGAACTCGTGGCCTACAGTCCTAAGGAGCCGGGGTTCCGCATCCTGCGCGGCAACGTGTTCGCCGCCCTGGGCATGCCCGACTCGGCCTTCAACGCCTACACCGGCGCGGAGCGGATAGCCCCCGACAACGGCGCGGCCAAACTCGCGCTCGCCGACTGGTATAAGGAGAAGGGCGACTCGGCGGTCTACGACGCAAAGACCTACGAGGCGCTGCTCAGCGAGGACTTCGGGGTGGAACAGAAGACCGCCCTCCTCGCCCAGTATCTGCAACGCCTGCTCACCGACAAGAGCAACACGGCCAGGGGCGACACCCTCTTTCAGGTGCTCCGCCGCCAGTATCCCCACGAGCCGGAGGTGCTCGACCTCGACGCGCGTTTCAGCGCAGCCAAGGGAGAGCTTAAGACCGCAGTCGAGCAGATACGCTATGCCATAGACCTCAACCGCGAGAATCCCGACTACTGGGGGCAGCTGATGTCGTATCAGCTCGCCGACGACCTGCCGCAGGAGGCAATAGCCACCTACGAGGAGGCGGCCGACGGCATGGAGGAGGTGCCCGAAGGGATGAAGCTGCTCCTCGCCCAGGCTGCCGTGATGACCAAAGACTTCGACCGCACTGCCTCAATCTACGACGCGCTGATAAAGGAGTCGCACCCTTCGCTCACCGTCTACGACTCCATCCCCGACAAGAGCGTGCTCAACACTTTCGACTATGAGACGCTGATGCGCGTCAGCACCCTCTTCAACCTCGCCGGCGACGCCTACTACACGGCCAAGGAGATTCCGCTGGCATTCACCAACTACGAGAACGCCCTCGCCACCAACCCCACCAACAGCATGGTGCTCAACAACTACGCATACTTCCTCACAGAGGAGGGGGGCGACATCGAACGCGCCTACGAGATGAGCAGGCGGGCAGTGGACATCGACCCCGACAACCCCACTTTCGTCGACACCTACGCATGGGTACTCTTCAAGAAGGGTGAATACGACGAGGCTCTCGTGCAGCAGCAGAAGGCTGTGGAGAAATCGGAGGAAGCCGGCGACATCTCGGCCGAGCTCTACTCCCACCTCGGCGACATCCTTTTCCGCCTCGGCCGTCCCGACGAAGCCGTGGAGGCTTGGCAGAAGGCCCTCGACCTCAACCCCGGCGACGAGGGGCTGAAACAGCGCGTAAAGACGCGACGCATACCCGAATAGACACATTCGCTCCAAAACCGACAGAACACTTTTTCAAATGAACCGCATACTTTCAATCCTCGCAATCCTCATCATCGCCATCGGCTCCCCGACGGCCGAAGCGGCACGCCATGAAGCCACAGACTCGGTGGCGCCCCGACTGCTGAAAGGAAAGGAGGCCTCGAAAAGCCTCGAAAGCCTCACCAAGGGGTATTCCGACTGGCAGACCGCCGAGATAAGCGGAAAAATCACTTCGCTCAACATCTTCGTCAAGCCCTCGATAAAGATTTTCATGAGGCGAGGAGCCGAGATGCTGCTGTCGGTGCGGGTACCCTTCAAGGGAGAGGTGGCCCGTCTGGAGCTTGACCGCGACTCGGTGGTCGTGGTCAACAAGCTCAACGCCACCTACGTGCGTGAGTCGCTCGAAGAGCTCACGCGGATAGCCGACGTTACCATCTCCGACATTCAGGACGTGTTTCTCGGACGCGCCTTCATAGCCGGCCGCGGCACCCTCGGCCCGAAAGACTCGAAGCGCGTGGATCTCTACTCGGTGCCCGACGGATACCTCGTGGTGCCCGCGCCCTCGGCTACCGACGCTCTGCTCAACTACGGATTCTACACCTACACCGACGGACGGGTGGACCAGCTGCTGCTCAACTCTCTTATCGACGATACAGTGGCCGAACTCGAATACGTCTACGACAAGAAGCACACCGACCTCAACCTCACGTTCATGCGCAAGGGGAAGCCGCGCGAGTTCAGCGTGGAGCTCGACAGGCCCCGTTTCGGAGGCGAAGGATTCGGACGCATCGGCATCCAGTCGGGCTTCAGGCAGCTGTCGCCCGGAGAGTTTATCAAAAAGTTCCTGAAATGACATGAAACGCATCGTAACCGTCATACTCTCGGCCGTGATGCTGCTCACCGCCGTGGCGCCGGCCGACGTCAGCGCGGCTCCCCAGAGCCGGCAGCAGACCTCCGCGTCGAAAAAGAAGAAAAAGGCTCCGGCCGGAAAGCAGCCGAAGAAGCAGGGCAAAAAGACTGCCGCCGGCTCACGCAAGCGCAACGCCACGCGGCAGGAGACCTCGGCCGACGTGAAGCGACGCCAGCAGGCCGCCCAGCAGGAGATAAAGAAGACCCAGGCCGAGATAGCCGCCAACGACAAGGCCGTGAAGACCGGGCTCGACAACCTCGGCCGCATCAACGCCGACATCAACGCCGGCAAGAAGCAGCTGGCCGACATCACGACGCAGGTAAACACCCTCGACCGCAAGATCGGCACGATGCAGACGCAGATAGCCGCCGGCGAGAAAGACCTCGCCCGGATGCGCGAGAAATACCTCGACGCCGTCCGTAAGGTGCGCCTCAAGAAAGGGAAACAGTCGACCCTCGCCTTCATATTCTCGTCGGAGAGCTTCAGCCAGGCCATGCGGCGCATGCGCTACCTCAAGCAGTTCTCCGAATGGCGCGACCGCCAGTCGGCGCAGATTGACGCCAAGGTGAAGGGTCTGCGCTATCAGACGCAGCTCCTCGGCCAGACCAAGGCCGACAAGAGCAAGGCCCTGACGCGCCGCCTCGCCACCCAGCAGTCTCTCGAGCAGCAGAGGGCGAAACAAGACGTGGTGGTAGCCGAACTGAAGAAGAACGGCCAGGCACTCCGTTCCCACCTCGCGCGCAAGCAGTCGGAGGCCAACGACCTGCGCAACCGCGTGGCCGCCCTCATCGCGCAGGAGCAGGCCGCCGCCGAGGCACGCCGCAAGGAAGAGGAGCGCCGGCAGGAGCAGGCCCGCATAGAGCGTGAGCGCCGTGAGGCCGAAGAGCGCGAGCGCCGGCAACTCATTGCCCGGGCCGAGGCTGAAAAGGCCGCCGAGAGCAAGGAAGAGGAGAAAACAGCTCCTAAACCGAAGAAAGATAAGGAAAAGACCGATAGTAAAAAGGATAAGGATAAGGAAAAGAAAAAGAAAGAAGCCGACAGACGCCGCAGCGAACCCCGCAAACAGAGCGGAGGCGAATATGCCGAGGCCCGCAAGCGGCGACAGCGCGGCGACACGCAGTCGCCTGCCAAGGTGCCGGCCACGTCCAAAGTGGAGAAAGGCTCCTCGCCCTCGAAGAAAGCCTCCTACGGTAACTTTGCGGCTGCCAAAGGCAACCTTCCGCGCCCCGTCAGCGGCGCCTTCAAGGTGGTGAGCCCCTTCGGCCGACATCCCCTCCCCGACCTTCCCGACGTGGTCTACGACAACCCCGGCATCGATGCCCAGGTGAGTCAGGGTGCTTCGGCGCAGGCGGTGTTTGCCGGAAGGGTAAGCGGCGTCTATATGCTGCCGGGCTACAACACTGTGGTAATCGTAAACCACGGCGGATACTACACCATCTACGGCAATATCGCGGCCGCGGCGGTGAAGGTGGGCGACTCCGTGAAGCAGGGCCAGGCTCTCGGGCGACTCGCCACTGACCCCGATACCCCCGGACACTCCTCGATCCATTTCGAGATATGGAAAAACCGCGAGAAACTGAACCCGATGAACTGGATAAGATGACAGCTACATCCGACTGGGAAATAACGCCTTACACCTCCGCAGACCGGGAGGAATGGAACCGGTTTGCAGCCGGTTCGCCATGCGCCACGTTCCTCTTCGACCGGGGATACATGGACTATCACGCCGACCGCTTCGCCGACGCCTCTCTGATGGTGCGCCACGGTGGTAAGACAGTAGCGCTGCTTCCGGCCAACCGCGCAGGCGACACCCTCTTCAGCCATCAGGGACTCACCTACGGCGGATGGATACTTCCCGAAAGACACCTCGACGCAGCCGCCTTCATGTCGCTATGGCAGGAATGGCTGGCCTTTGAGAAACGACGCGGCACCGCCGAAATAATATATAAGCCGCTGCCTCACATCTACCACCGCATACCCTCGGAGGCCGACCTCTATATGCTCTTCCGCTCGGGAGCCACGCTCATCGAGTCGGCGGTCTCCTCCACGCTGCGCCCCGACAGTTTCCCGGGGTTCAACAAACTGATGAAACGGCAGCTGAAGAAAGCCTTGCAGAGCGGTCTGAGAGTGGCCGAGACCACCGACACCGCAGCTTTCTCCGTCATGCTCGCCGAATGTCTGCGGCAGCGCCATTCGGCCGTCCCCGTCCACAGCGCAGCCGAACTCGAACTGCTGCGCAGCCGTTTCCCCGACCGCATACGCATCTTCGCCGTAGAGGCCGAGGGAGCCATGCAGGCAGGGGTATGCGTCTACGACACCGGCATCGCGGCCCATGCACAATACATCGCCTCCACGCCTCTCGGCCGCGAGCTTCACCTCCTGCCACTCATATTCCACCACCTCATCTCAGCCGAATATGCCTCACGACGCTACTTCGACTTCGGCATATCGTGCGAAGACGGCGGCCGCTACCTCAACGAAGGCCTCCTGCGCCAGAAGACCGCCTTCGGAGGCACCCCCACCGTCTACACCCGCTGGCGCCTCACCCTCTGACACACCATTCCCTTATACCTGAAACATCAATCCTAATCCAAGGGGATTTGAGATGAATTTATAGGCACACAGATCCTTTAGATTCCTGCCGGCTGCGTAAGGACGCACCATCGGTGCGTCCTTGTGTTCGCGAATACATTTTCGGACGTATCGGGATACGGTGTTTCGTTTTTGTACGCACCGAGGGTGCGTCCCTACGGGCGGATATAAACCATTATTGTCCAAAATCGCGATTAGTTAAACCGGTAATCCATGCGTGCGGAATCAGCGGACTCCTTTGATTCCTCTAATCCGGGGGGATAATCGGGCGTAGGCGGGTAGATGCAACCGCCCTCCGGGGGTTGTTTTTACGCGGTGGGGAGTATACCCCATGTACCTCACTGCGTTCGTTAACATAGGGCTATTGAAAAGGCAACCTCCTCCGGAGGTTGAGCGGACGCAGGCAGTAGGTCCGGAGGTTGAGCTGACACTGACAGTACGTCCGGAGGTCGGCTGACGTCGGAGTTACTTCGGAGGTTGGCGGACGCTGGGATACCTCCGGAGGAGGTTACATCTTCAATAGCCCCACGTTGACGAGCGAGAGCGAGTCTACGTGGGGATACCCATATACCCTCACATACAACCCCCGGAGGCGGGTTGCATCCGTCAGCAAAGAATCCGCCCGGGGGTAGAGGCTACCGGCGGGTGGGAGTGAGTGCGAGGCGGGGCGAACAGTAGTCTGCAATCACGCGTTTTAATTGCAAAACGCATGATGAGATGACTGACAAAGATATAGAGAGCAAAACTATCCCCGACAAGGCTACGCTGAGTAAAACGGCCTCCGAGAAGGCTGCTCCGGGCAAGAAGCCGGAGTGGCGCCACGCGCTGTCCACTGCCTTCAAGATTGTCTTTCCGATCGGCATATCCGTATGGATGGTAATGTGGCTGATGTCGAAGGTCGACATAGAGCAGATGCGCGACATCGTGAGCCGCGAATGTGATTTCTGGTGGGTGGCAGCAATGATGGTCATCTCGGTCTTTTCCCACATTTTCAGAGGTATACGCTGGGGCATACAGCTGCGTGGCGCAGGACTGAAGCGCGTCTCGGTGATGGTAGAGAGTGTGTCGATTTTCGGAGCCTACGCCCTCAACCTTCTCTTTCCGCTTTTGGGCGAGACGTGGCGGTGCCTCTTCATGGCCCGAAAAGAAGGGGCGAAGGTGTCGACCGTGGTAGGCACCGACCTCGGCGACCGTTTCTCCGACGCCGTGGCCATTCTGCTGCTCTTCGCGCTCGCCCTTGCGCTTGCCCACGACAAGATGGTGGCGTTCCTGCAGCACTATCGCCTCGGGGAGTGGCTGCTCAATATCATAAGCAATCCCTGGCTATGGGTCGGCATCGGCGTGCTTGCCGCCATCTGCGTGGTTGGCGGCATAGCTTTCCGCGACAGGCGCTTCATGGCCGGCATCACGTCGACGGTGAGAAACCTCTGGCGGTCGTTCGCTGTAATGTTCCGCATGAAGGGTATACCGATGTATCTGCTGCTTACGGCCGCCATCTGGATATGCTATTACCTTGAGACGTATATTTGCTTCTTCGCCTTCCCGTTCACCCGCGAGCTGATAACGCAGCCCGGGAGCCTGTGGGGGCTTGTGCCCGGACTGGTGGCGTTTGTCTTCGGGTCGTTCAGCATCGCCATTCCGTCCAACGGCGGACTGGGCCCGTGGAATGTGGCCGTAACCTATTCGCTGACACTCTTCGGCGTAGGCTACACCGACGGCGCGTCGTTCTCGATGGTGGTGTGGGGATTCAGGGCGGCCACCCTGGTGGTTCTCGGGCTCTTCAGCGCCGGCTACATAGCCTTCGAGAAGCGGCGCGGCCACATCGTGCCCGAATCGGCACGCACATAAAAAAGCAACCCTGCCGGAAATGTCCGGAGGGCTGCCGATGCTTTAGTACAGAAAGTGGGACTCGAACCCACACGCCCCTTTAAGGGCAAGGGATTTTAAGTCCCTCGTGTCTACCATTCCACCATTTCTGCATCCTTGCGCGCCCCGCCTGCATGGTCTCCTCCATGAGCGCCGGCGCCGCTTTCGACTGCAAAGATATAAGTTTTTTCCGAATCCTGCAAAAGTTTTCGCCGTTTGTTGCGTTTAGTAGGCGGCAATTCATTAATTTTGTAGCCGCGGAGCCACAAGGTCTGCGCTTCAATCGAAATCAATGGGAGACACAATCCGACATACCGACAGCCCCACACCCGGCCAGCCCATGGACTGGGGACGCCTCGTCTCGGCCCGGCGCCTGGGGCTGGAGGCTTACCACGACCCTCACCACCATACCCGCAGCAGCTTTCAGCGCGACTTCGACCGCATGATCTTCTCGTCGCCCTTCCGCCGGCTGCAAAACAAGACGCAGGTGTTTCCCCTCCCGGGCAGCATCTTCGTCCACAACCGCCTGACCCACAGCCTTGAAGTATCGTCGGTAGGGAGATCGCTCGCCAACGCCGTCAGCTCGCTCCTGCGCGAGAGACACCGCTCTGAGCCCTGGGCCGACCGGCTTCTCGACCTCGGCGACATTGTGGCCACTGCCTGCCTCTGCCACGACCTCGGCAATCCCCCCTTCGGCCACTCGGGCGAGAAGACCATCTCCACCTTCTTCAGCGAAGGCGACGGACTGGTCCTGAAGCCGCAGCTCACGGAACGCCAATGGGCCGACTTCATCAATTTCGAGGGCAACGCCAACTCGTTCCGACTGCTGACGCATCAGTTCGTAGGCCGGCGCGAGGGTGGCTTCGCCATGACCTACAGCGCCCTCGCCTCGATTGTGAAGTATCCCCATTCGTCGCTGCTGGCCGGCGAGAAGGGGAAGTTCGGCTATTTCGAGTCGGAAGAAGACGTATGGCGCAAGGTGGCCTCGGAGCTGGGCATTCCCGAGATAGCACCCGGACTCTATGCCCGCCATCCGCTGGTCCACATCATGGAGGCGGCCGACGACATCTGCTATCAGATAATGGACCTCGAAGACGCCCATAAGCTCAAGATAGTAAGCAACGAAGAGGTTACCTCCCTCTTCCTCTCCTTCTTCGCCGAGCCCGAGCGAGGGGGAACGGCCGACTCGATGCTGCGTCTGAGCGACCCCAACGAGCGGGTGGCCTACCTGCGCTCGAAGGTGATAGGCGCTATGGTCGACGACTGCGCCCGGGTGTTTGTCGACAACGAGGCCTCAATCCTCGCCGGCACCATGCGCGGAGGACTGGTGGAGCATCTGCGCCCGACGCTATGCGAGGCTTACCGTGCCTGCACCGCCAAGGCGTGGGAGAAGATCTACCGCGCTCCCGAAGTGGTCGACATCGAGATTGCCGGCAACCGCATCCTCACCTATCTGATGCAATGCCTCACGGAGGCCGTGATGAACCCCGGACGCAATTTCTCGCGCCTGCTGCTCGAGAAGGTGCCCAAGCAATACGACGTGCATGCTCCGACCGTCTACGGCCGCATCCAGAGCGCGCTCGACCACATCTCGGGCATGACCGACGTCTATGCCCTCGACCTCTTCCGCAAACTGAACGGCCACAGCCTGCCTGCGGTCTGAATCATTGAAACAAACGACATTATGAAGACAAGACAGATACTCGCCCTGCTGATTCTCGCCGCCGCGTGTCTCGCCGCCGCCGCGCAGGGCTATCCCCCCAATCCCAACCTCGCCGACGCCCGCGACTTCATCGCCGACCCGGCCGGAGCGCTATCGCCCGAGACGAAGGCGAGGGTCAACGCCCGCCTCTCCGACCTGCGCGCCGGCACCACCGCCGAGGTGGCCGTGGCCGTAGTGCCCGAAATCGGCGACATGAGCATCGAAGAGTATGCCACAGGCCTGTTTGCCGACTGGGGCGTAGGCAAACGCGACAGAGACAACGGCCTGCTGCTCGTAATCTCGCCCGGCGCGAGAGCCGCGCGCATCGAGACAGGCTACGGCATGGAAGGCGTGGTAACCGACGAGCTGGCCTCGCGGATAATCAGAGGCACCATCGTGCCGGCCATGAAGGAGGGGAACGTGGACGCCGCTGTCGACGGAGCCACCGCCGAGCTGGCCCGCGTAATCACCGACCCGGCCTACGCCGACGAACTCCGCAGCTCGCAGAAGGGGCCGGGCATCAAGACGCTCGACTCCGACTCGGTGAGCGAAGTGATCGGCTACATCGTGCTGCTCGTGTTTCTCACCTCGGCAGTGCTCTTCATCTGCGACATCATCCGCTTCCGCAAGCTCGACAAGTACGGACGCGCGTCCGGATGGAAGAAGCGGCTCCCGGTCTACTGGACGCTTGCCCTCTGCTCGCTCGGAGCCGGAATCATCACAGCCCTGCTCGCGCTACTCCTCTACTGCGTCAACCGCAACAGCCGTCTGCGCTGCGACACCTGCGGAGCCCGTATGCGCCGTCTCGGCGAGGAGGAAGACAACCAGCTCCTCAGCCCGTCGCAGGATCTTGAGGAACGCCTCGACACCGTGGACTATGACGTATGGGAATGTCCGAAATGCGGCACCATCGAGCGCTTCGCCTTCCCCCGACAGCAGACCAAATACTCCCCCTGCCCCCATTGCGGCACGGTGGCCTACCATCTGGTGTGCGACAAGACCGTCATTCCCCCTACCACCCGCCAGGCCGGCCACGGTGTGAAAACATATAAATGTGAATACTGCAATCATCAAAATGGCGTTTCATACGTTATACCCAAAAAGGACGACTCCGGCGCCCTTCTCGCCGCCGCTGCCGTGGGCAGTGTGCTCGGCTCGGGAGGCAGAGGCGGCGGAGGCGGCTTCGGCGGAGGTTTCGGCGGCGGCTCTTCGGGAGGCGGCGGAGCCTCGGGAGGCTGGTGAGCGTCCTTTGTCCACACCTGTCCGCCCGCGGCGGGCATCATGTCATTTTAACTGAATAATATAACCCATTGAAATGAAACTGAAATCATTATCGATCTTCGGAGCGGCCTGCGCAATGCTGGCCCTCGCCTCATGCGGCTCCGACAAGACCAAGGAAACAAAAGAGGAAAACCACTCTATTGAGTTTGAAACGTATAGCTTCTCGAAAATAGCGGAAGCCGTGAAGCTCGACTCGATCGTCGACCTCCCCGGAGCCAAATATCTGCTGACGAGAGGACAGGGCGTGCTCCCCGTCAAGATCGGAAGCACCGACATCAAGCCGCTGCGCGACACGCTGCAGAGCCTGGCCGGAGTGGAATTCCCCTCGCCGGGCGTAGCCGCCCCCCGTATCGGCGCCGAATGGAAGCTCACCGACCTCCCCGACTCAACGGCGGCCTGCGGCGAGAACTACAACTACCTCAGCATAGCGATGACCACCCCCTACATCATCGTATGGCAGGATTATGCAGGCGAATACCCCTGCGGCGCGGCCCACGGCATGTATGCCAACCGCTTCATCAACTATTCGCTGCGCAACAACCAGATCCTTACCCTCGCCTCGATAATGAAGCCCGGATATGAGCAGAAGCTCACCGAGATGCTCCGCGAGAAGCTCGCCGGCTACGACGACATCATGGTCGAAAGAAACCAGATCGGCATCCCCGCACAGTTTCGCGTAACCCCCGAGGGACTGACGTTCGTCTACGGTGTCTACGAAATCGCCCCCTACTCATCGGGCGAGATAGAGGTGCCCTTCTTCCTTTATGAGCTCGAAAGCGTGCTCAGCGAGCAGGGGATGAAACTCATAGCCGCCTACTGACCGGCAGACGTGCGTAAGGAAAATATACAGAAATAACCAGGAAACGACTGTATGAACTCAAACCTGCGGTTTTCTACAGTATTCAGAGTGCTTGGATGGCTATTGCTCATCGAAGCACTCTTTCTCCTCATCCCTTTCGGCGTGAGCCTCGCCTACGGCGAAGACGACTGGTGGACCTTCCTCACGGCCTCGGCCGCAGCCGCCCTCGCCGGGGGAGCCGCAGCCCTGTCGATGAAAGGGTGCCCCACACGGCTGGCACGCCTCGACGCCTTTCTGCTCACCACCCTCGTCTGGATCCTCTTCTCGGCGTTCGGAATGATTCCTTTCGCGCTCGGGCCGCTGCAGGCCGACGTGGCATCGGCCTTTTTCGAGACCATGAGCGGATTCACTACCACCGGCGCCACCGTGATAGCCGACGTGGAGTCGCAGACCCACGGACTCCTCCTCTGGCGCAGCCTGACGCAATGGATAGGGGGACTCGGGATAGTACTCTTCATCCTCGCCGTGCTCCCGGCGCTCAATCAGGACGGGGGCATCTCGATGTTCAACGCCGAGATGACCGGCATCAGCCACGACAAGCTGCATCCGCGCATCCGTCAGACGGCAAGGTCGCTGTGGGAGGTCTACAGCGCCCTCACCCTGCTGCTGGCCCTGCTGCTCCTTGCCGGTCCGCTCGACGCCTTCGAGAGCGCGTGCCAGGCCATGAGCACGCTCTCCACCGGAGGATTCTCGACCCGCAACGCAAGCATAGCCGGATTCGGAAGCGAATACGTGGCATGGGTGATCACCCTCTTCATGATGACAGGAGGCGTGAGCTTCACCCTCCTCTACGGCCTGCTCCACGGCGGAGTGCGCGCCTTCATGCGCAACACAGTGCTGCGCGCCTATATCGGCATCATGGCCGCCATCTATCTGCTTATTGTCGTCTCACGCATACTCTGCGATCCCGCCGCCGGCGTCGCGGGATGGGTGCTCGAACCCCTCTTCCTCATCGGCTCGGCCATCACCACCACGGGATTCTCCTACACCCCCTTCGCCGGATGGGGCCCGCTCGCGCTGACAGCGGTATTCTTCATGATGCTCACCGGAGCCTGTGCCGGATCGACCACCGGAGCCATCAAGATCGACCGCATCGCCGCCATGTTCAAGGGCGCCGTCAACGAAGTAACGCGCACGCTCTTCCCCAACCGCCTCACCCGCGTAGAGATAAACGGCAGGCAGATTCCGCCGGCCCAGCTCACGCGCGTCTGGGCCTTCCTCGCCATCTACCTATCCCTCACGTTCGCGACCACGGCCGTGCTCGCCGCCTGCGGCTACAGTTTCACCGACTCGCTATTCGCCTCCGTATCGTGCATCGGCAACAACGGCCTCGGCTACGGAGCCACCGGCGGAAGCTATGCCGGGATTCCGGCCGGAGCCAAATGGATGCTCTCGGCGCTGATGCTCACCGGACGCCTCGAGCTTTTCACCGTCCTTGCCCTTCTCTCACCCTCCTTTTGGAAAAAATAACGCCTTTATTGGCCTCTATCGGAATTTTTATGACCGAAAGGCCAGTATTATGCCCGTTTTTTATTACTTTCGCGTCTTAAACACACCTTATGGAAGAGAATCCGACACACAGACAGGAAGTGAACGAGCTGACGCTGCAGGGGATGGCCCGGAAAGTGAACAACGTCAACCTCGACGAAGAGATAGTAGTGGTGCAGGACTGGGAAGTCGACAAATCGAAGGTAGTGCTGCCCGCAAGGGTCGACGCGCTGCTCATACTGCTCTGCACCGCCGGAAAGGGGCGCATCGGCATCGACCTGCGGGAATACGACGTGAAAACCAACACCCTGGTAATAATCCAGCCTAAGAACTATGTGCACCTCTATTCATACGAAGACGGGGCGAGGGCCAACATACTCGCCTGCTCGCGCCACGTGGTGGAAGACGTGCTTCCGAAACTTACCGACCTGCTTCCGCTGCTCATCCACCACCGCACCGAACCCGTAACCCACCTGACCGAAGAGGAGGCCGCCGCCCTCCACGGATTCTTCACCTTTCTCAAGACAAAACTCAACGGCCCGCGCACACCCTTCCTGCAGCGCAAGGTGATGTGCATGCTTCAGGCCGCCCTCTTCGAGATGATGGACATCCACCACGCCAAAGCCGGCGACAGCATGTTCCACCGCAACCGAAAGGAGGAGATAATGGCCCGATTCATAATAGCCGTGAGCGAGAACTTCCGCGAGCGGCGCGAAGTGGCATGGTATGCCGAACACCTCTGCATCACGCCCAAACACCTCTCGAACGTGGCCAAGGCCACATCGGGGCGTACGGCAGGCGAATGGATCGAAAGCTACGTGACGATGGAAGCCAAAGTGCTCCTCAAGACCACCGACCAGACAGTGCAGGAGATCTCGTCGCTGCTCAATTTCACCAGCCAGTCGTTTTTCGGCAAATACTTCAAGCGCCGCACGGGGCTTTCACCCTCGGAGTTCCGCAGCCGCTACCGCTGACACAATGGCGCGTCAGACAGCCGCCGCCCTCCATCCGGCACCGGCAGGATAGCTTTCGCCGTAGAGCATCAGCGGACGGCAGGCGGTCCATCCGCGCGTGGCGTTGCGCACGGTCATCTTCACGAGTCCCCTGCGCCGGCGGAAGGCAAACCGCACCTCACCGGTCAGCTCGCTCATGTCAGCCGCCCGGTTGGTGGCCATCGAGAGTTCCGAGCCGTCGTCGAAACGGAGGCGTACATACAGCTCGTCGCCGAAGCGGATAGGAGCCGGATCGCGTCGCGAGGGGGAAGTTGCGGGACGATAGGGATAGATGCCGCGCGAAGTGCGGATTCCCGGTATGCGTGATGATGAAGAAACAGCGGTATTCATAACTTTGTCTTTTTGATACCGCAAAATTACTGCCGGCGGCTGCAATAATCCTGCAGTCGCCGGTTAAATGCCGTTAAAGCCGCGGGGCGGCGGCGAGGGTGGCGATGGAGCAGCGGAGGTCGGGGCGCGCGGCGAGCAGGGCGCGGGCGCAGGCCTTGAGCGTAGAGCCGGTGGTGCATACGTCGTCTATCAGAAGCACGTGATGCCCGGCGAGGGTCTCTGGGTGGCGCACGGCGAAGACTCCTGCGGTGTTGGCCTCGCGCTGCACGAGGGTGCGACCGGTCTGCGTCTTGTGCGGACGGCCGGCGTAAAGGTTGCCGGCTACGGGTATTCCTGATATTTCCGAGAGTCCGCGCGCCAGATAGTCGGTCTGGTTGTAGCCTCGCCTCATGCGTTTGAGGAAATGGACGGGCACGGGCATCAACAGGTCGACATCCGAGAGGAATCCTGTCGGAAGCAGCCTGCGTCCCATCTCGCGACCGAACTCAAGGGCCAGCGAGGGAACGCCGTTGTATTTGAAATCATGGATTGCAAGTGCGAGCGGGGTGTCGCGCACGTAATGAAACAGAGCTGTGGCACGCACTATCCCCGGCTCGCCGGCGAAGCGTACCGTCATGGCGTTGTCGGGGATTAGGTGGAAGTCGGTGGCCGGGAGCCGGATACGGCATAGATTGCATATCAGCCGCTCCCCTTCGGCAAGGTGTCCGCCGCACAGGCGGCAGTAGTCGGGAGCCATAACCTCGGCAATCCCCTTCGCCGCTACGCCGATTGAACGCAGAAGGCGTTTCATCGGCCCGACGCCTCGGTTTTCAGCCTCGCTATGACCCGCGCTATTGCCTCGGGCTCGTAGCCACGCGAGGCAAGCGACCGGTAAAGGCGCACACGCTCCTCATAGTCGGCCATGTCCACTCCCCTCGCCTTGCCCCGGGCAGCTTTCATCAGCGCTTCGGCATATTCGTCTTCGTCGATTCCGGCAAGCGCCGCCGAAATGGCGGCAGCCTCTATCCCTTTGGCGGCAAGGGCCATGCGTATCTTTCGCCGTCCCCACAAGGCAAACCTCACCTTGTCGGCGGTAAAGGCGCGGGCAAACCGGGCATTGTCGACGAACCGGTCGGCCACGAGGCGGCCGATGATGGCGTCGGCCCTCGGGCCGGATATACCCTTCCGGATGAGCTTGAGGCGAATCTCGCCCGTCGACTGCTCGCTGCGCGCGCAGAGGTCCATCATCTTCAGGAGCGCCTGCTCGTCGGTGAGGGGTTTCCTGCGTATCATTTCCGGGCTGAGGCGAAACGTTTGCGGCCGTGTATGTCGAGCGAAATCTCCACATCCGAGAATCCTTCGCCTTCAAGGAGCGAGGCCATGGCATCGGCATGACGCGGATTGATCTCGAGGAAGAGGCGACCGCCCTTCCTAAGGCCACGGAGCGCTATCCTCACTATCTCTTTATAATGGATCAGCGGGTCGGCGTCGGGCACGAAAAGGGCACCGGAAGGCTCGTAATCCTTCACTGTCGGCTCCATTTCCCCTTTCTCGCTATCGTCGATGTAAGGGGGATTGCTCACCATTATGTCGAAGCTGTCCTCGTCGGGAACATATCCGGCCATGTCGGCTTCAAAAAACCTCACTCCGGCTTTGAGCGCCCTGTCGTTTTCCCGGGCCACCATTAGGGCGGCCGACGAGATGTCGAGCCCCTCTACCTGCGCGAATTTCAGAGTGCGAGCGAGGGCTATCGCTATGCACCCCGAGCCGGTGGCTATGTCGAGCACCCGCAGGTCGGTCCGGTCGCGGTAGAGGTCGGCTATCATGTCTACCAGCTCCGCCGTCTCCGGACGCGGAATCAGCACGCGCGGGTCTACGTGGAACCATAGCCCGTAGAAGTATGCCTCCCCGGTGATGTACTGTATGGGTTCCCCCTTTTCCAGACGGGCGGTCATCGAGCGGATGCTTTCCTCGATAAAGGGCGAAAGCTGCTCGTCGTCGTGGATGAGCATATCTGTCCGGCTCCACCCTTTGAGGGCGTGGAGCATGAGTTCGGTCAGGGCAGAGGCCTCGCCTCTGCCGAACCGGGGCGCAAGCCCTGCTGTTACATCGCGTGAAGTCATAAATAGCTTCTGAAAATCAATAGATATATGTAGCTTAGAAAAGCGAGAGCATGGCGTTTTCGTCGGCGAGACTTTCGAGATACCCCTTGCGGTCTTCCTCCACCATACGGTCAAACTCAAGGGCACCGGCCTCAATCTCGGCCGGCGAGCGGTCGGCCCAGTCGCGCAGGGCTGTGGCTATCCATTCCATCTCCAGCTCGGTGTAGCGGTCGAAGAAGTCGGTGAGTATGGCCTCCATGTCGCGTAGCGTCGGAGCTTTAAGCACGCGGTCTACGCACGAGCGGCTTACGAATTGGCCTGAAAGGTCGATCCATTCCTCCGTCTCCTCAGCGTCGGAATGAGGGAAGGGGGCGTCGCCGAGTTTGGTTTTCAGATACTTGCAGATGCCGAGCGAATAGAAGCGCGCGGCACGCTCGAGGTTACTGACGCGAAGTTTCAGGCCTTTGTAGCGCACGAAACGGTCGTCGTCGGCCGGACGCTTGCGCAGTTCGGCTATCAGGGGAAGGGCGCGCGCCATGGCTCCGACCGTAACTGGGTTGAACACTTCGAAGTTGACGCGGTCGTGCAGCGGCATCTTTCGCTTTCCCCGGCGCTCGCGCAGGGGCCATTTCTTCTCGTCGCGCATCAGGCCGCTGCTGCGCAGCATGATGCCGGGCACCACGATGGTGCCCCCCCTCTCGTCGCCGAAGAGATATGAGAAGGGGAATTCGGAGCTGTCGGGGTGCATCTTGTGGCTCCCCACGAGGAGAGAGAACGCTCCGATCTTTGCTCCCCACATCACGTAGCTTCCGCTCGACGTCTTCACGCCGCGCTGCATTATGCCCCAGTGCACGGGACCCATCTTGTAGAGGTGGTTGCTCTGGTTGGAGCCGCTGCCGGCGTTCATGAACACCGTGAGGGCGCCGATGAGGAGCGTCGACTTGTGCATCGTGGTGGTGTAGGGACCGGCGAAGAGGGCACACCCCTCGCCGTTCTCGCAGTTGGAGTTGGCGAAGAAGAGCGAGTCGTGGGCCGTGAATCCCTTGTCGAGACGGGCACCCTGGCCCACGTAGGCATTGACCATCACCGAGCCGCCTTCCACGCTTCCGTCTTCCACAATGAAGTGGCTGCCCTTGACGTCGGCACCTATTCGGGCAAGGGCGCGGCCTGGCGCGGCATTGTTGACTACTGCCCCGTCGATAAGCTCGGAGGCACCTTCGACACACACTTCGCGGTCTACAAACACGTTGCGCATCAGGCGCGTGTTGACAATCCGCGCCCCGTCGCCGATAAGGCCGGGGAGCTGGTGCGTCTCGAGATGGCTCTCCACGAGGGGATGAAGCGTGGTCTCGGCCCAGCGCGGCAGCCGGGCGGCAAGCTCGGCGAGCTGCGACGAGAGGCCGGGATAGATGCTGACAGGGCGCGAGCCGGTCTCGTCGAGCACGTTGACCTGAGTGCCGACACCGCAGGGCGCCTCGGCCTCATATTCGAGGAGGCCGCAGTTGACCACGGTAACGTCGTCGCCCAGCTCATAGCCGCGCAGCGCCACCCCGACATTGCGTATGCAGGGGTCGGAGCCTATCGAGCAGTTTTCGAGCACGGCGGAATCGATGCCGGCGTCGGGCCGCCCGGGTCTGCGGCGCAGTCCGCTGACCGACACCTGCCCGCGGAAGGCGACGTTGCGTATGAGCGAGAAGTCGGTGTCGGGTCCGAACATCACCTGCTCCCAGTCGTCGGCCGTGCATCCGGCCGCCTCAAGGCGGCGTATCTCCCACCATTCGGGGCTGCGCAGGGCCGGGCTATCTGATTTCGCCATCTTCGTCGTATTTTTGGTAAAGGAAATCGTTGTAGGGGAACCTTTCGGCATGAATCTCGCGCGCCTTGTCGTAGAGCATGCGCTTGAGCTCGTCGATGTTGGTGCGCTGCTTTGCC
Organism: uncultured Porphyromonadaceae bacterium; assembly: GCA_945873625.1. Lineage (GTDB taxonomy): Bacteria > Bacteroidota > Bacteroidia > Bacteroidales > Muribaculaceae > Lepagella. Next base: position 19,132 of record CAMCDS010000021.1, on the reverse strand, counting down.
GAGATGAAGACGCAGTCGTTGTTCATCCTGGCCATCCACGTCTGCCTGAACTCCTCGAGCGGGATGTTCTCGCGTGTACGCGGCGTGAGGTCGTCCTCGTCCTTGGGGGTATATGAGAATGCGTCGATCTTGTTGAAAACCATTATCATCGGCTTGTCGCTCGCGCCGCATACCTCGCGGAGCGTGCGGTTGACCACCTCGATCTGCTCCTCGAACTGCGGATGGCTCACGTCGACCACATGCACCAGTATGTCGGCCTCGCGCACCTCGTCGAGCGTCGACTTGAAGGAGTCGACAAGATGGGTCGGGAGCTTGCGGATGAAGCCGACGGTGTCGGTGAGCAGGAAGGGGAGATTGTCAATCACCACCTTGCGCACCGTCGTGTCGAGCGTCGCGAAAAGCTTGTTTTCGGCAAACACCTCGCTTTTGCTCAGCACGTTCATAAGCGTCGACTTCCCGACATTGGTATAGCCTACGAGGGCCACGCGCGTGAGCTTGCCCCGGTTTTTACGCTGTATGCTCTTCTGCCTGTCGATATCCTTGAGCTCGTTTTTAAGGCGCGAGATCTTGTCGAGGATTATGCGTCGGTCGGTCTCGATCTGGGTCTCGCCCGGGCCGCGCATGCCTATGCCGCCGCGCTGACGCTCGAGGTGGGTCCACATCCTGGTCAGGCGCGGAAGCAGATACTGATACTGGGCCAGCTCCACCTGCGTGCGTGCCGTGGCCGTCTGCGCGCGTTTGGCGAATATGTCGAGGATAAGGCTCGTGCGGTCGAGAATCTTCACCTTCAGCTCCTTTTCGATGTTGCTCACCTGCTTGGGGCTGAGGTCGTCGTCGAAAATCACGAGACCTATCTCGTTATCCTCAACGTAGTTGCGTATCTCCTCGAGCTTTCCCGTGCCTACGTAAGTGCGCGGATTGGGATAGTCGAGCTTCTGCAGAAACCGCTTTTCGGGCTCGGCGCCGGCCGTGCGGGCGAGGAAGGCCAGCTCGTCGAGATACTCGTTGGCCTTGCTTTCGTTCTGCTGCTGCGTCACGAGTCCGACGAGCACCGTACGTTCGTTCTGTTCTTCTGTAATTATATTGTCTTCAATCATTGTCTGTCTCTTTCTTGCGCAAAGATAGTCTATTTCGGGCTAACCTCCAAATCCTGCCGCCGGCTTTTGGCTGCTATTTCGCTCAGCGACGCCTCGATGGCCGCGGCCCGCGAGCCATTGTCGCGGATATACGAGTTCAGCTCGATAAACGGATTCATCGGGTTGTCTTCCGAAATCTCCATGCCCCCCTTCCATTGCTGAATGGAGTCGGCGATGCGGGTCTCGGCCACCTTGTCGGAGACGTCGCCCATCTTGCGGGCCAGCCTCTGCGGATGCCCGACGATGGCATCGGTCGACGAAAACATCTGACACTCGGCCACGAAGGCGAAGCACTCGTTGAGCAGGTCGGGCCACAGCGTCATGTCGATTCGCGTCTGCAGCGAGTCGAGGAAGAGGCTCGTGTCGGCCGAGCTCCTGAGCAGCCCCTCGACTGCCGGACGCATCGTGCGGTCGGCCGGGATGTGTGAGGGCTTGTAGAGGTCGCGCATGTCGGAGAAGCTGAAGTCGGGATCAAACTCGAGCTTCTTCCCGGCCGTGCGGTCGGCCAGCGGGGTGGTTACCGCATAGCAGTAGGCCATGAAGAGGTTGAGCTTATGAAGGATTACCGGGATGTTGCGGAGCAGCTTCTCGGTCTCTGTGGCCTCATGCACGCGCCGCTGCTTCTCCAGCTCCGACTCCACGTCGATTTCCGACCTCATTGAGCCGACGGCGTTGAGGAAGAATCCGAGGAATATCAATCCGCACATCACTTCCACTGCCGTTACGGCCTGTGCCCAGCCGTGGGCCGGGGTGTAGTCGCCGAAGCCGAGAGTGGTGATGGTTACGATGCTGTAATAGACCCACGAGCCGAAATCGGTGCCGGCGCTGTCGGGGATTCTGAACTGCGAGTCGGGGAGCCACCAGTAGATGAGGGCAAACACCGGCACGAGGGCCACGTAGAGGGCAATCCACACGATCGGGCGGATGTTGCTCACCACGTGGAAGAAATGCTTAAGCCTGTTGGAAATCTTCTCAATCATAATGCGGAGTTTTGGTAAGACGGGGACACACCGCCCCCTTCCCGGTTAAAACGCCTGCGGGCACCTCCGGGTTTGCCCCAGGCTCCGCGTATCGGTCCGAACACAGAGCGGGGAGGCCGGAACGCTCCGGTCTCCCCGCCATATCGGGAGTCAGACAGGTCTGATAGGATTATCAGCCCTTCTTCTCTGCTTTCTGCATCTGCTCCTTGAGAGCCTGAAGAGCGCCGAGGTCGCCGAGAGTGGTCTTCTCGATCTGCGGAGCTGCTACCTGCTCTTCCTCACGCTCGCGACGCGGAGCGCGCTTGGCGGCCTTTGCGGCACGTGCCTCGGCCTTGTTGGCGTCTTCGGCGATGCGGCTGTGGCTGAGGATGATGCGCTTCTGGTCTTTGTTGAACTCGATTACCTTGAAGTTGAGTTTGTCGTCGAGCTTGGCCTGAGTGCCGTCTTCCTTGACGAGGTGCTTCGGAGTGGCGAAGCCTTCAACGCCGTATTCGAGCTGGATCACTGCGCCCTTGTCGATAACCTCGATGACGGTGCCCTCGTGGATCGAGCCAACGGTGAAGATAGTCTCGAATACCTCCCAGGGGTTCTCTTCAAGCTGCTTGTGGCCGAGGCTGAGGCGACGGTTGTCCTTGTCGATCTCGAGCACCTGCACCTCGATGTCGTTGCCCACCTGAGTGAACTCGCTGGGGTGTTTGATCTTCTTGGTCCAGGAGAGGTCGGAGATGTGGATGAGGCCGTCTACGCCCTCCTCGATCTCTACGAACACGCCGAAGTTGGTGAAGTTGCGCACCTTGGCGGTGTGGCGGCTGCCGATGGCATACTTCTCTTCGATGTTCTCCCAGGGATCGGGCTTGAGCTGCTTGATGCCGAGGCTCATCTTGCGCTCCTCGCGGTCGAGGGTGAGGACCACTGCCTCTACCTGGTCGCCTACCTTGAGGAAGTCCTGAGCGCTGCGGAGGTGCTGGCTCCAGCTCATCTCGCTTACGTGGATGAGACCTTCCACACCGGGCTGAACCTCTACGAATGCACCGTAGTCGGTCATGACCACAACCTTGCCGTTGACATGGTCGCCGACCTTGATGTCCTGCGTGAGGCTATCCCAGGGATGGGGCTGAAGCTGCTTGAGGCCGAGGGCGATACGCTTCTTCTCGTCGTCGAAGTCGATGATCACCACCTTGATGTCCTGGTCGAGCTCCACTACCTCGTGAGGATCGCTTACGCGGCCCCAGCTGAGGTCGGTGATGTGGACGAGACCGTCGACGCCGCCGAGGTCAACAAACACACCGTAGGCGGTGATGTTCTTGACTTTGCCTTCGAGCACCTGACCCTTCTCGAGCTTCGAGATGATCTCGCGCTTCTGGGCTTCGAGCTCGGCCTCGATGAGGGCCTTGTGGCTCACTACCACGTTCTTGTATTCCTGATTGATCTTTACGACCTTGAATTCCATTGTCTTGTCGACAAATACGTCGTAGTCGCGGATGGGGCGAACGTCGATCTGCGAACCGGGCAGGAAGGCCTCGATTCCGAATACGTCGACGATCATGCCGCCCTTGGTGCGGCTCTTGACATAGCCTTTGATGACCTCGTCGTTCTCCAGAGCCTGGTTGACGCGGTCCCAGCTGCGGGTCTGGCAGGCCTTCTTGTGGGAGAGGCGGAGCTGACCGTTTTTGTCTTCGAGGGTTTCAATGAATACCTCTACTTCGTCGCCCTCCTTGAGGTCGGGGTTGTAGCGGAATTCGCTGATGGGGATGATGGCATCCGACTTCATGCCGATGTCGACACGAACGTCGCGCTTCGAGATGGCTTTCACGCGGCCGGTTACCACTTCATTGTCTTTCACCGTCTTAAGAGACTCTTCGTAAGTTTTCTTTACTTCCTCACGGCTCTTCGATCCGATGGTTTCGCCACTTGCGTAGGCATCCCAATCGAAATTCTCGATAGGGGTCTGAACTGTTTCGCTCATTAAAAATTGGGCTCAGGCGCCGCTCCGCGTCCGGAAGACGGACTGGCCGGAACATATCCGGCCGGGGACACCTGAAAAAAAGGGTTAATAAATGGTGTTGGTTATCTCTTGCGTCAAGGCATATCCGCGATTGTCGGAACAAGGCTTCGTATCAATCTGACAATCAAAACGATGCCACCACTTTCAGCAGGCATATACCTTAAAGCGGCGCAAAGTTAATCATTTTTCGCCCCTGATGCAAGTTTTTTAACATAAATCTCAGATTATTATGCTGATTTCGCGAGTCGGGCCGAGTCAGGGGCGCGTCAGACCAGCAGACTGAGGCGGTCGGCGCCGCGCATGCCGAGCGACGTGAGCGAGGCGGCCGTGCGGCAGAGACGGGCCAGACGCTCTCCCCCGGGAAGAAGCCGGGCCGATTCCACCGCCTCGGCGAGCAGACGGCGGCCGGCGGCCTCGTTCCCCTCGCGGCGGTAGAGGCCGGCCAGGATGGCGCGGCGCAGGTCGAGGAGCGAGAGCAGGTGCAGACGGTCGGCAGAGGCATAGCGGCGTATGTCGGCCTCGGCACGGCCAAGAGCCCACTCTATCTTCTCGCGGCGCGAGAAGAACGACGGGCCGGTGATGCTGTCGGCCTGCGCGTAGGTGTCGGCGAGCACTCTCGGAATGGAGCGCATGCGCGGATGATGGAGCAGCATACGGATGCCCAGCTCCCAGTCGTTCCAGACGAATACGCTCTCGTCCCACCCTTCGACGCGGATGAAGAAGTCGCGCTTCACGGCGAAGCGCTGCGTGGCAAGGAAGGAATGGAATATCTGAAAGGCTATGTCGCCCCGCGAGCTGAACCGCAGCCTGCGCGGACGCCCGGCGATGGGATGATGCTTCACCGCCCAGTATACGAGGTCGAGCTGCGGGTCGGAGGAGAACGCTTCCTTTATCGACTCCGCATAATCGGGGCGCACCTTGTCGTCTGAATCGAAGAAGCTGACAAGCTCGGTGTCGGCAAGCGCCAGACCGCGGTTGCGTGCGGCGGCAGAGCCGGGCTTCGGCTCGGAGGCGAACTCACACCGCATCGGACCCGAGTATTCTGAAATCCATTGCTTCACGGTCTCTGCCGAGGCATCCGTGGAATTATTGTCGACCACTATCAGACAGTCGGGCGCCACCCGCTGGCGGGCGATACTGTCGAGGGTATCCCTCACAATATGGGCGCGGTTGAAAACGGGGACGATTACCGTCAAAGTAGGATTCATAGCGCAAAGTTACAAAACTTTCAATAAAAATGCCTACTTTTGCGCCATGAAAATCCTGTTCATAGGCGATTACCAGAAGATACATTCGATTCTGGCGCGGGCTTTGCGCGCCCGCGGACATCAGGCCGACGTGGTCTCCGGGCCCGACGGCAACGGCAGCATCAGGCTCAACCCGCCCTCGGGCCTGCTGGGCGGCATGACATATCTCTACCGGCTCATGCAGATGCTGCCGCGTCTGTCGGGCTACGATGTGGTGCAGGTGGACCATCCTGAATATTTCAGCCTCCGCCCCGGACGCCTGGCCTATATCACCCGGCGCCTCGAAGAGAGCAACGGCAAGCTCTTTCTGACGGCCATGAAGCCCGATTTCTTCTATGTGGACGCCTGCCGCAAGGGGGAGATGTTCCGCTTCTCGCCGTTCCGCACGGGGAAAGACAAGACGCCGCTGACCGACTGCACGCCCGAGGCCGAATACTCGCAGCTCGGAGGCGACAGGCGCGACTATGTGCGCTGGTTCCACACGCGCATCGCCGGCGTGGCCGCGGCCTCACCCGAGACGCAGGCCATCTTCGAGGCTGTAAGGGGACGCGAAATTCCGGCTCTTCCGGCGCCCCGCCCGGTAGCGGCCGCCCCGGAGCGCCGCCGTAGCGGCAAGGTGCAGCTCGTGGTGCCCGGCAGCTGGAACGACGACCTGCTCTACGGACGCGACCTGCTCCGCCACCTGGCCGAGCGTCTGGCGGCCGAAATGCCCGACGACTGCGCGCTCGTGAAGGGGAGTCTCGCCGCCGCCGACCCGGAACGTCCTGTGATAATGTTCGACAACTGCAACTCGTATGCTCCCGGACCCCACGCCCTCGACGCCATGGCGGCCGGATGCGTGGCCGTGGGGGGTGCCCAGCCGGAATATGCGGCTTTCCTCGGAGCCGACCCTGCGGAGGTTCCGACAGTATGCGCGGCTCCCGACAACGAAGAGGCTCTTGAAGAAGAATTGCGCAGGCTGATAGCTTCGCCGCAGCTGCTGGAGGAGCGGGGCGAGGCCGGTCGCGAGTTCATGCGACGCTACCACGAAGCCGACGCCGTTGCCGCGCGGCTTGAAAAGATACTTGCCGGATGAGCGCTCAGCTACGCCTGCAGGTGATGATATGCACGTTCGGTGCCGAGGGTATACGCCGGGTGGCGGCCGGATGCTATCCCCGCGTGGAGGGAGTGGAGTATCTCGTGAGCTGGCAGATGCCCGACGGAGAGGCCGACATGCCCCGCGAACTCGCTGAGCGCGACGACTTCCGGATAGAAAGGAGCGCTACCCGCGGATCGGGTCTCAACCGGAAGCTCTGCCTCGCGGCAGCCACGGCTCCGCTGGTGCTGGCTGCCGACGACGACCTCCGCTACACGCCCGAAGGGCTGCTGGGCGTGATCGAAGCCTTCGACAGCCGCCCCAAGCGCGACCTGCTCACATTCCGATATGCCACCGACGGCAAGGAGAAGCGCTACCCCGACGCGGAATGCGACCTGCGCGAAGCGCCCCGCAACTACTATGTGAGCTGCGTGGAGATAGCCTTCCGGCGTGAAGCCGCCTTACGGGCGGGAGTGGACTTCAACCCATGGTTTGGCGTGGCTTCCCTCTTCCCTTCGGGCGAAGACGCCCTTTTCGTCGAAGAGGCCATGCGCAAGGGTCTGAGCTGCGCTTTCGTGCCTGCCACCGTATGTTTCCACCCGGGCGACTCCACCGGCATCAGAAGGCGCAACGACCCGGCTTTCATCGAGGCGAAGGCAGCCATAATCAGCCATATCCATCCAATCGACTGGCCGCTCAGGATGGCCGCCCACGCAATGCGCGAGGCCGGGGGAGAAGGGAGGCTGAGCCGCATGGCCTACGTGCGGGCATGGCTGAGCGGAGTGGCCAAAGCCCGCCGCCGTCGCGTGTTCGACCGCTGACGGCAACCGCCATCCTCCCCGAAAAAACAGATGCGTCTCCATCGCCGAAGCGACAGAGACGCATTTTGGGATGTTTCCGCCTGTGGGTTTATCCCTCGCTGATAGCGTCGGAGGGGCAGACCTGAGCGCAGCTGCCGCAGCTGATGCACTCGTCGGGGTTGATGTGATAGATGTCGCCGGGAGTGATAGCTCCTACGGGGCAAACGGGCTCGCAGGTGCCGCAAGCCACACAGTTATCGCCAATTACGTAAGCCATAGTTGTGTTGATTTAAGTTAGTTGTGTTCGAGTTAGGGTTTTGCACAGAGCCGCCGTCCTTGCGGGCCGCGACCCTTTGCAGGTGCAAAATTAGGCGTTTATTTCCACACGGCAAAAAAATAGAGCAAAAAATTTTTTATACGGTAGGTTTTTCATAATTTTGTGTTCTGTAAGACTCGCAAAAATGAACCCGCTCATTTCTATTGTAACAGTAACATACAATGCCGCCGGCACGATAGTCCCTACCCTTCGCTCGGTAAAGGAACAGACGTTTAAGGATTTCGAACACCTGATAGTGGACGGAGCCTCGACCGACGACACCCTCACTCTCGCCCGCCGCGAGGGGCTGCCCGACCTACGCATCATCAGCGAGCGCGACCGCGGCCTCTACGACGCCATGAACAAGGGGCTGCACGCCGCCCGGGGGAAATACATCCTCTTTCTCAACGCCGGCGACTCATTCGCCGACGCCGGAGTGCTGGAGGCCTACGCGAAGGCTGCCTCGCCCGAGACCGACATCATCTATGCCGATACGCTCCTCGTGGACGCCGACCGCAACGTAATCGGCCCGCGCCACCTCTCGGCACCCGAGATACTCACTTTCGAAAGTTTCTCCCACGGGATGCTCGTATGCCATCAGGCATTCATGGTGCGCCGCTCGGTGGCCCCCGACTACGACCTCGCCTACCGCTTCTCGGCCGACTACGACTGGACCGTGCGCTGCCTGGCCGCGACATCTCCGCGCCGGTGCGTAAACCTCCGAATGAACGCCATCCACTATCTGGCCGACGGTCTCACCGGACACAACCACAAGACATCGCTCGCCGAACGCTTCAGGATAATGAGCAATCATTACGGACTGATGAAAACCGTAGGGCGCCATTTAGAATTTATACCGAGAGCCATCAAACGCAAACTGCAATGAAAATAATCATAGCCGGAGACGGGGATACCGGATCGCATCTCGCACGCCAGCTGTCGCGCGAAGACCAGGACGTGGTGCTGATGGGCACCGACACCGACCGTCTTACCGACATGGACTCGCGCCACAATATCATGACATTCGAGGGGGAGGCCACCTCTCTCTCGGCCCTGCGTGAGGCCGGAGCAGCCGGATGCGACCTCTTCGTGGCCGTTACCCCGTGGGGCAATTCCAACATCGTGTCCGCGCAGCTCGCCAAGTCGATGGGAGCCGTGAAGACTATGGCACGCATCGACAATCCTGAACTCATCGACGCCGGCAGCAGGCATCTCATGCAGCGTCTCGGAATCGACACCCTCGTCTATCCCGAATATCTCGCCTCGAAGGCCATAGCCGCCACGCTCGACCACGCCTGGCTGCGCAACCGCTATTCTATCCACGACGGTGCCATCGTGGTGGCCGGAGCCAAGATTCGACCCGGAGCGCCTATCGACGGAATGGCGATGCGTGAGTTCGGGAAGAGCGTCCACGGATTCCACGTGGCGGCAATACGCCGGGGCAACGACACAATCATACCCCGCGGCGACGACACAATCCTCGGGCGCGACATGGTGTGGTTCACCCTCGCCGGAGGTGAGGAGGCCGAGCTGGCGAGACTATGCGGACGGGCCAATCCCCATATAAGGAAAGTGATGGTGGCCGGGGCCGGAAAGATGACACGCGTCTTATGCGCCAACCTCACGACGCCGCGCGACCTGACAGTGATCGACCCCGACCGGAAACGGTGCCGAAGGCTGCTCGAAGCCACCGGCAGCAACGTTACGGTGGTCAATGCCGACTACCGCGACCTCGACGTGCTGCGCGAAGAGAAACTGCGCGACATGGACGCCTTCCTCGCGCTCACCGACTCGTCGGAGACCAACATAGTCAGCTGCCTCGTGGCGCGCGACTTCGGGGTGGCCAAAACGGTGGCCGAAATCGAAGACATGCAGTATTTTTCGGAAGCCGACAGCCTCGACATCGACACTCTAATCAACAAGAAGCTACTCACGTCGAGCTGCATCTACCAGATGATGCTCGACTCCATCCTCCCGACTCCGCGCTGCCTGGCCATCGAAGACGCCGAAGTGGCCGAGATAGTGGTTCGGGAAGGGGCCGGGATAACCTCGGCGGCAGTAAGGGATTTGAAATTTCCGAAAGGCACCACGCTCGGCGGACTCATCCGCGACGGTCGCGGAATGCTCGTAGGCGGCGACACGCGCATCATGGCCGGCGACCACCTGGTGGTGTTCTGCCTCTCAGGCGCCCTCCCCAGAATGCAGAAGCTCCTCCGCTGACAGCCCTTTCCCAAACAATCAGCCGTCCCCGAGGCTCCGGCCATGCGCAGGCGTGTGGCTCAGCTACTTCCGGAGGAGGCGGAGGAGGCGGAGGACGGAGAGGAGGAGGGAGATGACGAGCACTGTCGACATGAGCGCGCAGGACACGGCAGTGGCGGAGAGGAACGAGGCGGCAAATCCGGCTCCGGCTATCACTACCGAAACAACTACCGACAGAGCCGTGCGCCCTGTATAGACCACCGAATAGCGGCGGCGCGTAACGCACAGATAGACCAGAAGGCATATCGAACAGTCGGCCACGAGAGCCATTCCCAGTCCGACGAGGCCGAACCACCGGTAGAAGCCGACGCTGAGCACGAGTGTCATCATGTTGCTCATCACCCCTTCAAGCCAGAAGAAGAGGCGCTTGTCTTCGCGGGCAAACGAGATGTAGCCGAGGGGATACATCAGTCCTTTGAAAAGCACTCCGAAGGCCATCCAGCGCAGCAGTTCAGCCACCGCGAGAAACTCGCCGGTGAAGAGCACGCGGATGATGAGTGGAGTTGACAGCATCACGGCCACGACTATCGGGGCGATGATGAGCGACACTATCTCGGTCTGCCGGTTGACCACGTCGCTGAGTTTAGCGCGGTCTGCCGAGGCGGCTGAAAGACGGGGAAGATAGTCGAGGCTCATGGCGGCGAACACCAGACCGACATACTGTCCGGTGGCCGAGTTGGCGGCCTGATAGAGTCCCACGTCGGTCATCGAGCCGGCATGGCGTATCCATGCCGATATGGCATAGCTCACCAGAGTGCCTATCAGCGACGAGGCCATCATCACCACTCCCAGACCTATAAGTTTACGCACCAGCGGCCTGTGTTCCGCCCATAGAAACCTCGCGCGCGGATGCCCGCGCAGCTCCCGCCTGACGGAAATGAAATAGAAGGTAAAGTTGGAGAGAGCGAGCAGTATCATGGCCGGCACTATGCCGTGGATGCCGAAAAGCCAGTAGAGGGGCACGCCGAAGACGAGACCCGACGAGGCACCGACAAGCGAGGCCAGCGAAAGGCGCCTCACGCACCGGAGCCCCTGAAGCACCGACATCAGTCCGGCTCCGGCTATCGAAAAGAATACCGCTATGCCGAGCAGGGCGAACCACAGGGCACGGTCGCCGCTGCCGAACGTGAACACACTGAGCGGCACAGAGAAGAGCAGGCAGACGAGAGCGCCGGTGAGCGACGTAGCCATCACCAGCCTCTTCCCCACCGCCAGGGCACGCGAGAGGCGTCCGGGGTCGTCTTTCGAGGCGGCCACCTCGTTGACTATCGCCAGATTGAGTCCGAGCGACGCGAACTGCTGTATCGAGGCCATGGCCGACGCGAGGAGCGACGACACGCCCCATCCGTCGGGGCCGAGGATGACGGCCACGAATTTTCCCCTCACCAGATTGATGAGTATCTGGAAAAGCTGGACACCCCCGAATGCGGAGGTGCCCTTGAGGATGCTGCGATAACTGTTGTCGTCGCCGCTTTGCCTTGACTTTATGTCGTCTTCCCGCTTGGGAAGGGTGTCGTCGCTGTTCACGAACGGTATGCGCTTATTGCCGTAGGTTTACTTCTTTCTGCGGCGCACCGACTTGGATGCGTTGCTGTTGCCACCCTGCGACTTTGAGGCCGGAGCCTTCTTCACCTTCGGACGCGAACGCTTCTTGGTGGCTCTCGACGAGCGGCGCTTCGATGCGCGGGGCTTATCGACAGTCTCCCCCTCCGAAGCCACGGTACGGTCGGGGATTGTGTCGCCGGCGGCAAGGCGGGCGGCCTCCTCCTCTTCCTTCTCCTTCTGGGCGAGGTATTCCTCGCGGGTCGGCACCCAGAGGTCTTTGCCGAAGGTGCGCAGGCGGTTGTCGATGCTGTCCTGGGCGTGCTTCAGCATATCCTCGTCGGGATACATCTGCACCATCGAGAGGTTGCGCAGGTTCTTTGTCTTATAAATCTCGCCGTCATACATCCCCATGTTGAAATAGTCGTCGAGGCTATAACGGGCGAGGTTGTTGTCGTCAGAGAGGAACACATACTGCTGGGCCAGATAGGGCCGGAGGGCGTCGAACTTCACCCAGAACATGGGGAAGGGCGTCTCGCCGCCGAAGTCGCCTGTGCGCGTGAGCACGGGGCAGATTGCCTCCACACGGGTCTTCATGCGGTTCGACCGGCGGTCAAACTCCCACTTCTCCACGATGTAGTATTTCTGCACCTGACCCGAGGGGACGTCGGCCTCCTCCACCACGTAGCGGGGATTGCGCTCGGTCGACCCTTTGGCGGGCTGATAGTATATGTCGAAGCGGTCGAGCATGTCGGCCACCTTTATGCGATACTGGTCGGTAAAGACTTCGCGGCCGTCGAGATATTCGTAGGCCGGGAGCGAGCCGTCGACCACCTTCTTCAGAATCAGGCGGAAGAGGTTTTCCTGTCCGTCGACCACGTCCTCCGGATAATAGAGCGGGGTGTTCTCAGGCTTCGAGAGGTCGATCTGCCTGTATATCTGACGCATATAGTCGAGATCGGCATCATGGGGCTCCTTGGCCTCGAAGAAGCCCTGCATGCGTTCGGTAACGACGATGCCCTCGGTCTCTTTCTTCTTTCTGTCGCGCTCGCTGCGCTTGCGCACTCCTCCGGCGTTTTCCACCTGAGCGAAGGCGCCAAGGCAGAAGGCGCCGAGACAGAAGAGAGGCAATATATTTCGATGGATTCTCATTATCAAGTCTTTGTAGTATGTGAATTGCTATTAGTTGAGGCCTACTTCCATAGGAGAGATGTCGCGCGTGATGCCGTCGGGACCCTTCGCCTTCACGTTGGTGATGAAGAAGGTCTTTCCGGGCTTGAGCCTCTTGAACTGCTCTTTCTGCCGCGACGAGAAGCTCGCGCCGTTCGACACCTCGGGGATGGCGTTGCCCATCGAGTCGTAGAAATAGGTCGAGAAGCTCACTACGGAGTAGTTCACGTTGAGCAGGTCGTCGTCGAGTGCGGCTCCGAGTCTGTCGGCAGCCATAAGGGCGGCCTTCGAGATGCGGCGGGGCATACCCTTGTAGTGGGTGATGTTGCCGTTGCCGTCGCGCACGGCCAGATAGGGCGTAGGATCGGGGAGCTTGCGCACACGGAAGGTCATGGAGCCTACCTGCTGTGTGCGTCCCTCGAGCTGGGCGCTGACGCTGATTACGGCCTCGGTGCCCACCTTGCCGGGATGAGCCACCCATACGTCGCCGTTGCGGGTCAGCGTGCCGTTGGTCATGGTGGCCTGCACGGCGTTCATGGGCACTCCGGGCACGGAGATGCTGATCGGGTTGTTGATTCCGGCGTAGAGCACGTTCATCATCGTCGGCGAGATGGTGGCCATAGGCTCGATGACGGTGTACGATGATTTGAACGGACGCTTGTCGACCGAGCCGTCGCCACGCGCCACCTCGATGTAGCCCGAGAAGTCGTGGGTGCCGATGGCTCCGGGCACAAACTCATAGAGCCCCTTGGGGTTGTTGAGCTTCGAGCCGTTGACGTAGATTGTCGGACGCTGCGTGGTGTCGATGGCAGCCAGCACGATGTGGGCCGAATACTTTCCGCCGCGGATAATCATGTTGGAGTTGGGGATGACGTATGCGTTAAGCTCGTTGACGCGCACGTCGCCGATGTCCACGTTGGTGATTATGTTTGAGAGGGCCTCGTTCTCGGCCTGGCGAATGTCGTTCTGCAGCTTGGTCAGCAGGGTGATGGCCGCGATGGCCGGCATGTTGTCAAACATCTTTGTCTCCCACGTGTAGGGGCCGACGGTTCCCGCCGGAGCCTTCACTGTGGTCGAGAGCATTTCGTTGACCGCCTTGCGCTTCTCGGGGTCGGCAATCTGCGAGCCGATGAAGGCGCGGTAGGCGTCGACCTTTCCGCGGAGGGTCTTGCCCTTGCCCGAGGTGGGATTGAGCATCACCACCGAAGCGGCCTCCAGGTCGTCCTGGTTTACGAGGTTGAGGGGGTCGGCCTTGGGGCCGTCGGCCTGGCGGGCAATCTCCACTTTGAGAGCCTCTATCTCGTTGAATATGCGGTCCGACGTCTCGTGCACTTCCATACCCTTCTTGAACCAGGGACCTACCTTCGTGGGGTTGGAGGCATTGAGATCCGACAGGTATCTGAACTGAATGTCGTTTTTCGACGACATGTTGGTGTTGGTACGGTGAAGACCCTCCTGCACCTGACTGAAGCCGTTGAGCACATCAGACGAGACGTTGAGGGCGAGCATGGCCGTCAAGACGATATACATCAGGTTGATCATCCTCTGTCGAGGCGACATCCTTGCTACGTTGTTTCCTCCTGCCATATATCGGGGTTAAGAGTCTGTTTCGTTAAATTGATGAATGGTGAAAACAATCCTTCGGCTCACGGGGCTCACGCCTCGGCTCCGGAAGCCTGACGCGCGGCGTCGGCCTGGCCGGCGAAGGGGTTGTCGGCGGGGGCGGCTCCACCCATCATCGGATTGTACATATTGATGGTCATGGCCGTAATCATCTTTTCGTAGACCTGGTTGAGCTGCTTCATGTAGCGGGCCATCTTCTCGGTCTCCTCGCAGTAGCGCGAGCTTTCGCGGGCCGATTTCTCGTACATGTCGCGGATGTCTTTCAGGCCGCGGTTCACACGGTCGATCGAGTCGAGCTGCGAGCTTACGCCCTTGAGCTGAATCTCGTAGATGGTGTTGAGGCCACTGATGTTGCGGTTGAGGTCTTCCATGCGGTCCACATATCCCGATGAGCTTCCGCTGATGCGCTCCGAGTTGTCGGTAATCGACTTATAGGAGCCGAGAAGCACCTCGCTCACCTCGTTGAGCTGGCGTGTGGTCTCCTGCAGACGTGTCATCTGCTCGGCGATGCCGGCCATCTGCTCGAGATACTGCTGTGTGGCGCCGGTGAGCTCGGCCATCTGCGAGAGCTGCTCGCTGGCGGCGCTCATCTTCTGGATGCTGTCGCGCAGCGACTCGGTGTCTTCCTCGCTGAGGGCGATTCCGGCCGGGAGCCCGGCTGCCTGATAGACGGCCGCAGGCGCCTGCACGGCGCCTCCCTCTCCGGCATATTCCTCCTGCGGATAATCGGAATCGACGCTGCGCGCCCCTCCGGCACCCCCTACTACGGTTACTCCCCCGCCGCCCGAGAAGTCGGGACGGTCTTCAGGGTTGTGAGTGTCGAGAGCGGGAAACACCTCTTCCCAGGCGTATTCCTTCGGAGGACGGTCGAAGGCCGTCAGTATGAACATGGCGATCTCCGTGCCCATGCCGATGCAGAGCAGCGTGCTTCCGCCCGGGAGGTGGAGGATTTTGAAAAGCGCGCCCCATATCACGATAGCGGCGCCGATAGAATATGCGAAGTTGAAAAATCGCTGACCCTTCTCTCCGTGGAGGAAGCGTTCGATGCCATTGGCGTATTTGCGGATTTTTACCATCTTGTGTTGTTTGCTAAGTTAGTGGCCGGGGCTCGCGCCTCCGAATCATTTTTTCTGACGTTTCTGGGTGCCTTTGGCAAAGCCTATCTGGCTGCGCACGTTGCGGAAACCGATGTAGCTTCGCTGCTCGTTCTGGTATTCCCACTGGCGAAGGTCGCTGCGGAGGTTGCGGGCGGCGTCTTTCCACGATCCGCCTCTGACGATCTTGCGCTTCATCTTGTAGGGGTCTTCCTTGGCGGCGTCGTAGCGGTATTCGGGGTTGAGGTCGCTGGTCATGCGGTCGATGCTCTCGGTATAGGCCGTGGATGTCCATTCCGAGACGTTGCCGGCCATGTCGAAGAGGCCGAAGTCGTTGGGCTTGAATGTGCCTACGGCCGACGTGATTACGTGTCCGTCGCGCACGAAGTCGCCGTCGAGGGGCTTGAAGTTGGCGTAGAAGCATCCGCGTTCGTCCATCGGCAGAGTCTCTTCCCAGGGGAACGAGCTTTCGGAGTTGCCGGCACGGGCGGCGTATTCCCATTCGGCCTCGGTCGGGAGGCGGTAAGGCTCGATTATCACCCCGTCGCGTCCGAGCGAGCGGCGCAGATAGTCGGTGCGCCAGTTGGAGAAGGCGTTGGCCTGCTCCCAGCTCACGCCGACCACGGGATAGTCGTTATAGCCCGGATGCGAGAAGTAGAGGCGCGTGTAAGGTTCGTTGTAGGCATTGTCGAAGTCGTTGATCCAGACTGTGGTGTCGGGATAGACGTTGACGATGTAGGTGTTGAGGAAATCGAAGTCGCCGGTGAGCGGACGGCTGATGGTCTCGCGCACGATCTCGCCCTCGTCGGTGAAATAGGCGGTGTCTTTCGAAATCACCGGGAGATCGGTGGGCACGGGAAGGTCGGTGTTGTAGACGCGACGCTTCGGGTCCAGACGGTTCTTGCGCTGTGCTGCCGCCGTATGGTTGTAGATTTCATAGCGGTAGTTGAGCTGCTCGGGGTCGAGCTCGCGGCGTCCGGTGATGGGGTTGGTGCGGTAGACGCTCTCGATGGCCCGCTGCTCGTCTTCATTGGCGTTGCGCCAGGGTATGGCCTTGTTCCAGTTGAGGTAAGGCTTGATGGGGTTGCCCTCCTTGTCTTCCTCAATCTTGAAGGCCTCGTTGCCACCGTAGGCGGGGTCAGCGAGACGCTCGCGGATGATTGAGTCGCGCACCCAGAAGACGAACTGCTTGTATTTGGAGTTGGTAACTTCCGTCTCGTCCATCCAGAACGCATCGACCGACACGCCGCGCGCGTTGGCCTTCACGCCCCAGACAGAGTCGTCTTTGGCCGAACCCATCTTGTAGGCGCCACGGTCTACTAGCACCATCCCGAAGGGGGTGGGCTCAGCCCATGCGCTGCCGCCGACACCGGTTACCTCTCCGCCGACCGAACTCGAGCGCGAGCCGGCGCAGGCCGAGAGCAGGAGAAGAAGGGCTGCCGCCGAAGCCGCGCCGGGGAGGATCCGGAGTCCGCTTCGGGAGGCGAAAGCTCTGATATCTGATATTATCTTCATAGTCTGAAAAACGTTATTGTCTCAAATAGTGATGATTGTGGTCAGCGTCGACAGCCTGCCGCAGCTGAGCCGCAGGCATCACATCAGCCTTATCGACCGGTGTTTGTTCTTGTTCTTGCCTGAGAAGTCGAGCTTGAGCTGATACCCGACCACCACCTCGTGGCTTCCGGAGCTGACCTTGCCTATGGCCGAGAGAGGATAGTCGTAGGAATATCCCAGAAAGAAGCCCTTGAACTCCACCCCTGCCATGGCGCTCACCGCGTCGTTGTAGCGGTAGCCGAGGCCGAAGGAGAGGAAACGGTTGTAGCGGGCCCTCATCGTGATGTCGGCGGTGGCCGATTTGAAATCGGTCTTTACCAGGAAAGAGGGTTGCAATTCAAATAACGAGTTTTTAATCTGAATATTGCTTCCGCCCGAGAAATAGAGCATGCGCGGAAGCTCCGTCTCATACTCCATCTCTTCCGAGGCCTCGCTCCCTTCGAGCGAGAGCTTCACCGTAGGCTGCAGCAGATGCTTCGCGCCGACGCCTACCCAGAAGTAACGGTGGGTGTATTCGAGGCCGAGCGAGAAGTCAAACACGTGGCCGGCAAGGTCTTGCGTCGGTATCGCTTCGTCGCCGCTCTCGTGGAAGTCGTCGCCTTCGGGTATCTGCACTTCCGAGCCTTTGAACTTCTGGTCGTAGTATCCCCCCTCGATGCCGATGCTGAGCACACCCTTGAGAACGCGCAGCTTATATGAGGCCTGCACATTGAGGGCGAGGTTGGAGAAGAGGCCGAGCGACTCCTGCATCATGCCGACGCCAAGGCCGATGTGCTGCTTCTTGCCGAATTTGAGCGGCGAGTCGGCCATCACCATGAAGCTCGTCGGGGCATTGTGGATGCCTACCCACTGCATGCGGGCGTCGCCCCTCACGCGAAGATAGTCGGAATTGCCCGTGGCGGCGGGGTTGAAGACAGTAGGCAGAGCCCAGTACTGGGTGAGCTGCACGTCGCCCTGCGCCGAGGCCCCGAGGGCGCCGGCAATCAGCGCGGCGGCTATGGCCGCAAGCCTGAGCAGACCGTGCAGGCGGACTTTCGTCTCTCTTGTAACGCAGTTCATATCTTATGTGTCGGGCTTATTCGAAATTGAAAGTGATCACTATCATCGAGCTCTTCACTTTCTTGAGCGAGTTGGTAACCTTTATCATTTCGGGGTCGTCGGCCAGGTCGGGGCGCTTATGGTCGAGCACGTCGGTCATGCCGAAACAGAACTTCACCTCCGGATTGAGCTTGAAGAAGGGGAGATAGAAGTCGCAGCCGACGCCTACGCTCAGGTAGGCGTCGAAGGGATTGAGCCGTATGGGTTCGGGACGCTTCTTGCTGACGTCGTAGGTAGCCATGGCGCCGACCGTAACGTAAGGGCGGGTGTTGCGGAGGCGGTCGCCCGAAATCTTGAGGTCGAGGGGCACCACCACGTAGGCCGACTTCACGTCATGCTTACGCGTGGCGTCGCCGTTGGCGTCCATCATGCGCACCACCTTGTTGCCGAAATACATTCCGGGGCTGAGCCGCAGCTCGAAATACTTGTGGAGGCGGAGCGCGCCGAGCACGTTGACGCAGAAGCCGGGACTATAGTCGGGCACTTCGGCCACCCACCGCTGGCCGTCGTCGGTGATGAATCCGTTGTGGGTGAACTTCAGGTCCTGCATGTGCATGCCTACAGAGAATCCGAGGTGCCAGCGCTTGAGGTCGGCGTAAGGTCGGTTGTCAAGATTCTGCTTGAGCTGGGCCGAGGCGGAGGCTACGGCACACAGAAGCGCCGCTGCCGTCGCCAGGCGAAGGAAGCGTCTGCTGAGTGCGGGGATGTAGTGGCGGATGCGTTTCATCCCCTATAAAACGCAACGTTTTAGCCTAATATTGTGGAGACCCTGCCATAATTTGAAAGACCGCCCCACACCCTGATGCGGTGCGCGACGGTCTTCGGTTTTTCTCTATGCGGGCTGTATGGCCGGTTATTTGCCGGTCAGCTTCTCCCAGCCTTCCTTCACTTTCTCCTTTGACTTGTCGTAGA
The DNA here is from genome assembly GCA_945873625.1 of uncultured Porphyromonadaceae bacterium. GTDB lineage: Bacteria > Bacteroidota > Bacteroidia > Bacteroidales > Muribaculaceae > Lepagella. The sequence continues at coordinate 321 of CAMCDS010000021.1, read as the reverse complement.
CCTGCACCGATTTGTCGGCGGTCTTCTCAGCGGCTTTCACCACTGCTTCCTCACCTTTCTGAAATACGTTTTTCTCTTTCTTCACCTCAGCCTGGGCGATGAGGCCCGTAGCCAGCGATGTAGTGGAAAGCGCTCTCTCTGAAGCGAGTGCGGCACTGTCGGTAACGATGATTTCCGTCGAGTCGTCGACCGCCTTTCCCGGGGCGAACCGGCGGTCGGAAGCGTTGGCGCAGGCCACCAGCCCGGCGCTCAGCGCGATAGCGAACAATACAGCGTTTCTTTTCATAATTTCTCTATGTCTTGTTTCTCTACTAACGTGGA
>CAMCDS010000020.1 GCA_945873625.1 uncultured Porphyromonadaceae bacterium | reverse complement strand
TGATTTTTTTATCCTGCCGGTGTGGAAATCTCAAGATTTTTATCTAAATTTGTATTTTGATAGCTGCCCGGGCTTCAGTGCGGCGCCGGCAGACAACGATTACGAAACAAATAAAACATAAACATACAGATGAGATTCAACGTATCGGGCAACGCCCTGCAGCAACAGCTCACGGCTGTCAGCAAGGCAATCAACTCTAAAAATGCCCTCTCCATACTCGATAATTTCCTTTTCCGGGTGGAGGGCGACACGCTGACCATCACCGGCAGCGATCAGGAAAACACCATCTCGGGCCGCGTGGAGATTACCGAGAGCGAACAGGACGGCGCCATAGCCGTGCTCGCACGCCACATGCTCAACATCTTCAAGGAGATAGGCAACCAGCCCGTTACCTTCTATATCAACGAGGAGACTCTCGAAATCGACATCAAGTTCCTCTCGGGTCACTTCAACCTCACCGGCTCGCGGGCCGAGGAATATCCCCGTCAGGACGAAATCGAGGCCGACGCCATCACTATCGACGTGCCCGCATCGGTGCTCCAGAAGGGCATCGAGAGCACTCTCTTCGCCACCGCCGTCGAGACCATCCGCCCGGTGATGACAGGCATATACCTCGACTTCCACGAGCAGGACATCACGTTTGTCAGCTCCGATACGCATAAACTCGTGCGCTACATCAATTCCGAGATTGCTCCCGGCATTGAGCACGGTATCATCCTCCCGGGCAAACCGGCCAACATCCTGCGTTCGCTCATAGGCAAAAACGACGCCGACATCCGCATGACCATCGACTCGAAGATGGTGAGGTTCGACTTCGACTCCCTCTCCATAACATCGAAGTTCATCCTCGGCTCATATCCCAACTACAACCGCGTGATCCCGACCGACAATCCCTTCGAGCTGGTAGTGGACCGCGCCTCGATGCTCAACGCCATGCGCCGCGTCTCGATTTTCGCCAGCGCCGCCTCAAGCCTCGTGCGCCTCAACATCCAGCCCACCGAGGTGATGCTTTCGGCCCAGGACATGGACTATGCCACTTCGGCCGAGGAGCGCGTGAGCTGCGAATACAAGGGCAACCCGATGGTGATAGGCTTCAACGCCACTTACCTCATCGAGGTGCTTCAGAACCTCAAGTCGGAGACCATCGTGATGCGCCTCTTCGACCCCTCGCGTCCCGGCCTTCTCGTGCCGCAGGACGAAGGCGACGGACAGTCGACCGTGATGCTGCTCATGCCCATGCAGGTGATTGAATGACCAAAGCCAAGGAAATGAAACTCAATCTCGACAGACCCATCATCTTCTTCGACCTCGAGACCACAGGCACGAGCATCACCCACGACCGCATCGTGGAGCTCTCCTACCTCAAGGTGATGCCCGACGGCACGGAAGAGAAGAAAAGCCGCCGCCTCAACCCCGGAATTCCCATCCCGGCCGAGGCGACCGCCATACACCATATCACCGACGACGACGTGAAAGACTGCCCCGGCTTCCGCCAGGTGGCCAAGGCTCTCATGGAGATATTCGAGGGATGCGACATCGCCGGCTACAACAGCAACAAGTTTGACGTGCCTCTGCTCATGGAGGAGTTTGCCCGCTGCGGCATGAACTTCGAAATCAAGGGTCGCCGGTTCATCGACGTGCAAAACATCTTCCACAAGATGGAACAGCGCACGCTCGTGGCCGCCTACAAGTTCTACTGCGGAGGCGACCTCGAGAACGCCCACTCGGCCATGGCCGACACGCAGGCCACCTACGAGGTGCTGCTCGGACAGCTCGACCGCTACCCCGGCCTGAAAAACGACGTCAGCTATCTCTCGGAGTTCTCTTCGTCGGGACGCAACGTAGACCTTGCCGGTCGCATCGTGCTCAACGACAAGGATGAGCCGGTGTTCAACTTCGGCAAGCATAAAGGGAAGACGGTGCGCGACGTGCTCCGGCGCGAGCCCTCGTTCTACGACTGGATGATGCAGGGCGATTTTCCGAAAAACACCAAGGATATGCTCCGCCAGCTCAAATTCGCATATTTCCCTCCCAAAAAATGACACGCCGGCATGGAGCTGAAAGGTAAACACATAGTGCTCGGCATCAGCGGAGGCATCGCTGCCTACAAGTCGGTGCATCTGCTGCGCCTCTTCGTGAAGGCAGGCGCCGAGGTGCAGGTGGTCATCACCCCCAACGGAAAGGAGTTCATCACTCCCGTCACGCTCTCGTCGCTCAGCCGCCGCCCGGTGATAAGCGAGTTTTTCACCGCCAACACCGGCGAATGGCACAGCCACGTAGACCTCGGCCTATGGGCCGACGCCTTCGTAGTGGCTCCGGCCACGGCATCCACAATCGGCAAGATGGCCAACGGCATAGCCGACAATATGCTGCTGACGAGCTATTTCTCGACACGCGGCAAGGTGTTTGCGGCTCCGGCCATGGATCTCGACATGTGGCTCCACCGTGCCACGCAACGCAATCTGGCCACGCTCCGCGCCGACGGAGTGGAGATAATCGAGCCGGAAGCGGGCGAACTGGCTTCGGGTCTCGTAGGCAAGGGACGCATGGAGGAGCCGGAGCGCATCTTCGAGGTGGTGGCGGCCGCCCTCGCCTCCCCAAGGCAGCTGAAAGGGCGGCGTTATCTCGTAACCGCCGGTCCTACATACGAAAACATTGACCCTGTACGTTTTATAGGTAACTATTCCAGCGGGAAGATGGGCTACGCGCTTGCCCGCGCGCTCGGCGAGGCCGGAGCGGAAGTGGTGCTCGTGAGCGGTCCGGTGTCGCTGCCGACGCCTGAGGGCGACATACGGCGCATCGACGTAACCTCGGCGCGGGAGATGCTCGCCGCCTGCGAGATGCATTTCCCCGAATGCGACGGAGCAATCTGCTGCGCGGCCGTGGCCGACTACGCCCCCGCCGTCTGCGCCGAGAAGAAAGTGAAGCGCGAGAAGCTCGACCGCATCACTCTCGAACTGGTGAAGAACCCCGACATCTCGGCTACCCTCGGAGCCATGAAGAAACCCGGCCAGACGCTGGTGGGTTTCGCTCTGGAAACCGACAGCGAGATGGAGAACGCCCTCGGCAAGATGAAGCGCAAGAACCTCGACTGGATAGCCCTCAATTCGCTGCGCGACAAAGGTGCCGGTTTCCGCACCGACACCAACAAGATCACCCTCCTCAGCGCCGGAGGCGGCACTACGGAGTATCCGCTGATGAGCAAGGAGGAAGTGGCGCGCCTGATGATTGAGGAAATCTTTATTAGCAAATAAGAGCCTGCCGGATCCGGCAATTCCGCCGGTCGGCACGCTCATACAGTTGAAAGGAACCATATCATTGACTATCAGGCAATATGCTAAAAGAATAAGGAAAGCCGGAGGCATCCTCGCGATGCTTGCGGCTTTCTCGGCGTTCCCTTCCGGGGCATCGGCCCAGGAACTGAACTGCCAGGTGGAGGTCAACTCCAGCCAGATTCAGGGCACCAACAAGAGCGTGTTCGAGACACTCCAGCAGGCGATAACCGAATATTTCAACACCACGCGCTGGACCAACACCCAGTTCTATCCCAACGAGAAGATCGACTGCCGGTTTTTTCTCACTGTGAAGGAATATGCCGACGACCGCATCAAGGGCGACATTCAGGTGCAGCTCTCGCGTCCGGTCTACAACTCGACCTATACCACCACGCTGCTCAATTTCAAAGACAACCGCGTGGAGTTCGACTACAAGGAGGGCGACCCCATAGTCTTCAATGAAAACAACATCGAAGGCAACCTCACAGCCCTGCTCAACTTCTACGCCTACCTCTTCCTGGCCCTCGATTTCGACAGCTTCTCCCCGCTGGGGGGACAGCCCTATTTCGACAAGGCGGCCGCCGTGGTGCAGTTCGCGCAGTCGAGCGGCGAAATCGGATGGCGCGCGTTTGAGGATACGAAAAACCGAAGCGCCGTGCTCAGCGTCTATACCGACAACAACACGTCCGGCATACGCCAGATGAACTACGACTATTACCGCAAGGGGCTCGACGAGATGGTTACCAGTCCCGACAAGGGGCGGGCCGTCATCACCGAGTCGCTGAAGACGATGGACAAGATCTACGACGTGGCGCCCATGTCGGTGGCCCTCTCGATGTTTCGCGACGCGAAGCTCGACGAGCTGGTCAACGTCTACTCGAAGGCGCCGCAGAGCCAGCGCGAGGAGGCATACGCCATCCTTGAGAAGCTTTACCCCACCGAGCGCGACCGCCTCGACAAAATCAAGAATCCCGAAGAGCCAAAATAACCATGCTCAGGCAGCTGAATATAAGCAACTACGCCCTCATCGACAGTGTTGAGACGGAATTCGGCCCCGGCTTCTCGGTGATCACCGGCGAGACCGGAGCCGGAAAGTCGATTATGCTCGGCGCCCTCTCCCTGCTGCTCGGCGGCCGCGCCGACAGCGGAGCCGTAAGGTCGAAAGAGAGGAAGACCGTAATCGAGGCCATCTTCTCCGACCCTCCCGTTTCACTCGCCGGGACAGTGGCCGAAGCCGGATGCGAATGGAATGCCGGCGAACTGATAGTGAGGCGCGAGATAAGCCCCAACGGGCGTTCGCGCTCTTTCGTCAACGACAGTCCAGTCACGCTCCAGACCCTCGCCCGGATCACCCCCTCGCTCATCGACATCCATTCGCAGCACCACAACCTGCTGCTGCTCGACCATAGCCACCAGCTCGGCATCATCGACGCCATGGCCGGCAACGCCCGTCTGCTTGCCGACTACAAGGAGTCGTTCGCCCGCTACGTGCGTCTGCGTCAGCAGCTCGAACACCTCAGGCGCGACCAGGCCCGCAACCGCGAGAACCGCGAGTTCATGCTCTTCCAGCTCGAACAGCTCGACAAGCTGAAGCCGCGCAAGGGGGAGCTCGCCGAACTTGAACGTGAGTTCGAGCTTTTCAGCGACGCCGGAGAAATCAAGGAGCGTCTGGCCGAGGCAGCCGGGATGACCGGCGGCTTCGAGCGCAGTGCGGCCGCAATGCTCGGCGAGGCCCGCGCCTCGCTCGGACGGGTTGACCTCTCGCTCTTCGAGGGCGACGAGACTCCCGGCATACGCCAGCGTCTCGAAAGCGTCTATATCGAAGTGAAAGACATATCCGAGACCCTCGCAGGGTTCGCTTCCCGCATCGAGGACGACCCCGCCCGCCTCTCGAAGATTTCAGAGCGCATGGACCGCATATATGAGGCCCTTAAGCGCTTCAAGGTGGCCGACGACGACGCTCTGGCCGACTTCCACGCCCGTCTGCGCAAGGACGTGGCCGGAATCGACGGCGACAATTCCGACATCAGTCGTATCGAGGAAGAGCTCCACCGCCTCGCTCCCGAGCTCAAGGAGAAGGCCCTCGCGCTCAGCGAATCGAGAATCAAGGCAGCCGACGAGTTCTCCGAGCTGCTTACGGGCAAGGCGATGCCCCTCGGGCTGCCCAACCTCAAGTTCTCGGCCATGGTGAGCAAGGGGAAACTGACGGCCGACGGCATGGACAGCGTGTCTTTCCTCTGCCGCTTCAACAAGAATCAGGAGCTGATGCCCCTCGAAAAGGCCGCTTCGGGCGGCGAGATGGCAAGGCTCATGCTCTGCCTCAAGGAGATAATGAGTGCGAGGCTCAGGCAGCCGACCGTCATATTCGACGAAATCGACACCGGCGTGTCGGGCGAGATAGCCGACCGCATGGGGCGCATGATGCGCTCGATGGGAGCCGGAGCGCAGGTGATAGCCATCACCCACCTGCCGCAGGTGGCTTCAAAAGGCCTGCGCCACTACCGCGTGTTCAAGACCGATGACGAGACAGCCACCCGCACCGAGATTCGTATGCTCGACGAGGCCGGACGCGAGACCGAGCTCGCCAAGATGCTTTCGGGCGACAGAATCGACACGGCCGCCATGGAAAACGCCCGCTCGCTGCTCGCATCGGCAGCCGCCACAAACCCTAATCAAGATTTACGATGACTAAAAACGACTATATCTTCGGCCTCAGGGCCATTATCGAGGCTCTCGAAGCCGGTAAGGAAATCGACAAAGTGCTTCTGCGCAAGGAAATCGGAGGCGACCTCGCCCGCGAGCTCATGGCTAAGCTACGCGAATACGAGGTGCCCTTGCAGCGCGTGCCCCTCGAACGCCTCAACCGCATAACCCAGAAAAACCATCAGGGCGCCATAGCCATCCTCTCACCCGTGGGCTATCATAAGCTCGACCAGATAATACCGACGATATTCGACGAGGGACGCATGCCGCTCGTCATGGTGCTCGACGGCCTGACCGACACCCGCAATTTCGGAGCCATCGCCCGCACGGCCGAATGTGCCGGCTTCGACACCATCGTCATCCCCGAGCGGGGCAGCGTGAGCGTCAACGCCGACGCGGTGAAGACCTCGGCCGGAGCCTTGCTCCATATCCCCGTGTGCCGCGTGCGCACCATTGCCGAGGCCGTCGACTATCTGCGCCAGTCGGGACTGCTCGTGGCCGGAGCCACCGAGAAGGGAGCCATCCCCTATACGGAAGCCGACTTCACCGGCCCGACAGCCATCGTCATGGGCGCCGAAGACACCGGCATCAGCCCCGACGTGCTGCGCCGCTGCGATACCCTCGCGGCCATCCCCATCATCGGACATATCGGGTCGCTCAACGTCTCGGTGGCGGCCGGAGTGATGATGTATGAGGCCGTAAGGCAGCGCCGCCTCTAAAAAAGTAGGCGCGATATTTGGATAATAGGCCCGAAAAGCCTAAATTTGCATCTAATTTAGAAATTTCATATAGAGATATGATCAATCGTGTGCTGATAAGAATCAAAGTAGTGCAGCTGCTTTATTCGTATCTATTGCTTGAGAAACAGTTTCTCCTCGAGTCGCAACCCAGCTCGCCGACGAAGGAGAAGCGGTTTGCCTATTCCCTTTACCTTGACTTCTTAGTGCTGATGAGCCGTCTGGCCCGCGACATCGAGAAGCGCGACGGAAGCCGTCCGCTGCTCGACAACCGCTTCATGGCCAACGTCATGGCCGACGACAAAATCAAGTCGCTGCTCGCCCGATACCGCATGGAGGACTTCCCCCTCGCCGAGGCCGAGCCGGCGCTGCTCCAGGCCATCAAGGACTCCGGCATCTATAAGCTCTTCGCCAAGACGGCCGACCCCGCTCCCGGGAGCGAGGTGAGCGCATGGCGCGACATCTTCGACAGCATCATCGCCGTCAGCCCTGAAGTGGCAGAGGCCGTGGCCCGACGCGAAAACTACACCATCCGCGGATTCGAACGCGCCAAAGAGCTCATGGCCACGACGTTTACCAACTTCTTCTCGTCGCAGGGACAGGTAACCGACGCGCTCGGCCAGCTCCGCATGAGCCTCGACAAGGCACGCGAGCTTTACTTCAGGCTTCTCATCCTTCCCATCGAGCTCACCGACCTCCGCTATCGCGAGATCGACGCCAACCGCCACAAATACATCACCACGCAGGAAGACCTCAACCCCAACATGCGCTTTGTGGAAAACTCCTTCGTGGAAGAGCTGCGCCGCAACCTCGACATCCAGAAATTCATCGGCGAGAACAAGCTCTCGTGGCTTCCCGACGACCAGAGGCTCCTCAACTCGATGCTCCGCACCATCAAGGAGAGCGACATCTACTACGACTATATGAACTTCCCCGCCACGGACTATCACACCGACTGCGAGTTCTGGCGCAACGTGTTCAGATACATCATTCTCAACGACCCCGACTTCCTCGAGGCCATCGAAGACAAATCGGTGTTCTGGAACGACGACCTCGAGATTATCGGCACATTCCTCCTCAAGACCATACGCCGCTTCGACTCGGAAAACCATGAGAACGCCGTGCTGCCCAAATTCAAGGATGACGAAGACGAGCGCTTCGGTGCCGAGCTCTTCTCGGCAGCCGTCAGAAACCGCGACAAATACCGCGAGTATGTCGACCGATTCGTCAATTCCGATTCGTGGGACAGCGAGCGTCTCGCCTTCATGGACGTAGTGATTCTAATCACGTGCTTCGCAGAAATCCTCAATTTCCCGAAGATACCTACAGCGGCGAGCATCAACGAGTATATCGAAATCGCCAAGGCCTACAGCACCCCGAAGAGCGCCGCCTTCATCAACGGCATCCTCGCCTCGGCAATCGACATGCTCCGTCAGGACGGCGTGCTCACAAAAGAATAAACAGGAATAATAAACTCTACATTTTTATATAAGACAATGAACTTACTCAGCATCCTTCTCCAACAGCAGCAGGGTGGCGGATGGTCGGGAATGATTCTCATCCTCGCCATGGTAGTCGTGTTCTACTTCTTCATGATCCGCCCTCAGTCGAAGAAGCAGAAAGAAATCAAGAAGGCCCGCGAAGCCCTCACCAAAGGCGACAAGGTGGTTACCGCAGGAGGCATCCACGGCCGCATCAAGGATTCCGACGACGCTACCTTCATGATCGAGGTGGCTCCCGGCGTTACCCTCAAGGTTGACAAAGGCTCAATCTATCCCGTAGCCGCCGAGAAAGAACCCGTAAAGAAATAAGCCGCCTGTCCACTCACGGCACATCCGGAACATGAAAGGAAGGCTCAACGGCATATCAGGCTGGTGGAAGCGCGTCAGAACCACGTCGCGCTTCCACAGCATATTGCTCTATATAGCCTTCGTGGCCATAGCCGCCGTGTTCTGGCTCGTACTCGCCCTCAACGACAGCGCCCAGCAGACCTTCGACGTCGGAATAAAAATCAACGGAGTGCCTGACTCGGTAACGTTTGTCAGCGATATCCCCGACAACTTCCACGTTACAGTGCGCGACAAGAGCACCAGCCTGCTCCGCAACGCAGTGCTCCGCCCGCCGACAATCGACATTAGCTTCAAAGACTATGCCGATGCCGACGACGACGTGCTTTCGATCGGCCGCAACGACCTGCTGGCGATGGTGAGAAATACCTTCGGAGCCTCGGCGCAGGTTACATCCGTCTCGCTCGACTCGCTCCGCCTTGTCTACACCGACCGTCCGGGCAAAAGGGTGCCCATAGTGGTCAGCTCCGACATCCGCACGGAGTCGGGCTACGTCACAGGGCAGCGCCCGCGCCTATCGCAGGGCTATACGCTGGTCTATGGCCCGGCCGACGCCACCGACACCATCACGCGCGTCTACACGCAGCGAATCGTGCGCCGCGACGTGTCGGAGCCGGTAACGGCCGACGTCGCCCTCAAACCAATACCCGGCGTGCGCATGATTCCCTCGAAAGTGAAGGTTACCATCCCCGTTGAGCCGCTCGTCAACAAACGCGAGCAGGTAGGCGTTACGGTAATCAACACTCACGAAGGGATGAACGTGCTCCTCTTCCCGCAGAAAGTGGAGGTGAGCTACTACGTGCCCATGTCGAGATTCAACGATCCTCAGCCCGACATCGAGGTAGTGGCCGACTACGGCGAGCGCGGACGCGGCATCTCGGGACGCATACCGGTGCGCGTGCAGCGTGCCCCCGCCCAGTGTGTCAACCTCACGGTGCTGACCGACAGCCTCGAATATACGGTAGTGAAATGAACATGCCCGACCAAAGCGACAACTTTCAGCGCACGTCCGTGATATGCATCACCGGCGGCATCGGCGCCGGAAAAAGCGTCGTGAGCCGCATTCTCCGGCTCAGAGGGTTTCGCGTCTACGACTGCGACTCGGAGGCTCGCCGCCTGATGGAAGGCGACGCTGACCTCCGCCGGGAGCTGTGCCGCGTGGCCGGCTCCGACATCTACCGCAGCGACGGAAGCCTCGACCGCAGTCTGATGGCCGGCCGCATCTTCTCGTGCGACGAGACGCGGATGCGTGTCAACGCGCTGGTGCACCGGGCAGTCAGAGACGACATCGTCCGCATGGCGTCATACTCTTCAGACGAGACGCAGACCGGAAGCGTACTCTTCGTGGAGACAGCCATACCCTGCACCGCCGGAATCGACCTGATGAGCTCACGCATCTGGCTCGTCGACGCCCCCGAAGAGCTCAGGCTCGCAAGGGCCTGCGGCCGCGACGCCTCCGGTCCCGGACAGATAAGGAGGCGGATGGCGGCCCAGAAAAGCGAATTCGAGGCATTGCCCCCCGACCGCACCACCGTAATCGTAAACGACGGACTCACCCCTCTCCTTCCCCAGATAGACAATTCACTCAAACACATTAAAGACTGATATGTTACGCGAAATAATATCAATCACCGGCAAACCCGGACTTTTCAGAATCATAAGCCATAGCCAGAACCGCCTCATCGTGGAAGACCTCCAGAGCAAGAAGCGTTTCCCCGTGTCGGGCCGGGACAAAATCGTGTCGCTCGGCGACATCGCCATGTATACCGAAGGCGACGACAAGCCTCTGGGCGAAATCCTCGACCTTCTCTATGCGGCTCAGGAAGGGAAGCCCGTGGCAGTGAAGGAACTCGACAACGCCGGTCTCGCCGCTCTCTTTGAATCAGTGCTCCCCTACTACGACAAAGACCGCGTCTATCCCTCCGACATCCGCAAGCTCTTCTCCTGGTACAACATCCTCACCGCCGCAGGCATGAGCGAGTTTACCCGCAAAGAGGAGGAGGCTGCTGAAGAAGCCGAAGCCTGACCACACGCGCTACGCAACTACAAAACCATACGACACCGGCGTTGCCTGATTCCCGGGCAGGCCGGTTTCGCTTTTTTGCAAAAAAATGATGGAAGGGATGTAACAAACCGTCAGGAATCCGGTATACGGTACAGAGATGGGAAAAGAGATGCTCACCGAAGTGTACGGCAGACTGCGAAAGCGTCTGCGTGCCGTAGCCGGATCAGTGCTCAGAAGCGACGACGACATAGCCGACGCGCTGCAAGAGAGTTTCTGCCGGCTATGGAGCTCCCGTGAACCCTCTTCGCTGGCCGAAGCCGAAGGAAGATGCATCGTTACCGTGCGCAACGTCAGCATCACCCAGGCGGCACGCAACAACCGGATGGCAGACCTCGACGCCGACCGCATGGAGCAGACCGCCGCACCCGCGGAGACGGATCTCGCCTCACGGCAGGAATACCTGCTCTCGAAGCTGCCCGGGATGCAGCGACAGGTATTTGAGCTGGTGGCTCTCCGCGACTTCGACTACGACGTGGCCGCCGACCGACTCGGAATATCCGAACAGGCGGCAAGAACAAACCTCTGCCGGGCGAGAAAGACCCTTCGCTCACTCCTAAAAAATGAATCGTATGAATGACAGAACCGCAAAACTCACGGATAAGGAAACAGAGGCACTCTGCCGGCTGTGGCTCGATTGCCGCCTCTCTCGCGCCGACGAGCTCCTCCTGATGAAGGCGCTGGCTGATTCCGACGCCTCCTCTCCCCTCGCCGAAGACGTCAGGGCACTGATGGGACTCGAGACCATACGCCCCGACAGGATGGCCTTCACGAAGCGTGGACGCGGCTTCTTCAGGCGGCGGCGCACGCTGGCGGCTACTGTTGCCGCGGTCTTCACGGCCCTGGCTCTCACCACGGCGTTTCTCAACTTCCAGAAAGGCGACAGCAGCGTGAAATGCGTGGTCTACGCCAACGGAGAGAAGGTGGAAGATGCCTCGCTCTCGCAACAGATGGCGAAGGCCGACTATCTCGAAAGCATGCGTTTCATGAAAGAGATGGAGGAGTTCAAACGCGCGCAGCTCAAAGAGGCCAACCTCGCTGACGACGCCTTCTGACCCGGCTACCCTTTCTCTTTTTATCAAATAACCTCAAAGAGACACTTCCCAAAACATGAACAGGCTTAGTATTCTTCTTGCAATCATTGTGGCAGCTCTCTCGTCGCTCTCAGGTTTCGGCGCCGACTTCGCGTGCGAAAGCATCTTCGACGGACGCTACAACTCCAACCCGAACGTCTCGATTACCATAATCCAGGCGCCGGGCAATAATTTCCGCAAAATTACAGTAACCAAAGACGCCTCCGTACTCAACCATATTGAAAAACTTGTGAAGAAAGACAAGAGCCGCTTCGACAACATAGTGGAGAAAATCTCAAACGGAAAGTATAAACTGATTCTGAACGACGGACAGACGTCGATAGGATTCGACCGCACTTCCGACAGCACGGGATCGCTCTACATCTCCATGCCGTCGACAAACAGAGGGAAGAAAAGGAAAAGCTCCTCATCATACTCCTTCAGCGGCAGCGACGGCAACGGAGTGGTCTATTCATATACTTCTCCGGGACTCGAATCGCTCGACGCACTTGATGCACTCGAGGGTCTCGAATCGCTCGGCGCTCTCGAACAGCTCGACGCCCTTGACGCACTCGACGCTCTTGACGCCCTTGATGCCCTTGACGCCCTTGATGAAGACGACGAAGATGATTGAAAGGTAAATCAGAATATTCTCATACACGAACGAGAAGAGGAGGGAAATCGATGAATTCGATTCCTTCCTCTTCTTTCGTATAAGGCTCTATGTGGAGGGCTATCCATTCCCCGCTTCCGGAAATGCGCACAGTGGCCACGGAGAGGGGATATTCGCTCACCGAGCCATCAGGCTCGGCCACCCGGATGCGGTGGGACATGATGCGTCTTACGTTGCTGCTCATGATTGTGTCAGCGTCCCGGCCTTCCGGCGGTGCGGCGGTTCATGTTGCGTGAGGCACGGAGAATACCGTCGGTTTCATCGGCCGGCTCCTCCTTGCGCGCCGTGTCGGCGGCATTGACAAGACTGTCGGCCTTCATCTTCATGCGTGCCTTTACGGGGTCGTATTTCTTCGGACGCACGTATCTGACGGGCGTCGCAGTCCATTCCTGACCATCCTTTCCGGCTGGTGAATGTGTGAGCGAGATGCTGTCGATCATCACGGGCAGATAATGAGCCGGGACATGGTAGACGCCATACACTCTCTTTGGCTGGAGCACGGAGTCGACCGGCAGGAAGAACTCGACCGCGCCCGATGCTCCGTCGGTGCGCGACACATAGTCGGCCGTTCCGTCGGCATACTCCACGCCGAGCAGGAACTTTCCTGCGCCACCCTCGCGCAGGGTCATCTTCCATTTCAGCGTCTCGCCCGGCTTCACCTCGGTGGCGTCGACGGAGAAAGAGAAGCCGTCGGAGGCTCCGGCCTGGCTGACCGTGATTCTCTGCGGATATGGCCAAAGGTTATCGCCCTCCGACACCGACACCACATCATCGGCAAGAAAGTCTTTCTGACGCTGCGAGAGTCGCTTCTCCATGCGCTCCGAAAGCTTCACATAGTCGTCGAAATGACGGCCATACCAGGCCACCGTAGAGTCGAAGTCGGCGCGGCTCACGCCGTGGCTCGCAAGCACTGAGGCGGCCAGCCGCGTCGACAGTGAGTCGGCGGGGTCGCCGGGATGCTGTATGGCATAGGTCTCGGCAAGCTTGAGGTCGACCATAAGGTCGACCATGCTGTCGTCGGAGAGCACTCCCTTGGGGCGCCGGTCGCAGGCCGGAGCCACGAGCAGCAGGGCCGCCAGGGAGGCCGGGAGAATCCACGTCTGTCTCATTTAGTGCGCGATACGTCGCCGTCATTCCCATTCCCTTTCTCGAGCGAGGCGAAAGCGAGCGAGAAGTCGTGTGAATAAAACAGGATTAGCAGGCCCACTCCGACGCATATCGAGGCGTCGGCCACATTGAAGATGTATTGGAAGAACTCGAACTCCTCACCTCCCACAAAAGGCATCCACGAGGGCCACACGAAGCTGAACAGGGGGAAATACATCATGTCGACCACGCGCCCTTCAAACCATCCGGAGTACCCGCCTCCGTAGGGGAAGGCGGTGGCTATGGCGGGGGGCATGGGGGCGTCGAATATGACGCCGTAGAACACGCAGTCGAAGATATTGCCTGCGGCACCGGCCACTATCAGGGCCATGGCCACGAAAAAGCCCCGGCGCACTCCGGCCACTCCCCTCACCTTGGCTATGAACCAGATGAAGAGAGCCACGGCCACTATGCGCCCGGCAGTGAGCAGCATCTTGTTCCAGAGTTCGAGACCGAAGGCCATGCCGTTGTTCTCGATGAATTTCAGATGCCACCATGAGGTGATTTCGAGGTCCTCGCCGAGATAGAACGATGTCTTTACCCAGATTTTCACTATCTGGTCAGCTATCACTACGAGGGCGGCTATGATCGCCACCATCCATCCGGCGGACAGACGGCGTGGTGCAAGTGGGTTTGTTTCCAAAACAGATGGTTGTCAAGCGTTTCCCCGAGGCGGCGGGTGTGCGCCGCCTCGGGGAAACGGATAGGTGTCTGACTGATTATTTCTTGGATTTGGCCTCTATCGAGAGAGTTGCGTGAGGCACGGCGCGAAGGCGGTCTTTCGGGATAAGCTCGCCTGTAACGCGGCAGATGCCGTAGGTCTTGTTGTCTATACGCACGAGTGCGGCCTGCAGCTTCTGGATAAACTGGCGCTGGCGCTCGGCGAGACGCTCGGCCTCGGCACGCTGGGCGGCCGTGGTGCTGTCTTCGAAGATGTTGTGCTTCTGCGCTCCGATGCCTGCGTCGGTATCTTCGTCGCCGACGGCGCTGTCTACGAGCAGCTCGTATTCCTTATTGGCTTTCTCTAGCTTCTCGAGGATGAGGGCGCGGAACTCTTCGAGGTCCTCGTCGCTGTATCTTTTGCGGGGTTCTTCCATCATTAAAGTTTATAGAGTGATGATATTGACTTATCGGGGAAGGGGGGGCGAGGTCAGATACGCTCCACCCTGGCGGCTACCTGCAGCCCGTCGATGTCTAGCATCGTGGCGTCGGCACCCGGATCGGCGAGGATTATTTCGCCGGCGAGCACCTGCGAGGCGATGTAGCGGCCGAAAGCGTCGACGGCGGCTTTCACCTCTTCGGAGGGCGACAGGGTAACCATCACCTTGTCGGTGATGTCGAAGTCCTGCGACTTGCGCATGTTCTGGATGCGGTTCACGAGCTCGCGCGCAAGGCCTTCGTTCTTCAGCTCCGGCGTGATTGTAACGTCGAGGGCCACCGTGAGGTTGCCGTCGTTGGTCACGAGCCATCCGGGCACGTCCTCGGGTATGATCTCCACGTCGTCGACCGTAACCACGGGGGCGCCGGGGAGTTCGGCGAAGGAGATCCGGCCTTCCTTCTCAAGCAGCGCTATATCCTTCTGGCTCATCGAAGTAATGGCCTTGCCGAGGTCTTTCATTATCTTGCCGTAGCGGGGACCGAGCTTCTTGAAGTCGGCTTTCACGCGCTTCACGAGTCCGCTCTCCTCATTGTCGACAATCTTGATTTCCTTGACGTTGACCTCGCTCTTCACCAGGTCGGCCACGGCCTCGACAGCGGCACGCTGGGCGGCGTCGACCACAGGCACAAGCAGTGTGGTCAGCGGCTGGCGCACCTTGATGTTGACCTTGCGGCGCAGCGAGAGCACGGCGGAGGTGAGGTCTTGCGCGAGGCTCATGCGCTCTTCGAGATTCCGGTCGACGAGAGCTTCGTCGCTCTCGGGGAAGCGGGCGAGATGCACCGACGCATACCCTTCGCCTTCCTGAGCGGGGAGGCAGAGGTCGGTGTAGAGGCGGTCGGCATAGAAGGGCGCGAAGGGCGCCATGAGCAGGGCCACGGTCTTCAGGCAGGTGTAGAGCGTCTGATAGGCCGAGAGCTTGTCGGCCGTCATCTCTCCTGCCCAGAAGCGCTTGCGGTTGAGGCGTACGTACCAGTTCGAGAGGTTGTCGCCCACGAAGTCGTCGATGGCTCGGGCCGCGCGCGTGGGCTCGTAGTCGTCGAGCGACTCGGTAACCTCGCGCACGAGGGTGTTGAGCAGCGAAAGAATCCAACGGTCGATTTCCGGACGCTGCGAAGCCTCTACGGGAGCCTCGGCGCCGGTGAATCCGTCGACGTTGGCATAGAGGGCGAAGAACTTATAGGTGTTGTGGAGCGTGGCGAAGAGCTTGCGGCCCACCTCGGCCACGCCGGCCTCGTCGTATTTCAGGTTGTCCCAGGGCTGGGAATTGGATATCATGTACCAACGCACGGGATCGCTTCCGAAGCGCTCGATGTTGTCGAAGGGATTGACGGCATTGCCGAGGCGCTTCGACATCTTGTTGCCGTTCTTGTCGAGCACGAGGCCGTTGGAAATCACGGCCTTGTAGGCCACCGAATCAAACACCATCCCCGCGATGGCATGGAGCGTGAAGAACCAGCCGCGTGTCTGGTCGACACCCTCGGCGATGAAGTCGGCGGGATACACCTCGCCGTTTTCAAGGGCCTCCTTGTTTTCAAAGGGATAGTGAATCTGGGCGTAAGGCATGGCACCTGAATCGAACCATACGTCGATAAGGTCAAGCTCGCGGTGCATGGGTTTGCCGGAGGGCGAGACGAGCACAAACTCGTCGACATACGGACGGTGGATATCGAAGCGATCGTAGTTCTCCTTGGTGTAGACGCCGGGCACGAATTCTTTTTCCGCAAGGGGATTCACAGCCATGAATCCAGCCTCGACGGCCTTGTCGATCTCCTTATACAGCTCTTCGTAGCTTCCGATGCAAAGCTCCTCCTTGCCGTCGGCGGTGCGCCAGATGGGGAGCGGCGTGCCCCAGTAGCGCGAGCGGCTGAGGTTCCAGTCCTGCACGTTTTCAAGCCACTTGCCGAAGCGGCCGGTGCCTGTCGAGGCAGGCTTCCACTTGATGGTGTCGTTGAGCTGTATGAGCTTCTCACGCGCCTCGGGGGTGCGGATGAACCAGCTGTCGAGCGGATAATAGAGC
Organism: uncultured Porphyromonadaceae bacterium; assembly: GCA_945873625.1. Taxonomy (GTDB): domain Bacteria; phylum Bacteroidota; class Bacteroidia; order Bacteroidales; family Muribaculaceae; genus Lepagella. The sequence continues at coordinate 24,286 of CAMCDS010000020.1, read as the reverse complement.
ACAGGCTTGTCGGTGCGCCAGCAGTGGGGATAGTTGTGCACGTGCTTCTCGATGCGGAACGCGCGTCCCTGCTGCTTCATCTCGATACAGAGCACGATGTTGAGGTCTTCGGCCTTGGCGGCTGCCTTCTCGTCGTATTTTCCTCCGGGCGAGAACTGCGGGTCGTAAGCGTTTTTCACGAAGTCGCCGGCATGATGCTCGTAAAGCTCCTTATCCACGCACTTCTCGACAAACTCGGGTGCGAGTGCGTCGACGGCGTAATACTGCCCTTTGAGGTCTACCATCGGACGGGTGGCGCCCTTACGGTCGATCATGAAGAGGGGCGGAATACCGGCGTCGCGGGCCACCTTGGCGTCGTCAGCACCGAATGTAGGCGCGATGTGGACGATACCGGTACCGTCGTCGACCGTAACGTAGTCGCCGGGAATGACGCGGAAGGCTTCGGAGGAACACTCCACAAAGCGGTCGGCGTCTACATTGAATATCTTTTCGGGATGGGCCTCGGCGTAAGCCTTCACCCAGTCGGCGCTATGGTCGTCGAGCTTTTCCACGGGCTTCACCCAGGGCATGAGCTGGGCATAGTGGAGACCTACGAGTTCCGAGCCTTTCCAACGACCCACTATCTCATAAGGCACCACGCTGTCGCCCTGCTTGTATTCGTCGAGGGACTTCTTGGCGCCGTCGGGCTTGAAGTATGCGCCAAGCAGCGACTCGCAGAGCACGGCAGTAATCTTCTCGCCTGTGTAAGGGTTGAAGGTGCGCACGGCCACATAGTCGAACTTCGGGCCTACGCAGAGCGCTGTGTTGGAAGGGAGGGTCCAGGGGGTGGTGGTCCATGCGAGGAAGCAGGGCTCGCCCCAGCCTGTCATCTCGGGCTTCGGGTCGGTGATGGTGAAGATAGCCGTGGCCGTCGTGTCTTTCACGTCGCGGTAGCATCCGGGCTGGTTGAGCTCGTGGGAGCTGAGTCCGGTGCCGGCGGCGGGTGAATAGGGCTGGATGGTGTAGCCTTTATAGAGGTAGCCCTTCTGATAAAGCTGCTTGAGAAGCCACCACACCGACTCGATATAGCGGTTGTCGTAGGTGATGTAGGGGTCGTCGAGGTCTACCCAGTAGCCCATCTTGTGGGTGAGGTCGGTCCACTCTTTGGTGTACTTCATCACCTCGCGGCGGCAGGCGTCGTTGTATTCGTCAACCGAGATTTTCTTGCCGATGTCTTCCTTGGTGATACCGAGCGTTTTCTCCACGCCGAGCTCTACGGGGAGTCCGTGGGTGTCCCATCCGGCCTTGCGCTTCACCTGATAGCCGCGCATGGTCTTGTAGCGGCAGGTGATGTCTTTGATTGTGCGGGCCATGACGTGGTGAATGCCTGGCATGCCGTTGGCCGACGGCGGACCCTCGAAGAAGACGAACGAAGGACATCCCTTGCGTTCGGTCATGCTGGCCTCGAAAAGGCCATGCTCGTCCCATATCTTGAGCATCTCCTTGTTGATGTCGGAGAGGCTGAGCTGGCTGCTGTATTCCTTAAACTTCTTTTTCATCTTACTTTTTAACTGTCTGCAAGTCAAAACTTATTTTCTACCGAATTTGCCACCTTTGAGCCCCCCCTTGGTGCCGCCCTTCACGCCGCCGCCCATAGCGAAGATGTTGGCGTCGTAGGTAAACGTCTTGCGGTCGGTCTCGCGTTTGCGCTTGAGTGCGAGGGCCACGAGCCTGTCCATGAGCTCAGTGAAGCTGATGCCCGAGGCCTCCCAGAGATAGAAGGAGAGGGAGCCGGGGATGGTGTTGATTTCGTTGACATAGACGGCGCCGTCTTTTCTGTCGACCATGACGTCGACGCGGCTGACGCCGTGGCACGAAAGCACCCGGAACGTCTCGCCGGCTATATGGCGTATTTTCTCTGTAACGTCGGCGGGGAGCTCGGCGGGGATGCGCTTGTCGCTGTTCTGCATTCCGGCGCTTCCCTTGCTTCCGCCCATGTATTTGTCTTCGTATGAGAGGATGTCGCCTGTCTTGATGGGCTCTTCAAGCACCGACGACTGATGGTCGTCGGCGTCGCCGAGCACCGAACAGTTGATTTCCTGAAGCTGCTCTATGCAGTGCTCCACGATGAGACGCTGCGAGAACTGCTCGGCGTTGTCGATTTTGGCAATGAGCGACTCGCGGTCGGTGGCCTTGCCGATGCCGACGCTCGAACCGAGGTTGGCGGGCTTCACGATGACGGGATAGCCGAGCTTGCTTTCCACCTCCTCTATGATGGAGTCGCGGCGCGAGAACCATTCCTTGTCGGTGAACCATACATAGTCGACCACCGGGATGCCGCACTCACGGAGTATCATCTTCATCGTTATCTTATCCATGCCGTTGGCCGACGAGAGGGTGTTGCATCCGGCGTAGGGGATGCCGATAGTGTCGAGAAGACCCTCGAAGATGCCGTCTTCGCCGTTGGTGCCGTGAAGCACGGGCACCACCACATGAATCTCGTCGACCACAGGGCTCTTGGAGCTGAAAAGGCCGCTCTTGGCCTTGTAGAGGTTATAGTCGCCGTATTCGGGGCGCATGAACACCTCGGTGCACCGCTCGGTGAGTCCTTTCATGTCGCGGTAGTTGCGGATTTCAAGCAGTTCGGGGCCGGTGAACCAGCGTCCCTGCTTGGTGATATAGATGGGGATGATGTTGTATTTCTCGCTGTCGAAAGCGTTGATGGCCTGCAGGGCGGAAATGACAGAAATCTCATGCTCCACACTGCGGCCGCCGAAAAACACTGCTACGTTTGTCTTCATATCGCACATTAAAAACCTCCCGCCTGCCCCGGAGTCTCCGTGCAGAGCCGCCCTTGCGGCGACGCCCTTCGGGCTGTCGCGGGAAGCCTCTATATAAATTAATGTGCAAAATTAGAAAAAAATGATTAAGTTACCAAATGTTTGAGAGTGGCGACTTCATTTCTTGCCTGCGCGGCATATCAGGCACTGGCAGAATCGGCGTCGGAATCCATCAGCCGCAAAGGGGGGCGCACTCAACGCGACGGCCAGGGGAAGCCCTGGGGATTGACGGCTACGTGGACGTTGGCGCGATCGAGACGCACGCCGACAAACTCGCGCAGCTTGCGCCTCTCGGCCTCTTTAAGTCCGCTGGGAGCGTTGACGAAAACCATGCTCACCGTGTCGCAATCGCCCGTAGAAGTAGACGTGGCCACCATCTCCGACATGGCTATGTCGCGCACCGAAGGGAAGAGCACCTTGACTTCCGGAGCAATCTTTTTGCTGTAAACAGAGTAAGATGAAGCGTATTTCAATTCGTATTTCAGACTGTCGATTTCGTCTTGCCTGTCCGCAATCTGCTGTTGCATCAATGCGTAAAAACTCTGGAAATTCTGCATATCGTCGACCTGACCGGCTGTAAGAGCGAATCCCTGCTTGATGTTGAGCACGGTTCCTCCAAGTCCGACGGAGTCGAGGCGGTTCATCATGGCAAGCTGCAGGGAGTCTTTCGGCAGCGACTCGCCGATGAGGGTAACGTCGATGTAGCGCTTGCCGTCCTTGATGTATTCATTATGGTTAAGCACCTGAGTATTTGGGAATATCATCTGAGTTTCGACGAAATCAGAGGCCTTTTCGAGAAAGACACTTTTGTTGATCATCTGCACCGTAAGGTAAACACTGCATCCAATGGTCAGCACAACTATCGTATATACTATTGTCTTGACTTTGGAATATCTTTTCGCATCCTGATAGACAACTTTTTTGTAACCCATTAGCTTGACACCTACCCAGCTTGCGACAAATATGAATATCATATTCGTAAAGAAAAGATATAATGCGCCGAAAAAGAATTTACCCTGTAATGTGGCTATTCCATAGCCTGCCGTGCAGAGCGGAGGCATGAGCGAAGTGGCTATAGCGACACCGGGCATCACCTGTCCCTTGTTGCGGCAGGCAATGCTGATGATGCCGGCTGCTCCGCCAAAGAGGGCGATGAAGACATCGTAGATGGTGGGCGAGGTGCGCGCAAGCAGCTGACTCGATCCCTCGTATTGGGGAGAGATAAGAAAATAGAGAGCCGATGCAAGCAACGACCCAACCACGGCCATCACTATATTCTTCAGTCCGCGCTTGAGCAACTCGTAATCCTGAATGCCGATGGCAAGCCCCATGCCGATAATCGGTCCCATCAGCGGAGAGATAAGCATGGCGCCGATGATTACGGGGACACTGTCGGTATTAAGTCCGAGCGACGCAATGAATATTGCAAATATCAAAACCAGGAGTTGACTACCTTTGAACGATACTCCCGAACGGATGGCGGATTCAGCGTCGGTCTGCGACTCCATATCGTTGGCGACGTTCAGGTAACTTTTGAAGTCAGCGAACAGAGTCCTGAAGAAGGGTGCAATCTTAGATGTCATAGCGGTATCAATAGAGAAATAAAGAAATATAACCACAAAATAGTTTCGTAATCAATCCGGCGCCGCAGCAGAGCGAAAAAAGGATGCAAAACAGGAAATACGCGAGATTCTAAAATTACGATATTCTATCCGGAGATTCTGAAATATGATAATCTCGCGAATCAGACATTCCACACCTTATATATAGGAGCACTCTTATATATAAGTGAGGGCAGCCACGAATAGCCGGCGATATACCGATCTCGCAGCATCACCCGCACTCATGGCAACGCACGCCGAATCTATGAATAAAACGCCCGGGAGAAAGGAAAGGTTAGAATCTTGCGGAAGAAGCTGCGGGAATAAATCAATTAGATGGCCATCCCGACAAAGGTCTGTTGGGGCATTGGGGAGAGAAGAGACACGATTCACACAAAGAGAAAGCCAAGGACATTAAGTCTGCGCCGCTCGCGTATTACTTCGACTCCGGCAAAGGGAGAAAATAAACAGGGAAGAAAATTAACGCTCAATCATACTCAGTATTCATTAATCAATAATGAATTATTAGATATGATTTACCAAACACTTACGCTATATCATTACGGATATTAGCAAATACAATTTACCCTACTTACTGATTCCTTTCGGGCAAAAAAGTTTCAAATGTTGAGTCGTCGTAATACACCGTTATTTGTATTACTTTTCGAGGATTTTTAGCCTTTTCAATTATCTGACAGTTAAAATCTACTGTTTCTTTTAGGGGATTAACTTGTTTACCATTTGATACTTGCGCATCATTTTGCGGCAATTCTAACGCAGTTTCCTGCCGTTCTGCGAAATCTGCCGTGGAATCGGGCGCGAATATAGAATCGTCGGAGATTGAATCGCCTCCATTAAGAGCCGCCTCGGAATTGGCAATGAGCATCTCGCCCTCGCCGAAGAGAAGCCAGAGCACAGAGAGCTGAGGAAACGCCCGATGAATCTGACCCACCAGCACATCACTGATCTTCTTATTGCGGCCGGAGAGAAGCTGGGAGAGCGTAGGGCGCGGAATGGACGACCGATCGGCGAACTGGGAGTGGGAGAGACCCTGATTATCCATGAAGAGTTTTAGACGAGTGGCTACATTTTGTTCCATTTCGGGTAGATTTTCACGTTAGTTTTCAGAATGCAAATGTAACAATAAAATTGCAAACTGCAAATTTTTAAAGGCGAATTTTTGAGTTTAGAATTTTAAACACGAAAGTAAACAGCGCGTCGTAAACTGGAAACACGACATCAAATTAAATAAAGCATCTATTTAAGTTATATGGGCATATCTATTGATAACCAAGGCACTATATATTGCATTTCGACACAGCGCCGACAAAAGCGGCAACAATCGCCCTAATATTTAAATCAAAGATTAGAGTTTTTAGCGTATATACTTTAATATATGCGAATTACAGATTATACAAATGAAATAAAACGACTAAAGATAACAAACACAAAGAGTATGCTATTCCAAATTCACCAACGCAACATAACACCAAAAACACAAACGACTCAGGAATACCGTTTGCATAGCTGAATGACTATTGAGAATTCCACCGAGTTACAAATGCAACATTTACAAACATAAAGAATAGTTTGCAAACAGCACCTCCTGCCGATAACATCAGCAACGGCAGGTTAAAAATCGACCAACGAGAATCAGCACCACCACCGGGACATATCTCAACGGACATCGAGACACGCCCAACAGAGGAGACACTCCGGCCCGGGCTGCCACATCACAAACTTGTGGCCGCAGACAAATTCGAGAGTGCACTGCTAAATTCCAAGTCTAATAATCGAGAGCGCAATATTCACGTACAATCACCGGAAGGAAAATAAATTTCAGAACCTCATAAACCTATTTCATGCATTTCCGAGGTTAATCCCCTGCCTCTTAGAACAATAGCACTTAAAGAGGGAATCTCATTCAGTTTTCAGAAAAATAATTACCACTAAACAAGGAATTAAATTTTGCAAAAGCTATATAAACCACGAATAAACATACGTAAACAATAATTATATTATTTACATAAATCCAAAATGGTGATTACATTAGCAATAATGTAGATTACAAATATGATTCTAATCCAGCATCAGGGATATGCCTGTGGTCAAAGCCGGAATATCTATAAACCTATCTATACCCTGCTTCGACTTTACCCTACTGAAAAGGAAAGTGAATAAGTCGTGGAGAGAGATCGCAACCTTCGATGAGCCCTCGCTCGTATTTAAAAGATTACAGAAATCGATACTATTAAAATCAACATCTACCTCAGGAGATGATACAACAATTACTTTATCAATGTCCGTAATCTTCATTACAAGATATCCTGGTCTGATATACAGCGAAATGTAAATACTGCATACCCCGGCTTGCGCCAGCATGTTCTTGACCTCTCTTGAGACACAATTTATGCCATCTGACGCTTTTATAAAATTATCATATTGCCATTCACAACCACTCCCCGACGAACCAATATTAATCTTAATAGATGAATCGTGCACACATATTGCACTTAATTCCTCAATTAGCTCATCAAACTGATTTATATCAAACGACACGAGAGTCGAAAATTCGGGAATATCCGCACAGAGACACAGCATTTTTAGAATCTCGACCACGTTAGCGGGCCTCAACATACCATAAAAATCAGCCTTCGGAAGTTTCTTATCCAATCCGGAAGCCATCGAAGCTGGCGCGAAGAGTCGAATCCCCCTGCCGGGCTTCAGCTTCTGGACGGACGTCATCAATGAATTAAATTGGTCGGTAGATTTAAATATAATATCTTTAATTATCACTGACCCATCATCCGAATCACCATACAGAAACGCAGCGCTATCAATAATTATATCTCCGTGCAATAGGCAACCTACAATATTACTATATGTTTCTATAATATTATCGGAATCACTTTTTGAAGATATATCCGTAATATCTTTAAAATAACTCGAAACTATTTCATTCCAAATATCGCAATCACTAAGCGAACATTTATTTTTATAGTCCGACTCCAAATTTTTCGGATTATTCTTACTATTTTGTATTATATAATTTAAGTCATTAGAATTTTCACGAGCAATTAAATCAGACATACAATCCACCGAAACACACAAACGATTATCTAAAATACCAATAATAATATCCCCACAAGAATCCAAACAATCTTTTATAATCATCAGATAATCATTCGCAGAATGTAATAGCTTCATACCGCCATTTAACGAACATTCATTCTCTGTATAAGATAGAAATAAAGACAATCTATCTAAAACATACTTTATGATATTATCTGAAAGCAAGTGCAAAACATTAGAAACCTTACGACTTTCATAAAAGCCACAAATTTGCAATACGCATGAAAGTATATACTTAATACTCACATAAGTAGTATTCGAATCTTTTGAATAACTTAACAGAAACTTATCAACAGAGCAATTCTCATTATCCGAACTACTATTTGAATAATCATCTACAGAAGACACTTGTATATCAGAACTAATATTAATAATCGAATCACAAAACTTATTCTCGGCAACGTAATTCAATTTATAATAAGGAAACGAGTCTAAATATCCCCTATCGGAATAATACAACCGCAGACTATTCGACGCCGGAATCAGAAATATAAAGGCATACCCCATCCTTGAAGCCTTTACGCTTATCCGCTCAATCAACTGAGACATAATCCCCTCTCCCCGATATTCAGGTTTTGTTGCAAGGCCGCACAGATACAGCCCATTTACGTATCCCTGCAAATCCTCACCCTCTTCTGTATGACCACCTCCACAATCCTTCGAATCATCCGAAGCAGTAGCGAAATCATCACCGTTATAACAATCCATATTCACTGAATGATTTTCACACACCACTGACTCATTCGAATCCGAATCTTTATAATTACAATCACACACATCTGCGGATGAAGAATCACAAATACCAGCGAATCCGTTTTGCAAATTCATTGAAGACGAATCAGAATCACACAACGTATATTGTTCACCGCAACTGCGAAACCTACTCTTATAACCAAAGTGATACGGAACCGCCATCATAGCCGCAACAATCTCACCATCGCGCTCTTCATATTCCACAATCTCGGCAGAGAAATAATTGTCAAACACCATTGATATGTAATCATCGCTGTCATGAAAAGTATCCTTCCACAACTTCATCATCTGTGATTTTATCTCTTTCGCTTCCATACACAATCAGTATTAAAGTTTTAACGGCGGGGACGACCACCGCCGCACTATAACACACATTCGCAGCAGACATCCGCAATTCGATTCCCGAAAGGCACGCCCATCGCCCCGCTCCGGCTTCACCGCCCCGACGGTTGACGACGCGCACGCGTTTCAATCATAAAACGCAACAGTTCGCGATTCGTATATACTCCTAAATGGATAACCCGTCAAAACCCGAAAAAGGTTTGTCTGTCTCGCAAAAAATTACTATTTTTGCACCGGAAATGAGGGATTCGGTTCCATACACCCAATCTGTTGATGCTAACTGTCTGAATGACTGATAAAACCGGCATCATTCCGACAGAGCGGACACCACCCGGAGCTGAAACCGGGCCTCCGCACCGACACTACAGTGCTACAGCTGACCCTGATTTCGACAATGACACAAGAACAGAATCAAAACAGATAAACTCTAATATTCATGAAAACCAAACAATTACTGCTCGGCGACGAAGCGCTTGCCCTCGGTGCGCTCAATGCCGGACTCTCGGGTGCCTACGCCTACCCCGGCACTCCGTCGACTGAAATCCTTGAATTTGTGCAGATGCATCCGCTCACAAAAGAGCGTTCCATCCACTCGCATTGGTCGTCGAACGAGAAAACCGCCGTCGAGGAAGCTCTTGGTATGTCGTTCTGCGGCAAACGCGCCATCGTGTCGATGAAGCACGTCGGCATGAACGTAGCCGCCGACGCATTCGTCAATTCCGGCATGACCGGTGCCAACGGCGGTCTGCTTGTAATCGGTGCCGACGACCCCTCTATGCACTCCTCCCAGAACGAGCAGGACTCGCGTTTCTACGCCCAGTTTGCTTTCATCCCCACGCTTGAGCCCTCCAACCAGCAGGAGTGCTACGACATGGCCGGCTACGGTTTCAAGCTCTCCGAAGAGCTCGGCATCCCCGTGCTCGTGCGCCTCGTTACGCGCCTCAGCCACTCCCGTGCGGTAGTCGAGGCTGAAAACGAGCCCGCTCCCGAAAACAAGCTCTCATATCCCAAGAATCCCCGCCAGTGGGTGCTCATGCCCGCCAACTCGCGCGAGCGCTACAGCCAGCTCATCAAAGACTTCGACAAGGCTGCTGAAATCAGCGAGACCTCGCCCTTCAACTCCTACACCGACGGCGCTGACAAGCGTCTCGGCGTGCTCGTAACAGGCCTTGCCTACAACTACCTCATGGAGACATTCCCCGGCGGATGCCCCTTCCCCGTAGTCAAGGTGTCGCAGTATCCTCTTCCCAAGAAGATGATCGGCAAGCTCATGGACGAGTGCGAAGCCGTTATCGTAATCGAAGAGGGCCAGCCCTTCGTCGAGAACCAGCTCCGCGGACTTCTCGACCGCACGGCTCCCATCTTCGGCAAGCTCACCGGCGAGCTTCCCCGCACCGGCGAGCTCTCCCCCGACTCCGTGAAGGCTGCCTTCAAGACCATCTGCCCCGAGCTCGAATGCCTCAAGGAGACAGAGGTCAACGCACCCTCGCAGATCACCAAGCCCCGTCCCCCGGCATTGTGCCAGGGCTGCGGACACCGCGATGTTTACAGCGCCCTCAACGACGTGCTCAAAGAGTATGAGTCGCCCAAAGTGTTCGGCGACATAGGCTGCTACACCCTCGGCTATCTCGCCCCCTTCAACGCCATCGACACCTGCCTCGACATGGGTGCCTCGATTACTATGGCGAAAGGTGCCGCCGACGCCGGCCAGCACCCCGCAGTCTCCATCATCGGCGACTCCACCTTCACCCACTCCGGCATGACCGGCCTGCTCGATGCCATCAACGAGAACACTCCCATGATGGTAATCATCTCCGACAACCTCACCACCGGCATGACCGGCGGACAGGACTCGCAGGGCACCGGCAAGCTCGAAGAGATATGCCTCGGTCTCGGCGCTCACCCCGACCACGTGCGCACCATCGACTCCCTCCCGAAGAACCACGACGAGATGATGAAGCTCTTCCGCGAGGAAATCGACTATCCCGGACTCTCCGTGGTAATCTCCCGCCGCGAGTGCATCCAGACCGCACGCCGCCACGCTTCGGCCAAAAAGAAATAATCAGGATGACCCCATTCCGGACCGAAGGCCGGCACGGCTAATGAGCCGGCCTTCGCCTACGGGCATCCCACTCCCCCAATTCAATCTCACACAATAAAGAAAACATCAAAATGAAAACCGATATAGTATTGGCAGGCGTCGGCGGACAGGGCATCCTCTCCATCGCCACCATTCTTGGTGCCGCCGCCCTCAAAGAGAACCTCTACCTCAAGCAGGCCGAAGTCCACGGCATGAGCCAGCGCGGTGGCGACGTAAGCTCCAACCTCCGTCTCAGCTCCGACCCCATCGCCTCCGACCTCATTCCCCTCGGCGGCGCCGACCTCATTGTCTCGCTCGAACCCATGGAGTCGCTCCGCTATCTCCCCTATCTCTCCAAGACCGGATGGATCGTAACCAACACGACTCCCTTCGTCAACATACCCAACTATCCCGAGCAGGAGACTCTTGAAAACGAGCTCATGAACCAGCCCAACGTCGTGGCTTTCGACATGGACGAGCTCGCCAAGGAAGTAGCTTCGCAGCGTGCTTCCAACATGGTGCTCCTCGGAGCCGCAGCACCCTTCATCGACCTCGAGCCCGAGAAAATCGAAGAGGGTATCCGCATCGTCTTCGGCAAGAAAGGCGAGGCCATCGTGGAGAGCAACATCAAGGCTTTCCGCGCCGGTCTTGAGAAAGCCCGCGAACTCCGCAAGTAATATCTTCGCGAAAGCCATATTCAAAGCAGACGGGACTCCCCGCAGCCCCGTCTGCTTTGACCGTAACCTTACGACGCTCTCCCTCGCAAACCGGCGGGATGCGCTCCGCCCCTCTCCTCCCGACCCATCTATACCTTCTAAGAAAAACCGCAATGTTTCCCATATCAAAAGAAATGCTCGACCCGGTGCTCGACCGACTCGGCATCACCGATATAACCAAGGCCACCATCCGCCAGATATGCTCCCTCTCAGCCGAGCTTGAGAAAGTGGCCGGCGAAAACTTCATCCACCTCGAAATCGGCAACCCCGGTCTCCCCGCCGCCGGTATCGGTGTCGAAGCCGAATGTGCGGCCCTTCAGGGCGGAATCGCCAACCAGTATCCCTCCATCCAGGGCGTGCCCGTGCTCAAAGAGAACGCCGCACGCTTCGTAAAGGCTTTCCTCAACCTCGAGGTTAAAAGCGAGAACATCATCCCCACCGTAGGCTCGATGCAGGGCAGCTTCACCCTCATGCTCCTGCTCAAGCACCGCGACGAGAAGAAAGACACGATGCTCTTCCTCAACCCCGGATTCCCCGCACAGCGCACCCAGGCCCACGTGCTCGGTCTCCGCGAAGAGTCGTTCGACATCTATGAATACCGCGGAAAGAAGCTCGAAGAGAAGCTTGAAAGCTATTTCGCCACCGGACGCATCACGGCGATGATCTATTCCAACCCCAACAACCCCGCGTGGACCAACCTCACCGAGGAAGAGCTGGAAATCATCGGACGCCTCGCCACCAAATACGACGTCATCATCATGGAAGACCTCGCCTACATGGGCATGGACTTCCGCACCGACTTCTCGAAGCCCTACGTGGCTCCGTTTGTCCCCTCCGTAGCCAACTATACCGACAACTATATCCTCCTCATGTCGGCCTCAAAAATATTCAGCTACGCCGGTCAGCGCATCGCCCTCGTGTGCATGTCGGACGCCGTGGCCGGAAAGAAGAGCCAGGCACTCAAAGACTTCTTCGGAATCGACAACATCATCAACGCCTACATCTTCGGTGTGCTTTATGCCGCTTCGTCGGGCACGTCCCACTCCGCACAGTATGCCCTTTCGGCCATGCTTGAAGCTGCCGTGGAAGGAAAGCTCGACTTCGTGGCCGAGAGCCGCGAATACGGCCGTCGCGGAGCCATCGTCAAGAAGATGCTTACAGACAACGGTTTCCACATCGTCTACAGCATCGACGGCGACCAGCCCATCTCCGACGGCTTCTTCTTCACCGCCGGATATAAAGACCTCACCAGCGGCGAGCTGCAGAGCGAGCTCATCCGCTACGGCATAAGCTCGATCTCGCTCCCCTCCACCGGTTCGGAGCAGAACGGCGTGCGCATCTGCGTCTCGATGATCAGCGACGACGAAGCCTTCCGCACTCTCGAAGAGCGTCTCCGCGCCTTCGACCGCGACCATTGATTCCCATCACCCTTTTTCCGAAACAGACCATGAATATCAAATACACCACCGCCGAAGAGGCCGTGAAGCTCATCGAAAGCGGCGACCACGTCTATATCCAGGGTTCCACATCAGTGCCCGAAGTGCTCGTCAAGGCCCTCGCCGACCGTGGTCCGGAGCTCCGCGACGTTACGCTCATCTCCGGATTCTGCGTAGCCAAAGGACCGGCTCCCTACTGCAAGCCCGAGTATAAAGACTCGTTCCTTGTCGACTCATTCTTCGTCAGCAACAACGTCCGCCAGTGGATAGCCGAAGGCTACGGAACCATGACTCCCCGCTTCCTCGGCGAGGTGCCCGCCCTCTTCCGCGACGGCACATGGCGCTGCGACGTGGCTCTCATCAACTGCTCGCTCCCCAACGAAGAGGGATACGTCAGCTTCGGCGTTTCGGCCGACGTGGCCACCTCGGCCGTAGAATGCGCGAGCATCGTCATAGCCCAGATCAACCCCCACATGCCCTTCTCCTACGGCGACCCCGTGATTCACGTGTCGAAGCTCGCCGCAGCCGTTGAAGTCGACGAGCCCCTCGTAGAGGTGCCTACGGCCACACCCACCGAGAAGGAGATAAAGATAGGCAACTTCATCGCCGAGCATATCCCCGACGGAGCTACCCTTCAGATTGGCGTAGGCGGCATCCCCAACGCCGTGATCCGCGCCCTCGAGGGCCACAAGCACCTCGGCCTCCACACAGAGGCCATGACCGACGGCGTGCTGCCCCTGCTCGAAAAGGGAATCATCGACAACTCGCAGAAGAAGATCTATCCCGGACAGTCGATTGCCTCGCTCGCCCTCGGCTCGCGCAGGCTCTACGACTTCATGAACTACAACAAAGACATCGTCTTCAAGGACGTGGCATGGACCAACAACCCCTTCATCATCGCCCAGAACCCGAAAGTGATGTCGATCAACTCATGCCTTGAGATCGACCTCACAGGTCAGGTATGCGCCGACTCCATCGGCACCCGCATCTTCTCAGGCGTGGGAGGCCAGCACGATTTCGTCTACGGATCGTCGCAGAGCGAAGGCGGGCTCTCCTTCCTCGCCATGCTCGCCACCACCAACAAGGGACAGAACAAGATCAAACCGATTCTCACTCCCGGTGCAGGCGTGGTTACCACTCGTTTCCAGACCAACTTCGTGGTTACCGAATACGGATGCGTCAACCTGCGCGGCCGCAACCTCGCCGAGCGCGCCAAACTGATGATTTCAATCGCCGCTCCCGAATTCCGCGAAGAGCTTGAAAGGGCTGCAGCCGAACGCTTCGGCTACTCCTTCCTCCGCCTCCGCTGATTCAGCGCTACGCATACCTCGTAAATACGACGGGGCGCCTGCACCAAAGCAGACGCCCCGTAATATATATATTGTATGGCCGGACTAAGAGATCAATAGCTGAGGTCGTAGTCGTTCCATTCGCCCACCACCTGTCGGAGTTCGCTGTCGCCCTCTATCATCAGGTTGGTCAGCAGGTCGTTGTCGCTTATGTTAAGATACTGCAGCATCGGGCAGAAGCTGACGTTGAGCCAGTTGAGCTGATTGTTGCTCACGTTGAGGCGCTGCAGGAAATTCTGTCCCGAGAGGTTGAGGCTCTCAAGGTCGTTCCACGAGAGATTGACCATTCCGAGATTGTTGCAGTTCTGCACCGTGAACTCCGTCAGGTCGTTGTAAGGCGCCCACACGTCGTAGAGCCGCGGGCAGTTGTTGGCGGCGAGCTGCGTCATGTGGTTGTCGCTCACGAAGAGGGTAACGAGCGCCGGAAGATCCTGCACATACAGCTTCCTGAGCATATTGGAGTTCAGGTTCAGGTTCTGAAGCGACGTGAGACCTGAGGTAACCACTTCGGTCAGCTGGTTGTAGCCTGCGTAGACAGTCTTCAGGGCCTGGCAGTTGGTGAGCGTCAGCGTTTCCAGCCGGTTGCTCATGCAGTTCAGGTATTTGAGGTTTACGGCGTCGGTAACGTCAAGCACCGGTATCTGATTCTGCGCCACATTGAGGCTTGTCAGGAACGGCACGCCGTCGAGGTCAAGGTCTGTGATGTGGTTGCGGTTGAGCTTAAGCGTCTGCAGCTGCGGACACCCCGTGATGGCGATTTCCGTGATTGCGTTCTTTCCGGCGTTGACGCTTGCCACCGAGGGGAGCGCCGAGAGCGTCAGCTGCTTGATTCTGTTGTCGCTGACGTCGACGGAACGCAGATTCTTGAATCCGGTAAGATTAAGAGTTCCGGCAAGGTCCTTGTGAACCCACTTGATGTCGGTTACTAAGCCGTTGGCCACGGTTACCCCTTCCCACGAAGCGGGATTGGAAAGGTCGGTGATATTAAGAGCCTGGGCATTGGTGCCACCTTTGGCCGAGGGCTGTGAAAGAAACGACTGCAATGATTTCAATTCTGCCTTGGCCACTTTCTGGGCAAATGCACCGCCGAAGGCCAGAGCGCAGCAGAGGAGGGTAATTGTCCTTTTCATAGCTTAACGTGATTTAGATGTTCCACGATATGGAACCGATGTGTTTTTCACCATATTAACGTCCCCGACACCGAAAAGTTCATCTTCCGCGCCACCAATGATTTATAATAAACTGGTTAAACAATTTTCCGTTTTTCGGGTCTTAATTTCAGAGACAAATGATTCACTATATTCTACAGGTATGAAGAAATCCTCGCGGCCGGGCAGCTTTTTCCACTTTGACCACCGACTGGCTATTTCATCGGCTATAGTCTCCCTCGGAGTGCTCGGCGGCGTCGCCGCCACAGTAAAGGGGATTGTGGCCGACAGCTCCGGCGAACCACTGACGGGCGCCGTCGTAACCATACTCGGCAATCAGAAGAAAGCGGTGCTGGCCGACGCCGACGGACGCTTCGCCATCGAGGTGCCCGACTCGGGCCGCAGCGAGATTCAGATTACGTTTCTCGGCATGGACACAGTGGCCAGAAGCGTGGCGGTCAATCCCCCCGACAGCGTGGTAGACCTCGGACTCATCAAGATGCGCGAGACAGGCACCACACTGCAGGAGACTGTGGTAACAGCCGTCAAGACTGCCGTTACAGCCAAACAGGACACGCTCGAGTTCAACGCCGGCTCGTTTCGCACCGCGCAGAACGCCACCGTCGAGGAGCTGCTCAAGAAGCTCCCGGGCGTTGAGGTCGGGAGCGACGGAAGCATCACTTCGGGCGGCAAGACCGTTACCAAGATTCTGGTAGACGGCAAGGAGTTCTTCAACGACGACCCCAAGATGGCCACCAAGAACCTCCCCTCCGACATGGTCGACAAGGTGCAGGTGGTGGACCGCAAGAGCGACCTCGCCCGCCTCACGGGTGTGGACGACGGCGAGGAGGAGACCGTAATCAACCTGACTGTGAAGAAAGACCGTCGCAACGGATGGTTTGGCAATGTCTCGGCCGCATACGGCACGGGCAAGCACTACAACGGGTCGTTCGTCGTCAACCGATTCCACAACGGCAACCAGTTCACACTGCTCGGAGGACTCAACAACGTCAACGACATGGGATTCACCGACCGTGGAGCCGGACGCTTCATGAGCTTCGGCGGAGGAGGCGGAGTGCTCACCAGCCGCCGGCTCGGATTCAACTTCAATGTGGGCAACGGAGAGAAACTTCGCGTAGGCGGCAACGTGATGTACAGCTATTCTGACCGCGACACGCGCACGCGCACCTCAACCCAATATCTCTTCCCCGACTCCACTTCATGGTACACGTCCGGCTCCCGTGCACGCGACAAAGGCCACAATCTCCGCGCCGACTTCCGCCTGCAATGGAAAATAGACGAATACAACACTCTCGACTTCCGACCCTCCTTCTCGTTCAACTCGCGCAAATCCGAAAGTGCCGACACATCGTTCCTCCGCGCCGGCGACGCACTGCGCTCGCTCGTCAACAGCTCCGACAACAGCAAGGCCAACTCCGGAAACTCATGGGAGACGTCGGGCAACCTCATCTTCAACCACGCCTTCGCTTCCAGACCCGGACGCTCGTTCTCGGTGCAGATGAACTATTCATTCTCCAACGTGCGCCAGCGCTCCGCCACGCTCTCCGAAATACTCTACTATCTCCAGCAGGATGCCGACGAGGAGCTTTACCGCTTCATCGACTCGCGCCAGTGGACCAACTCGGTAGGCGGCCGCCTCACATGGACCGAACCCCTCGGCGACGTAAGCCGCGGAAATTTCCTCACCGTGGCCTACAGAATCAACTACCGCACCAACAACGCCGACAAATACACCTTCAACCTCGACCCCTCCCTCGCCGACGTGCTTCCGCAGTTCCCCACCGCGGCACCTGAAGGATATGAGGCCGACCCGACGCTCTCAAACCGTTTCCGCAACAATTTCCTCTCGCAGGAGATTCGGGTGGGATATAAGAAAGTGGCCAAGAACTACAACCTTGAGGCAGGCATCGTCTTTGCCCCCTCGCAGTCGGCGAGCCACGACCTCATAGACAGCAACCGCGACATCCCTTCCCGCCACGTGTGGAACGTCTCCCCCTTCGCCCGCTTCAGATACCGGTTCAGCAAGACCCGCAGCCTCTCGGCCAACTACCGCGCCCGCACCTCCGAAGCTCCGATGAGCTCCCTGCAGCCCGTGGCCGACGTCAGCGACCCGCTCCACATCACCATAGGCAATCCCTCGCTCAAACCATCGTTCTCACAGTCGGTCGGAGCGCATTTCAACGACTTCGACGCCGAGAGGCAGCAGTCGATATTCGCAGCCATCAACGCCAGCTACACCCTCAACAGCGTCGCCAACCGCACCGTTACCGACCCGGAGACCGGAGTGCGCACCACCACCTACACCAACGTGAACGGCAACTTCTCGATCTTCGGAATTGGAATGATCTCCCGCCCGCTGGGAGAACGCCACTGGCGGATGAACGCACATCTCGGAGCCCGCTATTCGAGCAACGCCGGATTCATCAACGGCGACTTCAACCGCAGCGGCAACCTGCAGCTCAACCCCCGTCTCGGAATCACCTACTCAAATTCCATATTCCAGATGACGGTCAATCCCACATACTCCTTCGGCCTGGCCACCAACTCGCTGCAGCGCCAGCCCGACCGGACCACCCACACCTACGGGTTCACAGCCGACGCCACACTCGACCTTCCGTTCGGACTCTCAATAGCCACCGACCTCGACTTCAACACCTCGTCGGGCTATCTTGCCGGATTCAACGCCACGCAGTGGCTCTGGAACGCCTCGGTGTCTTACTCCATGCTGCGCGACCGCTCGCTCACACTCACCGTGCAGGCCAACGACATCCTGCGCCAGCGCACCAACGTAAGCCGCACAGTAAGCGCCAACCTCATTTCCGACACCGAGACCAACAACCTCACGCGCTATTTCATGGTTTCGCTCACATGGAAATTCAACACCCTCGGCAAAGGAAAAGGGAACGGGCTCAATCCTCAGGAGATGCCTTTTGATGAGAGCAGGCGTCCCGGACCCGGCCGTCGCCCCATGGGTCCCCCTCCCGGCGGCCATCCCGGAGGCCGCCATCCCGGAGGCCGCTTCTGACCCCCTCCCCGACATTCCGAAAATGACCGGCAACCGATAAAAAAGAACTTATCGATACTATTATTTGTTCAATTAGTACTTATTGATTATCTTTGCAGAAGGATAGAGAAGCCTGCGCGAACACAAGACATACGCACTATTTACAGAACACCTGAGTTCGATGCATTCTACTATGCACTGCCTTTGCGTGTCAGAAACAAATTCGAGTATGTTTTTGAAGTGGTGCAGAGCGTTTACAACATTTCGACGAAATTCATTAAGCATCTTTAAAAATCGGATCTGTACGAAATGAGGGTCTCAATCGGAAGCAATGAATATCGAACCATTCTTTTCGCCATCGACCATGACAATGTAATAGAGGCCAGAAAGATAGTTCTTTTGAATGGTTTTTTGAAGAAATCATCCAAAGACTATCGCAAACAAATAGATATTGCGAAAACCATATTAAATGAATTAAAGAAATGATACAGCTGGATGAGAATAAACTTGCAAAACTTGCGACAACAAACCAGTTGCTTAATGAAAAACATGGTGTCGCTGATTCTCCGGAAAGGGAGGAATTTAACGCCAAGGCTATCGCATGGTACTACGGTTCTTTGCTAAGAGACCGACGCAAGGAATTGAAACTTACACAAAAGCAGGTAGCTGAAAGAATCGGACGAGAACAGACTTATATTGCAAGAATCGAACGGGGTAAAGCCGACATACAGCTATCGAGTTTCTTCAGAATAGCCGCTGTGCTCGGCATACAGTTTATCCCCACTTTCGCATCGGCGCTTAAATGAAGGCAGGATGACTGAATGGACAAGGCATCGCGACTCTTCATCAAGTCTTATGACTATTTGCCGTTTAGCGAAAAAATGTGTAACTTCGCATTCGGTTAAGTAACTTTTCGAATAATGAAGAATCTCCTGATAGCCGACGCCGGCTCGAGCAAAGTGAAATGGACGCTGCTCAGCGGGTCAGACGTGGCCATGACATTCGTGGCCGACGGCCTCAACGCCCTGCTTGCCGAGCAGGAGGAAGTGGACGGCAAACTCACCGACGTGCGTCAGCGGCTCGGCGACCGGACAATCGACGAGGTATATTATTACGGATCGGGATGCGCCATCCCGCGTGTGTGCCGCAAGATGGACGAGGCTCTGCAGCGCACTCTCGAAGTAGAGAAGAGCCACGTCAGCAGCGACCTGCTCGGTGCGGCGCGTGCCCTCTTCGGACGCCGCAGAGGCATAGCCTGCATTCTCGGCACCGGCTCCAACTCATGCCTATACGACGGCGAGCAGATTGAGCGCAATGTCCCTTCGCTCGGCTACATACTCGGCGACGAAGGGAGCGGGGCTGCCCTCGGCAAGCGTCTCGTGGCCGAGGCGTTCAAGGGTCAGCTCCCGGCCAACGTGCGCGAGAAGTTTCTCGACACATATCAGCTCACCCTCAACGACATACTCGACAAGGTGTATCGCTCACCTGCCCCCAACAAGTTTCTGGCATCGCTCGTGCCCTTCCTATCCGACAATCTATGGAACCCTTACGTCTATTCGCTCGTCTTCGAGGAGCTCGGCTCCTTCATCAGGAAGAACGTGGCAATGTACGACGGCGCCCACTTCCTGCCGGTGAGCTTCACCGGCTCGATAGCCCACGTGTTTGAGAAAGTGCTTCGCGAGGCCGCAGCCGCCCAAGGTTACAAGGTAACGGAAATAACCGCCGACCCGATGGAGGGTCTGATAAAATATCATTCGGATGAGACTGCTGATTAAATCCCTCTTCATCGCCGGAGCCTCGGCTCTTGCAGCGGCTCCCGTGGCCTCGGCCGAGAGCGAATACTGGGAGCAGCGCGCGAGCCTTTTCGACATCCTCCCTGTCAATTCTGGCGACATCGTCTTTCTCGGAAACTCAATTACCGACGGAGGTGAGTTTGCCGAGCTCTTCGGAATGTCCAACATCAAGAACCGGGGCATCTCGGCCGACGTGGTGAAGGGCGTCGAGAAGCGTCTCGACCGGGTGATTGAAAACCAGCCGAAAAAGATTTTCCTCCTCATCGGCATCAACGACGTGAGCCACAACCTTTCGGCCGACCGCATAGCCTCCGACTATGCCCGCATCGTGAAGCGCATACGCAAGGAGGCTCCGCGCACCGAGCTTTACATACAGTCGGTGATGCCGGTCAACAACGACTTCAAGCGCTATAAGAACCTCCTCGGCAAAGAGCGTGTCATAACCGAACTCAACGGCAAGCTCCGCACGCTGGCCGAATCTACCGGCGCCCATTACGTAGACCTGTGGCCGGCGCTCGCCGACCCCGCTACCGGCAAGCTGCGTCGGGAATTCACCAACGACGGCCTGCACCTGACCGGAAAAGGCTACAAGGCCTGGACCGCCGCCATCGACGGACTGGTAAGGGAATAACCGCATCCCTCGTGCCGTCCTTCTTTAACTAAAGACTTTAACGATGAGAAAACACTATATCTGCATTCCGCTCCTCTTAGCCGCAGCTGCCTTTGCACCGGCGGTCTGCGCACAGGATGAGGCACCGGCCGCGACAGCCACCCAGACAATGGTGCCGGCCCTTTTCGAATACCCCGTGGCTCCGGCCGAGCTAACCGGGCTCCCCGAGAAATCGGACTGGCTGGTGGAACACTTCTGGGACAGCTTCGACCCCAAGAAAACAAAAGTCGTCGACCAGGCGGCGCTCAACCACGCTTTCAGCGTATATGCCGTGCCCTTCAGATGGGCCGACAAACAGAAGACTCTCAATTCCGTCGACAGGCTGATTGCCTCCGTCTCCAAAAATCCCTCGCTGCTGCTGCAGATGACCAAGGCGGCCGAGGAGACCCTCTACGGGCCGAGAGCCGAAGTATGGATCGACGAAATCTATGTGCGCTTCCTCGAGGCCCTCGTGCGCAACAAGAAGCTGAAACCCATCCATAAGGCACGCTATGAGTTTCAGCTCAAGCCGCTCAGCGCCTCGATGACCGGACAGAGGGCTCCTTCGTTTAAGTTTACAAAGCCCGACGGCTCTCCGGGCTTCTTCACCCCGACAGGCAACTACACGCTCATAGAGTTCGGCGACCCCGGATGCCATGAATGCAGCATGGCCAAGCTCAGCCTCGACACCGACGTAACCATAGGCGAGATGCTGAAGACGGGGAAGCTCAACATCTGCTTCTTCACCGTGTCGCCCGAAGAGGGATGGCAGGACGAGCTGAAAGCCTACCCCGAGAAATGGGTGGTGGGGGCCGCCGAAGAGGCCGAGGAGCTCTACGACATGCGCCTCACCCCTTCTTTCTATCTTATCGGCCCCGACGGCACCATCCGCTACAAGAACATGCCCGTCGAATCGATGATCGCCATCCTCAAGGACCTCAACAGCCAGAGCTGAACACCAAACGCCGCTTATGAAGAAACTTATCAAGTTTATCAAACGATATTACATCCGCACCACCGGATACAGCTACACCAACCTCGGGCGCCTCTTCCTGCGCCTCTTCGTCGGTGTGATGCTCATGCAGTTCGGCATCAGGCAGATAGTGAATTTCGACGAACTGGCACCTGCCTTCCCCGCCGTGCTGGGGATGGGGTCGGAAGCCTCGCTTACCGCTATGGTGGTGATAGAGACCGTGTGCTCCTTCTTCATCATGCTCGGCTTCTGCACGCGCATCATGATTGTGCCCCCGCTCGTGGCCTTCTGCGTGGCCGAGTACTACGTGCTCCACGACTATGTGGCCGAAGCCGCCTATACCCTCAGCTGGACGCAGCAGGGCTATCTTCCCATAATGTTCCTGGGCATCTATTTCTTTCTGCTCCTTGTGGGACCCGGAAAGATTTCGGTCGACTATTTCCTGTCGCTCCACATTATCCATTCCGACAACAAAAGCGAGTCTGAACTCGAGGAGGTATGAGGATAGCGGCTTTGATTTCGGGAGGCGTCGACAGTGCCGTCGCCGTGCATAAGCTCGCGGCCGAGGGCCACGACCTGCACCTCTTCTACATACGCATCGGCATGGACAACGGCGAAGGCGACTGCTCGGCCGAGGAAGACATCGAGATGTGTACGCTCATCGCGCGGCGCTACGGGCTCCCGTTCGACGTCGTGTCGCTCCATGAGGAATACTGGGACCACGTGATGGAGTATGCCCTGCGCACGGTGAAGGAGGGACTGACGCCCCATCCCGACCTGATGTGCAACAAGATGATAAAGTTCGGCTTCTTCGAGGAGCGGTGGGGAAAGGACTTCGACCGCACGGCCACCGGCCATTACGCCTCCATTGCCGAAGAGGAGGGACGGCTCTTCCTCGCCACCAACCCCGACCCGGTGAAAGACCAGACCGATTTTCTCGCGTCTATCTCCTACTCGCAGCTCAGCCACATCATGTTTCCGCTCGGAGGGATGCCCAAGAGCGAGGTGAGAAGGATTGCCGCCGAAGCTAAACTCCCCAACGCCGGCCGCAAGGACTCGCAGGGAATCTGCTTCCTCGGGAAGATCAACTACGCCGACTTCCTGCGCCGCCACCTGGGCGAGCGTCCAGGTCCCGTAATTGAAATCGAAACCGGACGCAAGATAGGCGAACACCGTGGATACTGGTTCTACACCATCGGGCAGCGCAAGGGTCTCGGCCTCTCCGGCGGCCCATGGTTCGTGGTGCGCAAGAATGTGAGAGACAACGTAATCTACGTCTCCAACGGCTACGACACCCGCAAGCAGTATGGACGCCTGATTTCGCTCGAATCGATGCACTGGATAAGTCTCAATCCCTTCGAGGAAGCCATGCCCGAAACGCTTCTCCCCCACGCCGGCGACGGACTGCGTATATCTTTCAAGAACCGCCACACGCCCGAGTTTCTCGACGCCACGATACGCCGCTCGGGAGAACGCGAATATGTGATAGAATCAGACTCCGACGTGCAGGGGATAGCTCCGGGACAGTATGCCGTGGTCTATACCCCCGACCGGCACCTCTGCCTCGGCTCGGGAATGATAGTGGCCGGGCGCTGACCGGCCGTTTCTTACGATAAAGAAGATATGTTAGTAGAACTCAAAATAGTAGGTATCACCTACAATCAGATAGAATCGGGCGTCTACGCCCTCATCCTCGAGAATGTGGAAGGCACCCGCCGCATCCCCATCATCATCGGCGCGCCCGAGGCACAGGCCATAGAATGTAAGCTGCAGGGAGTGCAGGTGCCCCGTCCGCTCACCCACGACCTGATGATAGGCACGCTCGAAGCCTTCGGCATAGAGCTGACGCGCGTGGAGATACGCCGCCTGCCCAACGGAGTTTTCGCCGCCGACCTTTACCTTACCGACGGCATACGCCAGAATAAAGTCGACTCCCGCTCGTCGGACGCCGTGGCCCTCGCCATCCGGGCCGGAGCGCCGATATTCACGTCGCAGGAAGTGCTCGACGAAACAGGATTCGACACCGCCGGCGACCAGCGCCAGCCCCGACGCCGGCAGAGCGAGGAAAACGCCACACACGACGACACCCCGCTGGAAGAGATGACCGACAGCGAGCTGGAGACCCTCATGCAGCGCGCCGTAGAGAAAGAAGACTACGAGACCGCCTCAGAGATAAAACGCATACTCGAAAGCCGCAGATAGCGCTCCCGGCCTGGATGGCCATGCAGGTTGCCGATTAGGTAACGACTATCGGGAATGTGTTTTTACACTCTTGATAATCAGACGGGTATCAATACAAAAAATATTTTTTTGAAATTTTTTCTTTAAAATATTTGGTCAGTTCGCAAAAAGGCAGTAATTTTGTACTCGCAAAACGGCGGCATCGGCTTCCGGGAGCAAGCGAACATTGACAATTGCGAAAATAGCTCAGTTGGTAGAGCACGACCTTGCCAAGGTCGGGGTCGCGGGT
>CAMCDS010000019.1 GCA_945873625.1 uncultured Porphyromonadaceae bacterium | reverse complement strand
TGAGGTCTACAGGCTTGAGTGAACTCGCCTCAGACACACTCAGTGAAACACTACCGATTCCGCAAGTCGAAGAGGGAGCGATGCGGGCATCGAGACCGATGAGGCTTGGCGAAATCAGCCAAAAAAGACCTTCAGGGGGATAGAAAGAATTTATTGCGGAAATATGTTTAATTCAATTCGTGTTAAATTCAAACATACTCTAAACTCAAAGAGCGGCAATGATGCCGCTCCGGAGAACGACAGGAGTCATTTCCCATCGGTCTTGTCTCTCATATTATCCCTGTCCCTCCTGTCATTCCTATTCCCCCTTCCGCGCCAGATAGACGCACACCGCGCCGAAGGTGAGCGACCGCCACGAGGCGCGGTCGAATCCGGCGCGTGTCATTATGGCGGTCATGGCGTCGCGCTGCGGGGCGGCGGCGATGCTTTCGGGGAGATAGCTGTAGGCACGCGAGTCGCCGCTGACGAGGCGGCCGACAGCCGGGATGAGATGGCGTGAATACGCGTTGTAGAGGGCTTTCGTCAGTCCCGGTTCGGGCGCCGAAAGCTCGATGACGCAAAGCACGCCGCCGGGACGGAGCACGCGGTGCATCTCGGCATACCCCTCGGCGAGGCGCTGGAAATTGCGCACTCCGTACGCCACGGTGATGGCGTCGAAGGTGGCGTCGGGGTAGGGAAGGGCGAGGCAGTCGGCCTGCTCAAAGTCTATGCGGCCTCTCACCTGCGGCGGGGCGGCGGCGAGCTTGCGGCGGGCCACGTCGAGCATACCGGCCGAGAGGTCGGCTCCGGTGATTTTCGCGTAGGGGAAGCGCCGGGCCAGATCGAAGGCCACGTCGCCGGTGCCGGTGGCTATGTCGAGGAGCCGGAGGTCGCGGCCGTCGGGACGGGTGCGGCCGAGGAGCGACTGCAACGCCGAAAGGGCCTTCGAGCGCCAGCGGCGGTGTAGGCCGAATGTCATTGCGGTGTTCATGAAGTCGTAAGCGGGGGCGATGGAGTCGAACATCTCCTCCACCTGCTCCCGCTTCTCGCGACATTCATCGTAGGGCATCACTTTCTCTGCCCCCTCTTTGATGTCTGCCATTTATGCGTATATGTTCAGAGTTGTGCCAGACAGGCGCTTACGTTGTTGTAGATGCGCTCTGCCAGCGGCTGGTCGGCGCTTCCGGGCTCGAATTTGCTTCCGGTGATATGCTCGTAAAGCTCGATATAGCGGTTGCTCACCTCCTCGCAGTATTCATCGGTCATCTCGGGCACCTGCTGTCCGGCCTTGCCCATGAATCCGTTGCTGATGAGCCACTGGCGCACGAACTCCTTGGAGAGCTGGCGCTGGGGTTCGCCGTTGGCGAGACGCTCCTCGTAGCCCTCGGCATAGAAATAGCGCGAGGAGTCGGGAGTATGGATTTCGTCGATGAGGATCACCTTGCCGTCGAGCAGGCCGAACTCATACTTCGTGTCGACGAGGATGAGGCCGTGGGCGGCGGCGAGCTCCGTGCCGCGCGCGAAGAGGGCGAGGGCATATTTCTCCACCTGCTCGTAGACCTCCTTGCTGACGATGCCGCGGGCGATGATTTCGTCGCGCGAGATGTTCTCGTCGTGTCCGGCGTCGGCCTTGGTGGTGGGGGTGAGGATGGGAGCGGCGAGGCGCTCGTTCTCGCGGAGTCCGTCGGGAAGAGCCACACCGCATATCTCACGCGCTCCGGCGGCGTATTCGCGCCATGCCGAGCCGGCGATGTAGCCGCGCACTATCATCTCGATCTTCAGGGGCTCGCAGCGGAGTCCGACGGTAACCATGGGGTCGGGCACGGCCACCTTCCAGTTGGGCACGATGTCGGCGGTGGCGTCGAGGAATCCGGCGGCTATCTGGTTGAGCACCTGACCCTTGAAGGGGATACCTTTGGGGAGCACCACGTCGAAGGCCGAGATGCGGTCGGTGGCCACCATCACGATATATTTATTGTCGATGTCGTAGACGTCGCGCACTTTGCCGTGATAGACCGACGTCTGACCGTTGAATTTGAAATCAGTACTTGTAAGCGTTTCCATTTCTGTGAGTTAAAGGTTTTTCTCGAAAGAGCGGCGGCGGCGGTGCTGGCGGTTCTTGAAGTAGTCCCACTGGCTCTGCACCTTGCCGTTGGTTTCCATCTCGGGGTTCGACTCGGCCCATTTGTATCCGAGCCGTATGTATTTAGGAATCAAGTCGGTAAAGAGGAGTGCGTTGACGCCCTTGTTCTGATATTCGGGCTTCACGGCCACAAGCATGAGGTCGACGCGGTCGTTCTTCCCCTTGAGGCCTTTGAGCAGGTGGTACCATCCGAAAGGCATCATCTTCCCCTTCGACTTCTGGAGGGCGCGGCTCATCGAGGGCATCGAGATGCCGACGCCCACGAGCTGGTCGTTGCCGTCGACTACGAGGCTCACCAGGTCGAGATTGAGCAGATTGAGGTAGAGCGAGATATAATAGTCGATCTGCCGCTCGCTGAGGCGCGAATACTCGTAAAGCCCGTCGTAGGCCTCGTTGATGAGGTGGAAGAGGGCGCGGCCGTATTCATCCTTGATACGCTTGCGCGAGGTGAAGGTGATGTTGCGCAGTCCGTATTTCTTGCGGACGATGTCGGCGATGCGGGCATACTTGTCGGGGATGGCGTCGGGCACGTCCATGATAAACTCCACCCAGTCCGACTCCTTGCGGAATCCGAGCCGCTCGAGGTGTTCGGGATAGTAGGGGTAGTTGTAGATGGTGGCCATGGTGGAGAGCTCCCTGAAGCCTTCCACGAGCATCCCCTCGTGGTCGAGGTCGGTGAAGCCGAGCGGGCCAATGAGCCTCTTCATTCCCCGGCTCCGCGCCCAGTCTTCCACGGCCTTGAAGAGAGCCTCGCTCACCTCATGGTCGTCGATGAAGTCGACGAATCCGAAACGGGCGTTGCGCTTCTTGGCGTCGGCGTTCACCTGATGGTTGATGATTCCGGCTATACGGCCCACGGGTTTACCGTCGCGGTAGGCCATGAAATAGGCGGCCTCGCAGAAGTCGAAAGCCGGATTCTCGTCGGGACTGAGGGTGCGCACGTCGTCGCTGATGAGCGGCGGCACGTAGTAGGGGTTGCCGTCGTAGAGGTCTACCTGAAACTGCGTGAATTTCCGCAGAGCGCTCTTCGTGGCGGGTATTTGCTTTATTTCTAACACTCGGCTTGAATCTTAAGGCAGGTTCTTTAAAATGACTTGCGGTGTTTCCTGAGATAAAACAGACCGGTTTTATCCGGAAAACAGCCAGGAGCCTGCTCGTTTTTAACGTTTAGAGTATGTTTGAGTTTAACTTCTATTCACTTGAAGAGGATTTTTTGAGATGATTTCGCAAGTCGAAGAGGGAGCGATGCGGGCATCGTGACCGATGAGGCTTGGCGAAATAAGCCAAAAAAGACCTTCAGGGGGATAGAAAGACTTTTTTCGGAGTATGTTCAAATCAATTCGTGTTAAATTCAAACATACTCTTAGATTCAAGGCGGCCAATTTATATGACCGGCCTTGAATGGTATGGTTGAATTTGCGACGAAACGGTCAGCTCCAGAACACGAGCCAGAGGAGCAGCACGATCATCAGGGCGATGAAGATGCTCAGGAACACGTATATCTGGTTGGCGCTCCGCTTCTCGAGGGCGAGCTGCACCTCGGGGATGTTGCGGTAGGGGCACGAGGGGTCTTCGCATTTCCGGGCCACCTTGCGCAGGCGCGGCAGGGAGGCGGGGAGATGGTCGAGCACCTCGTTGAGCACGCGGCCGTAGCTGCGGATGTCTTCGTCGGTGTCCTGCTCGCTCAGGTCTTCGGCCTGCGCGTAGCCCACGTTGATGAGCTTGAGGTTCTCGTTGTATTCAGTGAAGATAATCGTGTCGGGGGTGATGGGATGGTGCACGATGTGGTTCTCCTGAATATAGCTCATAGCGTCGAGCAGCTGCGTCTGCAGCCGGTGCACAATCTTCGGCGTCAGCCTCTTCTCGTCGATGAGGCGTCGGAGCGAATATCCGTAGACGTCGTCGGTGATGATGGCCGGACCTACGTCGGGCACGATTTCCAGGTCGTTGACCATCACGATGTTGGGATGGGCGAGGTTATAGCGCACGTCGAACTCCTGCTCGAGCATGGCCCGATACTTCGGGTCGTCGGCATATTCCTTTCTGAGCGCTTTGAGCATCACCCATTTGCCATGTTTTCTGGCAGTATAGACATCGTAGTATTTCTCGCCCCATTCGGGCAGCAGCGTGAGGTCGCTCCATTTTCCCGAGGGGTCGTTGATCGGTATTTTCTTCTCCTCTTTGCTGAGGTAAGCTCCCGAGGTGGTGTCGTTGGCCATGACTGTATTGTTTTAGAGTGCGCCTGGGCGCACAGGTGTGAATTCTTTTCTTGGGAATCGGAGGGGGAGCTCCGGCGTCAGTCGATGACGTCGAAGCCCGTATATCCGCGCAGACACTCCGGAATTATAATGCCTTCCGGAGTCTGATTGTTTTCGAGCAGGGCGGCCACGATGCGCGGCAGGGCCAGGGCCGAGCCGTTGAGCGTGTGGCAGAGGCGGGTCTTCTTGTCCTGACCGCGGTAGCGGCATTTCAGGCGGTTGGCCTGATACGACTCGAAGTTGCTCACCGACGACACCTCGAGCCAGCGCTCCTGCGCGGCCGACCATACCTCGAAGTCGTAGGTGATGGCCGAGGTGAAGCTCATGTCGCCGCCGCAGAGGCGGAGTATGTGCCAGGGCAGGCCTAACTTCTCGAGCAGACCCTGCACATGGTCTTTCATCTCCTCGAGGGCGGCATAGCTCTCTTCGGGCTTCTCGATGCGCACGATCTCTACCTTGTCAAACTGATGCAGGCGGTTGAGTCCGCGCACGTCCTTGCCGTAGCTGCCGGCCTCGCGGCGCCAGCAGGGGCTGTAGGCGCAGTTCTTTTTCGGAAGGTCTTTCTCGTCGATGATCATATCGCGATAGATGTTGGTTACGGGCACCTCGGCGGTCGGAATCAGATAGAGGCCGTCGAGCGGAGCGTAATACATCTGACCCTCCTTGTCGGGAAGCTGGCCCGTGCCGTAGCCCGAAGCCTCGTTGACCACAAACGGCGGCTCCACCTCGATGTAGCCGGCCTTCCAGGCCTCGTCGAGGAAGAACTGCTGCAGGGCGCGCTGCAGACGCGCTCCCTTGCCGACATAGAAGGGGAATCCGGCTCCGGTAACCTTCACGCCGGTCTCGAAGTCGATGATGCCGTATTTTTTAGCCAGCTCCCAGTGGGGCAGCGCGTCGGCTCCCAGCGAGGGGATCTCGCCGCCGCTCTTGACCACCACGTTGTCGTCGGCCGTCAGCCCCTCGGGCACGTCGGCGCAGGGGAGGTTGGGCACCGTCAGCAGCAGCTCGGTCATCTTCTTCTCACATTCGTCGAGACGGTCGTGCATACCCTTGGTCTCTCCCTTCAGGCGTGCCACTTCCTCCTTGGCCTTCCCGGCTCCGTCCTTGTCGCCCTGCTTCATGAGCATTCCGATCGACGAGGCGAGTTTCTTCAGCGTGGAGGCGTCAGCGTCACACTTCTGCTGAAGGCGGCGGCGCTCGGCGTCGATTTCAAGTATTTCGGTTATCACCGCGCGGCCGTCGAAGCCCTTCACGGCAAGACGGGCTATCACAAACTCGGGATCGCCCTTTATGGTCTGTAGAGTAAGCATTTTTCTCTTGAATTATTATCGGTTCATAAGCTGTTGAGAAGGCGTTTCACTGTCTCGCTCACCTGCCGTCCCTCGGCGCGGCCTGCCAGACGCTTCGTGGCCACGCCCATCACCTTGCCCATGTCTTTGGGTCCGGCGGCGCCGGTCTCGGCGATGACGGCCTTCACTTCGGCCTCCAGCTCCTCGGCCGTGAGCTGCTTGGGGAGATACTCCTCGATGACGGCGGCCTCGGCCAGCTCGTTGGCCGCAAGCTCCGGACGGCTGTTCTCCTCATAGATGCGTGCGCTCTCCTTGCGCTGCTTCACCATCTTCACCATTATTTTGGTGGCTGTCTCGTCGGGAAGCTCGCCGTTGGCGCCCTTGGCCGTCTTGGCTTCGAGAAACTCCTTTTTAATACCGCGCAATGCCTCGAGGCGCACCTTGTCGCGTGCCAGCATCGCCTTTTTGATGTCTTCGCTTATTTGGTCGAAAAGATTCATTTCGGATTCTTTATTAGTATCAATCCGCAAAAATAGCAAAAATTCCGTAAATACGCAAATGAGGATGTCCAAATTGATAGTTTCGACCCTCCCTCCGTTTGCCTGTGAGTATCCGGGGCCGGCACACCGGGACGGAACCCGACAGGCAGATGCTGAACAAACGAGGGTGGCGGTGCGTTGAAATTGAAGTCTTAAGAATGTTATAACCCGATTAAATCACTTTGATTATGAAAATATTATCTCTTGCAGCATCAGCAGCGCTCGCCGTCTGCTGCGCTTCGGCTCTCGCCTCATGTTCCGACGACGCACGATTTGAGGGAATATGGAAATCAATCGCTCCCATCACGATAACCGACCCGGCCGACGGCTCGGAAAGCATTTCGGCCGATATCACGATGAATTTCGGTGAAAATCAGAACAATGACGGGGGCGACCTCGGCATCACCTACGGCTTCACAGCCGTAAAACCGCTGGGCGACGGAAAAGCCGCCCCGGGCGAAATAACCGTGAAGGGCACGGCGGAAGTGCCGGGACACTGGACATACGATATTGACGATGACGACGACCTGCTTATCGAAATCAACTCATCGGCGATAAAAGTGAACATCGACAAAGAAAACATCACGTTTGCAGGAGCCGGAGCGGCCGCGCTCACCGACGCGCAGCGCGAGTCGATGGCCGAAGACCTCGCGAAGAGATGCGCCGCCGGGATGAAGGCTGCCATTGAGGCCGACGCAAGGCGCTTCACCGTGATCGAGGACGTAGAGGTAAGCAAAGACCGCAAGACGCTCGGCTTCGAGACCAAGTCGCCCAAGACCGACTACCGTTTCCGCCGCGTAGGCATCTGACCCGCCCCTCCGGCGTCGTGTGTGAGGCGACATTCATGTCGCCTCCTGCCGGCCGAAGGCCACAGGCGTCCAGTGTCCGCCGAGAAGCACTGAGGCAGGCGTGAGGCTGAAGCGGCGTCCTTCGGCGTCTTCCCAAAGGAGGGGTGTGTAGATGTCGCCTTTGGCCATGTCGCGGCTTAGGCAGCGGCCTCCCCTGAAACGCGCCGCCCCCTCCATGTCGGCGAGAGTCCATTCGCTTTCGGGCTTGCTCTCGTCATAGCCGTGGTCGAGGAGCCGCGGAGTGTCCGACGGTCGGCTGAGGTCAAGGCCGTCCCAGCCGGGGATGGCGTCGCGCTCGGCCTGCGAGCCGAAGAAGGCGCGCGTGCGTCCCGGGTCGCGGCCGCGGGTCCAGCTCAGAGTGCCGAGCGGCGGCTTGCGGGCCACGGTCTTCATTGCGGCCTTGATAAGCGCGGCGGGCACGAAACGCGCCAGCCGGAAGTAGGCCGGCGTGTTGGAAGCCATATAGCTGAAATATTCGTCCACGCTCTTCCCGCTGCGGAAATGAAACAGCTCCTCAAGACGGTCGGAGTCGGCAAACCACATCCCGTGGAAGTTGCGCGTCGCGAACCAGGAGGGTTCAAACACCTTTTCGGGCGGCGGACATCCGAGGGCCTTCATCAGCCGGCACTCGAAGTCGTAGTTGTCGAGGCGGTAGGAGGCTCCGGAGCCTACGTTGTAGAATCGACGCCAGAACGAGTCGGGCAGGTCGTCGAAACGGTCGCACAGCGCGGCCACGAGGCGGCCCGAGTCTTCGCGCGTGGTCCATTCGAGCACTCCGCGCAGCGGAACGTGAAACGTGATGGGGTCGGCGCCCTTCATCAGCAGCTGCGGGCACAGTATGCCCGTCTGCCTGAGCGATACCCAGCGTTTAAGTCCCGACTCGGCGAGGATGCGTTCGGCCTCTATTTTCGAAAGGGAATAGGCATCGTAGTCCACGGGGCGGAGCGGGTCGCCGGTGCGCCCCCAGTGGTAAGGCTCTTCGCGGAAGCCATACTGCGCCACCGAGCCTATATAGACCACGCCCACGCGGTCGGCGTCGGGACGACGCTTCACGGCGTCGACCACGGCCTGCATCGACCCGGTGTTGATGCGCCACGTAAGGTCGGGATACCAGTCGGCCTTCGGCGACACCATCCCTCCGATATGGAGCACTATGTCGGCATCGCGCACGCCGCGCTCTATGTCGGCGGCTTTCAGCAGATTGCCGAAAATAAAAGACACCCCGCCGTTGCGGTAGGGTGTCTTTTCAATTGATTTCGGATTCCTCACCAGGCACGTTACGGCATAACGTTCGGGACGGGCGGCCAGAAGTTCAAGCACGGCCGAACCCATTGTGCCGGTGGCGCCGGTGAGAAACACTTTCAGTTTTTTCATCGTCTTGGCAATTGGGTTAGAGGCACTGTCAGCCTACACGCACCTTCCATGCGCGTCCGCCGCCATAGACCACGTAGAGGCCGGGAGCGGGGAGCGTGATGCGGAGCGAGGAGCCGTCGGTAGCCGAGGCGCAGCCTACGGCCCTGCCGGCGGCGTCGCAGACGGCAGCCGAAGCCACGGGCACGATAACGTCGAGGCCCTCGATGCGGAGGCCGCCGAGGTCGGATTCCACGCTGCCGACGCCGAGCATGCCGTCAGTCATCAGCACGATCAGGTTCGACTCCTGCGAGCGTTCCTCACCTCTGACGCCAACCACGGTGTAGCCATAGCGTGTGCCGGCCGTGAGACCGGTTACCTTCATGCTCAGCGCGCCTTCTGTGATGCGGTCGAAGTAGAGGGGAAGCGACTCCTTCTGATATGTGGGATTCCAGCCTACGGCCACGTCGTCGATGGCGATGCATCCGCCGATGGTGTCGCTCTCGGCCTTGATATAGGTGAGACGCACCGCGCGCGTGTGGATGGGGAAGTCGGTGAGCTTCACGGTCTCGCCTCCGGCGGCGGTGGTAACGGCGATGGTGTCGGCGGGCTGCCATTCGTTGTCGACGAAGAGGCTGACGGCAATCTTATTGTCGGCGGCGGCATCCTCGGCACGCTGCCAGAAGCTGAACTCCATCACGTCGGCGCTGTATTCAGGGCTCTGGAGCGTGGCGCCGTCCTTGCGCATCTTGAGCGCGGGCGACGACTGGCCACACATCTCAGGCTCGGTGAAGAGGAGCGACGACGACGACTTCCATCCGGCGGGGAGCTCGGCGGCGCCGTTGTCGAAGGCAATCCTGTCGTATTCGCACGTATATCCGGAGAGCTTCGAGACGCGGAGCAGATAGTTGTCGGCGCCTTTCAGCTCTTTCCAGCAGGCGGTGAAGCATGTGTCGGTAATCTCTTTGGGCTGCAGAGCCACTGGCACGCATCGGTCGAAGGGAGCGGCGAGGGTCGACACCTTGATTTCGTTGGAGGGGGCGCCTACGCCCTTACCCTTCTGCTCGGCGAAGACCACGAAGGCATAGTCGGTCTCGGGATCGAGGCCTTTCACCTCATGGCTGGTGGCCGTGCCGGCATCGATCGAGAAGGCCGCGGGAGCCTTCATCATGCCGGCCTTGGCGGCGGGTTTTGTGTCGCGGTACACTTCCAGACGGTAGCGCTCCACGTCGGGGAGCGGCTGCCATGAGGCGGTGAAGCCCTCGAAGGTAACGTCGGAGGCGGCGAGGGCGGTAACAGTGTCGCTGCTCTCGGGAGCGCCGCCGGCCACCTTGAAGGTGATGATGCCGTTGGTCTCCTTGATGTCGGTGATGGGCAGCTCAAGACGCTCTCCGCTCCATGCCTTCATGCTCGGGGCGGTGTCGTCGGTAAAGGAGGTAATGTTGGAGCGGCCGGGGAAGGCGTCGCCCGGGCGGCTGTAGTCCGAACGGGTGTTGTCGGCCTCCTCGATGTCCACATACTGGTGGGAGGGGGTGTTGTTGACCACATTGCGTCTCCACACATTCTCGTTGAAGTCTACGTGCCATACGAGCATTCCGTGGCCGGGGATATACCTGTCCCAGCCTACCTGCTGACGGTTTTCGAGGAGGAAATACTCATTGCTCTTTCCGGTGGGGATTATATAGGCGCGGTTTGACCCGATAGGGGGGAGCACGATGTTGGCGGGGCCGGAGATCTCCTCGGGCGTGAGCCAGTCCATGGCGTAGCGCTCGAAAGCGGAGTAGATCGGGGGAGTGCGGCTGTCGTTGTTGTAGGGACCGCTGTCGAGAATCGACCAGGATCCGGGAGTGAACGCGTTGGTATAAGAGGTGGCGTAGAGGTCGGGTAGACCGAGCACGTGGGAGAACTCATGGCAGAACGTGCCTATACCGTCGGGCGCGTTGCCCTGCCATTCGTTGGTGCAGGCATAGTGTCCGAGAAGCACGCCGTCGAAGATATGGTTGCCCGAGCCGCGCACGTCCCACGAGTGGGGCCATACGGTGTTGTCCGAGCCGCCCGAAGCCTCGCCACGGCCGGCATAGAAGATGAATACGTTGTCGATTGCACCGTCGCCGTCCACGTCGTAGACCGAGAAGTCGACGTCATCGTCGAGTATCTGGCAGGCATGGATGGCCATCATCTCGGGATGGAGGTCGTTGCCGGCCGCGTCGTTGCCGCCGTAGTAGATCATGCGCTTGGGGAGCTTCACGGGGCCGAGCACGTCGAACTGCGGGGAGAACTGTCCGCACGATGACTCGATGAAATAGTCGCGGGCCGAGCCGGTGCCGTTCCATTCAGAGAAGCCCGGGGTGTTGAGCAGGCCCGTGAAGTATTCTTTCGGATTGTCGATTTTGAAGTCTACGTCGGAGTAGCTGACCAGAATCACGAGGCTGCGGGGCGAACCCTTGCCGGGGAAGGTGGTGTCCATGAGTCCGGGACCCTTCTGCATCACCTTTGTGCGGGGAGCTTTCACGCACGCGCGAGCCATAGACTCTACAGCGGCCTCGGCGTCGACAGAGGCGAGGAATGCCTTGGCCTCGGCCGTGCGGGCTGCTATGTCGGTGGCGCGGATGGCGGAGGGAGTGATGGCTCCGTCGGCGTCGACAGAGGCATAATAGAGGAGTCCGGCCACTTCCGCGAGGGGATAGCCGTCTTCAGAAAGGATGAAATGCGAATGCTCGTCGCCGCGGAGCTGCACGCTGACCACGGAGCCGTCGGCCTGATGGCGTTCTACGAGGCCCGGTTTGGCCGGCACGGCGAAGGCATGCGCGGCGGGGAGCAGCAGCACCGAAGCGGCGAGGGCTGCGCGGCACAAGGCCGGTTTGAAGGATGTAATCATCAGATAAGCGAGTGTATGTTTGGTAGGTAGATGGATCTCGTCAGAGATTTGAGATGGCAAAATTAATGAATAATGCCGATAAATGCAAAGGAAACCCGAAGATTGAGAGGACAACAAGGCTCTTTATTAATATTTTTTAACCGTATAGGGGTATGAAAGAACACAAAAAAGGGGATAAAAAGGATAAAAGTGCGAAAAAAGCGAAAAA
The DNA here is from genome assembly GCA_945873625.1 of uncultured Porphyromonadaceae bacterium. Classification (GTDB taxonomy): domain Bacteria; phylum Bacteroidota; class Bacteroidia; order Bacteroidales; family Muribaculaceae; genus Lepagella. The sequence goes on along the minus strand of CAMCDS010000019.1, from coordinate 30,853 downwards.
AATTTGGAAGATTCGAAATTCAGCAGTAACTTTGCACTCGCAAAACAGCGCACCAGCGGCTGATGCATCCCGGAAGGCCCATTCGTCTATCGGTTAGGACGAGAGATTTTCATTCTCTAAAGAGCAGTTCGACTCTGCTATGGGCTACCAATTCTCCTTCAAAAGTTGAAAATAAAAGAACACGATGGCAAATCATAAATCATCAATCAAACGTATCCGCCAGGCGGAGAAAAGAAGACTCGAGAACCGTTACTGGGTCAAGACGGCTCGCAACGCAGTGCGTCGCATCCGCAAAATGACCGACAAAGCTGAAGCTGAGGCAGCCTACAAGAAGACTTCGGCACTTCTTCAGCGTCTGGGCCGCAAAAACATCATCTCCAAGAACAAGGCTTCCAACCTCTGCAGCCGCCTGAGCAACCACATCAACAAGCTCGGCTGAACAAAGGCCACGGCTGATGAGCATGGCCGCGAGGCCGAAACAGCCTCCGGCACCCAAAAAGCCATCTGAACCCTAAACCGGCAAGCCCCTTCGGGGCGCACCCGGACAGACAGTCGCTATTACCACACTTCCCAATAGCATCGGGACAGCATGGGAAGCGTGAGCGACAACCGGCCCATTCGTCTATCGGTTAGGACGAGAGATTTTCATTCTCTAAAGAGCAGTTCGACTCTGCTATGGGCTACTTCCCCAATCCACCTATCCCCCGAGACCGTCGCTACCCTCCAACCCTGGCGACGGCCTCATTTTTTTTGCTCATAAGAGCTATGAGAGCGATAGGAGCTATAAGAGCTATAAGAGCGATAGGAGCCATAAGAATAATAGGAATTATAGGAATGATAGGAGCTAAAGCCGCGGCTTCGACTCCTATTATTCCTATTTAATCCTATTACTCCTATCCAATCCCATTCATTCCCATTCATTCCTATTCATTCTTATTATTCCTATCCTTCCTATTCAATCCTATTACTCCCATTTTCATCCCCAAATCCTAAAAAATTCCTAAAATACTTGTCAGTTAGATGAATTCTCACTAACTTTGTGGCGTTTTTTCGGGTCGTGTATCCTCCGAGGCGACGCTTCTGCGACACCCGGCCCGGATTCAACAATGCCGGTCTCTCCGGAGACGGGCGCAACTATCATGCTAAATCAGGCTGTATCAGCCAGATAAACATTTTTAGCCCCGTGGGTAAGTTTTCGAAATACAAAGTGCAGTTGGCCTCGCTGGCCGACGGCCGATATGAGCAGGACTTCGTCTGCGACACCGACTTCTTCCGCAATATGGATAATACGGAGGTCGTAGACGCCGACATCGCTGTGCATCTCGATCTCGAGAAGAAAAACGAGGCGTATCATCTCCATTTCACCTGCAAGGGGATGATGCACATACCGTGCGACCGATGCCTCGACCCGATGGAGCACGACGTCGACACGACCTACGACCTCACCGTGAAATACGGCGAGGAATACGATGACGCGGCCGACGACCTTCTCGTGATTCCTTACAGCGACGCCTATCTCAACGTGGCCTATATGCTCTACGACACGATAATGCTCACCATCCCCCTGCGCCACGTGCACGCCCCCGGGCAGTGTAACCGCGCCATGGCCGCCGTGCTCCACAAGCACCACGCCGGTGAGCCCGACGACCCGGGGACTGCCGAGGACCTCGACGACCCCGCCGACGACTGAACCGCGCCCACGCCACCCCCTCCCTCCCCGACCGAACAAAGAAACTTCAATAGCATCAGAGACATACGGCGGCACGCGTCCGGCCTTTCAGGCTCCGCAGGCCACCGCCCTGATAAAAAACCGAATTAATAACTAAGCAGCCACGCCAAGGCCGAAGCTGCACAAAAACTTATAAAAAATGGCACATCCCAAACGCAGACAATCGCACACCCGCACCGCGAAGCGCCGCACCCACGACAAGGCGCTCATCCCGACTCTTGCCATCTGCCCCAACTGTGGCGCCTGGCATATCTACCACACTATCTGCGGCGAATGCGGTTACTACCGCGGCAAGATCGTAATCGACAAAGCCGTCGAGAAATAATCAGCCCCGCAAAGGCCGACTGCGCGTCCGCGACCCGCGGGGAAGCGGATGCGCCGTTGCACTACCGCCTGATAGGCCCGGAGGTTGGCCGGTTATAAGGTTATCTGGATTATCTTCGCGCCGAAGACTAATCCTTATAGCCATATAACCGCATAACCGTTTCCCGGCAATCAATTCTCACTTACGATTGTTGTTAAAGAAGAGGGCAAGCGCCGCCCGGCCGTCAGGCTCCGCGCCTGCCGCGCCCGCCGCCCCGCTTCCCGACTCTCCCTGAGCCGCAATCATTCATCTCAAGTCTCCTATCATGCTGAACGCCAAAATCAGCGGAATCGCTTCATACGTACCCGACGACATCCTCGACAACGAGATGCTCTCCCGGATGGTGGACACCAACGACGAATGGATCACCACCCGCGTCGGAGTAAAGGAGCGCCGCATCCTCCACGAAGAAGGCAAAGGCTCGAGCTATCTGGGCGAAAAGGCCGTCAGAAAGCTGCTGGCCGACTACGACATCAAGCCCGAAGAAATCGAGCTGCTGATATGCGCCACTTCCAATCCCGACTACCGCTTCCCTTCCACGGCCTCGGTAATCGCCCACGAAGCGGGGCTCTCTAACGCTTACGCCTACGACATCCAGGCCGCCTGCGCCGGATTCATCGTTACGATGCAGGCGGCAAGAGCCTACATCCAGTCGGGACTCTACAAGAAGATAATAGTGGTATGCGCCGAAAAGATGTCGAGCATGACCGACTATCAGGACCGCGCCACGTGTCCGCTCTTCGGCGACGCCGCGGCCGCAGTGCTAGTCGAGCCTACGGAGGAGAACGTCGGAGTCGTAGACGGTGAGTTCCACATCGACGGCACCGGACTCCCCCACCTCCTCATGAAGGCCGGAGGATCGGTGAAGCCCGCTTCGGCCGAGACCGTCGAGGCACGCGAGCACTATATCTATCAGGAGGGACGCGCCGTCTACAAGCATGCCGTGCGCGACATGCTCTCGTCGTCGCTCTCCGTGATGCAGCGCAACAACCTCTCGGTGGACGACATCGACTGGTTCGTGCCCCACCAGGCCAACCTCCGCATCATCGAGGCCATCGGCGGACGCATCAAGATCCCTTCGGAAAAGATACTGGTCAACATCCAGCACTACGGCAACACCTCGGCCGCCTCGATTCCCCTCTGTCTCGACGAATACAAGGGGCGTCTCCACAAGGGCGACAGGATTGTGATGACGGCCTTCGGAGCCGGATTCACCTGGGGTGCGATGTATATCATCTGGGCCATCGACCCAAGATAAACCGGCGGCCGGCAACTCTTTTTCCGCCGGAGACTACCTTACAGAGAAACCACGCGCCATACTGACGCGTTGTTTCTTTATAGGGGGTGGCCCCCGCGAAGGGTCAGCACCCGCCATTCAACCTCATATAACCCGAAACTATGGAAGAAGAGATAAAAGCCATTGCCTCCGAAGCACCGGCCGACGGCCACAAGGCCGGATTCGTCAATATCGTCGGCAATCCCAACGTCGGAAAGTCGACGCTGATGAACGACCTCGTCGGCGAACGGATTTCGATAATCACATCCAAAGCCCAGACCACACGCCACAGGATAATGGGCATCGTCAACACCCCGGCATACCAGATTGTCTATTCCGACACCCCGGGTGTGCTCAAGCCCAAATACCGGCTTCAGGAGTCGATGCTCGAGTTCTCCGAAGGCGCCCTCACCGACGCCGACATCCTCCTCTACGTTACCGACACGGTGGAGGACCCGGAGAAGAACAAAGACTTCCTCGACCGTGTGGCAAAGGAGAAGATACCCGTGCTGCTGGTCATCAACAAGATCGACCTCTGCAAGAGCCAGGGCGAGCTGGAGGCCCTCGTCGACGCATGGAAGAAGCGTCTGCCGGCAGCCGAGATATTCCCGACATCGGCCACAGAGCATTTCAACGTCGACAACCTCAAGGCGCGCATCGTGGAGTTCCTCCCCGTGGCGCCCCCCTATTTCGGCAAAGACGCCCTCACCGACAAGCCCGCGCGCTTCTTCGTAACCGAAATCATACGCGAGAAGCTCCTGCTCCAGTACGACAAGGAGATTCCATACTCTACCGAGGTGCTCGTGGAGAAATTCGACGAGAAGGATAACTCGATCCACATCATGGCCGTCATCTACGTGGAGCGCGACTCGCAGAAAGGAATCATCATCGGCAAGCGGGGCGAGAAAATAAAGAAGGTAGGCACCGAGGCCCGCCACGACATCGAGAAGTTTTTCGACAAGAAAGTATTTCTCGAGCTTTACGTCAAGGTGGAGAAAGACTGGCGCAACCGCGAGAACAAACTCCGCGCCTTCGGATATATTGAATAAGCAACAGAAATGAGCAGACTCATAGCAATCGTCGGCCGGCCCAACGTCGGCAAGTCGACACTCTTCAACCGTCTCACGCAGACACGCTCGGCCATCGTCGACGACACGGCCGGCACCACGCGCGACCGCCAGTACGGCAAGGTAGACTGGTGCGGTCAGGAATTCTCAATCGTCGACACCGGCGGATGGGTGGTGAACTCCGACGACATCTTCGAGGAGGAAATCAACAAGCAGGTGCAGATAGCCATCGAGGAGGCCGACGTGATCCTCTTCGTGGTCGACTCCACCACAGGCGTAACCGACCTCGACGACCACGTGGCCTCGATACTCCGCCGCTCGAAGAAGCCGGTGATACTCGTGGCCAACAAGGAAGACGTAGGCAACGCACGCTACAACATACCGGAGTTCTATTCCCTCGGCCTGGGCGACCCCTTCGAGGTGTCGTCGGCCAACGGCACCGGCACCGGCGACCTGCTCGACGAGATAGTGAAAGACATGCCTGAGCGCGACGACCACGACGACGAGACGGAGGCCGACGTGCCCAAGTTTGCCATCGTAGGGCGCCCCAACGCCGGAAAGTCGAGCCTCATCAACGCCTTCATAGGCGAGGAGCGCCACATCGTAACCGACATCGCCGGCACCACGCGCGACTCGATCTATCACCGCTACAACAAGTTCGGCTTCGACTTCTATCTGGTCGACACGGCCGGCATACGCAAGAAGCAGAAGGTGAACGAAGACATCGAGTATTACTCCGTGATACGCTCCATACGCGCCATCGAGGCCTCCGACGTCTGCATACTGATGATTGACGCCACCCGCGGCATCGAGGCGCAGGACGGCAACATCTTCGGCCTCATACAGCGCAACAAGAAGGGTCTCGTGGTCTGCGTCAACAAGTGGGACATAGCCGAAGACAAGTCGCTCGAGGCGCAGAAGCGTTTCGAGGCCGCCATCCGCGGCAAGTTCGCCCCCTTCACCGACTTCCCGATCATCTTCACCTCGGCCGTGACCAAGCAGCGCATCTACAAGGTGCTGGAGACGGCCATCGAGGTCTATAAGAACCGCAAGCGGGTGATTCCGACGTCGCAGCTCAACACCTACATGCTCGAGCAGATATCCATCACGCCTCCGCCGAGCAACAAGGGCAAGTTTGTGAAGATAAAATACGTCACCATGCTCAAGGAGGCCGTCATCCCGACGTTCGTCTTCTTCTGCAACCTTCCGCAGTGGGTGAAGGAGCCTTACCGGCGCTTTCTGGAAAACAAGATACGCGAGCACTGGGACTTCCACGGCACTCCGATAGCCATCTTCATGCGCGACAAGTCGTAACACGGTTGGCCGGTTACACCGAATAGTTGTCCGTTATCACCGAAAACGGGGCCTCGAAACATAAAATTCGAGGCTTTTTTAAATTTTATTTGCAAAGTTGCAAAAAAGTTTGTAACTTTGCATCGGAATAAATTGTAAAGGCAAATGCTCTGTTTTCCCTTATGGGAGACAGAAGAGTTAATTGTCGCTTGTGTATACGCAGCGCCTCCTTCGCGAGAAGGGGGCGTTGTGTGTTTGTGGGGAAGAGGGGGAAGAGGAATTATAAGAGGGATAGGAATTATAAGAATTATAAGAGCTATAGGAGGGATGGGAATTATAGGAGTGATAGGGATCAGGGGGTCAGCGGTAGGCGCGGCGGCTGAGGAGGCGCAGGAGGGGGAAGCCGCCGAGGTAGGTGGCGAGGATGCCGAGCTTGTTTTTGAGACGTACTTTCGGGTCGGTCAGGGAGCGGCGGCGCTGGCTGAGGATGATGTTCATGCAGCGCCGGGCGATGCCGTCGCGCTTCGTGGGTATGGCGTCGGGATTGGCGGCAAGAAGGCCGTAGATGTTGAAGGCGGCCGAGAGGCGGCGGTCGAGGGCCGCGGGCAGCAGGGCGGGGGAGGAGGCGCGCATATATTCCACCATGCGGTCGCAGACGTCGAGCACGTCGGCACGCGCCTCGCTGAATCGGCGCGTGAAGCTCGCGGGATTCTCGCGGTAGACGTAGAGGGCGTCGGGGATGGCGGCCACCTTGCCTGCGCGTTCCATCACGCGATAGAATACGTCGAGGTCTTCATACCACACTCCTCTGCGGAAGCGGAGCCCCTGCCAGAGCCGCGCGGCATACAGTTTGCCGCAGGCCGAATTGTTGAGTCCGCGCTGATAGAGCATCCTTTCGACGGCCTCGTCTGGCGGAAGCGTCTCCTCGCGGTAGCGCGGCTTCAGGCCGGGAGGGAGTGATGCGTCGGGCGAACGCACGATGTCGGCGGCCACTACGTCGGCTCCTGTGGCAAGGGCAGCGTCGAGCATCCGGGCGAGGGCACCCGGGGCAAGGGCGTCGTCGGCGTCGAGAAAGGCAATCCATTCGCCACGGGCTGTGTCGAGGCCGGCGTTGCGCGCGTCGGAAAGTCCGCCGTTGGGTTTGTGGATGACGCGCACGCGCGGGTCGGCGGCTGCGGCACGGTCGCATATTCCGGGCGAGGCATCAGTAGAGCCGTCGTCGACCAGGATAATCTCCCGGTCGGCGACGGACTGGCTGCTGACGCTCGCTATCGCCTCCTCAAGGAAGGGAGCGGCGTTGTAGACGGGTATGATGACCGAAATCATCCGGTTTTTCAGACAGTGAGAATCTCTTTCTCTTTGGCTGCAAACACCTCGTCGATCTTCTTCATGAAGCGGTCGTGGGCCTTCTGCACGTCGGCTTCGGCATCCTTGCCGCTGTCTTCGCTGAGACCGGCCTTCACTTCCTTCTTGATGAGGTCCACAGCCTCGCGGCGTGCGTTGCGGACGCTGACCTTGGCGTTTTCGGCCTCGGCCTTACTCTGCTTCACGAGCTGCTTGCGGCGGTCTTCGGTGAGGGGCGGGATGCAGATGCGTATCACCTCGCCGTTGTTCTCAGGCGTAACGCCCAGCTCGGAGTTGATGATCGCCTTCTCGATTTCCTTGAACATCGACTTCTCCCAGGGGGTGATGGCGATGGTGCGCGCGTCGGGCACGCTGATGTTGGCCACGTTAGAGATCGGGGCTGCCGAACCGTAATAGTCCACACGGATACCGTCGAGCAGGCGGGCCGAAGCCTTGCCGGCGCGGATATGGCTCAGCGTGTCGTCGAGGTATTCGACGGCGAGCTGCATCGAGTCTTCGGCGTTGGTAAGAATTTCTTTTACTTCCATCTTATGTATTGTTTTCAGTTTCTTTCAGTCAGTATACGAGCGTGCCGATGCTCTCCCCTTTGAGCAGGCGCAGGAGGTTGCCGGGGGTGTCCATGTCGAAGACGCGGATGGGCATGGCGTTCTCCTTGCAGAGGGCGGTGGCCGTGAGATCCATCACCTTAAGTCCCCGCTCCATCACCTCGGCATAGCTTATGCGGTCGAATTTTGTGGCCGAGGGGTCTTTCTCCGGGTCGGCGGTATATACTCCGTCGACGCGCGTGCCCTTGAGCATCACGTCGGCACATATCTCTATCGCGCGGAGGGCGGAACCGGTGTCGGTGGTGAAATAGGGAGAACCGGTGCCGCAGCTCATGATTACCACCTCACCCTTCTCGAGGGCTTCGATGGCGCGACGGTTGCTGTAGGGCTCACCGATGGGATACATTCCGATAGCCGTCAGCACCCGTGCGGGCTGCCCGGCATCTTCGAGGGCCGATCGAATGGCCAGCGAATTGATTACAGTGGCGAGCATACCCATCTGGTCGCCGGTAACGCGGTCGAAACCTTTGGCGGCACCGGCCACACCGCGGAAAATGTTGCCACCACCGACCACAATACCGATCTGAATGCCGAGAGCGGCGGCCTCCTTGATCTGGGCGACGTAGGCCGCGAGCCTGTCGGAATCGATGCCCGAACCGGCTCCTGCGGCGAGCGACTCGCCTGAGAGTTTGAGAAGTATACGTTTGTAAGTCATAGTCTGAATCAGGAGGAGAGACGGATTAAAAGCCAAATATATGTGCGAAGATACGAAAAAAGCGGATAAAAACGAAGGAAAAGGAAAAATATTTCTGATAATAAAATTTTTAACAAATTTTTAAATTAAAAAAATGGGGATAATGAATAAAAAATGCGTAACTTTGCGGCACTCTAAAAACGAAGTAATAAAAAACTAAATATTCACTTAAAATTCACAGATTTATGAAGAAACTTCTACTCTCGCTCGCAGTAGCCGCCATGAGCTTCGGTTATGCCGCAGCCGATGAGGTTACTTTCGACTTCATCAACAAAGACTACGGAATGACCCGTCTTTCGGGCGACACAAAGGAGTATAACTCCAACCCGCAGGTAATCACCGATGGAGCTGTATCCATCACTATCTCCGGCGAAAACAGCAGCCGACTCTGGAGCGACGGTCTCCGTCTCTACAGTACAACAAGCATCAAGTTTGCCGTATCCGGCGGAACTGTAGACGGAATCGTATTCACCGCAAAAGCAAACGGCGGTGGCAAGAATATCGCACTCGTCGACGGCCAGCCCGGAACCTACACTGCAACTGACAGTTCAAAAGAATCTACCTGGACCGGCTCTGCCGCTACTGTAGACTTCAAGAGCCTCTTATCAAAAGGCAGTCAGGCTTTCGGAAGCATCAAGGTTACCTACACTGTTTCCGGAACTGCCAAAAAGAACGCCAATCTCGTATTCAGCGAAAAGGAAGTAACCATCACCGAGGGTGATGCATTCACAGCTCCTACTCTCACAAAAGCCACCAATGCAGAAGTGGTTTACAGCACTTCCGACGAGAATGTGGCTGACGTAAACGCTACCACCGGCGCAGTTACCATCATGGGTGTAGGCGAGGCCGTGATTTCCGCCAAAGCCGCTGAGAACGACGAGTACTATGCAGGTGAGGCTTCCTACAAAATCATTGTAAAGGAGAAACTTGCCGCAGGCACTGTTGTGCTTCTCGATGCCACCGCTGCCGACGGTACAGAAGGATGGACACTCGAAGCCAACAACCTTCCTGAAGGTCTCAGCTATGTATGGAAGTGGAAAGTATATAATGGCTCCGGCTATCTGAACGGATCAGCTTATGTAGGCGGTAGCGCCAAAACTATCGACGCATGCTATGCCATCTCGCCCGCAATTGACCTCACAAGCTATAAGAGCGCTTCTTTCAAATATGAGAGCGCTGCCAAATTCCAGACTACACTCAAGACTCTCTGCGGCGTAGCCGTTCGCGAAGAAGGTGCAACCGAGTGGACTGCCCTCGAAGTTACTACATGGCCTGAGGCAGGTGGATGGACTTGGGGATGGTCTAACGACTTCGACCTTACTCCCTACGTAGGCAAGAAGATTCAGATCGGTTACAAATACGGTTCATCTTCTGCTGGTGCCGACACTTGGGAAATCCGCAACCTCACCATCACTGGAGAGACTGGCGGCGTCGACGTGGTTGAGAACTTCGTTGACGACAACAACGCTCCTGTGGTTTACTACAACATGCAGGGCATGAAGGTAGCCAACCCCACCGAGGGTATGTACATCCGTGTGCAGGGCTCGAAGTCGACCAAAGTGATGATTCGCAAATAAGCTTCATCAATCCATAAACTGCTTTGCCGGCAATTCCCGGCAAAACACCATCCCGGTTGGCCTGATGGCCAGCCGGGATTTTTTTGGAACAGAGGGATAGGAATTATAGGAGGAATAGGAATTATAGGAGAGATAGGAGGAATCAGGGTAATCAGAGTAATCAGAGTAATCAGAGGAATCAGAGGAATCGGAGGGAGGCCGGGGATATTGAAAAAGTTTGAAAAATATTTTTGAAGGTAATTGCTTTAAATATAGGAGATTGGAGCAATTGAGGAGATTCTATTGAAGAAATTATTTGAAATTTATTGCTAAAACATTTGCACAGTAGAAATATTTAGACTAACTTTGCAGTGTCAAAGTAAAACAATTCCACTTTAATCTAACGCAGAGCGTATGGCTACAGGATACGCCTGCCGACAATTCCTTAAATTATGGACAAAAACATTCAACACCAGGCCGGGGGCGCCGACGCTCCCGTGCCCACACCGACCGACCCTCATCCCGAAGGCGAAGCTACGGCTCCCGACAAGACCGAAAGACGCGATAAGCGCAGGCGCATCGAGCCTCAGCGTCGGGAAGAGAGTCCCGTGGCGACGGCCTCACCCGACGGAAGCATCAGCCTCGACGAGCGTGCGCTTCAGGGATTTATACCGATTCCGGAAGTAGAGCGCGACTACATGGCACGCACCGAGGTAGAGGAGGGGTATATGCTCCGCAGCGACGTGGAGCGCGACTATATCTCGCGTGAGGAGGCACGTCGCGCCGAGGAGGCGGCCTTCGAGCGCGGACGCGAGTCGCGCATCGAGAGCGCATGGAGCGACGAGGCTCCCGACGAGATAGCCGACATCTTCCGCACGCGCCGTTCGGTGTGGGACGCGTAACGCCCCGGCCACTTCTTTCTTTTCAAAATTTTTCAATCTCTTAAAATCTATCTTTCTATGCTTGACAACAAGTTTAAGGCGCCCTCAGCAACGGGCGAAAACCATCTCACCGGCACCCCTCTCACCACCGACGCGGCAACGGCCCTCTCGCCCGAGCTGCTCCGCAACGCCATCGACAAGGCGGTAACCCGCATACGCCCGATGGCCACACCCCTCGACCAGATAAGCCGTCTGGGCCACGTGCGCGACGTCGACTCAATGGAGGTGGACTATTATTCGGTCGACACCCGCAAGGGGGAATCCCAGATAGTGAACTGCACGGCCGAAGACGACAGCGAGGGGTATTCCGACGGATGCGCCGGCTACAAGGTGAAGACGATGGAGCCGTCGGTGTTCGAGCCGTCGGAGACGTTTGCCATCCGCAAGGACGACGGATCGTTTGCCGTGGGCTACGTGGTAAGCCGCGAGGGCGACATCCTGAATGTGAGGATGCCCAAGAGCGACGGCACCGCCATAAAGACGGGCGACATGATAATGAGGCTCGGGCGCGCGGCCACGCAGCTCGACGTGCAGTCGCCCCAGTTTTCCGTAATTCCGAAGAAGCAGACCAACTACTGCCAAATCTTCAAGATGCAGATCGAGCAGAGCATCGTGATGAAGCTCAGCCACAAGGAGATAGGTTGGGACTTCACCGACCAGCAGGAGGCCGCCGTCTACGATATGCGCCTCGGCATGGAGAAGCAGTTTCTCTTCGGCAGCCGCATGAAGGTCTACGACCCCGTGAAGCAAGAGAGCGTGATGCTCACCGAAGGGGTGTGGCATCAGGCCGGACGCGAGCAGAGAGTCGACCTCAAGACGCTCGACGCCAGGACGCTGGTCGACATCCTGAGGAAGACGTTTACCGAAAACAGCGGTTCGCGTCGCAAGATTCTGATTGCCGGCAGCGAGCTGATAGCCGCGCTCAACAAGATCGACGCGCAGCGCGTCATCACCGCCCGCGACCAGGTAACGGCCTGGGGCATCGACTTCTCGGAGCTTATCTCTAAGTTCGGACGCCTCTATGTGGTATTCTCCGACGTGTTCGACTCGATGGGTATGGCCACCGACGGCATCATCATCGACCCGGAGTACATACAGAAGCATGTCTTCATCCCCTTCAACGCCGAGCGGCTCGACCTGCGCGGCAGCGGACAGCGCAACACGGAGGCCATGGTGCTCACCGAGGCGAGCTGCCTGACGCTCCGCTATCCCGAGGCCCACACGAGAATCATCGGGTCCTGACCCTACGGAGGGGCGGGCACGGCATCCGCCCCTCCGAATTTTTAATTCCTTAAATCCACAGAATCATGCTAAAAACATTCACCGAGCAGGAAATGCTCGACTATTGGAAGCGCCGCCTCGGCCTGGCGTCAAGTCCCGGCGTGGAGGACACAGGCTACGACAACCGTCTCGACCTCAAGCTCACCGACGACATACGCGCATGGTATGCCGACCTGCTCCACACCGCCCCGCGCCATCTCCTCCCCGTGGAGGACCTGCGCGACGAGATTTCGGCGCGTCTCTCGGGCGACAACTGCCTGGAAATCACCATTCCCGAACGAGGCATTCGTTTCGTGTCGCTCAAGCTCGCCGACTGGCCCGCACGCGTCGATTTCACCTATCCCCCCGAAGGGATACACGCCCGCATGCAGCTCGACTCCACGACACGCGCCACGCCCGACCGCCCCGTAGTGGTGGGGTGCCACCACAGGCTCATGGCCTACGGTCTACCCTCGGGGATGCCCGGCGCTGAATCGGGCGCAGCAAAGGCTCCCCCTTTCCGTCCGCTTCCCGAAATAGACCTTCTTGAAATGGTGGCCGCGCCGGCCGACGGCACCTACCGTCTCGACGAGGCACTTCTGCTAACCGCCCAACTCCCGATAAGATGATTACCGACAAACCACTCATAACAGAATGTCGCGAAGCCTGGGAGGGACTCCAATGGTTTCGCCGCCGGCGCCGCCGATGCAAGGACTTCGCCTACGGAAGACAGTGGGGCGACAGCGTGCGCCTCCCCGACGGCCGCATAGTGAGCGAGGAGAGGCGCATGCTCGAAGCCGGACGTCCGGCAGTTACCAACAACCTCATCGGCCGGATGATAAAACAGATAATCGGCTACTACCGCCACCTCTCGCGCGAAGAAGCGGACGCCGAGGCACGCGTGGCCCTGACAGGCACCTTCAGCCGTCTCGAAGCCACCGACGCACGCGCCCTTGAGGAATTTCTGATTTCGGGCATGGCCGTGCAGCGCGTAGGGAGGGAGGAAGACGGATGGCTCCCCTGCGACCGCGTCAGCAACCGCAGTCCCGAGCGCGTATTCTTCCGCCGGTTCGCTGAGCCCGACGGAGCCGACGCCCGTTTCGTAGGCCTGCTTCACGACCTTTCGCTCAGCACGCTGACGGAACGCTTCGCCGGCAGCGACAGCAGGGGGATGGACCGGATAGCCGGGAGTTTCCGCCGCTACCGGGGCGCGTCGGTGCCCTGCATGCCCGGCTGCGTCGACTTCAGCGAGGCCGACATCCCCGACCTCACGCGTGTGATTGAGGTGTGGCGGCTGCGCTATATCAAGGTGATGGAGATATTCGATCCCTCGCGGGGTAGACTCTACACCGGCGTGGCCGACGCGGCCGCGTCGCGTCGGTTCGAAGAGACCAACCGGCGGCGTATAGAGAAGGGACAGCGCCCGCTGGCGGCACGCACACGCCGCGCCGAGGTGTGGGAAGAGAGCTGGCTGCTCGCCGACGGCACGCTGCTCGAGCGCGCCTATCATCCCCGGCGCACGCGCCTCCCGATAGCCATGCGCCTCTATCCGATGGTCGACGGCGAGGTCCACAGCCTCGTGGAGAGCGTCATCGACCAGCAGAAGTTCGTCAACCGCCTCGTCGGCCTTCTCGACGAGATACTCGGGGCGTCGGCCAAGGGGGCGGTGCTCTATCCGGTAGACCAGCTTCCCGACGGCATGACGTGGCAGGAGCTGCGGCGGCTCTGGTCGTCGCCTTCGGCCATTCTCCCCTTCAAGCGCACGTCGAAAAGCATACAGCCCCGCCAGCTCAGCGGAGGGGGGAGCTGCACCGGAGCCACAGAGCTCCTGAAGACGCAGCTTTCGCTTTTCGACGACATCTCAGGCTCGGGAGGTATCTTCTCGGGCGGCGGAAGGGCCGACGGCGCCGACATGGCCCGCCTGCAGCGCGACGGCGCAGCTATAGCGATGCTCGACATCCTCTCGGCCTTCCGCGAGTTCGTAAGGTCGCGCCCCTCAGTCGGGTGAGGCGACCGTCGGGTGAAGCGACATTCATGTCGCTTTCAAATCCATAACCTTCTTATATAAACCTCATTATGCTTATACCATCTTTTGAACTGCTGCCCGGCCTCATGGCTCCGGGCACCGACGGCGACCGCTCGCGCGGCACCGGAGGCACCATCAGCGCCAAGCGCACGATCGACGACGACGCATCGGAGTCGGCCTCCTTCTGCCTCAATATGCGTCCCTCCGACGAAGGGGGACTCGAAGCCGTGAGGCGCGGCACGCTGCTCGCCCGGTCGGAACGCCGCCTCGTGATAGCCGACCGGCGCGACGACGACCGCAACTTCCTCTCGATCGACGACGACCTCACCCTGCGCCTCGAAATCCGCATACACGGCTCCGATCCTGCCGAGACCGTGTCCGAGACCATCGCCACGCTCCCGGCTCTTCCGGCCGAGGCTGCCGTATGCGGCGAGTTTTTGGTGGTGCGTCTTGCCGACGACCGACTCTTCTACCTCCTCTGGCACGCCGACGAAAGGAGATATTCCGCCCTCGGGCTGCTGCCTGAATACGCCTCGGTAACTGCCGAGCGCGTGGCCGAAGCCGACATACCAGCCGGCGTGGCGGCCACTAAATTCAGCGGCGGCGCGGTGAGCGACCTGCGCGAAGGGGATCCCAGCAGATATGCCGCCCCGGCAGGCGAGGCTGTGGCCGCCGCCCTACGCTCGGCCATCGGCACGGCCGCACTTTCGGGCTACTGGTCGCAGCCGGTGAGCGTGAGGGTGGCATGGCGCCTCTGGGACGGCACGCTGCTCCACGTGTCGGAACCGACTACGCCGGCCGGATTCGAATGTGCCAACGGCGGCCGCGTGGCCCTGCGGCTGATGACTTCCGACAAGGGATACACCGGCACTACGGCCGGCACGCTCACGCTTCCCGTCTACCGGCTCAGCGTCAGTCTGAGCGAAGCCCTCCCGGCCGCATGGCACGACGTGGTGAGTGCCATCGAGATATGGGTGAGCGAAGAGCCCGACCCTGCCGACGGGCGCATCTCGATCGGAGTCTCGACGGAGGGGGCATACCCCGTAATCGGAGTAACGGTAGGGCGCAAGACCCCATCGGTGATAGAATCGGAACTGAGGAAAAAGCGAATGGAGCTGACGGCCACGCTGGCTCCCGAAGCAGCCCAGACCACAATAGACCTCATTCGCCAGGCGAGCGTGAAGGAATACCTCGACCCTACACGCATAGAGCCGGAAGCGGCATCGAAAGCCACGGCCATCACCGGCCATGGCGACTGGCTGCATCTGGCCTGCGGCGCGGAGGTGAGCACCACTCGCCGGGGAAATCCATTTGTAAGGGCCGGAAGAAGCGCGTCGGCCGGGGGACGCATAGCCGCCATGGCCGCGCAGCCGATGGGAGGAGGAGCATATACGCGCCAGTATCTCTACCTCTTCACCGACAGGGGAGTGGCCGGCCTCACCCACGACCAGGACGGACGCCACCGCAACCTCCGCCTCCTCTCGGCATCGAGGGTAACCGGCCCCGCCGCCATAGCCTCTACCCCCGACGGCATCTTCGCCATCGACGAGAGCGGCTCGCTCCTGCGGCTGCGCGATGCCTCGGTGAGCCGCCTCTGCCGCGGCCTCAGGGAGTATGACCGGGCGGTGTATGAGCGTCGCCACAACGAGCTATGGATATTCCGGGGCGAGGAACGCCTGTGGGTGGCCCTGACGCTCGACGGCCGGGAGCCACGCGCCAGCGTGCGCGACATGCTCGTCAGCGGCCGTCCCTGCGAATGTGGCGGCCGCGTCTATCTGCTCGACTCCATGTCGCTGCGCACACTCGAATCGCCCGACGGCGAACTTGCCGACATCGAATGGACAAGCTTCCCGTCGCGCTGGCGTGCCGGAGGGCTGAAACGTCTCGAGGCCACGCTCTTCGGCGAGGATACCGACATCACGCTGCAGATGTGGCGCCATAGCGGACGCAACGCCTCGGAGGCTACCATGCTGGCGGCCCTGTCGCTTACCGGTCCGCAAAACGGACGCGCCGGGTCGGGAGTGCTGCTCCCACCCGAAAGGATGTTTCCGATGAGCATAAGCATATCGGGAAAGCTCGAACGCCTCACGGCGCTTACCCTCCGCTGACGGCTACCGCTCTTCCCAGCGGTAGAGCCTGTCGGAGGCGCGTACCTTGGCCGGAACGGGCATAGAGAAGCGGTCGCCCTTCTTCACGCTCTCCACGGGTTTGAGGTCGAGGCGCAACTCCTCCACCTTGAAGATGAGGGCACCGGTGGTGGGGCCTGTCAGCACCACCTCCTCGCCTACGCGGAGTTCGCCGTTCTCGAGCAGGAACTCGCCCACGCCGAGCTTCGGAAAATAGCGCATAGCCTTCGAACTGTAGACCTTGGTACGCGTAGCCGATGAACCGTATTTTTCGCTCCATTCGCCCAGACGCTGGCCAAGGTAATAACCGTTCCAGAAACCACGGTTGAAAATCTTTTCGAGGCGAGCGTCCCAGGCGGCTATCTTCTCTTCGCCGAAAGTGCCGTCGCATATAGCCTCTATCGCCTCGGAATAGGCACCTACCGTCTCGGCCACATATTCGGGACCTCTGGCGCGACCCTCGATCTTGAATACGGTAACTCCCGCATCTATCATCTTGTTGAGGAAATGGATAGTCTTCAGGTCTTTGGGACTCATTATCCATTTGTTGTCCACCTCAAGCTCCTCGCCTGTCTCGCGGTCGCGCACGGTGTATGCCCTGCGGCATATCTGATTGCATGCCCCGCGGTTGGCGCTCGAATTGAGTTCGTGGAGCGAGAGATAGCACTTTCCGCTGACGGCCATGCAGAGGGCGCCGTGGCAGAACATCTCCAGTCTGACTGGTTTTCCGGCCGGGCCGCAGATGTTCTCCTCGCGGATGGCACGCGAAATCTCGGCCACCTGGTCGAGGTTGAGTTCGCGGGCAAGCACCATCACGTCGGCCCATTGAGAATAAAATCTCACGGCCTCCGTGTTGCTCACATTCACCTGAGTGGATATATGCACCTCCTGACCGATGGAACGGGCATAGAGGATGGCCGCCATGTCGGAAGCTATGATAGCCGAGATACCCGCCTCTTTGGCACGGTCGATGATGCGCTTCATCAGCTCCATGTCGGAGTCATAGATCACGGTGTTGACGGTAAGATATGTCTTCACCCCCTTCGACTCGCACAGAGCCGCAATCTCGGCCATGTCGTCGGCGGTGAAATTGGCACTCGAACGGCTGCGCATGTTTAGCCCCTCGATGCCGAAATATATAGCGTCGGCGCCCGAAGCGAGAGCCGCGGCAAGCGACTCTCGGCTTCCCACCGGCGCCATGATTTCGAAGTCGGATCTTTTCATAACTGCAAAGTTAGTGATAATCAGGCAAACCGCCGCCATCCTCTGCCCAAAAACATACACCAATCCAAACAATCTGATAGAGAACCTGATCATAGAGGGAAAGAAACTCATTGACATCATCGACGAAATCGAATACATAGAACCTATGTAGACTTTTCGAAGCACATATAGGGATAACAAACCGGAAATGATGAAAAAAGACTATAAAGAGAATTTCGAGGCATGGGCGGCCGACTGCGTGCGCATCACCGACAAACTGACCGGCGTCCCGGTGCCTTTCCGCCTCAATGCCCCGCAGAAGCGTGTGCTCGGCGTGATTGAGGACATGCGCCGGCGCGGACGCCCGATACGCCTCATCATGCTCAAGGCGCGCCAGTGGGGCGGCTCGACGCTGATACAGATATATATGGCCTGGATGCAGCTCGTCAGGCGCGAGGGGTGGAACTCGCTTATATG
Source organism: uncultured Porphyromonadaceae bacterium (assembly GCA_945873625.1). Classification (GTDB taxonomy): domain Bacteria; phylum Bacteroidota; class Bacteroidia; order Bacteroidales; family Muribaculaceae; genus Lepagella. The sequence continues at coordinate 12,871 of CAMCDS010000019.1, read as the reverse complement.
TGCCCACGTGAAAGACGCCTCGGCTCAGATACGGGGGATGTACAGCCAGCTGCTGCGCGAATACCCCGAGGGGATGAAACGCGGAGGCCCGAAAGACTGGACCTTCGTCCCTTTCGAGCGCTCGCAGTCGGTGTGCTGGATTCCGGCGCGACGCGCACAGGTGGCCATAGCCACTTCACTCTCGCCCAACACGCTGCGCGGAAGCAATTTCGCGATGGCCCATCTGTCGGAAGTGGCCTTCTGGGCCGACGGCGACGAACGCGCCGCATCAGAGATAGTGCGCACGGTGAGCGGCTCCGTGGCGCGCGAGGCCGACACGATGGTGGTAATGGAATCGACGGCCAACGGGACGGACAATTTCTTCTACCACGAATGGCAGCGGGCCGTGGAGGGGAAGAGCGACAAGACCCCGGTATTCGTGCCCTGGCATGAAATCGACATTTACAGGCGCGTGCTTCTTCCGCATGAGCGGGCGGCGGCCGAGGCCTCGCTCGACGACTATGAGCGGCGCCTGCTCGACGGGGGAGTGGAACTGGAGCGCGTGGCATGGTACCACGAGAAGCGGCGCGAATATGCCACGCATGAGGCAATGATGGCCGAGTTTCCCTCCACGGCCGAGGAGGCCTTCGCCAACGCCGGATTCGACCGGCTGCTGCGTCCCGACGAGGTGCCTCCGCTATCCGCTGACTTCACGCCCGACGAGGGATGCCGACCTATCGGAGTGCTGCTCGTGAGCGGCGACGGGAGCGGACAGACACTCTCACTCTTCAGACGCGACAGCCGGGGGAGGATGGCCTGCGTGGCCGACGAGCGGTTTGAGGGCCTTTCGCTTCCACGCGTTCTCGCGGAGGCATCGGGCAGGTGTCGCGACTGCGAAGCGGAGATGCGGGTGGCCCAGGTATGCGGTCCGTCGGGCACGCCCCATGCCGAATGGTGTGCCGCACGCGCAGCCCGCAAAGGCGTTGCCCTCGCCTACGACGATGACGAGCGGCCTTACTCAGCGATTGACGCCCATGCTCTTGAGGAGATGGCCGCCACCTACGCCTCGCTTACCGAAGAGGGACTAATGGCGGAGACCGACGCCGTGGCCCGGCAGGAGTTGCTTAGGTGTACGCGCCGCTCGGCCGGACTCACTCCGCTGGCACTCACGCGCCTCGTGGCGGCCGACCTGCATTCGGCGCGGGCCTCGGTGATGGTGTCGCTTTCCGACTTCATCTGAGCGGAGTCAAAAAGCAAGGGAACCCCTTACGCCTTGATGCATAAAGGATTCCCTCTTCTATGGAAAAGTATTTATACTCTTAGAGCTGCTTTTTGGGCTTGATGTCGAGCTTCACGGGCTTGATCATGTTCTCAGGGCTGAGGATAGTGTCGAGATCCTCCTTGCTGAGGATGTCGTGTTCGAGCACGAGGTCGTAGACGCTTCCGCCGGTCTCGAGAGCCTCTTTGGCGATCTTGGTGGAGTTCTTGTAGCCGATCACGGGGTTGAGGGCGGTAACGATGCCGATGCTGTTGCGCACATAGTCGCGGCAGCGGTCTTCGTTGGCCACGATACCCTCTACGCAACGGGTGCGGAGAGTGTCGAAGCCGTTAATCATGAGGTCGACAGACTCAAAGTCGCACTGAGCCATAACGGGCTCCATGGCGTTGAGCTCCATCTGTGCGGCCTCGCCGCTCATGGTAACGCAGAGTTCGTTGCCGATCACCTTGTAGCAGATCTGGTTCATCACCTCGGGGATTACGGGGTTCACCTTACCGGGCATGATGGAGCTGCCGGGCTGCATGGCGGGGAGGTTGAACTCGCCGAGACCGCAGCGGGGACCCGAAGCAAGCAGACGGAGGTCGTTGCAGATCTTGTTCATCTTCACAGCCACGCGCTTCAGAGCCGAAGCATAGCCTACGAGGCAGGAAGTGTCGGAAGTAGCGCCGACCATGTCGTCGGTGAGCTTGAACTCGAGGCCGGTGATGTCGCAGAGAGCCTTCACGCATTTTTCAGCATATCCGGGCTCGGCGCAGATGCCTGTGCCGATAGCGGTGGCACCCATGTTGACAGTCAGGAAGTCGGCGGCAGCCTCGTTGAGATGCTTGATCTCGTCGGTGAGGATGGCGGCGAAACCGCTGAAGGTCTGACCGAGCGTCATGGGCACGGCGTCTTCGAGCTGAGTGCGGCCCATCTTGACGATGTTCTTGAACTCCTCGGCTTTCTTGCGGAAAGCGGCGATGAGCTCCTCGTAGTGCTTGAGGAATTTCTCGTGTGAATACCACATTCCGATGTGGATTGCGGTGGGATATGCGTCGTTGGTCGACTGGGCGCAGTTCACGTGGTCGTTGGGCGAGCAGAATTTGTATTCGCCGCGCTGATGACCCATGATTTCGAGGGCGCGGTTGGCGATCACCTCGTTGGCGTTCATGTTGGTGGTGGTGCCGGCTCCGCCCTGGATCATGTCGACGGGGAACTGGTCGTGGTGTTTGCCGTCCAGAATCTCACGGCAGGCCTGAGTGATGGCCTTGTACTGCTCATCGGTGAGGAGGCCGAGCTGATGGTTGGCCTCGGCGGCAGCCATCTTAGTGATTGCCAGACCGTTGATGAAGAGGGGATACTCATTGAGGTGGAATTTGCTTATCTCGAAGTTTTCAATTCCGCGGAGAGTCTGTACGCCATAGAGCGCGCAGGCAGGTATTTCGCGCGAACCGAGGAGGTCGCTTTCAATGCGAAAATCTTCTTTCATGGGTATTCTGATATGTTGGTAAGGTTATATTTTCCGCAAAGTTACAACTTTTTTTCCTAACTTATTGCTCCCTACTACTTAAAATTGGGGGTTGAATCCGATTAAGATCATGCTCAGACTCATTTTTATGCTTATTCCGCTCCTCTGGGCGGGATGCACGAGGCGTGTGTATGTGCCTTACGAGACTCATGCGTCGCTCACCGACTCGGCCTACCGGGCCGTAAACACGTCCGACACGCTCATAATGCGCGACTCGGTAACCACCTTCGTCAGGGGCGACACCGTCCACCGGATTACCGTGCGCGACCGCCTGCGCACACGGACGCGGAGCGACACCGTGGTACGCACGGTGCGCGACACGGTCAGCACCGTGCGCACCATCGCGGTGGAAAAAGAAAAACCCCGCAGTGCGGCGCATGACGCGCTCCGCACCGCGGGACTCACATTTTCCTTTGCGCTGGCGGTTTCGGCCGTATGGGTCATTGTCCGTCGCCGGTGGAGTAGGGGGCGTTGAGGTTTTCCTCACGGTTGGCCATGCGCACCCTTGCCTCCTTCAGCAGCTCCTCCTTTATTTTGCTGATGGCTTCGGCGTCGAGCACGGGATAGGAGGCGTATTTCTCGCGATGGTCTTCGTATACTTCCGTAGCTTTGGCCGAGGTGAAGTAAGCCAGGTCATCGGATTCGGGAAGCTGCTTGTGGAGGTATTCCTCAAGCTCCTTCTCGATTTCGGCGAAAGGGTTTGGCTTGTGCAGGGGGTCGGTGCCTTCGGGCACTTCGTATTCCATACGGTACTTGGCAAACTCGCCGAAACTTACGATATACAGTTTCTTTTCCATAATGGTCCGTGTTTGTTGCCGGGTTCACGGAATCCGGGCAGGTGTGAATGATAAGTTGAAAAACGATGCCATGCTCGTGGCACGGCATCGTTTCAACGTCTGTACATTCACTAAATTTCAGCCCAGAGCCTTCGCCAGCTCTATGAACTGCTCTACCGACAGCCTCTCCGGCCTCTCCTTGAGCAGGGGCGACGTCAGTATCTCCCCCTCGGCGGGAAGAAGCGAGGCCAGAGAGTTGCGCAGCGTCTTGCGGCGCTGACCGAAAGCGGTCTTCACCACGGTCTTGAATTTCTTTTCGTCGCATCCGAGCGAGACGCGCGAATTGCGGGTGAGCCTTATCACTCCGCTCTTCACCTTCGGCGGGGGAGTAAAAACCCCTTCGTCGACCGTGAATAGATATTCGCAGTCGTACCACGCCTGAAGCAGCACCGACAGAATGCCGTAGACCTTCGAGCCCGGGGGAGAGCAGAGGCGCTGGGCCACCTCGCGCTGGAGCATTCCGGCGCATACGGGTATCTTCTCCTTATAGTCGAGCAGCTTGAAGAATATCTGCGACGATATGTTGTAGGGGTAATTGCCTATCAGCGCAAACTCCCCGGGGAAGAGCGTGTCGAGGTCGAGTTTAAGGAAATCGGCCTCCTCCACCTCGAGCGAGGGATACACCTTATGGAGATACTCCACCGACTCGGAGTCGAGCTCTATGGCCTTCACCTCGCGTCCGGTCTGCATAAGATATTGCGTGAGCACGCCCATGCCGGGTCCCACCTCCACTATCGGCAGACTGCCCCAGCTACGCGCCTGCTCCGGAAGCTCCGACTCCGAAATAGTGTCGGCTATCCGCTTCGCTATGCCGAGGTCGTTGAGGAAATGCTGGCCTAACGCCTTTTTGGGTTTTACATTCATTTCTAAGAGTATGTTTGAGTTTAACTTCTATTCACTTGAAGAGGATTTTTTGAGATGATTCCGCAAGTCGAAGAGGGAGCGATGCGGGCATCGTGACCGATGAGGCTTGGCAAAATCAGCCAAAAAAGACCTTCAGGGGGATAGAAAGAATCTTTTAGGAGTATGTTCAAATCAATTCGTGTTAAATTCAAACATACTCTAAATCTTTAAAATCTTATGAACGATATAATCATAGCACTTCTCGGAGGCGGAGCCTTCGTGCAGCTCGTCAATTCATTCGCCACCATGCGCCAGAACCGCCGGCGCATCAACGCCGACGCGCTCGGCATCGAGGTGGGCGCGCTCGAAAAGACCATCGAAGTGCTGCAAAACAGCTTCGAGCGCGAGATGGAGCGCCACAAGGCCGAAACGGCCTCGCTCCGCGCCGAGATTGCCTCGCTGCGTGCCGAAATCGACACCCTGCGCCGCAAGACGGCCTCTCATATTCCTAACGCATAATCCTTTAAAATAGTTATCGCCATGAATGTCAAAAGAACAATACGCAGGATAGTGATTCACTGCAGTGCCGGCCCGGCATCGCAGAAGGCTTCGGCCATCAGGGCCTATCACCTCGCCCCGGCGGCGAAAGGGGGGAGGGGATGGAAATCGCCCGGCTACCATTATGTGGTAGAGGCCGACGGGAGGGTGGTGGTCCTCACGGGGGAGGAGCATATAGCCAACGGAGCCAAGGGCTTCAATTCCGACTCAATCCATATCTGCTACACCGGCGGCATCGACGCCTCAGGGCGTCCCGCCGATACAAGAACGTCGGCCCAGAAGCGCTCCATGAAGCAGCTTGTGGCCGACATTCTATATCGCAGGGGACCGATGCCCGTGGTGGGCCATCGCGATCTCTCGCCCGACCGCAATCACGACGGACGCATCACGCCCGACGAATGGATCAAGCAATGTCCCTGTTTTGACGTGAAGGGGGAGTTGGGACAGTAGATACGGGTGCCTGCGGTATTCATGCAGTCACCGCCTGTACTGCCGATTATTTGAACTTCTTGGCAATCGATTTGGGCACTGCCTCCTTGTTGAGCATCACGGAGATGGTCTTGTCGAGGAAGTAGGGCATCGAAACGTAGAAGTATCCGCCATACACCTGATTGGTGTCCCACGAGTTTCTTACCTTGTAGTAGCGGTTGCCCTCCTGGTCGGTGGCGATACCTTCGAGCACCATGCCGTGGTCGTCGGTGGTCTCCCAGTTGTCGAAATGCTTCTGGCGCATCTCCTGGGTTACGGTGATTTCCTTCTGGGGACCCTTCTTTTCGAAGCGCTTGGCGTCGCGGGCCTTGTCGTCGAGCTTCACCCATTTCGACACCTCGCTGTCGGTCATGTTGGCTTCGTCTACTTCGGCGGGGATGATGGCATATCCCTCTTTCCACTTGAAACCGCCTTCGCTGACGTCGGCGGCCCATGCTACGGGATAGCCGTTCTCAAGAGCGTTGTCCACAATCTGCTGAAGCTCCTCCATGGGCACGTTCATCGACTTGTCCTGAAGCCAGTTGTCGGGAATCTCGACAGCGAAAGCCTCGTAGAAGGGATGGTGGGTGAAGGAAGTGATGCCGATATAGTCTTTCGGGTTGAGGCCGAGCGATGCGGCGTAGCTCTCGGGAGTGTATTCCTTACCCTTGTAGGTGAACTTCTCGGGCACGGGTCCGAAATAGGCGTCGAGGATTCCGATGAATCCGGGGAGCCATGCGTCGGTCAGATGGTTGCCTTTCTTCTTGGCGTTGCGGAGCACACCGCGCAGGTATCCGTCCATGGCTTCGGCCATCTCATAGTGGGAGTGCTTCTTGTCGCCATAGTTGAGACCGGCGTAAGCCTCTTCGGGCATTGCGCCGTATTTGTCGAGCACGTAGAGCACGTCGCCTACCTGTCCGCCCTGGGCGAAATTGCTGTCGCCATACATGCGCATGAGACGCTTGGCCTTGTCGATGTAGCAGTTGCGCACCACGAACATCTCCGAGAGGTCGGTTTCCGGACCACCCTTGCGGAGGATTTCGTCTTCAAGCATGCCGATGCCGGAGAAGCTCCAGCACGTGCCGCTCTTGTTCTGGTCTTTTACGGGAGTGGACTTTACGGTCTTTATGTCGGTAAACTTGAAACCGGTGGAATCGGGATCCACGATTTCAGGATCGGCCTGCATGGGAGCCTGCATATAGGTGGCTCCGGCCGTGAGCGAAAGCAGGGCGGCGCCTGCCATGAAAGCTAACTTCTTCATGTATTAGGTTTTTCAGTATTTATTTTTCGCGAAATTACAAATTTATCATCAAAGAATTATCATGGAAACAGAAAAAAATAGTCAAAACTTCGCTTCCTGTGCTGTCTTTACATCTTTTGCCGACGTAGCCGCACGCGCGGCGGCCTCCGCAGGGGCACGCCTCGGCATGGCTTCGGCCTCGGCTGAGGGCTCGGGACGCCTTATGGCCCTCCCCTCGCTCGACGACTCGTTTGGCCGCAAACTGCTTCTTCCGGCATGGAGAACGGAGGGGAGCCGCCTGGCCACAAGGATGTCGGCCTGGGGCTATGCCACTGCCGACGACGACACCATCGCACTGGAGCTGCGTCCCCCCGTAGACACGGATCTCACGGGCAGGCTGCTCGAAAGAGCGCTGACGCTCGCGCTCGTGGCCTGCGTCAGCGAGGCATGCGGACATCCTATGGCAGCCGCCGACCGCGAAAGGGCCGACGATGCCGAAGACCGCCTCATAATGTCGTTAGCCGGGAACGCGGAAGCCCAGACGCTCGCATATATTATATAAGGCGATGCCGGTGCTTACGGCCACATTGAGCGAATGTTTCGTGCCGAGCTGCGGAATCTCGAGTATGGTGTCGGCAAGGCTCACTATCCTCTGGTCGACACCCTCCACCTCGTTGCCGGCCACGAGCAGGTATCTCTCCCCATCGGCCGGCACGAACTCCGAAAGCGGCACGCTGTCGTGGGCCTGCTCCAGGGCGAGCACCTTCCACCCTTCGGCCTGCATGCGCCGCACTTCGCCGAAGGCGTCGTCCGCATGGCGCCAGCTGACGGAGTCTTCAGCTCCGAGGGCTGTCTTCGATATCTCGGGGTGGGGCGGACATCCGCTTATGCCGGCGAGCACCACTTCCTCTACGAGGAAAGCGTCGCAGGTGCGCAGCATCGACCCTACGTTGTGCATCGACCTTACGTTGTCGAGAAGCAAGGCTATCGGGAGTTTTGGCAACTCCCGATAGCCTTCTGTCGATATACGCGTAAGCTCTATTATGTTCTTTTTCTCTTTCATGCGCGTCGGGAGGCTCAGCTCATGGCCAGCATACGCTCGATGGGACGCACGGCGCGGGCGGCAATCTCTGAATCCACGTTGATTTCCGGAGTCTCGTCGCGGAGGCAGTCGCGCAGCTTCTCGAGAGTGTTGAGCTTCATGTACTCACATTCGTTGCACTGACATTCCGCGTCTTCGGCCGGAGCGGCGAGAAACGTCTTGCCGGGACACTTGGCGCGCATCTCGACGAGGATGCCGCTTTCCGTAACCACTATATATTCTTTGGCCTCGTCGGAGCGGGCGAAGTCGAGCAGAGCGGCCGTAGAGCCAACCTTGTCGGCTATGAGCTGCAGCTGACGGCGACATTCGGGATGCACGAGAATCCTGGCTCCCGGATGCTCGCGTTTCATCTCCAGTATTTTCTCGATTGAGAAACGGTCGTGCACGTGGCAGGCTCCGTTCCAGAGCACCATGCTGCGTCCGCTCACCGAATTGATATATTCGCCGAGGTTGCGGTCGGGACCGAAGATTATCTTCTCGTCGGCCGGAAGCTGCTCTATTATCTTGCGCGCGTTGCCCGAAGTAACCACCACATCGGTGAGGGCCTTCACGGCAGCGGAGGTATTGACGTAGCTCACCACAGTGTGGCCCGGACGCTCGGCGATGAATTTCTCGAGGTCGGCGGGGTCGCAGCTGTCGGCCAGCGAGCATCCTGCCTCGGCGTCGGGGATGAGCACCTTCTTGTCGGGGCAGAGTATCTTGGCGGTCTCGCCCATGAAGTGGACGCCGCACATCACTATCACTTTCGCGTCGGTCTTGGCCGCCTGACGGGCCAGAGCGAGCGAGTCGCCGATGAAGTCGGCTATCTCCTGGATTTCGGGACGCTGATAATAGTGGGCCATTATGAGCGCGCCTTTTTCTTCCTTGAGTCTGAGTATCTCCTCCTTGAGGAGCTGGCTTTCCATGTTTTTTATATTAGGTTTAATTCAATCTTAAATAAAGAATAAATAAACTCAACCACAACAAAGGATGTAGACAACGGCGATAACTTTTCCCTCTGAAATTTGGAAATATGGGTTGTTGAACTCTGTCGTCGCCTTATCTACATACTGTCGACATGAGGCTATGCTGAATTTCAGACCGATGCGGCTTCTGTCGACACGCTGTAGATAACTGCAAAGTTAATAATTTTCTATCGACGGAGGCAAGAAATCGGGTAGAAAACTTATTCAGAAAGGGGGCTGAGGGTGTTGAAAAAGTTGCGAAAGAAGTCCCTGTCTCCGTCTCTTGCAGTTGAGGGATAGGGATATAGACCGGTTTTAGACACGGTTTTCTACATTTATCGACATGGTTATGAACAGCGGCGGAATGCCGTCGCTCCCTTGCCGAGCATATAGAAAAGGGCAAGGAGCAGCACTATGGCGGCCGAGGCGGGCACGGAGACGAACCAGGCTACGGCGAGTCCGCCCGCGCCTCCGGCAAGGGCTATGGCAAATGAGAGGAGCATGAGGCGAGTATAGCGGCGGGTGAAGAGTTCGGCTGTCATCTGCGGAAGCGACATCACCGACATCAGCAGCATTATGCCGATGAGATGGATGGTGAGAACTATGGCCACTGACGTAAAGACGGTCATGGCCGTATTGATGAAGCCTACGGGGAGGCCGCGCGTGCGTGCGAAGTTCTCGTCGAAGCTGACGGCGACGATGCGGCGGTAGAAAAGAAGATGGAATGCGATGAGCAGGGCGACGAACGAGGCAAAGAGTGCGTTGTCGGCCGGAGTGATTGTAAGGACGTTGCCGAAGAGGAATGAGTTGAGCTCAGGCACATACCCTTCCGAAAGGAATATGAACAGTATGCCGGCCGCCATTCCTACGGCCCACACCACGGCTATCGCCGAGTCGCGTCGCACCCTCCCTTTGGCCAGCCAGTCGACTCCGAGCGAGCTTGCGACGGCAAACACTGCCGCCATGAGCGTAGGCGGAAGGCCCAGGTAGTAGCCCAGGCCGAGTCCGCCGAAGCAGGCATGGGTGATGCCGCCGGAGATGAAAATCATTCTCCGGCAGACGATATATGTACCGATGATGGCCGAGGCCACGGCGACAATGACGATGCCCGTCAGGGCGTTGAGCATGAAGTCCGGCATACGCGCTGACAGAATCAGAAGGGATAGGGGAGAGTGTCGACGGCGCGGTAGACGTAGGTGGTGGTTCCTTCATAACGATTGTACCACTGCATCCATAGGTAATTGCCGTTGTGGGTGAACCAGTAGTTCATCGTTGAAGGTGATTTACCTTCGATTATAAGGTTAATCTGATAGTCGGAGGTGCTGTTGTTCGACCACTGGCACCACCAGCTCGTATTATCCCGAAAAGGCCTGCCATTTTCTAATTCATAATAGTAGCCGCGGCCATTGTTGAAGAACTCGAGGATGTTCACCTCGTCGGGGTCTACTACAGATGAATTTACCTGATAAAGCTCCCAGTAGCATCCGGTGAGGGCTGTGTCATAGAATGTGTCGCCCGGGCCGGGAGGATAACCGGGTCCCCAGTCGTCTTCGCAGGAAGTGAGGGTGAGGGAGAGGAATATGGCTGCCACGGCGGCCATCACGGTGTAGATTTTCTTCATAGCGGATGATGGATAGAGGGGGGAAGCTGAATTGCCTCCCTTTATTAATAAGGTATAGAGTTTATTTTTGGTTCAGAAGGCGGCGCAGTCCGCGGCTTATTTTCCAGATAATACGGTTAGACGAAAGCATCAGCGCTATGCGTGTCTTCAGCATAGGGCGCGCCGTATGTATGTCTGCGATGCGGCGCGATTCGTCGAGGGCTTCGCTGTCGCCCGAGTTGAAGGCCGTCATCACTACATAGTGGAGGGTTTTTCGGAAGTAGTCGTCGAGGTAGTCGGGTTCGGCTGCGAGCATACGTGCCAGTCTTAAGGTGAGAAACATCACGCGCCCGGTGAAGTTGACTGTCTTGCGTGCGTTTTCGGTCGACGACACCGAAACGTTTCCCACCCTGTATTGCAACACTTTCTGCGGCTGACAGGCTACCTTTCCTCGCGCGGCGAGCAGAAGTATGAGCTGGAAATCCTCACACGGCAGCCATACCTCGTCAAACACACCCGGATATTCGCGCATAAGCTGGATTGTGGTGTCTCGCCGATACATGGCCGTGCAGAGGTGGATGAACCGTTCCTCTTTCTTGTGATTGACAATTATCGGCAGCAGAGAGCGCCCTTCTACAATCTCCTCTTTCCGGGGCATCCAGTGGACTTCGGAAGGGAATACTCGCCCGTCGTCGGTAAACATCTCCCATGCGGCGTGGCAGATAGTGATTTTCGGGTCGGAGTCGAGGAGGTCGGCCTGACGCTGCAGTTTGTCGGGGTCTGTCCAGCGGTCATCGCCCGCCAGATCGGCGATATACATGCCGCGGGCCTCGCGGATGGCGTCGAAATAGTTGCGGGCCACCCCCTTGTTTTCCTCATTGCGTATATATCTTACCTTGTCGGGGTATCGCTCGGCATATAGCCGGCATATCATCCCGGTGCTGTCGGTCGAGCAGTCGTCGGCGAGCACTATCTCGAAAGGGAAGTCGGTCTTTTGGGCGAGTATGGAGTCGAGAGCCTCGGCTATGTAGCGCTCTTGATTGAAAGTGCAGACGATGACCGAAACTTTTGGGTTTGTATCATTCATGCTGCAAATTTAAGATTTTTTGTTTATTCTTGAAAATGCGGAGCGGATAATGGGCTGACGCCGTGCGGAGTCAGCGGAGCGACGGGAAGGATTGCCAGAAGGAGGGGAAGGATTTGGCCACCACTTCGGGACGGTCTACGGTAAGGCCGGCCGGCATAAGCGGGGCAAGCAGGGCCATCGACATGGCTATGCGGTGGTCGCCGAAGGTGTCGACCGTGATTCTCTCCTTCGGGAACCGGGGTGTGGCTGCCGCCGACTCAAGGAAGCTGTCGCCTGCGTGTAGGTCGAATCCGCAAGCCGAGAGCTGTGAGCTCAATGCCTTGATGCGGTCCGACTCCTTCACCCTGAGGTGTGCGAGTCCGTCGAGCCGGAAGGGCACCTGAAGTCCGCAAAGTGTGGCTGCGAGAGCCGGGGCAAGGTCGGGAGTGTCGGTAAGGTTGGCGCGGAAGCAGGTTTCCGGCTTATAGATTAAGGTGGAGAGGCGTGCTCCTTCGGCATTGAAAGTGGTTTTGACAAACTTACTGAAAAGCTCGAGGCAGGCCGCGTCGCCCTGATTCGTGAGTGCGGGCATCGTGAGCCCCGGAACCACCGCTTCCATTCCACCGCTGCCGTCGACAGCAGCGAGGGCCACGGCTTCATATATATAGGAGGCTGCCGACCAGTCGGGCTCCACGCGGTAGTTTTCGGGAGTGGTGTATCCTCCTGGTGCTACTGTGATTTTTCGTCCGTCAGCCTTCACGCGGGCGCCGAAGTCGCGCATCACGCTTGCCGTCATGTCGATGTAGGGACGCGATACCGTTGTCTCCCCTTCTATCCGGATTTCGGCACCCTGTTCCCAGCAGGGTGCGGCGAGCATGAGGGCGGAGATGAACTGCGAGCTTATCGAGCCGTCGACGCTGACCGCTCCACCTTTCAGACGCCTGCCCGCCACGCGAAACTTCCCTTCGCCCGTCATGTCGATGTCTGCCCCGAGACTTCGGAGCGCGTCGATGAGCGGTTTTATGGGTCGGCGGGCGAGCTGCGGGTCGCAGCTTACCGATGCCTTTCGTCCGGGCATCGACGCCGCCGCGGCGAGAAAGAAGCGCAGCGGGGCCGCTCCCGAGCCGATGTAGATTTCGGCCGTCGGTCGGGAATCGAGCATGGCGAAAGCTGCGGCGAGCCTTTCGGCGTCGTCGCATACGGCGATGTTGTGTATCGAGGCTTTTCCGCCGGCCAGTGCGTCGGCCACTATCGCTCTTGCCGATAGGCTTTTGGAACCGGGGATAAAAAAGGATTTGACCATAACGCGATAGGATGAGAGGAGTTTCTATAAAATATTAAAAGCAGCTATTCTCTCGAACGGCTGCTTCTAATTGAGTTATTTGTCCTTGTTTGTGGGCGCTGAGGGATTCGAACCCCCGACCCTCTGCTTGTAAGGCAGACGCTCTA
>CAMCDS010000018.1 GCA_945873625.1 uncultured Porphyromonadaceae bacterium | reverse complement strand
ATAATCCGTTTCAATCCGTGAGGGCTGCGCAAGCAGACAAAAACTATCCGTGTGCTAAAATCAATCCTAATCCGAGGAGGATTTGGATGATTATATTGGCACACTGATTTCTTAGATTCCTGCCGGAATCGCACCGATGCGACGGATTTGCACGGATTTCCAATACCTTCCAAGACATCGAAAAGGCTTATCCGAGGGGGATAATCGGGCGATGGCGGGTGGAGGCAACCGCCCTCCGGGGGTTGTTTTGACACGGTGGGGGTATACCCCATGTACCTCACTGCGTTCGTTAACATGGGGCAATCGAAAAGGCAACCTCCTCCGGAGGTTGGGCTGGCAGAGACAGTACGTCCGAAGGTTGGGCGGACGCAGTCGATACTTTCGCAGGGGTGGGTGGACGCAGGCGGTACCTCCGGAGGAGGTTACATCTTCTATAACTCCACGTTGACGAGCGATAGCTAGTCTACGTGGAGTTACTCTTATACTCTCAAAGACAACCCCCGGAGGTGGGTTGCATCTACTCGCATCTGCCCGTCGCACCCGGTCTCCTACTCCTCCTATTCCTCTTATAATTCCTATTCCCGCATAGGCCCGAGCGTCAAAAAATCCTCGCATGGCGTGGAGTGGAATTTTTTTGCTAATTTTGCAGCATGAAAAAGGTGGTTCTACTTTTTATGCTGGTCTGCGGATTCCTGACGTCAAGAGGCGTCGTAATGGTGGCGGACTTCAACTCTGTCGATAAGGAGGCGGAGGAGGTGATGATAGCCCGCTCGGTGAAGTCGATTCCCCCATACGCCTTTGCCGAGAACGAGAATCTGCGCTCAGTACGGTTTGAGGCCGGATCGAGATGCTCGTCTATCGGCGAGGGGGCTTTCTATCGCTGCGCTGCTCTTAAAGAGATAGCCGTGCCGCCGTCGCTCCGCGAGGTGGGCACCAACGCCTTCGCCTGGTGCACGTCGCTCAAAGCGTTCGACCTGCGGACAGTTACGAAAATCGGCACTCTGGCGTTCGCCTACTGCGAGTCGCTCGAAAGCGTCGACTTCTCCCCTTCTCTCAAAAACATCGGCAACAATGCGTTCAGCCGCTGCTCCTCGCTTACCGAGGTCTACATACCCGATTCGGTTACGCTGCTCGAAAGCTATGCCTTCTCCGACTGCACCTCGCTTCTTAAAGCGCGCATGCCGGCTAACGACTCTCTGCTCGGCGAGCTAATCTTCGAGGGATGCGAATCCCTTACCGAGCTCACTCAGCCTTCGACGGAGGCTCCGCCGTTCGATTGCAACAGCTTCATTTTCGACCCGGCCGACGAGGAAGCCTACGCGCGCTGCCGCCTCTCGGCCGCCGACCCCGACGCCTGCCGCCGCTCGCCGGGCTGGCGCCTGTTCCAATCCATAACCCCCATTGAATGACAATCGGGAGCGCTTCCGAAGAAACGCTCCCGATCTATTTTTGCAACAAGGTTGTGCCAATCAGTGCTGAAGCTCTACTTTGGCCGTCGGGGGCTGCTCGCGGTTGCGGCGGTCTACAGCCTCGACTACCCGGTCGGCGAGGGTGCTGAACGCCTCCGCCTCGGGATTCTCACCGGCTTCCGTGCCGCCGGCAGAACGAACTATCGGGTCGCCGGCATCGGCCTGACCGCAGATGTCGGCCACAAGCGGGATGCGGGCCAGGAGTTCAACGCCGGTCTCCTCGGCAAGTCGGGCGCCGCCGTCGCGTCCGAAGATGTAATAGCGCTCGTCGGGATGCGAAGCGGGTGTGAACCAAGCCATGTTCTCCACCAGTCCGAGGATGGGTACGTTGACCTTGTCGCCGGTGAACATCGCGATTCCCTTGCGGGCGTCGGCGAGAGCCACTTCCTGCGGGGTGGTAACCACCACCACGCCGGTGATGGCGAGCGTCTGCACGAGGGTGAGATGGATGTCGCTGGTGCCGGGGGGCATGTCGATCACGAAATAGTCGAGGTCGCCCCACCATGCGTCGCCTATGAGCTGCTTGAGGGCGTTGGAGGCCATTCCGCCGCGCCAGAGCACCGGCTTGTCGGCGTCGACCACAAAGCCGATCGAAAGCATCTTCACTCCGTATTTCTCCACAGGTTCTATCCAGTCGCGTCCGTCCTGGTTCACCATATAGAGCTGCTCACCCTCCACACCGAACATCTTGGGCATCGAGGGGCCGAAAATATCGGCGTCGAGAAGGCCCACCTTGTAGCCTTTGGCTGCGAGCGACACGGCAAGGTTGGCTGCCACTGTCGACTTGCCTACGCCGCCTTTGCCCGACGAGACGCCGATGATGTTGCGCACGCCGGGGAGGAGCTTCTCAGGCGCCTTGGGGGCCTGTTGGCGGAACATGGGGGTGATGTTGCCCCTGATCTCCACCTCTGCGCCCACGTAGGTGTTGATTGCCGTTTCGGCCGCGCGTATCACCGACTTCACGAAGGGGTCGGTCGATTTGTCGAAAATGAGCGAGAAAGTAACGCGGTTGCCGTCGATGCGGATGTCGTCGGCCACCATGTCGTTTTCCACGAGGCTCTTGCCGTTGCCGGGATAGCGCACGGTCTTCAGAGCGTCGGTTATGAGTGCCGGATATATTGTCATGGTAAGTAAGTATTTGTCTGATTTATTTTCACGATTTCAGCTCGCGGGCCGTGCCGCGGGGGAAGCTGTGGTAGTCGTCGCGTTCTATGTCGGAATCATCGACCTCGGCCACGGCCGCCGCGCCCTCTTCGGGGAGCCGGAAGTCGAGATACTTTATGGTCTTGCCGCGTGCCAGCCACTGCCGTTCGTAGAACGTCTTTACCGACTTCACCTCTTCGAGTCCGTCGGTGGCGTAGAGGTCGGCTGTGTCGGCGTCGGTGGCGAGCGCGTTTTCGCGCAGCAGGCGCGAGGAGTAGGCGTAGAGGAATGGGGAGTCGGTCTTCAGGCGTATCCTCGCTCCGCCGTGCGCCACCCGCCGGTAGAGCTCCAGAAAGCGCGACGAGACGAGGCGGCGGCGGCATTTCTGCATCTGCGGGTCGGGAAACGTAATCCATATCTCGTCGACCTCGCCCGAGTCGAAGAAGCGTTCGAGCAGCTCGATGTCGGTGCGGAGGAAAGCCACGTTGGTGAGGCCCAGTTCCTCGGCCTGCGAGGCGCCGGTCCACATACGCGCCCCCTTGATGTCGATGCCTATGAAGTTGCGGTCGGGATAGCGCCGGGCGAGTTCCACGGTGTATTCACCTTTGCCGCATCCGAGTTCGAGGGTTATCGGGTTGCCGTTGTTGAAGAAGTCGCTGCCCCACTTCCCCTTATGGGGGAAACCCTCTTCGCTGAGTCGCGCCCAGGGGTATTGGAGCACACAGCGGTAGCCGTTCATGTCGGCGAATTTCTTGAGCTTGTTTTTACCCATTTCTCTTCTTTTCGTAAGGATGATGAATGCCGGGGCGGCGCGTCAGTCGAGCATCAGCTTAGCCTGCCGGCGGCGTCCGGCGGCGTCGGCCGCTTCCACCGCCACTATGCATCCGCGCCATTGTCCGGCGTCGACCTCCACGCCGTGCTTTCCGGGCGCCGAGGCAAAGAGGAGGGAGCCGGCCGTCGACCAGACGGCCAGAGACCTGATGGCGTCGGGAGCGGAAACGATGATACGTCCCCCGGCCGCCTTTATCTCTATCTGTCCGGAGTCGTCGGCCACAATGCCACCGACGCCTGAATTGCCGGAAGTGTCGATTCTGAAACGGCTCCACACCCCGTGGGCACGCCATGCGTCGGCGCTGACCGAATCAACCCAGAGCACGATGCCGGAGGGGTCGAGACCCTCTATCGCCTCCTCGGATATATCGGGCACTGCCGCCCCGAGGGGGATGACGTCGATCGAGCGCAGGAGAGGCATCGAGGCGAAGGCTCCGCGCCCGATGCGCGTGATGTCGCGCGATAGCACGAGCTTGCCGGCCTGCAATCCGGCGAAGGCATAGTCGCCTATAGCGTTGAACCCGGCCGACACCTTGGAATCGGCTATGCCCGAGGCGGCAAGCATCAGGTCGGGGGCTTCGGCACCGGCGTTGTCGAGCCTTTCGAGGGCCGGGGTGCCGAAAAGGAGACCGTAGCCTCCGGCGGGATAGTTGACGTCGGCTCCGCGCAGCTCCTTCATCCCGGCGAGGGCGAAGGGGGCGCAGTCGGTGCCGTAGGGGAGAATGACATCTTCAAGGCCTGACCCGGCAAACACCTCGCGCCCAATCTTCTTGGCCACCGACGGAATGAGCGCCTCTTTGAGCGACACGCATCCGGCGAAGAGGAAGTCGGGCACCTCCTTTATCTCCGTCGGATATAGGTCGGCGCGGACGAGTGCGGTGCAGTTGCGGAAGGCTCCGGCGCCCAGATATGTGAGCGGGGCGCAGAAGATCATTTTCTCGAGACTCCCGCATCCGGCGAAGGCATAGTCGCCGAGCGAGCGAAGCGAGGTCGGGAATCCGGCCTCCCTTAGGGCCGAACCGGCGAATGCCCCCTCCCCTATCGCTTCAAGCGTTACCGGGAAGAGGATTTCGGGAAACCGCGTGTGGGCGAAGGTGGCGGCCGGAATCGTATGGGCGGGATAATAGCCGCGGTCTTCGGCAGAATTGTAGGGGTAGGTATATTCCTCGATCACGAGGCCCTGCATGTTGAGGAGCCTTACGCCCTCGGGAAGCGAGGCGGCCACCGCACGCAGGTCGCGCACGTCGGCCGAGCCTACGAGCATCAGCGACTCGGGGGCCTCGGCAGCCACAGCCTCTATGTGCGAGGCGTATGAGCCGGGGGTCAGCTCAATGCGCATCTCCTCGGCGCGGGCGGCGAGAAGCGAGGCCATGACGGCTGTCAGTATCAGCATCCGGGACATTGGAGTTCGAGCGTATTATCTGATTATAAGCACTTTCGCGACGTTGGCAAGATTCTTCTCCTCGTTGGGTCCGGAGGAAGAGAGCACGTGGTAGACGCCCGAGCCGACACGCTTGTGCTGCATGTTGGTCGCGTCCCACTTCACCACTCCGGCCTCGGCGGGACCGAGTTCGCGCACAAGTCCGCCCATCGAGTCGACAATCTTCACTATCGAGCCTTCCTGCAGGCCTTCGATCGTAATCCATCCGAGATAGTCGGGACGCACGGGGTTGGGATAGACCTTGACGGCCGACTCAGTGTCGGAGCCCTGCGGGCCGGAGATGAAGTATTCGGCCATGCCGCGGTCGGTCGAGACGAGAATCGAGTTGTTGTCGGGGTTATAGCAGGCGGCGAACACGCTGTTGGAGGGGAGATACGAGTTGCTTTCGTTAAACTGATAGTGGATGGTGCGTCCGTCGGCCGATGTGCAGACGAGGCCGCCGCCCACGGTGGCGAACCATTTGCGACCCTCTCCGTCGATGGTAAGGTCTACCACCTTCACGCCTTCGAGAAGCATGTCGGCGAGGTTGGTGCCGTCGTTGCGGGCCACCTTGATTCGGTTTACACGGTTTGGGTTGGTAAACGTCTGCTTGGGGCTGAACGTGAACACTCCGTCTTCGCTGAGCCCCCAGACGGTGCCGGTGGCGGGATCCTCCACAAACTTGAATATCACGTTGGGCTCATACTTCGAGCCATCCTGGTCGAAGAGAGAAGCTCCCATTTCTGCCTTCACGTCATCGGCGGTATTGTCGGGCGTACCTTTGTGGTCGATTATGCTGAATCCGTCTTTATTACCGCCGTAGGCTATCACCAGGTTTTTGTTGGCCGATGTCTTGAGCGGGAAGATGCGGACGGTGTGGGTTACATTATTAATGGGAAGCTTCATCTCCCTGAGTCCCTTGATGTTGCGGGCCTTACGGTCGGCCGCGGGCCAGAAATACATCAGTCCGGTTCCCGTGTCGGGATTATCGCATCGGGCGAGCCAGAGGTTGCCTGCGGCGTCGAACTGCGGCGTCGACAGGCCGTAGAAGTAGCTGAACGGCAGAGGCTCGAAGGCAGTGAGGAATCCGGGGTTGCCGGCGTCGTAATGTTCCGAAGCGGCGAGGTGCATCAGGTCGGCGGCATCGTCGAGATTGATAGATACGAGGCCGTCGAAGCGCGAGGAGCGCAGCACGCGGTTAGGTTCCGTCGGGTCGATGGCCAGACCGATGCCGTCGCGCAACGCGCCCTCGCGGGCGGGGTTGACGGTTCCGAGCGAATAGTCGGTCCATTCGCCGTTCTTATAGAGCGACATCGAGGAGGGATACTGCGGTAGGCTCGAGAAGTTGCGGCTGACGCCGTGGCTGGCGGTAATCATGCCGTATTTAGGCGAATAGACTATGTCTTCGCATATAAACGTGGAGGGGAGGTTGGGGCGTCGGTGGTCGACGGTTACCGTCCAGTCGCCGCTGTCGCCGACGCGGTATTTGCGGAGGCCCTTGCGGCCGTCCACCACCCAGTAGTCGCGCATGTTGACCGTGGTCATCTGCATCTTCTCGCTGTAAGGGGGGCAGGGGAGCGCTCGGAGGTTGCCCTCGAGGTCGAGGTAGTAGGGGCCCTGGTCGGTATCGATGAAATAGCCGTCGTCGCGAGAATCACACTCGTTGTACGACTGCCACTGGCGGTCTGACACCGACACCCTTCCGGGTGTCTCGAACGTGGCCACGCAGAGCATGTTGGCGGCTCCCGAAGCCTCAGTGGTGATAAAGGCGAACTTATCGTCCGACAAAGGCATTATCTGCTTTCCGGCCTTCATCCCCTCGACGTAGGTGAGGTCGTCGAGCGTTACTACGAGTTTGTCGGCGGGAGCCGTGATGGTATTCTTCTCGCCGATGCCCACCAGCCTGTCGCCCATGCGGGCCACGCCGTAGAGGGGGAAGCCTGTCTGGAGCGACGAGGCCACTTCATGCTTCTTGTCGTTGACCACGATATAGCCGAAGTCGGTGGCGAGATAGGCGCAGTCTTTTTCGGGGTCGAAGGTAATCTGGTTCACCTTCTTCGACACGTTGATCGTGGAGTTGGCTATTGCCGGCAGGTTCACGTATTGGCCGTCGTCGTAGATGAAGTCGATGTTTGAGTCGTCGTAGACCACCATCAGATACCCCTTGCTGCGGTTGTAGGCAATCTTGTCCACGAGCAGACCGCTGAGGTAGTTGCGGTGAGTGAGGGGGATGAGTTCGTCGGCCTCCTTTTCGTACATCATGAGGTGGCTGTACTCACCCTTGTAGTTTTCAAAATAAGTCGACACAGGCTGCGCGTAGGTGAGGAAGAATACCCGTTCGGGAGTCTCCACCACCATACGGGTCCAGTCGTTGAAGGTCGGGAATACCTTCCAGTCGCCTACGGCACGGGCTGCGAACACCGTTCCGAGAAGGGCTACGGAGAGAATTATGGCTTTAAGTCGGTTCATATCGTAGGTTGAAAAAGCGTTAGAGAGGATTCGTGTCAGAGCTCTGCGGCCATGGCCCTGAGGGCGCGGCCGCGGTGGGATATTGCGTTTTTGGCTTCGGGAGTCATCTCGGCGAATGCCATGCCCGACTCGTCGGCCACAAACACGGGGTCGTAGCCGAAGCCGGCCGTGCCCGACGGAGCGTCGGCTATGCGCCCCTCCACCGAGCCTCTGAACATCCGTTCCTCGCCGTCGAGGATAAGGGCTATTACCGTAACGAAGCGCGCACGGCGGTCGGTCTTCCCCTCCATATTATCGAGCAGCAGCCGCATATTGGCCACGGCATCACACTCCGGACCGGCATAGCGGGCCGAATATACGCCGGGCGCGCCGCCGAGGGCGTCGACCATCAGGCCGGTATCGTCGGCAAAGCAGTCGTAGCCGTAACGCTCCTTCACCCAGCGGGCCTTGATGAGCGCGTTTCCTTCGAGAGTGTCGGCAGTCTCGGGTATGTCGTCGTGGCAGCCTATCTCGGCGAGCGAGCGCACGCGGAAGCGGCCGGCGAGAATCGCCCGGGCCTCCTCGAGCTTGTGGCTGTTGTTGGTTGCGAATACTATCTCTTTCATCTTATGGCGCATCGGGGACGTTATCTCCCCTTTTTTCAACGCTGAAACCGTCCGGATATTGTGATTGCGGTCAGAATCCCATATCCCTGTAGATGTCGATCGCGGCCTCGACGGTAGCGTCGTCGACCGGCACGTCGATAAGCGGCTCTCCGGCGTCGGTCAGCAACACGAACTTCACCTCACCCGGGCCGTCGTTCTTCTTGTCGGCGTGCATCAGCCCGAGCAGACGGGCGTAGTCGCCACACATCACCGGCGGCACCTTCATCAGAGGCTTCACCACCCGGTCGGCAAACGAATAGAGCATACTGCCTCCGACCCCTTTCATCCTGGCCATCACCATCATGAAGAGGAGTCCGTGGGCCACGGCCACTCCGTGGGGCACGGGCCGCCCCTTCTCCATGCAGAGGCTCTCGAGGGCATGGCCGAAGGTATGGCCGAGGTTGAGCACCTTGCGCGGACCTTTCTCGAAGGGGTCGCTCTCCACAATCCGCATCTTTATCCGGGCACATTCCGAGGCTATCTCCCCGAGCAGCGCGGTGTCGGCGAGCAGCGTCTCCGGCTCGAGCAGACGGGGAAGCATACCCGGCTCCCCTATCATGGCCGTCTTCAGCATCTCGCCGTAGCCCGACAGCATCTCGGCTTCGGGCAGGGTGGCGAACGCCGGGGCATAGACCTCGGTGAAGAGGGGCATCGAGAAGGCGCCGACGCAGTTTTTCACACCCCCCATGTTGACGCCGGTCTTGCCGCCCACCGAGGCATCGGCGGCCGCGAGGAGCGTGGTTGCGATGTTGACGTGGCGCATACCGCGCTTGAAGGTGGCGGCGGCGAATCCGCCGATGTCGGTCAGCATGCCGCCTCCGACGCATATCAGCGTGTCGGAGCGCGATGCCCCGTTTTCAAGCAGCCATTCCCATATCTGCTGAGCGCGCTCTATGGTCTTGTTCTCCTCGCCGGCGGGAATCACCAGCCGGGGAATAGCAGCAATCTCTTCCTCCTCGGCTTCGAGCAGGGGCATGACGAGGACGTCTACATTCTCTTCGGTGATGAGAAAGAGGCGACCGCCGGGATTCCGGAGCAGGGACTTAAGCTTTTCCATCTGCACGGAGCGAGAGGGATTCGAGGAAATCGGCAAATTCCGGCATCGACGCGAATATCATGTCGGCCTTCTCACGTTCGAAGGCTTCGCGGGGTATGGGGCCGGTGGTAACGGCTATGGTGAAGCACCCGGCGGCCACTCCGGCCCTCACGCCGAGGGGGGCGTTTTCTATCACTATGGTCTCTTCGGGGCGGCATCCGGCTTTCTCCTGACCGCGCAGATACGGCTCGGGATCGGGCTTGCCGCGCTTCACGTCGAGGGCCGTCACGCGGTCGGCTTCGGCGAAGGCTCCGGGGTAGTCGCCGTCGATGCGCGTGATGAGCGACTTCTGCCCCGACCCGGTAACCAGCACGCGCCGCAGCCCCAAGGCTTCCAGCGCCTTGAGCATACGGTCGGCTCCGGGCATGGTGTCCTTCTTCCCGAACGCCTTGAATATCTCCGTCTTACGCGCATAGAGACGTTTGGCCTCCTCTTCGCCGGCATCGCGTCCGAAGGCGCGACGGAAGAGCAGGTCGATGGTGGCCTTGCCGGTCATCCCTTCGTAGGCGAAAAACTCGTCGACGGTGGTCTCCACGCCATTCTCTTCCATCATCCGGTGCCATGCGCGGGCATGCCACGGCATGGAGTCGTAGAGCACGCCGTCCATATCTATCAGTGCCGCGCGCAGGCAGCCGGCAGACTCGTCGACTCCCCGGCGGCGCAGATAGGCGCGACGCGCGGCCTCAAAATCCTCTATCGAACATTTCATTCTGCAAAATTAACCACTTTCGCCCAATTATGCAAAGTTCCGAAATTTGCTTATTCCCCCCGAATTGACTAATTTTGTGCGTTTAAACCGACTATATGGGCATTTCCGTAGTAATCAACACATACAACGAGGCCGAAAACCTCCCCCATTGCCTCGACGCCCTCAAGGGATTCGACGAGATTGTGGTATGCGACATGGAGTCGACCGACGCCACCGTCGAGATAGCCCGAAGCTATGGCTGCAAGGTGGTTACATTCCCCAAAGGAAACCACACCATCTGCGAGCCGGCGCGCGACATGGCGGTGCAGAGCGCGTCTCACCCCTGGGTGCTGGTGGTGGACGCCGACGAGACCGTTACCCCGCAGCTCCGGGACTACCTCTACGACTTCATCGGCAACCCCGGCGACGTGGCCGGCCTATTCATCCCGCGCAAGAACTATGTGATGCACCGTTTCCGCCGCTCGTCGTATCCCGACGCGCAGCTCCGCTTCCTGAAGCGCGACGGCGCCCACTGGCCTCCGGTGATTCATTCCCACCCTACGGTCGACGGCACGATAGCCCATATACCTCCGGGAAGGCAGGACCTTGCCCTGCGCCATAAGTCAATGAGCCTCACCGACATCGTGGAGCGGATGAACCGCTACACCTCGGCGCAGGTGGAGAAGAAGCGCAATAAGC
The DNA here is from genome assembly GCA_945873625.1 of uncultured Porphyromonadaceae bacterium. GTDB lineage: Bacteria > Bacteroidota > Bacteroidia > Bacteroidales > Muribaculaceae > Lepagella. Next base: position 33,800 of record CAMCDS010000018.1, on the reverse strand, counting down.
GCGTCAACCTCCTCAGCATGGTATTCATACCCTGGTGGTTCTTCTTCAAGATATACATACTCGGCGGCTCGTTCCGCTACGGCGTGGCCGGATACATCGTGGCCAAGAAAGACGCCATATCACGCTTCTACATGCTCGCCAAGATATACGAGGCGCGCAACACACCCAAATTCCTCGAAAAAGAACGCGACCTGTGAGTACAAGCTACGACATCCGCCCGCTGCAGCTCCGTCTGCTCGCCATATTGGAGGCTTTCGACCGTATGTGCCGCCGGCACGGCCTCCGCTACTATCTTGAGTTCGGCACACTGCTCGGCGCCATGCGCCACGGCGGCTTCATACCCTGGGACGACGACCTCGACATCATGATGCCCCGCCCCGACTACGAGAAACTCATACGCCATTCGCGCGAATGGCTGCCGGAGCCTTTCGAGTTCGTGTGCTTCGAGAACGACCCGGCCTACCCCCTGCAGTTCGGCAAGGTGCAGGATGCCTCGACCACCCTCGTGGAGCGTCCACACCTATATTACCTCGGCGGCGTCTACATCGACGTCTTCCCCGTCGACGGCCTCCCCGACTCGCCCAAAGAGCAGCAGAAGCTCTACGGCCGCTACCACCGCCTGAAGTCGCTGCTCTACATCGTTTGGCGCGACCCGTACAAGCATGGGCATGGCCCTTCGTCGTGGTGGCCGCTGCTCATGCGCCGCATATTCAGGCCGGCAAAGGTGCAGAAGATGATACGCGACCTCTCGCTCACCTACCCCTTCGAGAAATCGAAATACGTGGCCTGCCTCTTCGGGCAGAAGCTCCGCCCGCTCGACCGCGTCGCCCAGCTCGGCGACGGCACGCCTATCACATTCGAGGGCAAGGAGTTCATGACGGTCGTCAACCCCGACGAGCACCTTACCCAGATATATGGCGACTACATGACGCCCCCTCCCCCGCAGGAGATTCAGCAACACGGTTTCTTCTACCTCGACCTCGACCACCCCTACCGCGACTTCGACCCCTCGCTCCTACCCAAGAGCAACCTACCCAAGAGCAAATAAGCGCGACATTAGTGCCACCCCCTAAATAATATCAGCCAATGAGCTACGACGTAAAGGAGATGCAGCGTCATCTCCTCCCCATTCTGAAGGAAGCCGACCGCGCCATCCGCGCCCACGGCCTCCGCTATTTCCTCGAAGGAGGCACGCTGCTCGGAGCCGTGCGCCACGGAGGCTTCATACCCTGGGACGACGACGTCGACATCTCGATGCCACGCCCCGACTACGAGAAGTTTCTGCGCCACGCCAACGAATGGCTGCCGCCCCACTACCGCCTGCGTTCACACCTCCAGGACCCCGACTACCCCTTCCACTACGCCAAGATAGAAGACACGCGCACCACCATCGTGGAAGGACCGACGCGCCCCTTCAAGGGGGGCGTCTTCGTCGACGTGTTTCCCATCGACGGCATACCGGCCGACCCTAAGCTGCGCGAACGCCTCTACCGCCGCTTCCGCCGCCTGAGCATGCTCCGCCACTTCATCCACCGCGACCCGTACAAACACGGACACGGCCCCCGGAGCTGGTGGCCGCTGCTGCTGCGCAAGCTCTACTCGCGCCGCAAGGTGGCCGAGATGATCAACGCCAACAACGCCACCGCCCCCTTCGACGAATGTGATACCGTAGGCTGCTACTCGATGATGAACCGCACATACCTCGACCGCCGCGAAGGGTATGGCGACGGCACCCCAATCATGTTCGAGGGGCTCGAACTGATGGGTATGCGCGACAACGAGGCTTTCCTCCGCAAGCAATACGGCGACTGGCAGCAGCTTCCACCCGAAGAGAAGCGCGTGAACCACTGCTTTCTGCACGTCGACTTCCACCGCGGCTTCCGCGACTGACCCTTTCCACTCCTCACCCATATATACGACCGCAGTCGCTTTCTCCCGAAAGCGACTGCGGCACTCCACTCTCTAACAATGCACAATAAAAAAGTGGAGCTTATATAGATATTTACTTTGGTTTCATCGACATGGCGGACCGGCCTTTCAACCGGCCCGCCATTTTAGTTTCCTATTCCTCAGGCGTTCAGAACGCGTCCCATCCGTTGGCGTTCTTCCTGAACCCCGACGAATGAGTCGACGAAGCGGAACGGATTTCGCTCTGACCCTTACCGGGCCATTCCGGCTTAGTCGGGTCTCGGTTCAGACGGAACATTCGGTTCATCTTGATGATCGCCTCTGTCAGAGAAGTGCCATAAACCTGCGTTGTTCCCTGAGCATTCGTCGTAATGAAGTTGGCAAGCACCAGACCAACAGGCGAGGGATCGGTGGTCATCTTGTCATTTATCTGAGTAAGGAGATAGTTATTCAGAGCGTTCGCCACGTACACATAATTATCGTTGTCATCTGAATCGTCCTTCTTATATCCTCCGATACCCATCTGGAACCAGCCGTTGTGCTCAGAAGCATCATAGATTCTCTTCGATTCAGCAATTATATTGTCGATAGCCGACTGGCGTGCCGATATCTGAGGATTGCCTGAACCCGTGGTATATGTACGCTGACCCTGCATGTAGTAGAAAGTCATTGCAGGATTGACAGCCGAAGCACCCCAAAACATCTTCGAACTTTGCATACTATTGAATACAGCACCAGGAGCGAGCGAAGCCTGCGACATGAGCGTGGAGGGGATGGTTCCGGTGTAAGGATCGGCATTGGTAGTGTTGATTTTTACAATCACCTTTCCGAGTACGTCATTTACAATAGTATTCGGTGTTACCGGAGCAGTGTACAGATTAGGTATATTGTTGGTATTGATGATGCTGCTGAACGCCTCAAGCATCTTATCCTGAGCAACAGTGCCATGGGAGACGCCGCTTGACATTAATTCTTTTTCGGCAATAGTAAGTACAACTACTGCGTATTCATCCTTTTTTGATTCCAGAAGGTCGCTAATCTCTTTAAGCTTATCCAACACAGGCGTACCTGATGAATATCCCCATCCTGCTGTTCCACCTTTATCAGTATCTGCACATGTTAATATCTGCGACGAAGGTCGTATATATCTATTATTAGTCAGGCGGCAGTCGATGTGGAAGGCGCGGACACCGGCATTCCATTGAGTAGCAAGGTCGTCGGTAGCCTGATAATTAGTACTGTAGCAATACCATGCGCCGGGGAGCGAAAGCTCCGAAAGGTAGACGTTGCGCGGAATCTGCGAAATCCAAGAAGACTTATCAAACTTGAAATCGCTTGTTATGCGTATTTTCGGAAGGCGGATTTTGTGGATTTTGCCGGGAACGAGCTGATTGGTTTGACCTTCGGCAAGAGTGGAGGCGAGGCTACGTGTGAACGTGCCGTTTGTTGTACGCACCTCGATTGTCCACTCGCCATTAACCTCAGCTTTGGTCTGAGGCACAACGAATGCATTAAACGTAATCGACTCGTTGGCTCCGATTGTCAGATAGTTGGTCTGATTTTCGGCCATCATCGGTATATGGAGCACGTTAGGATCCAATACTCCGCCGGTGGCGCTGACTGTCGGTGCGGTAGTTGCGTCTTTATTGAAGTTGACGTCAAACTCACCCACAAGATTCACTCCCTGCGGAGCGGTAATCATCACCTCCTCGATGGTAACCGTCTTATCACCGCCGAGTCCGCTGTCAAACTCACACCCGGCGAGCGTGATACGGAGCACGGTAGAGAACGGCTTGTAGCGCAGGTTGACCGTGCCGTCAGAGCGATTGGCCTTGGTCTGCGCATACATCACGGCGTCGGGATTCAGTTGCGCGGCGTCGGGATTGGTGATTACAGCGAGGTCAAACGGCGTTCCTTCCCAGTTGCCCGAAGCGTTTTTCTGGAATCTGTTGAGCTGATAGCTGCGGATTGTCATTTTCGCAGTAGCGGCATCAGCGGTAGGGGTCAGCGTGTTGTTGACCGTCGTATTGTTCTGCGTGTGGTACGAAGCGGGATAGATGGAGTAGAACTTTGCCTGCTCATCCGTGCCCCACTGAATGCCTACATTGCCCTGACGCACGAGCGATTCGGCATAATTCTGAGCTTCTGCGACATGCACCTTGTAGAGGCCGGTGTTGCGGCCTGAAGCGCACTGAGGGCTTGCCACCTTCACCTCGTCGCCGTTCTGCCAATATACGGGGTAAGTATTATTGACGGTGGAATCGCCGTAGATTGTGCGGGTGCCTTTTCCGTCAAGGCGCGCTACGAACGACACCTCATCGCCCGGCTGTGCGGGGATAGTCGGATTTTCCTCATCCGAGCAGGCAGCGAGAAGAAGAAGCGCTGCCGGCAGTAATATGGATTTTTTCATCGGGTAGTAGTGTTTACGTGTGAATCATTCATTGACCGGCTTGACAGGATCCCAACCGTCGGGTGAGCCGAAATTTCCACCAAAGCTTGTGTTTACTTCCTGTTCCTCGATTTTGCCATTGGCATTATTGGGATTGGCGATGTCGACGGAGCCGCCGCAGATGGCCGACTCAATCTCAACCCGCGAGACGGTGGTTTGCGGGGCCGTGTATGGATGCTTTTTCTTGTCCATATAGTATATTGTTACATTATTATACACCTGTAAATTATAGATTTTCGACATTGTGCGTAGAAAATCCGCGCAAAATTAAAAAGAAAGTCCGACATTTACCCCCCCGATTATTAAATGTTGTTAACTGACTGTTAATAATCCTTAATTTAGCCGGTATGGCTCTGTTTTGTCCCTGAAAAGGGCGCGGCGCAGCCTGTTTGTCTCTGCGGTAGGCTTCAGCCGCCCCGCGTCCGCTTTTGTCCGGGCCGCCCACCCTCTCCCCGGCCGCGTAAGGCGCGAAAAAAAGCCGCGCATCCGGAGGAACGCGCGGCTTTATGTATCGCAGTTGCGGAGGCTCAGAGCCCTTTGGTCTCGATAAGCACTTTCACCACTTCCGTCGGCTCAAGGCCCAGGCGGGAGCAGTTCTGCCCGAAGAGGGCGAAGGCCGGTGTCAGCAGCTCCATCTTCTCCTTCTCGTGCATCTTGAGGATGACGGGGCCGATGGGGAGGTCGGCAAACTCATGGCCGACGTTAATCTGCTTCGGCATCGGGATGGGGAGCTCCTTGCCCGAGAGCGAGAGGAGCTTCATGTCGACATTGACGGTCTGGCCGGTCTGGAGCAATGCCCCCTCGCCGGGGGTGATTACCTTGCCGAAGACGTCGGGGCCCATCTGTGCCATCCCCTGCTTCTTGGCGGCGGCGGCGAGGGCTTTGCCGGCAGCGTCGGCGTTCTCCTTGTCTTTCTTCTTGCCGATAGCGTCGACTATGCGCTGAAACTGCTGCTGATAGCGCGGGTCGGAGGCCACGGTGTCGGCCTGTAGGCCGTAGGCGAGTCCCGTGGTAAACATCTCGGGCTCGATGGTTACGCCCAGCTCTTTCTGAAGGTTTTTCTGAGCCACGGCCACCTGCAGACCCATCAGCAGGCCCTCGTTGTACTGGTCGGATTCCGAGGCGAGCGCGAGACCTTTCTGAATACCCTTGAGGTATTCCTTGCGTGCGGCCTCGCCGGCGGCGGCGGAGTCGCTTTCGGCCATGCGCCAGTAGTTGTCGGCATACGACATGCCGTAGAGGTAAGAGAGGGAGTCGGCCTGCGAGAGCTTGCCGAGGTCGGCGAGCGGTTTGCCGGAGGGGGGATTTGAGCAGGCGGCGAGCATGAGGGCGAGGGTGCCTGCGGCGAGGGTTGCTTTCAGTGTCTTCATAATTCAGAGTATGTTTGAAGTTAACTTCTATTCACTTGAAGAGGATTTTTTGAGATGATTTCGCAAGTCGAAGAGGGAGCGATGCGGGCATCGTGACCGATGAGGCTTGGCGAAATCAGCCAAAAAAGACCTTCATGGGGATAGAAAGAATTTATTGCAGAAGTATGTTCAAATCAATTCGTGTCAAATTCAAACATACTCTCAGAGTTGATTTTGGTTAGAGGGCCGCGGAGTCGGCCGGGAGGGAGGCTGCGGCTGTGTCGGCCGGGAGTGAGGCTGCGGCCGAGTCGGCCGGCATCACGCGCACTGGCGCGGGGGCGTCGGGCTCTTCGACCACGACTTCCACGGTGTCGCCCGTCGGCTCCATGTTGTCCATCGTGCGGCCCTTGCATGAAGTGAAAAGAGCCACGCCGGCCAGCAGGGCCGACGCGGCTGTAAGCGTTGCTTTCAGTCGGATCATCATTTGTTGATGCTGATGAGTTCAACTTCGAAGATGAGTGGAGCGTCGGGCGGGATGGTGCCGGGCACTCCCTGCGAGCCGTAGGCGAGGGCGGCGGGGATGAAGAAGACGGTCTTGCCGCCGGTCTTCATGAGCTGCAGACCTTCGGTCCATCCGGGGATGACGCGGTTGAGCGGGAACGTGGTGGGCTCGCCGCGGCTTACGGAGCTGTCGAACACGGTGCCGTCGGTGAGCGTGCCGGTATAGTGCACGGTAACCTCATCGGTGGCTTTGGGCGATTCGCCGGTGCCTTCCGTTACGACGGCATATTTCAGTCCGCTGGCGGTCTGGGTCCAGGTGGAGTCGGTAGGCACGTCGCTTTTCTTCTTCTCGTCGTTGAAGAAGGCGGCGTTGTAGCCGGCCGGCACGCTTTCGGTCTCTACTGAGGGCTCCTCGACGGCTACGGTGTCGGAGTCGATGCTATCCGATTCGGCCTTCTGTGAATTGGAGCAAGATGCGAGCGAGCCGATGCCGAAGGCGCCGAGGAGAGCGGCCGCTGCAAAGAATTTTGATTTTTTCATCGTTTATGAAGTTGTCGATTCTGAATCAGACGATAATGTCGCTCTTGTGGTTCACCTTGATGAGCTCCACGTCGAAGATGAGCGTCGAGTGGGGCGGGATGGCGTTGGGGATACCCTGCGGGCCGTAGGCGAGGTCGGAGGGGATGAAGAAGCGATACTTCGAGCCTTCCTGCATGAGCTGCACGCCCTCGGTCCATCCGGGAATCACGCGGTTGAGGGGGAAGGTGGCGGGCTCGCCGCGGTTGACGGAGCTGTCGAACACGGTGCCGTCGAGGAGCTTGCCGGTGTAGTGCACGGTTACCTCGTCGCTGGCAGTCGGGCGGATGCCGGTGCCCTGCTTCTCAACTACATACTGGAGGCCGGAGGCTGTGGTCTTCACGCCCTCTTTGGTCTTGTTTTCAGCGAGGAACTTCTCGCCGGCCTCTTTTGCGGCGGCGGTGAGCTTCTCCTGCAGGGCCTGCAGATACTCGTTTATGATCTTGTGGGCCTCTTCGGGCTCCATCTCGGGCTTACATTCGCCGAAGGCGGCCTTCACTGCGTCGGCAAACGACTCGAAGTCGAGCTTCTCGACGCCCATTCCCTTGAGCTGCTGACCCATGGCCAGGCCCCAGGCATAACTTAACTTGTCCATATTAATTTCAGGTTTATATATACATAAGAATGTGGGGCGGATAGCCCCTATCATATTATAACGCCCGAAGAGGGGGATTGTTGTATTGGCAGCATTATTTGCTATATCCGGCAAAAATGACTAATTTTGCGAAAAGAAGCTGACTATGGCACGCGATATGATTAGCCGGTATGTGTGGATTGTCGATACGCTCTCGCGTTACGGCAAGCTGACACGCGCCCAGCTCAACGACCTCTGGCTGCGCTCCCACCTCTCGGACGGGAGGGCGATGCCGGAGCGCACTTTCCATTATTACCGGCGCTCGATAGAGCAGAACTTCCATATCGACATCCGGTGCAACTCGCGTGGCGAATACTATATCGACGCGCCCGACTCGAAGCGCGACCGCGCTTTCTCAAACTGGCTGATCGACAACCATGCCGTAAGCTCGGCGCTGCAGGCCTCGGCCGACCTCGACAGCCGCGTATGCATCGAGGAGGTGCCCTCGGCGCGCGAGTTCCTTCCCGACGTGCTCGAAGCCATCAAGCACAACGAGAAGGTGGTGTTCACCTACGCCGGCTTCTCGCGCTCGCGTCCGGAGCCGGGCATCCTCTTCCACCCCTACTTCCTGAAGCTCTACAAGCAGCGGTGGTACATGGTGGGGCTGCGCGAGAAGAGCGGCGACATACGCACCTACGCCCTCGACCGCGTGCGCGAGCTCAACCTCAGCAAGGAGACCTTCACCATGCCGGCCGACAACCCGGCGGCCGACATCTTCGAGAGCATAATCGGCATCTCGTCGTCGAAGGCCGGCGTGAAGACCGTGCGCCTGCGAGCCGATCGCACGCAGGCAAAGTATTTCCGCGCCCTCCCGCTCCACCACTCGCAGACCGAGGAATTGCACGAAGACTATTCAGTGTTCACCCTGCGCGTGAAGCTCAACTACGAGCTGGTCCACGAAATCCTCTCATGCGGCAAGTCGCTGCAGGTGCTCGCCCCGCCGGAGCTGAAGGCGATGGTGCTCACCGAGCTGCGCGACACGCTAAAACTATATGACTCCTCTCCCCGACAGGAAAAATGACTGTAAACGACCCAGACATCAATTCGCACCTCATCCCGGCCTCGGCGTCGCTGCTCGAAGCCATGGAGAGAATCAACTCGCTGGCCGGAACGCCGCTGACGCTTTTCGCCGTCGACGCCGACGGCCGCGTGGCGGGCTCCGTAACCGACGGCGACATACGCCGCGCCCTCGTGGCCGGACACCCGGTAGACGCCCCCGTGGCTGAAGCCATGCACCGCGACTTCCTCGCCCTGCGCGACGGAGCCGACACCCTCGCCCTCTTCGCCCTGGCCCGCGGCAAGGGGGTGGTACTGCTGCCGAAGCTCGACGCCGACGGACGCCCCGCCGGAATCACCGACCTGCGGAAGGCCAAGTCGCTGCTCCCGCTCGACGCCGTGATGATGGCCGGCGGACGGGGCGAACGCCTGCGCCCGCTGACGCTCGACACCCCGAAGCCGCTGCTCAAAGTGGGCGGAAAGGCGATTATCGACTATAATGTGGAGGAGCTGGAGGCCAACGGCGTAGAACGCATCTTCGTTACCGTCAACTATCTGAAGGAGCAGATAAAGGAGCATTTCGCCGCGCCGAGGCAGGCGCGCGTGGTATGTGTCGAGGAGCCGAAGCGCCTCGGCACGATAGGCAGCCTCGCGCTCGTGGACGGACTGCAGACCGACAACATCCTGCTCATGAACTCCGACATACTCACCAACCTCAGTTTCGAGCAGATGTTCCGCCACCACATAGCCACCGGGGCCGACCTCACGATGGCAACAATCGGCTACAACGTAGCGGTGCCCTTCGCAATCCTCGAGCTTGACGGCCACCGCGTTACGGGACTCAGGGAGAAGCCTTCGTTCAACTATTCGGCAAACGCCGGCGTTTACATCATGAAGCGCTCGCTGCTCGGCCGGATAGCTCCGGGCGAATACCTCGACGCTCCCGACTTCATCGAAGGCCTCATAGCCGACGGCCTAACCGTCAGCCACTTCCCCATCACCGGGACATGGATCGACATAGGCAGCCCGTCTGACTTCAAGTATGCCGACGAACTCATGACCCGTCCGGGACGCTAAGCGGCAGCCAACCATGACAATTATCGCAACCCAACCCAAAAGAAGACAATGGCAGACACCAACTTCATAGACTACGTAAAGATACTTTGCCGCTCGGGCAAGGGAGGAGCCGGAAGCCGGCATTTCCACAGAGCCAAATATGTGCCCAAAGGCGGCCCCGACGGAGGCGACGGCGGCCGGGGAGGCCACATCATCCTGCGCGGAAACCGCAATATATGGACCCTGCTTCACCTCCGCTACCAGCGCCACATATTCGCCACCGACGGACAGTCGGGAGGCGCCGGACGCTCGTTCGGCAAAGACGGTGAAGACCGCATAATAGAGGTGCCGGTGGGCACCGCCGTGTTCGACGCCGAGACGGGCGAGTTTCTTGCCGACGTTACCGAAGACGGTCAGGAGATAAAACTGCTTCGCGGAGGAAAGGGGGGACTCGGCAACTGGCACTTCGCCACGTCGACCAACCGCGCCCCGCGCTACGCGCAGCCCGGCCAGCCGGCCATCGAGAAGGCCGTGGTGCTCGAGCTGAAGCTCCTCGGCGACGTGGGTCTCGTCGGCTTCCCCAACGCCGGCAAGTCGACGCTCCTCTCGTCGGTGTCGGCTGCGAAGCCGAAAGTTGCCGACTACCCCTTCACCACCATGGAGCCCTCGCTCGGCATCGTGAGCTACCGCGGCGACAAGTCGTTCGTCATGGCCGACATACCGGGCATCATCGAAGGGGCCTCCGAAGGGAAAGGCCTCGGACTGCGCTTCCTGCGCCACATTGAGCGCAACGCCGTGCTCCTCTTCATGGTGCCGGCCGACTCGCCCGACATACGCCACGACTACGAGGTGCTGCTACGCGAACTGCATGAGTTTAACCCCGACCTCTCGACCAAGTCGCGCGTGCTCGCCATCACCAAAAGCGACATGCTCGACGACGAGCTGCGCGAGGAGATGGCCCGCGAGCTCCCCGACGACGTCCCCGCCCTCTTCATCTCGTCAGTTACCGGCCAGGGACTCACCGAGCTGAAAGACCTGCTCTGGCGCGAAATCAACTCTGAGGAAAACGCCGCGGCCTTCGACATGATTCATCGTCCGCTCGACCGCCGCCACCGCGTAGAGGAGGAAGACAACTTCATCTTCGAGGCCGAACCCCTCGACGACGACGACCAGCTCCTCACCGACGAAGACTGGAACGACGAGTTCTGGGACGAAGAGACCTCCGTCAATCCCGACTGACCCCCGTCCTCGCCCGCGCCCCCGTCTGCGCCCCTGTCGCTCCCCCGTCGCTCCCCCGTCGCGCCTCCGTCGCGCCTTCGTCGCACGCGCCCCGTCCCGTGCAGCGGCATTTATGCCGCGCCTTCGCCCGCGCCCCCGCCCGTCCAAATCCCCCAAGTATAAAAGACAAAATGCGCATCCGCTGCAATTTTATTCATGTATAAAATGCAAAACAGGCGAATTTGCTTGTTTTGCATTTTATAAATAGGTATCTTTGCATTTTAAAAACATGAGAAATGGAGATTATAGTCCGAAAAACATACTTGACCCACATCATATCCCATCTCAACCGGGGTATGATGATTATTCTTGTCGGTCAGCGGCGGGTAGGCAAGAGCTTCATGCTTCGCCAGACCCACAACTGGCTTAAAGAGAACAGACCCGATGCAACAGTGGTCTATATCAACAAAGAGCTCCTCGATTTCAGCCACATCACCAATGCTAAGGAGCTACACGATTTCGTCTCCCCTCAATTCACTCCCGGTGGCGACAATTATCTGCTTATCGACGAGGTGCAGGATATCGAGGGATATGAGAACGCTCTACGTAGTCTTCATGCCGAAGACCGCTGCCAGATTATCGCAACCGGAAGCAATGCCTACATCTTCTCGACCGATCTCAGCACCCGACTCGCAGGACGATATATCGAAATCCCCATATACGGACTTAGTTACACTGAATTTCTTGAGTTCCACGGCCTTGAGGATTCCGATGCCGCTCTTGCCGACTACCTGCGCATAGGCGGCCTGCCCGGCTTAAGGCTCTACGACATAAAGGATGAGATTCCTGTCAGAGACTATCTGCAGGGTGTCTACAACACCATAATGATGCGCGACGTCATAGCCCGTGAGCAGATAAGGAATGTGCCGTTCATCGAGAATCTGTCCCGGTTCATCGCTGACAACGACGGAAAACTGATTACCACCGGCAGCATAGTCAAATTCATGAAATCTCAGGGCGAGCAGATTTCCAACACCATGACGGCCGCGTATATAAGCCATCTTTGCAAGGCTCTAATCATCAAACCCGTGGCCCGCTACGACATACACGGCAAAAAACTCTTTGAACAGATATTCAAGTATTACTTTGCCGACCACGGGCTGCGCAACTACCTCTGCGGATTCAATCTGCGCGGAAGCATTGAGAAGGTGATGGAGAATGTGGTGTACCTGCATCTGCTCACCCGGGGATACAACGTCAATGTCGGAATCTTGCGTGCCGGTGAAATCGACTTTGTCGCCACCAAGGGGAACCGCACCATTTACGTTCAGGTATCATACATGCTGGCATCTGAAGAGACCGTGGAAAGGGAATTTGGCAATCTGGCGGCCATAAAAGACAATTTTCCGAAATACGTCGTAACGATGGATCCGGTAACCGGCGGATTCGACCGTTATCCCGGCATTAATCACGTACATCTGCGCGAGTTTCTTAAATCCGGGTTATAGGCTCCGGGACAAAGAGAGGGAGGGCCGCACACTGAAATCGGTGTGCGGCCCTCGGCATGTCTGAGTCTGAATTATTCGGCGGCAGGCGACCGGATTACTTGCGGATTGTCTTCACGGTCCTGACGGTGCCGTCGCTGAGCGTCAGGCGCTCGATGCGCACGCCGCGGTAGCCGGCGTCGACACGGTTGCCGAGAAGGTCGAAGTATTCGGCCGAAACCACTTCGGCTGCCTCGATGCCAACGGACTCTACGCCGCTGGTGTCGAGATGACGGGTGGTGTTGGCATTGATGGCATGGCCGGTCTTGCCGTCGAGCAGCACGGCCACCACGCGGAGCTTAGCCTCGGGGTTGAGGAACTTCTTGCCTGCGAGGTTCACGATGTCGTCCACGTTCATCGTCCAGTTGTAGGTAACCGGCTCGCCGGCCTTGATCCGGGCGGGCACGGAGCCTTCGATACCCTTCACATCTTTGGCATAGACCACTACGTCGTTGAAAGTCAGGCCGGACACTTTCGAGCCGGTGCCGATGAAGAGGTTCCAGTAGTCGCCCTCCATGTAGTCGTCGTTGTAGTAGTTGCTCTGCTTCCAGGCGTCGTTCTTCAGGCCGTCGCCCACCACGGTGAACGAGAGCTTATAGTCGGCGTCGGTGAAATCCTTGATGAAGGTGAGCGTCGATGTGGCGGTAATCTCGTGGGCCGCGTTGGGGTCGGTAACGCTTACCTCAATCTCAGCCACGGGCATCTCGGAGGCGTAAGAGCCCCACTCGCGCTGGAAGTATCCGGGATCCATCTCCTCCACGCGGTCGATGGTTCCGCTGGGGAAACCGTCTACGTAGATCGGGAACTCGGCATTTTTTATTACGGGCATGTGGGCGGCCGACTCGTAGGTCGTGCTGTGGTAGGCCATGCCGATGAAGCGGTCGCCGTAGGTGTCGCCCATCTGCTCCATGGCCACATAGCCGCGCGGACAGAAGCCGCAGAGCAGGCCGGTGAATTCCTCCACGAGGGGTCGCTTCACAGGCAATATCGGTATCACGGTGAGCTTTGTCGACGATACGCGCTCGGGGTTGCTGATGGCGTTGCCGTTCACCTTGTCGATGGTTACCGTCATGTCATATTCGCCGAGGGCGTCGATGGCGTTGAAGGGGACATCGACGGTGCCGACATTCTGCGCGCCGGTGGGCACCGGGGTCGGGAGCGTGTATTTGCGCGAACCCTTGTAGTCGCCGGCCGTCCACGAATATTCAATCTCGTTGATTGCCTCAACGCCGATGTTGACGAAGCGGGTGGGGATGCTGAACTCGTCGCCGCGCTTTGCGAAGCTCTCGGCGGGGAGTGTGATGGATGTGTTGTTGCCTTCAAGGTTCACGTCGAGCTTCACCACAAGCACGCTGACGGCGCCGCCGACTTCGGTCGTGCCGACGTCAGTCCATTTGAGGCGCGAGCGGCTGGTGTGCACCCAGAGCGCGTCGGGCGCGTCGCCCTCGATGCAGGCGATGGGCATGGAAGAGTATTCCCCGAGTTCCACCACCTTGAAGGAGTAGCCTACATAGATGCCCTCGGCGGGGATGGTGTAGGGTTCGTCGAAGTCTACGGTCAGCAGCTCGTTGTCGAACTTGGCGGCCTTGCTGCCTACGTTAGGGGCGTTGACCTTGTTTTCGAGCTTTAGCTCGGTCGACACCCATCCCGAGCAGTCGGTGATCCATGCGTTCTCGGCCGGTATGGGCACGTAGAGACCTGTGATCTTTGCGCCGACGAGCGTGGGGTCGTTGATTTTTATGGCGATGTCGTAGACCTCCTTCTTCTCGTAGCCATACACTTTGTAGTCTTCGCCGTTCTTGTTGTAGCTGAACTCGGTCTCGAACGCCGACGCCGACATGGCGCAGCAGAGGGCCACGCCGGCGGCTATGGTTGATTTCATGTTGATCATGGTTCGGTAAGGGGTTTGGAAGACTCCGGGAGCCGGGGTTAGTCGGCTCCCGGAGGGAATTTTAATCGAGGCTCAAGGCACCGGACCGGTCAAAGGGGATTTGGCCAGAATCGGTCGGTAATGTAAGCCGGGCCTTGCGCTCGTCATGTCAATTACTTTCTTACAACGGCTTTCTTCACGCTTACCTTGCCGTCAGCGGCAGTCTTGCGGACGATGTAGATGCCGTTTTCAGGATTGGCCACGCGGTTGCCGTTGAGGTCGAAGATTTCGGTCTTCACGATCTCGGCGCCGCTTTCGATGCCTTCCACGCCGTCGTTGGGGCCATAGCCTTCTGCATAGACGATGTCGGAATAAAGCACCTTGTCGCCGTCCTTATAGAGCGTGCGGATACCGAAGGTATCAAAGCCGACGGGATAGAAGAGGAAGTCGTGGCTCACTTTCCCGCCTTTGAAATCGCAGTATCCGTCTTTGTTCTTCTCGCTGGTGTAGTCGTAAGGCACGTCGGTCATCTCCTCAACGCCTTCGGGGAGGACGTATTCGTCGTTGTAGAACGTGTAGAGTTCGCCGTCCATGAATACCTGGAAGAAGAGTTTGCTCGTGTCGGTGATGACGTTCTTGTCGGCGTCAACAATCGGGAAGTTGAACATGATTTCGTTGGGGTCGCCATATTCGGGATCATAATCCCAGAACTTTGAGATTACAGGATTCTGGAGCTTGGTGATTACCGCATCGGGGTTCGGGTAAGCGATATAGGGCTCGTCGATGAGGGTCCAGTAGGTGCGGCCGTCGGCGCTGGTGAAGGAGATGGCCTCGGAGGGAGCGGCCTGCATTATCTTCTTCTCGGCATCGTAGTTAAGGGTGATGGCTTCGGTGGCGTCGTAGCCTTCGGCGCCCTTGAGCCACGACTGGAAGTAAACCGTCTGGTTGTCGTAGATGCCGAGGAACTGATTGTCGGCGAAAGTAATCTTGTTGCCGTCGAGAGTTCCGACCACAGCATTCTTCTTAACGCCGGTCTTGTTGAAGAGGCTTGTGATGTAGACCTTCTTGTTGGGCTCGTCGAACGCTACGTTCACTTTGCGGGCGCTGATGCCTGTGATGAGATCCCACTTCTCGGAAGTGAGGCCTTCAGGGATGGTTACGGCCACCTTGTCGAAGGGCACGAGCTTCGAGTAGAAGTCGCCGTTGCCCTGCCACGACCAGCCGGCCGGGCTGTCTTCGTCGGCCTCAAACCATTCGCACTGGCCGAGCATATAGTCGAGCTCGGAGTCGAGAGGCTGAAGCGTGCCGTCAGGAAGCAGACGCATCTTGTAGGTCTGGTCCTCGCAGGGGTAATACCAGCCGGTGTCAGAGCCCTCCTCCTCGGCAACGAACTCGAGCTTGAGCATATAGTCTAAATACTGCTCATCGATGTTACCCTCGTCATCATAATAAGTGTAGACGGAGATGAGCTGGGGGAAGGTGAAGGTTACGATGTCGCCTTCGAGCTTACCCTTGATGTAGTTTTCCTCGGCGTTGTAGTAGAAGAAGATGGGGTTTTTGAGGTAGATGTCGCCTGCCGTGGTGGTAACCATCTCCTGGATGCTTCCGTCGCAGTTCTGCTGTACCAGGCCGGTAAACATGCTGTAGCCGTAAGACATGCCGAATTTTTCCATCGTCTTGACGGTTCCCTCGGGAGCCTCGTCAATCACCTTGTCGTCGGCGCCGGGGCCGGGCACGGCCTTCATGAGGGGAGCGGCATGGCGGCGTGCTTTGACGCGCTGCTGCCTGTCGGAGTTTTTCCGGATATCGAGATTACGCTCGATTCGCTGAACGTGCTCTGAACTGTTATCTGCATTCGTTAACTTGCAGACACTCGCGGGTGTGATGGCAGAGAGAGAAAGCGTCGCAGCCACAGCTGCTGTGGTGAGTAAAAATTTCCGCATAATTGCTTTGTTAGTGATGTTAGCAGTGGTGAGGTAACCCACACTGGTAAAGATTAAAAAAAGTTGCCATCCGAATCTGAACACAAGATAAGGAACATCTGATTGCCGGCAATGAATCTTAGTTGCTTTCAGTGGTATCGGACTGCAAAGGCATCAAAATAATTTCAAACCGACCAAATAAAATTGACACAAATTAACTCCAAAAATTCAATTTAGCATAATGCCATCCCGCCCGCCAACTTTCAGATATAAAAGTATCATCATCTAACAAAATGACACCCCGCCCCTGCCCTGCCGCTCCCTCCTATTTCCCCCTCTCCTCCTTTCGCTCCTCTCCTCCTATTATTCCCATCCCCTCCTTTAGCTCCCATCCCCCGCTAAAAAATTCCGCCCCGCAGCCGGGCTGCGGGGCGGAATCGGATTATGAGGGTTTGCTTTCCTTACATCTTGCACTTGGCGGCGATGAAGTGGCGGTTCATGCGGCCGATGTTGTCGAGCTTGATGTTTTTCGGGCACTCGGCGGCGCAGGCACCGGTGTTGGTGCAGTTGCCGAAGCCCAGCTCGTCCATCTTGGCCACCATGGCGCGCACGCGGCGGTATTTCTCAACCTCGCCCTGCGGAAGGAGGGCAAGCTGGCTTACCTTGGCCGACACGAAGAGCATAGCCGAACCGTTCTTGCAGGCAGCCACACAGGCGCCGCAGCCGATGCAGCTTGCGGAGTCCATGGCCTCGTCGGCGTTCACCTTCGAGATGGGGAGCGCGTTGGCGTCCTGGGCGCCGCCGCAGTTGAAGCTGACGTAGCCGCCGGCCTGCTGAATCTTGTCGAAGGCGTTGCGGTCTACCATGAGGTCCTTGATTACGGGGAAGGCAGCCGAGCGCCAGGGCTCGACGGTGATCGTCTCGCCGTTGGCGAAGCGACGCATGTAGAGCTGGCAGGTGGTAGCTCCCGTGGCGGGACCGTGGGGGTGTCCGTTGATGTAGAGCGAGCACATGCCGCAGATGCCCTCGCGGCAGTCGTGGTCGAATACCACGGGCTCCTCACCGCGCTCGATGAGCGACTCGTTGAGGATGTCGAGGGTCTCGAGGAAAGATGTGTCGGGCGTGGTCTCGACATCGGTGTAAGTCACGAATCCGCCCTTAGCCTGAGGGTTGGCCTGACGCCATACCTTCAGATTGACTTTCATTATGTTTTCTTCCATTGTGAGTTCTTAATGTTGTAGCCGGCATCCGGCGCGCCCCGCGGGGGGACGCCGGGCGCCCGGGCGAATTTTATGACTTGTAGTTACGTGTCTGAACCTTGATGGCCTCGTAGTGGAGCGGCTCCTTGATGAGCGTCGGGGCGGCGTCGTCGGTTCCGGCGTAGTCCCAGCAGCTTACGTAGAAGCAGTTTTCGTCATCGCGCTTGGCCTCGCCCTCTTCCGTCTGGTATTCCTCGCGGAAGTGGCCGCCGCAGCTCTCGTTGCGGCTGAGAGCGTCGTAGGCCACGAGCTCGCCCATGGTGATGAAGTCGTTGAGGCGGAAAGCCTTGTCGAGCTCCACGTTCATGCCCTCCTGGGTGCCGGGGATGAAGAGGTTCTTGTCAAACTCTTCGCGGAGACGCTTGAGCTCGACGAGAGCCTTTTCGAGACCCTCCTTGTTGCGGGCCATGCCGACATACTCCCACATGATGTGGCCGAGCTCCTTATGAATCGAGTCGACGGAGCGCTTGCCCTTGATGCCCATGAGGCGGTCCATGGCCTGCTGGCACTTGGCCTCGGCAGCGTCAAACTCAGGCAGGTCGGTCGAGAAGTGGGGCACGGTGATCTGGTCGCTGAGGTAGTTCTGGATGGTGTAGGGGAGCACGAAGTAGCCGTCGGCGAGACCCTGCATGAGGGCCGAAGCACCGAGGCGGTTTGCGCCGTGGTCCGAGAAGTTGCACTCGCCGATGGCGAAGAGACCCTTAACGGAAGTCTGGAGCTCATAGTCTACCCAGATGCCGCCCATGGTGTAGTGGATGGCGGGGAAGATCATCATCGGGTTGTAGTAGTTGATGCCGTCGGAGCCGGTGCGTGCGAGCTCGCCGGGGTTGACGTCGGTAATCTCCTCATACATGTCGAAGAGGTTGCCGTAGCGCTGGCGAACCACGTCGAGACCGAGACGGTTGATGGCCTCCGAGAAGTCGAGGAACACGGCGAGGCCGGTGTTGTTGACACCGAAGCCCTTGTCGCAACGCTCCTTGGCGGCACGCGAAGCCACGTCGCGGGGCACGAGGTTACCGAAAGCGGGGTAACGGCGCTCCAGATAGTAGTCGCGGTCGGCCTCGGGGATGTCGGAGCCCTTGATCTGGCCCTTCTGCAGCTTCACTGCGTCCTCAAGTTTCTTGGGCACCCAGATGCGGCCGTCGTTACGGAGCGACTCCGACATGAGGGTGAGCTTCGACTGCTTGTCGCCGTGCACGGGGATACAGGTCGGGTGGATCTGCACGAACGCGGGGTTGGCGAAGTAAGCGCCCTTGCGGTAGCAGGCCATGGCGGCGCTGACGTTGCAGGCCATGGCGTTGGTCGAAAGGAAGTAAGCGTTGCCGTAGCCGCCGGTGGCGATTACCACGGCGTGGGCGGCGAAGCGCTCGAACTTACCGGTAACGAGGTTCTTGGCGATGATGCCGCGTGCGCGCTCAACGCCGTTCTCGTCCTTGACGAGCACCACGTCGTGCATCTCGTAGCGGTTGTAGCTCTTCACCTTGCCGAGCTGAATCTGGCGGTTGAGCGAGCTGTAGGCTCCGAGCAGGAGCTGCTGGCCGGTCTGGCCTTTGGCGTAGAACGTACGCGACACCTGGGCGCCGCCGAACGAACGGTTGGCCAGGAGGCCGCCGTATTCACGGGCGAAAGGAACGCCCTGGGCCACACACTGGTCGATGATATTGTTCGACACCTCGGCAAGACGATACACGTTGGCCTCGCGGGCACGGTAGTCGCCGCCCTTCACGGTGTCGTAGAAGAGGCGATATACTGAGTCGCCGTCGTTCTGATAATTCTTGGCTGCATTGATACCGCCCTGCGCTGCGATGGAGTGAGCGCGGCGGGGGGAGTCGGAGATGCAGAAATTGAGCACGTTGAAGCCCATTTCAGCAAGCGTCGAGGCAGCGGATGCTCCGGCGAGGCCGGTACCCACCACGATGATGTCGAGACGGCGCTTGTTGGCCGGGTTGACGAGCTTCTGATGAGCCTTGTAGTTGGTCCATTTTTCAGCGACAGGACCCTCCGGGATTTTGGAATCGGCCGGATTCATTACTTTGATATCTTCTTTCATTTTTCCAATCGCTTAAAGGGTTATCTATTGGCGGGTTGCATTCCGGGCATTCCGGGCACTTCGGGCTGGGGGTCGTTGGCCTCCAGATATTTGAAGAAGTTCGACATCTTGCCGAAGCCTTCGCCGAGCCTGCGCATGTTCTCAAGCTGCTCCTTGCCCTGCGGCGTGGAGTTGAAGTAGGCCATGGCCTCGGGGTTGTTGAGCTGCTGCTCGAGCTGGTCGGCCTGGTTCTTCACCAGGGGCGAGAGCTGCTCGTAGGGCATCATCTCGAACGACTGGGCGATCTGAGCCGCGTCGGGACCGAAGTCCTTCTCGATCATGGGCACGAGCATCTCCTTGTACTGTTCGCGGAGAGCGGGGTCGGTCTTGTAGTATTCCTCATGGGCACGCACCGAGAATACGATAGCCTGGGCGATGAAGAGGAGCACCACGATGGTCGACCACCAGCATGCGATGGTCTTGAAGCGTGCGATCCACACGTTGTTGTCCCAGCCGATCGACTGGAACATCGACCAGAAACCGTGGTTCATGTGGAACCAGAGGGCGATGAAGCCGATGATGTAGACGATGGGAGTCCACACGAGGCTGAACGCTTCCTGAAGGAAGAGCGTGCCGGCCGCGGGAGGAATGATGCCTTCGGTGCCGGCGATTTCGGCCAGCTGCATCTTTGCCCAGAACTGAATCATGTGGACAACGAGGAAGGCGAGAATCACGATGCCGAGCACGAGCATGTTCTGCGAAGACCATTCTACAGTCTTGGGCTTGCGCGTGATGGCATAGCGGTCATTGCCGCGGGCCTTGCGGTTCTGCAAGGTCAGCATGACAGCGTAGATGATGTGGATGAGGATGAACACTGCCAGGACGGCCGATGCCAGGAGGGCATACCAGTTAGCGCCGAGGAACTCGCAGACGGAGTTATAGGCGGCGGGCCAGACGATGGCTATTGAGTTCATCAAACAGTGGAATGTGACGAAGATGACGAGGAAAGCGCCGGTGAGCGCCATCACGAACTTACGTCCTACGGATGAGTTTGATAACCACATAGCAGTTTGAAATTTGTTTAAGTTGTTAGTATTGTGTTGTTTAAATTATTTCATGAGTTTCATGGCCATCCGGATGCCGCGTAGCCGCAATGCACTCGGACGGTAATATTGTGCAAAATTATCATATTTTGGGCATACCGCCAAATATTTACCCCACCTTTTTGCCGCCTCGCGCTTTCACCGGCCGCGCCCGCCCCGAACGGATCATCGTCACCTACTGCCACGACTTCGCCCTGTATCTGCGCCACAAACGTCAGGAGCGCGTAAAGGTCGCCGAAAAGATCGTCAAGAACCGACAAGTCAAATCGCGCCAGTCGCAGCAAGACCCACGCCAGTATGTATCAACCGTATACGTCACCAAAGACGGAGAGCCAGCCGAACACATCTCCATGTCGCTCGACACAAAGGCAATCGAAAACGAAGCACGCTTCGACGGCTACTATGCCTACGGCACATCCCTCGATGACGATGCCGTCGACGTGCTCCGCGCCCGCTCGTTCCACCACGAGATAGAACACCTGTTCCGCACCACCAAATCCTTCCTCGACGCCCGACCCGTCTACCTGCAGCGTGCCGACCGCATCCGCTCGCACTTCCTTATTTGCTTCCTGTCAATGGTAATCCTCAAGATTCTCCAGAATCAGCTCGATATGCCCGACCTGTCCATAGACCGTCTCGTCAGTACAATACAAGACTTCAAGCTCGGATACCTACAAGGTGCCGGTTATATACCCCTGTTCGAGCGCAACGAGCTCACCGACCGGCTTCAGGAGATAAACAACATCTGTGTTGATACACAAATAGTTAAAACAAAGACCCTAAATGCCATGTAGTAACTATTCAAAGTGTCCGCTGAATAGTTACAAGGTTGTTAACTGACCGTTAAAATTTATTAAATTTAATCTATTTTAGGCACTTATACCGAAAAATGGAGTATAGCGGGCTGGGGGGTCAGGGGGCGATGAGGGTGCCGACGGAGCGGCCGAGCTGGAGGAGGGTGAAGCGGTCGAGGAGGTGGCGGCGGCCGGCGGCGCCGAGGCGGCGGGCTTCGGCGGGGTCGGCAAGCAGGCGGCGCAGGGCGGCTTCCCAGCCGTCGGCGCCGGAGACGAGAAGGGCGGTCTCGCCGGGCTTCACGTAGGGGCGGAGCGAGGGGTGGTCGGTGGCCACCACGGGGCGGCCGGCGCGCATCCCCTGCAGAAGGGCGAGCTGCCCCGACGACACGGCGGCGGAGGCAAGCGGCACGGCCACTATGGCGGCGCCGCGCAGTTCGCGCTCCATGCGCGCCCCGAAGCAGTCGGCGAGCACGGTGGTGCGGCTGAAGCCTTCGGCGCTCTCTTCGGGGCAGGCTATGCGCAGGTCGACCCCTACGCGCTCGGCGGCTTCCTTGAGCGGCGCGTAGTCGCGGTTGCTGCGGCCGGCGGCGAAGACGTAGGGCGAGGCGGCCGCGGGAACTCCGGCGTCCTCTTCTTCGTCTTCGGGACGGGAGGGGATGCCGAGGGGGAGGTAGGCGAACTTGGAGGCGGCTTCGGGGAAGAGGCGCGAGTAGGTGTCGACCTCGTCGGGGGAATAAACCACTACCCTGCCGACGTTGCGGCCCGAAAGGGCATAGTTGACGAGGCGGTACATTAGTTTTCCGGCCAGTCCGCCTTTGGGCTTATAGATGAATGTGAGTATGTGGACGGGGATTTTCCGGCGGGCGAGGCGCAGATAGGCGGCGGCGAGGATGCCGTAGAACTGCTGCCATGCCACTATCTCCTCCACGCCGGGGGTGGTGAGGAGAAAGCGGAGGGGGAAGAGGAAGTAGCGGACAAGACGGAGCGGCTTGCTTACCGACGCGCGTCCGTCGGCGTAGCGGGTGTGCCAGCGGTGGCCGGTAGACTGCTTCAGTCCGGAGATGAAGTCGTCGTCGGGGGGACAGTCGAAGAGTACGTAGCGCGGCATGACATTCATTCTCGGCCGAGCACCCTCCGGTAGACGTCCATCGTCTTCGAGGCGATGACGTCCCAGTCGTAGTCTTCGAGGCGATATTCCCTTCGGCGGGCCGGAGCCGCGAGCTTGCGGCGGAGAGCCTCGCAGAGGGAGTCGATATCGCCCACGGCGAAGAAGTCGGCGGGGTCGAGCTGGCTTATGGTGTTGGCGTCGATGTCGCTCACGAGCACGTCGAGCCCGTAGCTCATGGCTTCGAGGAGCGAGATGGGGAGTCCCTCGTGGGTGGAGGGGAGCACGAAGAGGCGGGCGTGGGTGAGCAGCTGCCTGAGTTTCTCTCCCCTGATGAATCCGGTGAGCACGGTGCCTGTCGCGTCGGCGAGGCGCTTGAGCGATTCGGAGTAGGCGTCGGGCATGTCGGCGTCGCCTGCCACCACGAGCCTCACCCCTTCGGGGCGCACGCGGTCGAAGGCCTGCATGAGGAGATGAAAGTTCTTCTCCTTGACAAACCGTCCGAGAGCCACGACGTATTGCCCGGGCTGAAGTCCGAGTTCCTCTATATAGTCGGCCTTGTCGGCGAGCGAGGGACGGGGCACTCCGTTGTAGATAAGGTCGGTGTCGGTGCGGCCGTAGTCGCCGGCCAGCCGCCGGCGTATATGCTCCGAAATCACTATCACGGCGTCGGCATGCCGGGCGCCGAGACGCTCGCCGAGGCGAAGCATCCGCCTGGCCGGCGCGCCCCATTTCTCACGCTCGTAGTCGAAACCGTGGTGGGTCATCACCACCTTCATGCCGAGCAGCTTTGCGAAAGGGACGAGCAGGGCGGGACCGATGGCGTGGATATGCACCAGGTCGGCTCCGAGCCTACGGGCCCTGACAACGGCGCGGAAGGTATGCACTATGGCCTCGAAAGCCTTTTTGCGTGGGGTGGGAATGTCAACGAGCCTCACTCCCTTGAAGAGGGTGAGGCCGGGAGTCGAAGCTGTGTATGACTTGCGTCGGAAAAGGGTAACGTCGGCGCCTGAGGCTGCAATGCGGGGAAAGAGCTCCTCGCAGTGGGTCTCCACTCCCCCCTGCACCGAGGGGATTCCGCGTGTGCCTGTAACAGCGATCTTCACTTCGGGCCGTTGTTGTGGTTGATGTTATTCTCGATAGCCTTGCGCGTGGCGGCGTTGAGCACGGGCTTGAGTCCGACGAGCGAACGGGCCTTGTTGGCCACCACCCACGAGGCGGGCTTGAGTATATTCTTCTTCATCACGGGGCTTACGGTGCCTACCATCCAGCAGTTCTTGGGGCACGAGGCCACGTGGCGGCGCACCTCGTCGGCCTCGGGCGAGTTCCATATCTCCTCGAAGCTCTTGCCGGAGCGGATGTTGCCCATCGAGAGCATCCATTTGTCCTGCTCCATGCCGTTGCAGGGATAGATCTCGCCGTAAGGGTCGAGGAAGCAGTTGACGCTTCCCGCCTCGCAGGGGAGGAGGCGGCGGCCGCCGTTGACGTAGTTCACCAGTCCCATGTTGAAGTAGGCGCGGAACCACGACTTGGGGCTGTGCTCCTTCAGCTGGGCGTCGATTAGGCGGCAGAAGTTGTCGGTAACCTCCGCGGCGTTGGTGATGACGTTGTCGTATTTATGGAAATAGAAGGAGTTGTGGAAAGCGGCAGTGGCGAACTCCATGCCCAACTCCTTCGAGAGGTCGTAGAGATGGAGCATGTCGGCCGAGTTGTGGTTGCTGACCGTGATGCCGAAACCGATGTCTTTGAGTCCCATGGCCTTCAGCTCGCGCAGTATGCCGACCCCCTTGTCGAAGCCGCCGGGGCGTCCGCGCAGCTCGTCGTTCTTGTCGCGCATCCCCTCGATGGAGATGCGGATGCCGATGCGGGGGTATTTTCGCGCGAGGGCGATGACACGGTCGTCGAACCACCCCGACGTGGAGATGACGATGCGGGGCGACTTGCGAAACATCACCTCGATGATTTCCTCCAGGTCCTCGCGCACGAACGGTTCTCCTCCGGTGATGTTGACGAACTTGAAGTCGGGGAGCATCTCAAGCTCTCCGGGAGTGATCTCCTTCGCCTTCGCCGTAGGATTCTTCCAGATGTTGCACATCATGCATTGCATCGGACATCTGTAGGTGGTGATAATCGATATGTCGGTCGGCAGTCTGTACATGTGTCGTTTACTCCTTGCGAAAAAAATAACGCTTAGGAGGTTAGAAATATTGCCGGACACATCAACAAAATTTAACAATACAACATCAACCGTGTGGGTATCACCATAAAACGGCATTATCACCCTCCGGCATACGCCTTCATCAGAAGCTCATAGTGCTTCTCGCGGCAGAAGCGCGAATGGGCGGCGGCGGCTATCTCGCGCCTCGGGAACGAATGGCGGTGGGCGAAGTTGGCGAAGATGGCGATAAGTTCCTCTACGTTGCCCGAGGTGAACGTGATGCCACACGAGGGGTCGAGCAGCTCGGGGATGCCGCCGATGCGCGCGCCGATCACCGGGGCTCCGCAGCAGAGCGACTCGATTACGCCGAGCGGATTGTTCTCATACCATTCCGAGGGGAGCACCGACGCCTTGGCGCGGCGTAGCAGACGCACTACCTTCTCGCGGTCGAGGTGGCCGAGAAACTCGATGGAGGGCGTCTCGGCATATTTCTTCTTCATCACGTCCAGCAGCGGGCCGTCGCCGGCCACCTTCATCCTCACTCCGGCTGCGGCGGCTGCGGCGAGCATGGTCTCGGTGCCCTTCTCGTCGCTGAGACGCCCCACATAGCAGAAGTAGTCGTCGGGGTCGTCGACAGCGCCGAGCGCGTCGATGACGGTCATCTTGTGGGGGTCGATGAAGTTGCAGATAGTGGTGAGCTTCCGGCGGGGGAATCCCCCTTCGAGCATCTTGTTGTGCATGAACTCACTCGGGGCGATGAAGAGGTCGGTCATGTCGGTGAGGCGGCGGCGGTTCCATACGCGCGCCTCGACGTCGGCCATCAGGCTCTGTGCGCGGCTCCCCTTCATACAGGCGTGGCGCGCCACGTGGAGCGTGCCGGACACACAGTCCTCGCAGTTCTCGCCCGAGGGGCGGCGGCAGGAGTAGGCCGGGCATATCAGTTTGTAGTCGTGCAGGGTCCAGACCACGCGGATGCCGCGCTCATGGGCCATCTCGCCGATGAGGGGCGAAAGGTAGGAATGCACGTTGTGGAGATGCACCACGTCGGGACGGAAGTCATCGAGCACGCGCGCCGCGGCCCGGCGTATGTCGCCGCGCCCCATGAGGCGCTCCACGGCCCTGAGGCGCGCGGGCACCGACCCGCCGAAGTCGACCGTCGGGGCGAAGCTACCGCTCTCGGGGAGCTGCTCGTTGGCAGGGTATGACATGGCGAAGACACGCACGTCGTGCCCCTCGTCGAGAAGCAGGCGCCTCGTGTTCATTGCCACGATGCAGTCGCCGCCGCGGGGATAGAAAAACTTATTGACGATAAGTACCTTCATCTCTTCTGATTATCATTATTGATGGTGTCGGCGGAGAGGGCAGGGCCTTCCGCACGTGGAAGCCTGACATTGGTGAAGACGCCGCCGAGCGTGAGCCAGAAGCCGCGGGGATTGATGTTGCCGAGCTCCAGGGCGTAGTTCCAGCGGGTGCTGAGGAAGGTCAGCGTGTAGTATATCAGGCAGAAGAAGATGATATTCATCGATGTATTGTAGAATATCACCGAGACGAGCATTCCGAGCTGGAAGAAGCGGAGTCCGCGCGAGATGCGGTCGCGCCGGTCTTCACGCCGGAAGAGCACCGTCATAGCCGCGACAAACCAGAGCACGCCCCAGATGCCGCACTCAAGAATCAACATCTCCATGGTCATCATTGTTCCCTGCAGCAGCCAGCGGTAGTCGCGGTTGATTTCCGTGGGATTGTCTTCCGAGCGGCCCTTCACGAGTCCGATGCCGTTGCCCCATATCCAGCTCTGGTCGCCCTGGTCGTCCATCACCCAGGGTATGGCCACCCATTTGAGGCCACGCTGGAAATCGACGTCGTCGTCGGCCTCCGACTTGTCGTAGGCCATCTCCATGAGGTCGTAGGTTACGGGGTCGCCGATTACGTAGAAGTCGAAATACTCCTTCGAGAGCACGTCGCCGTATTCGCTCTTGCCGTAGACGTCCATGTAGAAATAGTTGAAGAGCCAGATGGCTCCGACCATGAAGGGGACCATCACGAGCATCGACTTCCAGAACTTGCGGTTGAGGGGCGCGAGGAAGAAGAAATAGAGCACGAGGAAGATGAACGACGACTTAGTCTCGTTGAGGAAGCTCGGGAAGAGGAGGAAGACGAGCACCCAGTTCATGGCCAGATTGGTGAGATACCCCCTCTCGTGGTCCCAGCGCCGGAGCATGAGATAGAACGAGACGGTGTAGATAAGCTCCGAAATGACGCCCGACTGCCAGAAGCCGAGCGAGCCGCCGCCGTAGTCCCAGCCGCCCCACACCACAAACTGATATATCATGCAGGGCACCTGCACCCACAGGAAGATATAGAGCGAGCGGTCGAAGAGCTCGATGAAGAACTCACGCCTCTCGCGCGTGGCCATCACGAAGCGTATGATGGGGAGCATGGCGAAGAGGGGCACGTAGAAACGCAGGCCGTTGAACCAATCGAGAGGCGGACGGCCGTTGACTATCACGGTGCTTATGAAGGCGAGCACCATGAAGGAGACCGTGATCCAGATGTCGGAGCGCCGGCGGAGGAGCAGGAGGCCGAGGAGGATGTAGGCCACCTCGAAGAAGAGCATGACGCGACCGTCGATAACCTCGAAGAGCTTATACGACGACAGCTGGACCACGAAGGGATAGAAGCCCAGCAGCCAAAAGGTAAACATCAGCCAGTAGATGACGAGTTTACCTTTCGACACGAAATATTGTTTCTCTGCTGTCGGAGCCATCGGAATGTCGGGGGGGTGAAGACACTCAGGCAGCCGCCTTATCCTTTCCGGCCTTGCGGCGGGCGAGGAGCGTGCGGATGAAGCCGAGGGCCATCGCCGCACAGTAGGCGAAGGCTATGGCGCCGATGAAGGCCAGCACCACCACCAGAATCTTGTTGGGCTTTGACGGCTTGATGTCGGAATATGCCACATCGACGGTCTTGCCGGCGCGGATGTCGCGCGAGAGCTTGAGCTCGCTCTCCTCGAGCTTCTGGAGCAGATAGGCGTAGATCTGATTCTTGATCTTCTGGTCGCGATAGAGGGCGAGGAGGTCTTTCTCCATGGTCGGATAGTCGGAGATGCGGCTCGACGTGCCGGCATTGTTGCGCTTCATGTCGCGGACGGCGATGGCTGTGGCGGCGAGCTCACGCTCGAGCGAGGTGAGCAGGTTCTCGCGCATGGCGTCGATCTGGGCCGAGATGGTGCGCAGCGACGAGTTGTTGCCCTTGGCCTGCTCCTGCAGGCGCATGCGCTCGACGACGAGCTTGTTGTATTCCTCAAGCGGCTCCTTCGGCATGTCGCCGGCGAAGGGGATGAGGGAATAGCGGTTGTTGTCGGAGCGGAGGAAGTCGATAATCATGCGGAGCACCGACGCGCGGGTCTCGTATTCGATCATGCCGGTCTCCATCACCTGCTTCTTCTTGAAGATATATTCGGCTTCGGCGGCTGCGTCGACAATCTTGTTGTCGCGCTTGTAGGATTCGATGCTTTTCTCGCTCGACTCCAGCTCGGTGTAGAGCTTTTCGAGGCGCGACTTGATGAATTCCACCGAGGCACCGGCCTGGCGGCGCATGTCGTCGGCACCGCGGGTGTTGTAGATTTCTATGAGGTTGTCGACCACGTCGATGCCGCGCTCGATGTTGGCGTCTTCATAGCTGAAGAACACGATGCTCGACTTCTTGCTCGGGGTGTTGGCCGAGAGGTTTCTCGCGAGGTCGTCGGCCGTAACGGCGGGGTTGCTCACGCCGACAGTCATGTTGAGGGGCTGGCCGGGGCGGAACTCCTTGGTCAGCGCCACGCGGAAGGTGCCGTAGGGGGTCTTGACCATTGCCGGAAGCGAAACGCCGGCACGGTCGTAGACCACCTTCCCTTTCGCCTGCTTCACCTTGATGTCGGCCGTGCGGCCGTCGGGAGCGACGCGAATCTTGAAGTTGGTGGAGGTGGTGATTGTGTCGAGCACGCTGGCGGGGATGAACACCTCAAGCGGCGAGTCGCGGTAATAGAACTTCTTTTTTGAGAAAAAGCCCTTCTTCGAGGCGTATGTATAGTTGAGGTTGAGCTTCTTCACAAGGTCCATGTAGTTGCTGTGGGACGTGATGCGAAGAATCTCGTCTTCCACATATTTGTAGCCCCCGCCTCCGAGCGAGAACGAGGCCATGAGGGATCCGAGTCCCCCGAGGTTGCTTTTGCCGAGGTCGTCGTCTTCGTTGAGGATGATGGTGGCGTGCATGTCGTAGACCGGGGCCTTCACTTTCAGATAGAAGGCCGCCAGGCCGAGAAACAATACTATCGAGGCCACATAGATCCACCAGTAGCGCTTGAAGGTGTCGACCGTGGAGGTGATGTTGAGCTTGGTGTCGTTTGAGTCGAGACGTTGGTTGGTGTCCATATTTATATCTCTTTGGCCGCCACGCGCGGCAGGGGATGATGATGACAAAATCGGTACGGGTCAGGAATCCGACGTGATTATTTATTGATTACCAGAGCTATCACGAGGGTGGTAATCACCGACACGCCGCTGACTATGGCCGAGACCACGCTCACCTTGAAGCTGTTGTTCTGGTTGTAGTCGGCCTGGCCGGCGCGTGCGTCGGAGGGCTCCACGTAGACCACGTCGTTCTGCTTGAGGAAGAAATAGGGCGACGAGTTGGTCTTCGAGTCGTTGAGGTCGAGCTTATGGTATGTAACCACGCCGTCTTCCTCACGCCACACGGTAACGTTGCCACGCTTTCCGTAAGGGGTCATGTCGCCGGCGGTGGCGAGCGCGTCGAGCACTGTAACGCGCTCGGAGGGGAACTCATAGCGTCCGGGCTTCTCTACCTCGCCCATCACGTTGACCTTGAAGTTGAGGAGCTGCACGCGCACGTAGGGGTTCTCGATGTCGGCCGAGATGCGGCGCGTAAGCTCGTCGGCGAGCTCCACGGTGGTGAGTCCGCCTACGTGTATCTTGCCGAGGATGGGGAAGATGATGTCGCCACGCTTGTCGACTATATAGGTCTGCTGCTGCGTGGTGGTGGTGTTGATGATCATTTCCGAGCCCGTCTTGGCTATGTTGGTGGCCGGCAGGTTGTAGGCGGCGGCCGCCTCGGGCACTTCGGCCGAAACATTGATGAGCAGCTCGTCGTCGGACTCTATCTTCAATACGCTCTTGGTCAGGGGCAACGAGCCTTCGGTGGCGGTTATATCGCTGAAATACGCGAGATTCGAGCTTTTGCAGCCCGTCAGAAGGGCCACGGCGGCTACCAGCAGAATGATTTTGCCTGCTATTTTCATGATTCGGTCGGTTGGTGGTGTATTATGATATGATGTCGGCGCCTTTCGCGGGAGGGCGCGGCGACGCCTACCTTGATTAACGGCACCGGACGCCTTTTATTGCCCGGCGCCGCCAATCGGTTGGGTACGCGGATGATTACTTGTTGCGCAGACGGTCGAAATAGAAGTCGAGCACGTCTTTGGCGGCCGTGAACGACGACTGCTCGTTGTTGAGCACGCGCATCTCTTTCTGTTCGAGCAGGGCGCGCACTTCGGGCTGATGGTAGAAGCTGGCGCGGAGCTGCTCGTCGATGGTCTCCACCATCCAGTATTTGGCCTGCTGCTGACGTTTGGTGTCGAAGTAGCCGGTGCCCTTCACATAGTCGAAGTAGCGGTCGATCATGTCCCACACGCCGTCGATGCCCAGCTCGAAGTATCCGCTGTAGGTGAGCACCTCGGGCACCCACTTGCTGGGCGTCGGCGGGAAGAGATGCAGCGCGTTGCGAAACTGGG
This sequence comes from uncultured Porphyromonadaceae bacterium, assembly GCA_945873625.1. Classification (GTDB taxonomy): domain Bacteria; phylum Bacteroidota; class Bacteroidia; order Bacteroidales; family Muribaculaceae; genus Lepagella. Next base: position 3,541 of record CAMCDS010000018.1, on the reverse strand, counting down.
CGGCGGCCAGCTTGGCGCGCTCCACGTTGTCGCCGTCGCATTTGTTGATGACAATGCCGTCGGCCATCTCCATGATGCCGCGCTTGATGCCCTGCAGCTCGTCGCCGGTGCCGGCAAGCTGTATGAGCAGGAAGAAGTCGACCATCGAGTGGACGGCGGTCTCGCTCTGGCCCACGCCTACGGTCTCGACGAAGATGGTGTCGTAGCCTGCCGCCTCGCAGAGCACGATGGTCTCACGCGTCTTGCGGGCCACGCCTCCGAGCGAGCCTGCCGAGGGGGAGGGACGGATGAAGGCGTCTTTCTCCTGCGAGAGCTTCTCCATGCGGGTCTTGTCGCCGAGGATAGAGCCCTGTGTGCGCTCGGAGCTGGGGTCGATGGCGAGCACGGCCAGTCTGTGGCCCTGACGGAGCACATGCAGGCCGAAGACGTCGATAGAGGTCGACTTGCCGGCGCCGGGCACGCCGGTGATGCCGATGCGGCGCGAGTTGCCGGCGTAAGGCAGACATTTCTCGATAACCTCCTGCGCCACTGCCTGATGGGCTTCGGCAGTGCTCTCGATGAGCGTTACGGCCTGGCCGAGGATGCTGACGTTACGATTGACGATTCCTTCCACATAGTCGGCCGGAGTGAGCGACGGACGGCGGCGCGGACGGAATTTGAGATAAGGATTGACGGTGGGCTGCGAGGTAACTCCGCCGTTCACCTGCAATCCTTTGTATTGCGAGTCATTCTCTGGATGTTCCATGATTTAAGGTATGTTCGGTGTTGATTTATCGTTATTAAGGGACCTGGCATCACTCCCTGATGCCCGAGACGCGGAGCTCCGACAGGGGATTGACGGGGTCGTCGCTCACGATTTGTATCTTCACGGCGAAGGGGCCGGGCTGACGGCCTGTGAGGCGAAGCGAGCCTTTGCACACTCCGCTCTTGCCGGGCTTGAGGCGGACGGGCATGCGTCCGACGGTGAAGCCTTCGCCCTGGATGCGCTTCACGTGGAGCTCGCTTTTGCCGGTGTTGGTGAGGGTAAACTCAATCTCCTTGCGGTCGCCGACGGTGCCGAGGTCGAGCCTCGCGGGGCTGACGGCGAGCGAGGGTCCCGACTGAAGCTGCGCGGCGTTGGCCCCGGAAGTGTCGGGGGTAACGTTGGCCTTGAACATCACCGTGCAGGTCTTGGGATTGCCGGCGGCGGAATCGGCCACTATCTCGATGGGATAGCTCACCTCGCCGGGCATCTCCCCCTCGCGGGTGTTGAAGTAAATGCTGAACGTAACGAGGTCGCCGGGAGCCACGGCCCTGCCCGACTCGCCGATGCTCAGCGAGCGCGCGTGGTGGTTCCAGCGCGGATAGATGGTGTCGGCGCTCTGGTTGTAGCCTTGCAGGAAGACATGGCGTGCCGTGCCGTAGCGTATGTCGCCGGCCCGCAGCGTCTTGGTCGAGAGGCGGAGCGGACCTACCTCCACGGGATAGGCCACGCTGAGGGTTTCGGGCGCGCCGATAACGGTGCCGCGGATGGTGATAACCTTCATGTCGTTGTCGGCGCCGGTGTAGACCTTTACGGTCTTCTCGAAGCGGCCGGGGCGCCCTTTGGGATTATAGGTGAAGCTCACTGTGGCCGTGTCGCCGGGCATTATCTCCCCTTCGGTGTATTCGGCTCCGGTGCATCCGCAGCTGGGGCGCACGCGGTTGATGACCGTCGGTTCGGGGCCGAGGTTCACGAAGCGCACGCTGCCGGTCTTCGGGCCGGCCACTTCCTTGATGGCCCCGAAGTCGTAGTCGTCGGCGAGCCATTTGATTTCAGCTCCTGCCGCGAGGACGGCCGACACCGCCGCAAGCAGACACAACGCTCTTAATGTCGGCTTCATGGCTCAATCACATTTTGGGAGCCACGCGCCCCTTGATGCGCAGCTGCAGCTTGGCGGGCTTGCCGTTGGTATAGACTGTGGCGGCCTTGTTGAGGCTGCCGGGACGTCCCTGCGGCAGGAACGTAACCTTGATTTTCCCTTTCTTGCCGGGGGCGATGGGTTTGACGGGATATTCCGGACGGGTGCAGCCGCACTGGGTGCGCACGTCCTTGATGATGAGGTTGCCGTCGCCTTCGTTGACAAACTCGAACTCATGGCTTACCGGGCCACCCTTCTCGTCAATCACTCCGAAATCGTAGCTCGACTCGGTGAAGCGTATGCGGGCTTCCCCTCCTTTCTTCTTTGCCTCGGCGGGGAGAGCGGCGGCGACTATCAGGGCCGCCACAGCTATCAGTATGTATTTCAGCTTATTCTGCATTTCAAATTTGTGTTTATAAGTGTTTTTACGGCCGGAAACCCTGCGAAGCGGGGAATCAGACCGCAAATTTAATAAATTTTTCCGTATAATCCACACGGACGTCGCCCGCTTATTCGGCAGGTATTCCGTCGGCGGCCTCGATGCTGTCGATGGCCGCCACGTCGGTGCGGGGTACTATCTCATCGCCTACGGCGACGTCGGGCTCGGGAGCCGACTGGTAGATGCAGAGGCCGACTACGTAGACGGCCAGGCCGGCGATGAGCGTGGTCCACATCACGCCGCGCGCCGTGCGGGGATGGTTGTAGGTGGCCAGGCTGAAGATGACGAGCCCTAAGGTGATGAGGAGGAAGGCCGAGCCGAAGAGGAGGTTGCGCACAAGGTGCTGCTCGGCGGCGGCGACAAGCAGCCAGATGAATATACCTATCGCCCCGAGGAAGAGGATGGCCGATGCGATGATGAATACGATGTCGCCCGTGGTGAGGCGGCGAGTGTCGGAAGAGTAGTTGTCTGACATAGCATTATGTGTTTAAGAATCCTTTTAAATCTGAGGCAGAACGGAACAGGTCCCGCCGTCTATGTCTTAACGTCTCAGCCCCTTATAGTGTTTAGACCGACGGGATGAAAGAGGCGGTTACGAACAAAACGCCGTCCTTCGGGATTATAATAATGAACCCTTTTCCGGACGCGGAGCGGCTCTGCTCTCCCTCTGATGCCGCCGAAAGACCGGGAAATAAGCATCAAAGCTATGAAAATCAGAAGATTACTCACCACTCTGCTTGTCGGCCTCGTGCTGGGAGCCTACTCCCCGGCGGTGCTCGGACAGTCGTTCGGTTTCTCATTCGGACCCGGCGGAGCTGGTATGCACGCACACGGAGGTCCGGTTCATGTCCGCGTCGCCCACCCGGCGTATTACTACTACGACGATGACGACGACTGGGACGACGACGATTGGGAAGACTACTACAAACATCGCTACAAACACTACAAGAAGTGGAAAAAGCACCAGAAGAAACACTGGAAGAAACACCACAAGCACCATCACGACTACGAGTATGTGGACGATCGCCCGCACCACCGCTCCCACAGCAGGTGTGCCGCGCCCTACCACTACAAGAAGTCGAACGTGCGCCACTCACACCGCCAGGGCCACCACGCCAAGTCGATAGTGCGCCGCGCCCACTGGCGTCCGTAACCGCAATACGCATCAATCGAGTAGGAGGTAAACACTAATCATAGGGCGTTTATCTCCTACTTTCGTGTT
>CAMCDS010000017.1 GCA_945873625.1 uncultured Porphyromonadaceae bacterium | reverse complement strand
ATTTTGTGGTGGAGAAAACATTTGTTGATTGGGATTTTACAAATATCTGGGAAATGTCCTGGTTGGGAAGACCGATATTAAGTTCAAATCCCGAAACTAATTTGAGGGGCACATGTACTGAAACAAATCCGTTTATCGTTCCCGACCTTGAGATGCTTGAACTGATATACGATGAGGTAAACGCCGGAAGGGATCTCAGCGGTGTGTATTTCACCATGACCGCAGATATAGATATGTCGGGAAAATACAATAGCGGATCAGGCGAGTCATGGAAACCGATAGGCAATGAGTCAACTCATTTTAAAGGCGATTTTGACGGCGGCGGACACAAAATAACAGGCTTGTATATCAACGGCACAGAGTCTTATCAAGGTTTGTTCGGCTGTATCGGCTCGGGTGGCGCGATTAGAAACCTCAGCGTTGACGGCGCAGTCACCGGTAAGTCAAGCGTTGGCGGTGTGTGCGGAGCGAACGCAGGCGGCTTAATCTTCAACTGCTATAATATAGGCGCAGTCACCGGCTCTATAGATGTCGGCGGCGTGTGCGGTTGGAATGATGGCTCAATCATTAGCTGCTATAATACCGGCACAGTCACCGGCACCGACTCAAATATCGGCGGCGTGTGCGGAATTAATAACGGAAGTAATATCTTAAGTTGCTATAATATCGGTGTAGTCACCGGCTCCCGTGATGTCGGCGGCGTGTGCGGCGCTAACTATAAAAATATCACCCGCTGCTATTATGACAAAGATAAATGCAAGGTTGGTGGAATTGGCGGCTCCGACAAAGCAGGTTGTGCCGAAGGTAGGAGCACAGCGGAATTTGAACGAGGCGAAGTGTGCTATCTGCTTGACAACGCATTGCCGGGCATATGGGGGCAGCACCTCGGAACGGACAAATATCCCATAATCAATTCGGCATACAAAATTCTCGCTATGTCAAAGAAAATAGAAGACGAAACCTATTGGGCAACGTTCAGCAACTGGACATCCGATGTTACCATTTCCGTTCCGGAGAAAAGAACGCTCAAAGTTTTCAATGTCACAGTGAGCGGAGGCGCTTTGAAATTGAGCCGGCGCAGCGACGACCAAGTGGCAATGGGCGAAGGCGTGCTGCTAAAGTCGGATGACGAGTATGTGAACTATAAGGCAAATGAGACCACAGCATTGACTCCGGCTGATTATTCCGTGAACAATCTTGTGGCTACCCCCGATAACTATAGGACTAATATAACAGCCGATGACGGCTACACCCTCTACGATCTCATGTACAACGACGAAGATTCCTATTCTGGCCTTGGCTTCTATCTCGGCATAGCGAAGAGCAAAACCGGTGTTATAATAAGCACCGATGGCTCAAAAATTACCGTAACGCGCGGCAAGGCTTATCTCAATGCTCAAACCAAAGAGGCAACGCTCTCTTCGGGGGTAAAGGTTTCCAGCTTTGTCTTATCCGAGGAACTTAGCACCGGCGTTGAACCCGTTATAGTTGCCGAGAAGGACTCCGGAGATGATATGTACGACCTGTTTGGGCGCAAAGTCATTAACCCCGTTCCGGGTATCTACATCAAAAATGGCAAGAAAGTATTTGTAAAATAACTCGGTTCCAGGGTGATATGATTTAGACCCCATTCCCCAATATTTGTTAACGCAGGGGTCGCAGATTTCGGTCAGATTTAGTCTTGCAGGTGAAGGAGCATAGCGGGCTATGTGACTGAACCAAAAGACTAAAGATGGCAGGAAGCTGCGAGAATACGCTAATATTATATTGTTCGCGGGTGCATGTTTTATTTATTAATTTTAATTTATATTACCCCGCCCCGGTGTATTTTCGGTAAATTTCGTCAAGTCTCATCGGTCATGTAGCTCGCTACATTCCCTCTTCAACTTGCGTAATTTCCTCGAAAATACACTGGTCAAACCATTAAGAACTCATACAATCCGTATGGGTTCTTTTTTTTATATCCGGCCGCTTGATTTCAGAATTGATATGAAATCGAATATATCGTCAGGCAGGTGGTATTCTAATTTTCCATTATCTCGCAGCTCCATCAACAATCTACCCATCAGGTTGCTGCCTTTATACATATCTCCATCCTTAATCACACCCCACGTGTCGGTGGGTCTTACATTGCCTTTCTTGCTGGTTTTTCTATTGGTTTCGTCCTCGACGATATTCAACCCCTTGGTATTATGTAGAGTATTCTTGAAATCCTCACATTGGTCATATTTCGTCTGCAGGCAGAACTTCATACAATCAATGATTACTTGCCCCCAGTCTGGTCTTATAAAAGCCCTGTTTTCAATTTTATTGGCTTTCATCTTTGGGGTCATACCTCTTGTTTTGTATATGTCCAACAATATGTCTTTATCAGAGAATTTCATCATCTGAAAGAGTTGTTCACTGCTGGCAAACTCCACACCATCAACGACAAGAACTGTCGGATATATATTGCTCAATATACCCCATTCATCTGTATTGGCTCTAATTGGAGCACAACTACCAATAGGATATTCTTTAAGCATATAATATTCCGGATAATACTCTTTTATCAGAGGAGCGACACTACCTTTACTCATAGTAATATCATTTAGACTTTAACCATCCTTTTGAGCCATAATACTGGGTACAGAGTGCTGCTTTTTCAACAGCCATACCAAGTGCGGTCAATACTTGGCTCTTTGTTAACTCGGATATTTTGGATAATCCAATTTTATTCAGTTCATTGATGAACACTGCCGAAATAGTATCACCGCAACCCTCCCAGTCAACAACAGTATCGACCTTTACGGGGTCAAGGTGAACCCATTCACCACCACAAAGGCTGAAACGTAATCCCTTCGAGCCTTGTGTCTGTATGAACAGTTTGTTCTTGTAATCAGCACAGAAAGTTATGTCAGGAACATTCTCGTCAGAGAACTTCACAATATCAGCAACTTCAACTGACTTGATGAACTTCTTCCAGTCTCGATTATTCTCACATTCATAATACACCAAAGCACCACGATTGCGTAATTCTTTCGCAATCTGTCTGGGACCAGCCTCACTACCATTTACTATTCCTTTTTTGTGGAGGATTTTTTGATGTCTTGGGGTAGCGAATGGGTAGCGTGTATTACTTTATAAAAGGTTAATTTGATACATTTGGGGGTGTTTAGACAAGAAAAAACCACCCCAAAGCCGAGGTGGTCTCCATTGTAAGTTTCTTATTTTTAATTAGTTAACTAATTGATTTTCAGTTAGTATTCATCCTCGTTGAAGAAGAAGTCTTCGTTGGAGGGGTAGTCGGGCCAGAGCTCTTCGATGCTTTCGTAGGCTTCGCCCTCGTCTTCTATCTCCTGTAGGTTTTCTATCACTTCAAGCGGCGCTCCGCTTCGCATGGCGAAGTCGATGAGCTCTTCTTTGGTCGCGGGCCAGGGTGCGTCTTCGAGTTTCGACGCGAGTTCAAGTGTCCAGTACATTGCTTTGTATGTCTTTCTGTTTGATTTTCAGTTTGATATGCGGGCCGTAAAGGTCGCCTTCCCGATGCTTCGGGTAAAAAACGCCGCAAAATTATAAAAAGTGCGGCTAAATTGCAATAGCACGGAGGGGCTCAGAGGTCTTTTTTCCAGATTATCTCTTCTACGCCGGCCGTGAAGTTGAAGTAGCGGGCGAGGATGAAGAGGTAGTCGCTCAGACGGTTGAAGTAGGTGAGCAGGCGTGGGTCGACGTATGCGCTGTCGGCGAGGTCGAGTATGCGTCGCTCGGCACGCCGGCATACGGTGCGGCATACGTGGGCCTTGGCGGCGAGCATGCATCCTCCGGGGAGCACGAAGGCGTTGACTTTAGGGGTCTGTTCGTCGAGGGCGTCGACCCATCCTTCGATGCGTGAGATGCTGTCGTCGGTCAGTCCCCATGCCGGGGGTTGTGTGCCTTCCTCCACTTCCGAGGCGAGGTATCCTCCGAGGTTGAAGAGCATGTTCTGTATTTCAAGGAGCTGCCCTTTTATCTCGGAGTCGCATCCGGGGTCGGAGAGCACGCATCCGAGGAATGAGGAGAACTCGTCGAGTGTGCCGTAGGCTTCGAGCCTTACGCTGTTTTTCTTCACTCTCGTGCCTCCTACGAGCGATGTGGTGCCGGCGTCGCCGGTGCGTGTGTATAAAGCGCTTTTCATATTGGTCCGTAGCTGGTTTTCTTTGTAACGTCGGGATTGGCGTATTGTTGTCTGCGGGTGCTAAAAAAGGTGGCCGGCGATCCTCTTGGGATGCCGGCCACCGATGGGCTGGGATGTCTGTCAGCGTTTTATCGCTTTGGTGCGTTGTTTTCCCTGGGAGATGATGTAGACTCCGGGAGGCCAGGCCTCGGTGGCGAGGGTGAGCGTCGGGCCCGAGGGGCTGACGGCTGCCATCGTCTGTCCCGATGCCGAGATTACGGTCATGGGTTTGCCGGGGACGAGTCCGGAGACGGCGAGGGTGGGTCCGAAGGGTGAGGGGCCGGCTCTGAGGACGCCGTCTGCCTCGATGCGGCCGGCGGCTCCTTCTCCGGTCTGGGTAACGTGGATGTCGAGCGTCGAGGCTCCGTCGGTGAGGGTGAGCGTGCCGCGGCGCGATGTCATTCCGTCGGGCAGGCGGTCGTAGGCTATCTTCAGGGTGTCTACGGTCAGCCCGTTGGGCGAGCCTTCGAGCCTCAGCCAGTCGCAGTCGGCCTTGGCGGGAGTTTTATAGCCGAGGAAAGAGAAGATTGGGAAGTCGATGGTTCCCGCCTCGCGTCCTGCCGATGCCTCGGCGGGAGCGCCGGTCGGCAGCGGCGACATGACGGAATGGGATATGGAGGGATAGATCATGAACGACGTGTGCTTGCCGGCTCCGAACCATTCGGCCACTTCGGTCCATTCCCCTTCCTTGAGTATCATGGCCGTGTTGCCCGAGTCGCGGAATCCTGCCATTCCGAACGCCACGCAGCATCCCTCGCTGAACTCGGGAAGCCCGTCGACCACGATGAAGAACTCACCGTCGACCACCGGGTTTTCGGTGAACTGGAATGCGGTGCCTACGAGTTCGCCTCCGGTCGAAGGGGTGTCGAGCTCGAATACGCTCCACCACCATGAGTCGAGCTTTCGGTCGGGGCGGCCGTCTTTCGAGGTGTAGAGATGCACGCCCACGTTGGCTATCTGGTCGACCACCTCGGTGGCGAGGGCACGGGTGAAGTAGACGTAAGCTCCGTGAACCACAACGGGGCGCGAGGGCGCCGAGAACCGTTCGGCGAAGGCTGTGATCTTACGGGTGTTGGATCCGGGGAAGAGACCCCAGTCTTCCATGTCGTAGTTGGTGGCGCGGTCGTCGGGGCGGAGGTTGTTGACCACTCCGGAGTATTCGACGCTAACGGTGGCCGAGTCGGTCGATTTGCCGTGGGCGTTGGCCACTTCGAGCGTGGCGTGCTGTTCGTGCAGGAAGCTGTAGGCCACTTCGGGCTCCTCGACGTCCGATTCGGTCAGAGTCTGCGGGTCGGCGTCTACGCCGGTGAATGTCCATTTCCACGATTCGGGGAATCCGGCCGAGGCGTCGCGGTAGACCACCGGTGCCAGCGGTGCCACCATCGGCATGCGTGTGGCCGAATAGCGGAATGTGGCCGGGGTGAGTATGCGAGCCTCGGGCGCGGTGCCGGTAACGTGGACGAACCCGCGGCGGGTCTTCTCCGACCTGTTGCCCCGGCTGTCGGCCACGCTGAGCGTGATGTCGTAGTCGCCGTCGCGGGTGTAGTAGACGGTCGGGTTGCGTTCAGTCGATGTCGGGGGTACGGCTCCGGGCATTGTCCAGAGCCATTCGGCCGGTTCCCCTTCCGAGAGGTCGGCGAGGGCGATGGTCTCGCCTGTGGCGGCCTCCACACGCTCCACGGTCTTCGTACCCGATATGGTGAAGGCGTCGATTGCGAAGTCGCCGAGGTAGCCTCCGGTGTTGAACGAGTCTTTCTTGCCCGGACCGTACAGGAAGCGGAACACCACTTTCTTCCCGGCCAGCGCGCTGATGTCGACGCTCACCTGCCGCCATGCCCACGGACGTTCACCTTCGGCCTGCGTTGAGTTCCAGAGGTCGAGGGTGTCGCCGGGCATACAGGCCTGCAGGTCGAGGCGACATTCGTCGTCGTAGTTTTTCGTAAATCCTGCCCAGAATGTCAGCGAGGCCTTAGCCGGAATGTCGTATTCAGGCGACCATGCCGACGATTTCTCCCGCTTATATGTCTGATAAGGGCCCTTCACTTTCAGCGAGGCCACGTCGGTCTCGTCGATGGCCGAGAAGCTCTTGGGCTCTCCCGGCTCAGCCACGCGGCTCACCTCCCACACTACGTTGACTGTCGGGTCGAATTTCCATCCGCCCGCGCCGGCATCGAAATTCTCCACTGCAATAGGCTGCATCGACCCGGTTCCGGCCACCGAGAAATCGGCTTTGAGTCCGGAATCGGAGTCGGCGTATTGCGGCGCGAGCCGGCGGATGCCGTCGTAGTGCTCGCGCGGAGCCTCGGGAGCCTTCCCGGCCTTCTGCACCACGGGTGTCAGTGCCAGGGCCGAGAGGGCTGTGAGCGTGAGGAGTGAGGCTGAGTGTATGCGTTTCATTCCGCGAATGTGTGTCATCTGATTCTTGCTTAAGTAGCTGCTTATCTGATAAACTTGATTGTGAAGCGGCGTCCGTCGGCGTCGGTGAGCACTGCGATGTAGGCCCCCGGAGCAAGTGCGCCTACGGATACTGTGCCACATTCGGCGTCGGCAGCCATAACGGAGGCACCCTGCATTCCGAACACGCAGAGGCGTCCGCTCCGGCCAACGATGAGAGCGTCGGCGTCGGCACTGTAGGAGAGCGAGCCTTCGGCGGTGCTGAAGTCCACTCCGTCGGGCTCGTCCTCTTCAGTGAGCTGCTTCACTTCGGCCTCCGTGAGGCTAAGCGTCCAGTTGGTCTTGTCGAGGCCGAAGGCGAGGTAGTATCTGCCTGTTTCGTCGACGGTGAATGTGTTGGTCGTGAGGTCGGGGAAACTTACCGATTCAACATGATGTTCGGCCACGAGGAGAGCGTCCGCCGGGATGGGAAGGTCGGTGGTCTTCACGAGATACACCTTCATGTCTTCCTGGTTGCGGTAGTTGTAGCAGGTGGCCCGGAAGCTGACTGCGCAGGTACCTTTCTTCATTATCATCGGGGGAGTGAACGCCCATGAGTCGGAAGCTGAGGTTTTCAGCGTCTTGGCCGAGGAGTCGTATTTCCATCCGTTGGTGAGAGTCCAGAGCGCGAATGTCTCGGCGTCGGCGAAGTCGGGCTGATAGGGGAGCTGCAGTGCGTCTCCGAGCACTACGGGAGCTGCCGACGCAGCCTCGCCGGTGAAGTCGCCGTTGATGGCTTTCACCGAATATGTGTAGACCGCGAGCGGAAGGTCGCCCTCTGCGTCGACGTAGGGAGGAGTGTCGAGGTCGGTGGTGAGCACGTCGTCGTTGCGGCTCACGATGTAGCGCAGTTCGGCCGTGTCGACGTATCCACCGTTGACTCCGGCGGTTACCGGCTCGAAGCTCACCGTGCGCTCATTGTCGCCTACGGTAACTGTAACGGATTCCGGGGCGAGCGGGGTGTCGAAGCCCACCCAGGGTGTCTGTACCTCTACGGCGGGGGAAGCGGCCTCGCCCGAGAATGCGGTTATCGAGAAGGTATATCTGCCGGGTTCGGCCACGGCAATCTCTACCGACGACTCTGCTCCGGGCGCAGGATTGGCCACGCTGCCGGCTTCCTTGCCGTCGAGGCTTACGGACACTTTAGAGATGCCCTGCAAGGGATTGCCGGCCGTGTCTTTCGAGGGGTTGGTCCACTTCACTATCGCCTTGAGGGCGCCGGCGGGCGCAGCCTCGGCCGAAGCTGCTTCTACGGGGAGCGGAGTGGTCTCGACGGCTTCGAGCGAGAGGTCGTCGACGTAGAGGTCGTTGGAGTCGCTTGCTCCGAAGCAATGGAAAGCGATATAATAGTTGCCGTCGGCCGGGACGCTGAAAGTGAGGCCGCGCGCGCCGCCGAGGGTGTTTGCTATCTGCTCAGAGAAGATTTCGCCGGTGAGCGCTGCGGCCGTCGGTTCGGAGCCGAAGGCTATGGACAGGTTCTTGGGGCTTGCCGCTCTCGACACGTAGGCCGAGAATGCGAGGCGGTAGGTCTTTCCGGCCTCAAGGGCAAACACCGGAAGCGCGGCCCATGCGTCGGCTGTCGAGCCGCCCCAGTAGTCGAGGGCTTTCTTCGACGAGCTGTAGGTCCATCCGCGGGTGGCGTCGGGGCCGTTGAAGAAGGTGAAGAGCTCCACGCTCTGCTGCGAGTCGAATGTGTTGGCGTAGGGGAGAGGCATTGTTCCTCCGGCTATGACGGCGTTGCTTGTGGCAGACGAGAATCCGGCTGAGCCGTCGTAGACGGTGCGCACGGTGTAGGTGTATGAGCCGAGACCCTGTAGCGACGAGTCGACGTAGGGGAGCTGTCCGTTCCATCCCTCGGCGATGGTTACGGCCGCGGCTCCGTCTTTCGAGCGCGTGATGTTGTAGACCACTTTCGAGAGGTCGACATATCCGCCGTTGGTGCCCTCGGGAGCGTTCCATGTCAGCGAGATTGAAGAAGCCGTCTCGTCGGCCGAGGCGGTAAGACCTGTTACGGCCTTCAGGCTCCGGTCGGGACCTATCCAGATGGGGCCGGCCGATGCCGGAGTGGAGGTCGAAACGCCGTTCTCGTTGAAGGGCACCACTTTATAGTAGTATTCTCCCGAAGAAGGCACCTGAGTGTCGGCAAACGAGCCTTTGCCGCCCGGCTCAGCTCCGGCACTCACGGAGCCGATCTTCGAGGCCTCGTCGGCCACAAAAGATGCGGAGGTGCCCCGGTAGATGTCGGCGCCGCTTATCGAAGTGAGTGTGCCGCCGAAGGTGTCGGCCGTCGGCCATGTCCACGAGAGGTCGGCCTGCAAGGCTCCTTCAGGAGCCGGGACGGACATAAGGTCGGATACGGCTGCGGGGATGCTCGCCAGAGCCTCGATGCGGAATCCCATGAGCTTGAAGTCGCCGTTGTAGGAGTCGGAATAGAGGTGGAGTCCGAAATAGTAGTCGCCTGAGACGGTCGGTGTGAACTTGCCGTTTTTCTCTTCCGGCGTCGACGACTTGTAGAGGTTTTCGACGCTGAAAATGGTGTTTGTCATCCCCTCGGTGGTCTGGGCGGTTCCGGTGCAGACCTTGAATTTATCTTTGTCGGAGGAATAGGTGGTGAGGTTCTGCACGGTGGCCACGATGTTGTAGGTAACGCCGGCGGTGAGCGTTACGGCCGGGCTTATCACCCAGTCGTTGGCGGCCTTTCCTTTGTTCTGGGTGTAGTAGGCCGCGTCTCCTCCAAAGCGAAAGAGGTAAGGCGAGCCGTCGCCGTTGGCGTCTACGGTAACCCATTGTGTCTCAAATTGCTGCTCGTTGTCGACGGCGAGTGTGCACGGAGGCGTGTAAGCCGCGCCCGCGTAGGCGAACGAAGCAGCCGTCAGAATGACTGATAGTGATAAGTGTCGCATAAAAAAATGGTGTTAGATAGTGTCTGAGGATTCGCCTGCCGGCGCGTCGGGCCCGGCATCGGTTCGCAAAGATAGCACTTTAAATCGTTTTCGCCAAGAAAACGCCATGCTTTCTGCAAAATAGCGTCTTAAAGACGGCTAAAAGAAGCGCCCTCTGACCTTTTCATTGGTCGGAGGGCGCAGACGGTGTCTAAGAGTATGTTTGAATTTAACACGAATTGATTTGAACATACTCCGAAAAAAGTCTTTCTATCCCCCTGAAGGTCTTTTTTGGCTTATTTCGCCAAGCCTCATCGGTCACGATGCCCGCATCGCTCCCTCTTCGACTTGCGAAATCATCTCAAAAAATCCTCTTCAAGTGAATAGAAGTTAACTTCAAACATACTCTAAGGAGGGGAAACGGGCGGGTCAGTGCGAAAAGAACTTTATTCTCGACGAGTCGGAGTTGAGAAGGTCGGTGATGTCGAATTTCCCTTTCGCGCGGATTACGGAGAGGTCGCCGGCCGATTCTGCCACTATCACGACATCGGCCACCTTGTCGCTTCCTTCGTCGCAACGGCCGTAGATGGCGGTGCGCTCGTTTTTCTCGGCTACTTCAATGAGCAGTTCCGACTTTGAATCGGATATGGCTTCGAGGGCGCATTTCATCACCTCCTCGCGGCTGCGCCTGTTGTCGCAGCTCACCACGTCGAGGCTCTTCACGCCGTTCACCACGCGCCGCAGCTCTTTGTCGCCGGAGGTGAGTCCGGCGGTTTTGGCCATGGCCATCATCCCTTGCGGTATATGGACTACATCTACTCCGTCGAGGCCGCCGAGGCGTGAGAACTCTTTTGACGAACCGCATGACGCAAGCATCGCTGTTAACGCCAGGGCTATGATAATGAGGTGTCTTTTCATTTCTTGCCGTCGTTTAAGAACCTGTTGATGTCGATGTCGCCGCGGATGTAGACCACGGTGTATTCCGATGCTCCGGCAGTCTCTATCAGGATGTCTTTCGCCTTGTTGTCGTCTGATATTGAGCCGACATAGATGTTGACGCTTTCATCCTTCGCCTGCGTGTTGAGCAGGAGCTCGAGGTTCAGATTCCTGATTATCGAGGCGCAGTCTTCGCGCAGCAGGCTGGCCGACGCGTGGTTCTCAGATGTAAGCACCTCCATGCCTCGCGGATTGGTTACGTATTTGAGCGATTCGCTCCCCTTGTCGTCGTTCTGCATGGCCTTGAGGCCGAGGCGCATGGCCGCCGGGGAGATATAGACCGAAGTGATTTCCGGATTGTCGGGATATTGCCCGAATATCCGCTGGGCCGAGGCCGGGAGTGCCGCCAACAGCAGCACGACTGCAATCAATATGGATTTCAATGCTTTCATGGGATATGGTGTTTGTTTATTCATTCAATTATCTGACAGTGGGTTAATCTGCGACATGGCGGCCGCCGCGCGTCCTATTCCTATGCGTGTGGTTTCGCCGGCGTCGCGTATTGTCTCGTCGATGCGTCGCAGCCGTTCGCCGGTCTTGTCGAGGGTGGCGAAGGCATTGCGCATGGCTTCCATCTCTTCGGGTGAAATCTCTTCTTCGGCGGGCTGTGCCACGGGTGTGCGTGCGGCGGCGTAAACCGCTTTCGCCCGTCGGGGAGCCGGAGCATAAGCCTGATTCTCTTTTACTTCCGGAGCAGGGGACTGTTCTTTCGTGGGCGTAGGAGCAGGAAGCGTGGCGGTGTCGGCCGTAGGGGCGGAGGCGGTCAGTGAGCCGCCTGTGGCGAGGTTGCCGCCCCCGTGGGGAGTGATTATCAGCATCACGGCGGCCGCGGCAGCGGTGAGCGTGGCGGCTATAGCCATGAAGCGTTGGCGCCGGGGCTTCGATGCCTGGCGTATGCGGGCGTCGACACCCTCCATTATGGCCCGGGTGAGACTTTCGGGCACGTCTGCTTCGGATGCTTCGGCGAGAGCCTTGAACATCGCCCTGTCGGGCTCGAGGTCGGCAGGGAGGGGCGAGGCCGAATCGAGCAGCCCGGCAAGCTCACGCTCTTCGTCGGGAGAGGTGGCGCCGTCGTAATATCTTTCGAGAAGAAGCCGTATGCGGTTGATTTTCGTATCCATAGCTTTAGAGTCATTTAAAGAGGGAGCGGAGGTGGCGGCGGGCGCGGCTCAGTATCTGCCGGGCGTTGGCCGCCGTTACGTCGAGCGCTTCGGCAATCTCGTCGGCCGAGCATCCGGCAAAAGCGTTCATCTCCACCGCCTTGCGTTCGCGTTCGGGGAGGCTGCCCATCAGCCGCCTCGCGTCCGAGAGTTCGGCCCGGCTGTCGGCGGCGGCGTCGGAGGGGGGATCTATGCCGTCGTTTCCGTCGATGGCTATCCCCGTCCTGCGCCTTGCGATGATGGTCAGCGATGCGTTTCTCACCGAGGCGATACAGTAGGCGGCGGGGTTGGCGGGCCTGTTGCCTTGCGCTATACCCTCCCAGACGCGCATCATGGTGGTCTGCACGGCGTCGGCGGCGTCGTCGGCCGACCCTGTTATGGCCAGGGCCGCCGCATACATCCTGCCTTGCAGAGGCAGAACCGTGTCGCTGAAATATTTTCTTTTTTCTGAAAACATATTCTGATGCCCGTCGCGATAGTGGAGGGGTTACGAAGATATGACCTGCAAAACGGGCCGATGTGACGCAGGTGTGAAAAAAATATTGTACTTTTGCGCCATGAAACAATACCTTGCACTGCTGGCAGTGGCGTCTGCCGGCTTAATATACTCAGACACAGTGAGTGCCGCTGAAACGGCCTCTGAAACGGAAAAACTCAAACTCAGCCCCGTCGGCACAATCCTTCTCGACGGCGCCCTCTATGCCTCGCCGCAGAAAGAGGAATTTCCCGACGGCGTGGCCATCCCCGACGTGCGTCTTGGCGTCGCGGCCAGCTACGGACGGTGGTCGGCCAAAATCGAGGCGGGCTACGCCTACGGAAAGGTGCTGCTCAAGGATGTGTGGATGCAATACACGTTCTCGCCCACCGATTATATCCGCGCCGGCCTGCAGATGCAGCAGTTCGGCTATCAGAACTCTACGGCGGCATGCATGAAGCCGACCATGATCGAGCCGATAAGCAACACCATCTTCAACGAGCCGCACATGATAGGCGTGCAGTGGATACATTCGGCCGACAGATACTACACCGCGCTCGCGGCGCATGTGGAACCCCGTTCGGCCTCAATGATTACAGGCAGGGACGAGATGACGCAGCAGGGCTACGGAGTGCGCACGCGCCTTGTGGGCCGTCCGTTCCACGACGAGGGACGTATGCTTCAGGTTGGATTCAGCGGAGCGTTTCTCACTCCCCAGTATTCCAAAAGGAACGGCGCCGACGAGCACGACAGCTTCAGCTTCGGGGCCAACTTCCCGACAAAGGTGACGCAGGTGTCGGCTCTCTCGGCCACAGTAGACCACGCCATGAACCTCTGGAAACTGACGCCCGAGCTTATGGCCTGCTACGGCCGAGTGGCGCTCGAAAGCCAATACTTCTTTATGCAGGTTAACCGCCGGCAGTCGCTCCCGGCTTACCGCGCATACGGTGCCTACGCGAGTCTGCGCGGCATAATCCTCGGTCGCGACTACACCTACAACATGGGGCTGGCCGGAATCGACACTCCGCGCAAGGGGTCGCTCGAAGCCGTGGCCTGCTATAACTATACCTCGCTGTCAGACATAGGCGCGTCGATACTCGGCGGTCGTGTCAACGACGTGAGCGTAGGCCTCAACTATTACTTCAACCGCTACATAATCGGCAAGGTACGATACAGCTACACTCATGCGTGGGATCGCCCGGGAATGCCGAGAACCGACTTCAACGCCTTTCAGGTGAGGCTTCAGATGATATTCTGACCTCTGGGGGCAGAATGTAGTGAATAGCACGGTCGGCTCCTGAGTCAAAGGCGATTCAGGAGCCGGTCCTGTTCAATCCTCTTCCGGGAAGTCTGATATATCAGCCAGATCGCTGTTTACTTCTTCCGGATCGATGCAGCTTGCGTGCAGCTCCTCTATAATATCATTTATGCCGGAGGCGCCGAAGATATTGGAGAGCCATTCAATGGTTGATTTTGACGCTGCTTCCGGGTTGTCCATAAACTTTCGCATGTCAGCGTACGCCATCGGGCCTCCCGTGTCTTCGATGGGCTGAAGGTCGCTTTTCCACTTCTCGAGTACGGGATGGTCTGCCTTTCTGTCGGCCACCTCCTGTACGGTTATATCAAACATCCAGTCGTCGCCGAAGTCGTAGGTGTATACGAGTTTGTCCCCTTTGCGGGCAAGGAAACTTGTCAGCGGGGTCTCATCGGCATCGTTTGTCAACCTATCCACCCCCTCGCCTGTGAAATCGTTGTATGGAATGGCGATGCAGAGGTCTCCGCCGTAGGGCTTTTTCTGGAAATGCCAGAGGTGGCTGTCGCAGAAGCCGGTAACGGTCTGGATTACGTAGTGCAGCTGCAGGAAGGAGAAGTCGGCGGGCACGGTTACCTCGCGCCAGAATGGCGGCTTGGTTACGTCCTTCATCTGAATCTTAAGTCTCAGGCTTTTCTTGTCGGCGTCGGGGATAGCTCTCGGTGCTTCGACTAAGAAGGGGTTGTCGTCGAAGTCCATGGCGTCATCGTTGTCGAATATGCCGGAACCGCCGAGCACGGCGTCTTCGAAAAGCTGCGCCATATTCTCTCTTTCTTCCTTTTTTGTGGAGGCGAGAAACTGAGTGTATTTTTCCGGTGTGATACCATGGTGCTCCATGAGCGACATGAACATGAAATCCTTTAGGGAATGCTGATCATGGTCGGGTAGGAATGATAGCCCGTCGTCCATATTGTCAAACGGATTGCGTCTTTTTCTTGTCATATATCGGTCTGCTTTGATTACGGACCAAAGTTAGCTAAAATATCCGACATTGGTCTAATGATACATAATAAAAAAACCGGGCACCATCTCGATGACCGGTTTTTCCCTCCCGCGGCACTCAGGCGCTTTAAGCGGGAGTCAGAAATTACTAATGTATATAACCCAAAATTTAGACAATGATGTTTCAACTATATCAAATATGCGATTAAGGGGTAGATATGCGTTCGGATCTTCCGGCGTCTTAATACTGAGTGATGATAACCCTGACGGGAAGGGCCTCACGCGTTTATCTGCTTGTATATACGGTTTTGAATCAATTGTATTGGTTTCTGATTCGAACATAAAACGATGCGCCGGCTGTAAATATTAGTGTATAAATACTAAATAATATTAACGTCGTAACAAGTGCTTTGCGTTTTTACACCGAATTATGTGAGCAGGAGCAGGATAGCCGGATATTTGCCTTTGACACCGAATATTATTATTTTTGCATCTGAATCAGCGTAAATGACATGATTATGAGATTTCCACATATATACGCATCAGCTGTCCGCCTTCTCCTGCCGGTAGTTTGCCTGTGCTCGATAGCGGCCGCTTCGTGCTCGAGGCAGAGCGGAGGGGCACATTCGCAGGAGGTACCCGTAGCCGAACTGAAGTTGCTCGACAAGGCGATAAGGATGTCGGGACAATATGACGCACGCAAACGGGAATTTACCGACTCGCTCAAGCATCTTCTTGCCGAAGCGCCGGAAGCCGACGTGCGCCGTAGGTTTACGCTTACGCTCGAGATTTCGCGCAGCTACAAGTCGTCGAATGCCGACTCGGCACTCAAATACGCCTCGGTGGCTCTGGGACTGGCCGGCGACAATCCCGCCGACCGCACCGAAAGCCGCGTCGCGCTGATCAACGGACTGAGCATGTCGGGAATATTCCCGCAGGCGCTTGCCGAACTCGACACTCTCGCGCGGGCCGACCTCGACGCTGCCGGAAAGGTGGAGATGTGGAAGGCAGGACGTCAGCTGTATTTCTACATGATGTGTTATGTTACCGACAAAAGCCCTATCTACGAGTCGTATGCGCATCATTATTACCAGTTTGACGACAGTCTGCTCAACAACCTGCCGCGCACCGACAGCTTCTATGCCTTCCTCTCGGCCGAGCGTGCGGTAACCGAAGGGAAATACAAGGATGCCAAGAAGACCCTCGAAACATTGCTCGCCGGCCTCACGCCCGAGTCGAACCTCTACGGCATGGCGGCCTTCCAGATGGCGGAGGTATACCGCAACCAGGGCGACGAGACGCAATACGCTGCCTTTCTCGCCAAAGCGGCTGTGAGCGATATAGAAGCGGCCGTCAAGGAGGGGCTCGCGCTTCCCGCGCTGGCCAACTGGCTTTATCTGCAGGGACGCCTCGACGAGGCCTTCGACTATATCAACTTCGCCCTTGAAGACGCCAACAGCGGCAACGCCCGAATGCGCACCGTGTCGATTGCGTCGCTGGTGCCGATTATCGACCAGGCCTACCGGAAGAAAATCAGCGATTCGCGCGACAGGATGCTCATCTGGTTCCTGCTCGCCACGTTTCTTCTCATTCTCACCGGTGTGCTACTCTTCTATCTCGGCCGCCAGATCAAGCTCAGCCGCGAGTCGCAGGCCAAGCTCGAGGGACTCAGCAGCCGGCAGGAGTCGTATATCGGTTCTTTCGTGAGCCTCTGCTCCGTCTACGCCGACCGTCTCGACTCCCTGTCGAAACTCGTGTCGGTCAAGATTTCGGCCGGCCAGACCGACGAACTTCTGAAGCTCGTCAAAAGCGGACGCTTCGGCGAGCCTCGCGAAGAAGACTTCTATCGAAAGATTGACGAGGCTTTCCTCGACCTTTATCCCGACTTTGTGGCCCATGTCAACAGTCTCCTGCGCGACGACGAGCAGATCGAGGTGAAGCGTGGCGAGGGTCTGACTCCCGAACTTCGCATCTATGCCTTCGTGAAGCTCGGCGTGGTAGAGAGCACGCGCATCGCCCAGATACTCCATTACTCGGTCAGCACCATCTATGCCTATCGCAATAAAATGCGCAACAAGGCTATCAACCGCGACACGTTCGAGGCCGATGTGGCGAGCATACGGCGCAGATAATTGCATTTAAGCGTCTATAACCGCACCATAAAATGACTTATATTTGATATTTTTAAATTCCTAATAATAAATAATATAAAGAATATATTATTTATATTTGGATTTATAAATCATTTCCAATGCTTGCACAGGCCTCCGCAAGTTGCTAATTTTGCACCGTCGAAAGTCAAGAACCCCGGCATGCTTCCCGAGTACTTCGGCCAAGACGACATTAGTTTCTCATGATTATGGTTCTCATGATTTATTAAACTATTAGTTTCTACAGGTTAGTTGAAAAGATTTATAGGTTAGTTTTAAGGTGCTAAAAGATATTAGACTAATTAAATTCGTTATGTTAGGTTTGTAGTAAAAATTTGATTCGCATTGCGGCAGGCTTCTTGTGAAAGACGTCTGCTTTTTTTATGTCCACGCGCATAGCGGCATACGCCCGGCGGAATCATGTTGATATATTCTATATCTCAGTATACCAATATGTTATATGCAATCTTTCTTTATAAAGAAAAGAAATGCCCATTTTTCTTTCTTTGCAAAGAAAGATTTTTGTAACTTACTGATATTCGTATAAATATCATTGTGCGGATGCTGATGTACTGTAATGCTCCGGCTTGCTGTTGCAATAGAATGTTCGCCTTATTTTAATACTGTCTCTTTTTTAGTTTAGGAGGGGTATACGGGAGCTGACGGATGTCGGTGGCGGTGCGTGTTGAGATAGCTAAAAATTGTTAAAAACGATGATAATGGGCAATTTATTCCGATAATGCTATGTTTTATCACATATTTTTAGTAATTTCGCGCCATAATGAATTCTTACAACAATAATTCGTCTCTTATCAGTATATGGCCCGTTGGCATAAAGACACTCGTTTAGGCGATACCTGTCTTTGTGTCAGGCCGATGCCAGTTAATGTAAAATAATTTCAAATTCAATTAATAACCAACACTAACAAACACATGTACAGATTTTTAAAATGGTTATTGCTGGCCGCGGCTTTTGTCGGGTCGGCAATGGCATCCGACGCACAGACACGTCCCGCGCCGCAGCAGCCGCGCAAGGGTGTGGTACGCGTCAAGCTGCAGCCTGAGGTAGCGCGTCAGGTTGGAAAGAGCCCGAGGATGAAAGCATCCGGCAAGCTCTCGACCGGAATGACGCAGCTCGACCAGGCTGTGGCGGGAATCAAGGGTATCTCCATACGCCCCATGCTGCCGGAGAACCCCCGTTTCGCCGCCCAACGTGCAAAATACGGTCTTGACCGCTGGTATGTGGTTACGTTCGACGAGACCGTCGCTTCGGAAGACGCGCGCAAGGTGCTTGCCGCTGTCCCGGGCGTCGAGAAGTCGGAGGTGGTCTGTCCGATGGTCATGAAGGAGGGCAACGGTCCCTTCGTAGTGGCAAAGCAGGGCAATCTTGCTCCCGCTACGGGCAAATACCCCTTCAACGACCCGCAGCTTCCCGCACAGTGGCATTACAAGAACTTCGGCGACCGCGGCACCAACGTGGCCGGCGCCGACATCAACCTCTTCGACGCCTGGAAGGTAACCACCGGCTCGCCCAACGTGCTGGTGGCCATCATCGACGGCGGTGTCGACTACCGCCACGAAGACCTTGCGGCCAACATGTATGTCAACGAGAAGGAGCTTAACGGCACCCCCGGTGTCGACGACGACGGCAACGGATACGTCGACGACATTTACGGCTACAACTTCTGCACCAACTCGAGCGAGATCTATCCCCACAGCCACGGCACGCACGTGGCTGGAACGGTGGCCGCTGTCAACAACAACGGCATCGGCGTCGGCGGTGTGGCCGGCGGCGACGGCACCCCCGGCTCGGGCGTAAGGATGATTTCGTGTCAGGTGTTCGACTCCCGCAGCGGTTCGGGCGACGGCGACTTCGCAGCTGCCCTCGTCTACGCGGCCGAGATGGGTGCATCCATCGCCCAGTGCTCGTGGGGTTGGGGCGGTTCCGACTATTATGAGGAACCCGTGCTCCGCGCCATCGACTATTTCACCGAGACCTCGCGCAGCGACAACATGACCGGTGGCCTCTGCATCTTCGCCACCGGCAACAACGGACTCGAAGGCAACTTCTATCCCGCCGCCTACCCGAAGGTGGTGAGCGTTACGTCGATGACTGCCGACCTCAAGCCCGCCTCCTACTCCAACTATGGCTCGTGGGTTAATCTTATCGCCCCCGGCGGCCTGCTCGACTACGGCGAGGCCGGCGGCGTGCTCTCCACTCTCCCCAACAATGAATACGGCTTCAACGAGGGAACATCGATGGCCACGCCCCACGTCAGCGGCATCGCGGCCCTCATCCTCTCGAAATACGGCAGCCGCACGTTTGTCAACGAGTCGCTCCGCACGCAGCTCATCACGTCGGTCAACGACTTCTATGGCGTGAACGACAATGAGCAGTACCGCGGTCTCTACGGCACGGGCTATATCGATGCCGCCAAGGCCCTCGCCATGAGCGACGGCTCGGCTCCCGAAGCCGTCAAGGACTTCGAGATCAACGCCGCCCAGGACTACATCATGCTCGACTGGACGATTCCGGCCTCGAACGACAACAATGTGCACCATCACATCGTCTACTATTCCGACAAGCCCTTCACAGCCCAGACCGACCTCTCGACCCTGAAGTCGCTCATCGCCGACACCAAGTTCGTGAACTCCGGCGACAAGTTCAGCTTCGAGATTCCGGGCCTCAGCCCCCTGACCACCTACTACGTGGCCATTCAGGCCATCAACCGCTGGGGCAAGGCTTCCGACCTCTCGCCCGTGAAGAGCATCACCACCAACGCAGGTCCGGAGATGACCGTCGACGCCGAGTCGCTCGACATGTCGTCGACTGCCGGACAGCAGACGGCCACGGCTTCGTTCAACATCGGCAACAAGGCCGACGGCATCCTGAAATGGGCCTCGTCGAAGCGCACCGTCTCGGCCATGCCCGCCTCGCTCGTGCGTCCCAACCCCGGCCGCACCGCTCCCTTCAAAGGTAAACTCGCCGGCCAGAAAATCAAGACGTTCGCCGCCGCTCCCGGCGCTGAATACGAAGCCGGCGACTATCCTAAGGACATGGCCTACTTCACCACCCTCTGGGCCAACATCGGCGAGAACGACCGCACGCTCCCCAACTCGATGGCCCAGTGGTTCCAGGTAGACGCCGCCAAGTATCCCGAAGGCTTCAACCTCACATCCGTCAAGGTGGAGGGCAACAACGGCCAGAACCCCGTGATTCAGATTTATAAGGGCGACGTGGCCATCTCTTCGGCCACCATGCTGCAGCAGATCGAATACCCCTACTTCGCCTACGGCTATCCTATCCAGCTCAACGAGCAGATTTGGTTCGCTCCCGGCGATTCGTTCTGGATCGTGGTGCATTTCGAGGGCAACCAGGAGGGTTATCCTCTCGGTCTCTGCGAGGCCCGCGAAGAGGGCGCCAGCGCCTACAGCTATATGAGCAACGACCTCGGCAAGAGCTGGGTGCAGCTTCCCGAGGCGCTCAAGGGCAGCACTTATGAGTCGGTAGCCTCCAAGGTTACCTGGGGCATCACCGCCCGCTCGACCAACCCCGACTGGAGCGAGGTGCTCGAACTCACCCCCGCTTCGGGCACGGTGCGCAAGGGCGAGACTCAGAAGGTAGAGGTGAAGGCCGACGGCTCGACCCTCGTCAACGGCACCTATAAGTTCAACATCCTGCTGAGCAACAATCAGTCGACCGACAATGAGATGAAGCTCCCCGTGAAGTATACCGTCAGCGGTCAGCAGCCCGACGTAGTGATGCCCAGGATCGTTGACTTCGGCTCGCTGCTCACAGGCCAGACCAAGACCCTCACCGTAGAGGCCTACAACCGTGGCTACGGCAAGTTCAGCGGCTCGGTGTGGGGTCCCGGCATCTATTCCGCAAACATCAAGTCAAGTTCCGAGAACTTCGCCGGTCCCGAATATATCCAGGAAGGCTTCCCCGCCCGCACAAAGACCACTTTCGAGGTGAGCTATACTCCGAAGAGCGCCGGCAGCCACACCGGAACCATCACCTTCACCGACAAAGACGGCAAAGAGGTGCGCCTCATCGTCCGTGGCGTGGCTACAGACCCCGCCCGCCTCGCCCTCGACCCCGCAGTAGTGGAGGCCGACACGCTCACCGTGGGCGAACCCAAGACCATGGCATTCAAGATTGCCAACGAGGGTAAGTATCCACTTGAGTTCGTGTTCCCCAAATTCTCTTCCGAGACTGTGGAGAACGCCGCTGCCTATCATAAGTTCGGCTACAACGTCTTCTCCAACCTTCCCGGCTATTCCACCGCTGCCTACGACGGCAACCCCGCCCTCATCGGCGGCACCGACGTGAGCTCGCAGTTCTCCGACGACGTGGTGCTCACCAAGCCCATCGCCCTCGGCTTCACCTTCCCCTACTACGGAGGTAACTACGAGAAGGTCTACATCACGAGCTTCGGCGGAATCATGTTCGCCCCCAACGGCTTTACTCTGCGCTCGCCGCTCACCCCCGGCAGCTACGGCCTCGAGGGCACAGGCCTCATCTCGGCCTACGGCTCGCAGCTCATGATGAGCCCCTCGTCGAAGGTGGAGTATGCCAAGGCCGACGGTAAGTTTGTAGTGAAGTTCACCGACGTGCTCGCCCTCGTCTACGACAAGGACTACATCCCCGTCAGCTTCCGCATCGTGCTTTCGAGCAACGGCGACATCGAAATCTTCTACGACAACTATGACCCCGACCTCGTATTCCAGAACGGAAGCGCCCTCTTCTGCGGCATCAACGACATGGAGCTCGCCGACTGCCTGACGCTCACCAGCAGCGACATGTCGGACTATTGGGGCAACGAAGAGCCTACCGCCGACAACCGCCGGTTCAGCGAGATCCGCAGCGGCACGGCCATTCGCTTCGAGGCTCCCAAGCCCCTCTTCGTGAAGGCCCTCAGCGTAAGCTCGGGCATCGTCAATCCCGGTGAGTCGGTCGACGTGATGGCTACGCTCGCCGCCGACGGCAACATGGACGCCGGCGCCACCTACAACGACCTCGCCATCATGACCAACGACCCCGCTCCCAGATGGTCGTCGGTACGCATCAACGCCGTCATCGCCGGCGACGGTCTCAAGCCTGAGGCCGCCCTCGAGCAGAACGTCTACGACATGGGCGACGTGTTCCGCACCTCCGACGTCAGAATCCCCGTTGCAGTCAAGAACGCCGGCCACGACGTGATGCAGGTATCGGCCGTGAAGGCCGTCGGCGGCAAGGTGGCTGTTGAGGCTGCAGTGCCCTTCGACCTCAAGCCCGGTGCAGCCAAAGACATAGTGGTTACCGTGCCCACCGACCGTGAGGGTGCCGTGGCCGACGAAATCGTGGTATCGACCTCGGCCGGAGAGCTCCGCGCCCAGGTGAAGGCCAACGTAATCGGATGTCCCGAAATGAAACTCGGCTTCAACGAGGTTACCGCCACCGTAGAGAGCGGCACTCCGCTTCATAAAGACCTTACGGTCAGCAACCCCGGCAACGAGACCCTGCGCTATGCGATCACTCCCGATCCGCTCGTGCGCATGACCCTCCCCGACAATGCCGACGCCACCACCACTTATACCTACGCCTTCTCGGGCGACAACTCCGACGTGAAGTATGAATGGATCGACATCGAGACCAACGGCCTCGGCGAGCAGTATCCCATGACGTACTACAACATGCACGACTACGTTGCCGTCGACCTCCCCTTCGAGTTCCCGTTCTACGGCAAGAAGTATAAGAAGATGTATATCTACAACACGGGCTTCGTATCGTTCACCGAGCGCCACGATGACCGTCTCTGGCCCGAGCCCCCGGCCGACTTCCCGCAGGGCTCCGTCTATACCAACATCATCGCCCCCTACTGGGGAATGCACTCCATGGACCAGACCAAGACCGCCGGCACATACCATTATGTAACCGACGAGCGCGTCATCGTCTCCTTCATGGAATACGGCAACTCGATGAACCTCGGAGTTTGCTTCCAGCTCGTGATGGAGAAAGACGGTCAGTTCCGCTTCGCCTACAAGGCTTACGACGAGAACGCCACCCTCTTCAACCTCTTCGGCCTCGCAGGTATCTGCAACCTCGGCGGAAGCCAGTCGATACGTCTGCCCGAGCGCATGGTTTCGTTCGGCAGTGCGGTCAGCTTCTCGCCCGTGGTTGAGGCTCCCCTTGCTCCCGGCAAGAGCGAAACCGTAGGTCTTGACTTCGACACCGACCGCATGGCCGGCGACTACACCACCGCCCTGCGCATGGCTACCAACGTGCCCGGATCCGAATCTATCGTGATTCCCGTCAACCTCACCGTTACCGGTCAGGCCGAGCCCGTATGGCCCGCCGACATCACCGTCGAGCACACCGTGGGCTACGTCGACACCGACCCCGACAATCCGTTCGTGCAGATGGGTGTGCCCTACGACGCTCCCTTCAGCGTGGCCAACAACGGAACCGCTACCTTCACTATCACCGGAATCAACGTCGAGGGCCCGACCGTCTACGACGAATGGCTTGAGGAGTACGTGCCCGTCTTCTACCTCTTCGTGGAGAGCGATGAGCTCGACTGGATCACCGGCGAGCCCACAGGAAGAAAGACCTGGCAGCAGTATATGGAAGGCAAGCCCATCCAGGTAGGCTCCGCCCCCGTGAAGTTCTCCGTTCCCATGGTAGAGCCCAACTATTCCATGGTTCCCGGCGAGCACCTCATCAAGCTCACCTTCTACTACACCGACGGCGAGGAGGAGATGACCCGCACTGTCAACGTGAAGTATATCGTTACTCCCGCTCCCGTGATGACGCTCGACAAGGAGACCATCCACGTGGAGGCAGCCGACGACGACTCCGTCTCGACCGAGACGCTGACCATCGGCAACACCGGCGAGTATAAGCTCACATATTCGCTCCGTCTCGACCCGACAGGCAAGGGCGAGGAGATTCCCGACCTCGGCGGAGGAGGCATCGCCCACTGGATCGCCAAGACCCGCAAGTCGCTTCCCGCCGACATGGCCGCCGTGCTTGAGCCGACGAAGCTCAAGGCCCGCAAGGTGAAGGCCAAGGCCGGAGAGACGTCCAATTCATACGACGTGCCGACCAACTTCGACTATACCCGCGCGCTCTTCTATCCGACCATCACCGGCACCAGCGCCATCTACAACTATGGCAGCCAGACGGTCTACGACGAGTTTAAGGCAGCCACCTCGTTCGTGGCTCCCGCCGAGGGCTTCAACGTGTCGCACATCTACATGCCCGTAACCATCGGCACGGCCACCAACTACACGCTCCGTCTCGAGCTTGTGCAGGGCGCCGACCCCGACGGCGAGAATGTGCTCGGACGCGGACAGGTGCTCATCGAGTCGCAGGCCAATCCTGTCGTGGGCCAGTTCTTCGTCATCGAGCTCGAAAAACCCGTCTACCTCAACCCCGGCGAGGAGTTCTGCGTAGTGGCCAACTATCCCGCAGGCGTGGCCATGCCCGCATACCTCGGCGCCAAGGAAGAGGCTGTGGTTTCGGGCCGCTACATGGCATGGACCCGTGAATACGGCTGGTACGACGCCGGCGAGCTCTTCAAGGAGCAGAACGGCTCACTCGGATGGCTCATCAGCTGCATCGAGACCAAGGCCGGACAGCCCTGGATCCGTATCCTCAACGAGCAGACCGAGGGTGAGGTGGCAGTAGGCGGAAAGGCCGAGATCAAGCTCGCCGTCAACGCCGCTTCGGCCCGCATGGAGAAGAACAACACCGCCATGCTCGTCATCAAGAGCAACGACCCCGATCAGCCGGTAGTCAACTTCCCCGTGGTGCTCGACTGCAACGGCCGTCCCGTCATCACTGCCCCCCAGGGCATCGTAAGCGCCAAGGAGGGTACGGTAACCGCCGTGGCCATTACCGTCGAGGAGCCTGAGGGCGACACCTTCACCATCACCTTCGACGACAAGGCCGGACACGCCTCGGTGGCTTCCGTAGTGCCCGCCGAGGGCGACAAGGCCGCCGTAACGCGCAATGAAGACGGCACCTACACCGTGGCCGAGGCTACAATGCCGGTTACCGTCAATGTCGAGATCGCTCCCGACTACGGCACCGCATCCGCAGCCAACGTCTTCACCCTCAGCGCAGCCGACCACAAGAACCATCGCGACGAGGTCAACGTGCGCTACGACGTGCAGCACGTCAACCGCGCTCCCGAGACCATCGAATCCGACGATGTGAAGGTTGCGATCGGTAAAGTGTCGGCAGTGGTCGACTTCTCGTCGCTCTTCACCGACCCCGACGGCGACCGCCTCACCTATACCTTCTCGATGCCCGAGAACGCATACGTCGACGCCTTCACCACCGACTTCGGCGTAGTGTTCAGCGGCAAGAAGAAGGGCACTGCAGAGGCCACCGTAACCGCTACCGACCCCGAGAATGCCACCGCCACGGCTGTGGTCAAGATTGAGGTTTCGGACTATGACAGCGTCGACAGCATCTATGGCGACGCCGCCGAAGGTGAGCTGAAAGTGATGCCCAATCCGGTTGAGGAGACCCTCCGCGCCCTCTGCGGCTTCGACGCCGCCGGAGCCGAGTTCCGTCTCTACTCCACCGAGGGACAGCTCATGGCCAAGACCGTGGCCGACGTGGCCGCCGGTTCGACCGTCAGCATCGACGTGGCCGATCTCCCCGCCGGCATCTACATCCTGACCGTCCGCTTCGACGGACGCACCCTCACCGCCCGCGTAATCAAGCGCTGAGCGGCAAGGGTCAGGAGATGATTCACTGACTTCCCGGTCTCCCTCCGTCCGGCTTGCGGACGGGGGGAGACTTCACATTTTTACGGCAGTGTCAACCATAATTCCCTTTTCGTTTTCGCGAAAGGGGAATTATGGCTAATTTTGCATCCCTCCCGAATAACCATGCAACCCGTAATTACAATGAACATACACTCCATCAGGCTTCTCGCCGCCCTCCCGGCGCTGCTTCCTCTTGGCGCTGCCGCGGCCGACGCGCGCCCCGACACCGTGGCGCTGCCCGAATTCACACTCTCCACCCCCGCCAAGACCAATCCCATGCTGCTCCCGCTCGACGTCAGCACGGTTACCGCCGCCGAGATAGGGGAGTCGGCCGAGACGTCGCTTCTCCCCGTGCTCACCGCCAGGGTTCCCGGCCTCTTCGTCAGCGAGCGGGGATTCGCGGGCTACGGCATCTCAGGAGGCAGTGCCGGGGCCGTCAACATCCGCGGCGTGGGCCAGGGCAACAAGGTGCTCTTCATGATCGACGGGCAGCCGCAGTGGGCCGGCGTGTTCGGCCATTCGCTCGCCGACTCCTACGTGGCCAACGGCGTAGAGAGGATAGAGGTAGTGAAAGGTCCCTCGTCGCTTCTCTACGGCTCCAACGCCATGGGCGGCTCGGTCAACATCATCACCCGCGGACACCGCCCCGAGGGACTTTCGGGCAACGCACGCGCAATGTTCGGGTCGTTCTCAACTCAGAAATTCAGCCTCTCCTCGTCCTACACCGGCAAACGCTTTTCGGCCACCCTCGGCGGGCAGCTCGACCGCTCGAACGGCTACCGCGAGGGGAGTGCCTTCTGGCTCGCCAACGAGTTTGCCAACTTCGGCTACCGCATCTCAGACCACTGGCAGACCGGCGCCACGCTCGACATGACGCAGACCCACGCCGACAACCCCGGAACCATACAGAGTCCGCTCGAAAACATGTGGACCAACCTTTTCCGGGGCACGGCCGCCGTCTATGCCAACGACGACTACGGCATCGCGTCGGGCGGAGTGCAGGCATTCATCAACTGGGGGCGCAACAAGGTGGACGACGGCAACGCTCCCGGCACCGCGCCGCGCGACTATATATTCAACTCTACCGACTACAACATGGGCATCACCCTCTATCAGACCATGCGTTTCTGGCGTGCCAACGAGCTTTCGGCCGGCGTCGACTTCCAGCACTGGGGCGGACACAACTGGAACACGCAGAAGGCCGACGCCTCGCAGCGCAGCTCGGAGTTCCGCAGCCATGTCAACGAGATTGCAGGCTACGTGATGATGCAGCAGGGATTCTTCGGCGATGTGCTCTCCGTCAACGGCGGCGTGCGCCTTCAGCACGGCTCGAGCTACGGCAACGTGTGGGTGCCCCAGGCGGGCGTGATAGTGCGTCCGGGCCATACGGCGGAAATAAAACTGTCGTTCTCAAAGGGATTCCGCGCTCCCAACCTGCGCGAGCTTTACCTCTATCCGCCTCACAACCCCGGACTGAAGCCTGAGTATATGCTCAACTATGAGATTTCATGGCGTCAGCACTTTTTCGGAGGCCGGCTGACGGCCGGAGCCGCCCTCTTCTTCATCGACGGCAAAGACATGATTCAGACCGTGAGGGTCGACGGGCGTCCGCGCAACATGAATACGGGACGTTTCATCAACAAGGGTTTCGAACTTGAGGCGGCCGCCGCTCCGGCACGCGACTGGACCATAGCGGCTAACTACAGCTATCTACACACCGACACGGAGATTCTTCAGGCTCCGCGCCATAAGCTATCGGCCGAACTGACATGGAGCCCCGGCCGGTTCTCGTTCACGCTCGAAGACCTCAGCGTGTGGCACCTGCTCACCGGTGCGCCCGGCGGACACTCGGAGAACTACACCCTGCTCAACCTGCGCGCCGCCTATACCCTGCCGGGAAGGGTCGACGTAACGCTCTTTGCCAAAGGCGACAACCTCACCAACAGGCACTATGAGGTGATTTACGGCTGCCCGATGCCCGGAGCCACTGTGCTCGGCGGCGTGGAGGTTAAATTCTAAAGCATCTTCTGCCAGTGGCGGAGGAGCCGCGGCCATTCCACCGTGGTGGCTGTCGAGCCGGGGATGGGAGCCACAGGGCGGCAGTTGAGGTAGGTGGTGGCGTAGATGCGGCCCGAGGGTGCCTTGCTGACCACCATGATGAAGTTGGCTCCGAGAGGAGAGACGTCGGCGCCAATCCATTGCCGCGCTATTGCGTCGGGACGCGCCTCCGCCCCGACATTGCAGCCGGGAAGGCGCATGAGCGAGAGGAGGGGCATCACGGTCTCGGCATGGGCGAAGCGGAATCTTCCTCTCACCAGCGCGGAGGCCGAAGGGTCGGAGAGGGCTGTCTCGGTGGTGGATATGATGTCGCGCAGAAGCACGCGGGCCGACCGGCCGGGAAGGTCAGAGATATACGTGTCGGTGCGCGTCAGGGCGTGCTGCAGATTCGAGGCGCGCGCACAGGCGGCGTAAGCGCCGGCATCCATATATTCGTATGGTGAAAAGGGAAGGCCGATAGCTCCGAACGACTGGATTACGCCGTAGATGTCGAGCGTCAGGTCGCGCAGCTCTTTGGGCGTAAATGCACCCGGGTCGGTGAAAAGTGCTTCGGCCGGGGCTGATGGCACCTCTGCAGCTACGAAAGCCTCATAGACGGGTTTCCACTTGCCGGAACGGATATAGTCGCGATAATCGGCGTCGGTATCGAAGAAGCGGAGCTCGGTGTTGTAGTCGGGACCGGATGAGGCCGACATCTGGAGGCGCGGGTTCAGGCGTCCGAGCTCATGGCAGAAGCTATACATCGACTCGACGGCACGGGGCACGTAGGTGGCCGTGGCCATTATGTCGCCCCCGGCGAAGAAGCCCGGAAGCAGGGCGTCGAGCAGGCGGGCCACTGAGGTCCATTCAGCCTTTCCCAGCGAGTCGAGGGCGCCCCACCGGCCGGAGGTAGCGCCGATTACCCGGCGCAGCATTTCCTTCATGCCCCGTCCCTGCGCGGTCAGGGGATGAGTATCAAGAGCTTTCGCGAGACGGTCCACCTTCTTTTCGGAAGAGAGGAAACGCGCCCCGTGGCGGCCTATATGGTTCACGAAGACGGGCGTAAGCGAATCGGGGAGGGCTTCAAGCCTCTCGGGCAGGTCGATGGGCTGCATAGTGCCGTTGTCGGCGGCAGGGGGGAAGTCCGTGCCTCGTGCCCCTGTTCCGGCGGCAGAGAGGAGCGCGGCCGAAACCAGTATAAGGGAGATTAACCTTGTTTTCATAGCTTCTTTTTATATCATTTCCTTTAGCCGGGCGATGACCTCCTCGGTAGGGCCGTCGGCCACCACCTTGCCGCCGTCGATAAGGATGGAGCGCGGACAGAGCCCGCAGGCCAGATCGAGGTCGTGGGTGGCGATGAGGCAGGTGTGGGTGTAGCGGCTTATTATGTCGATTACTTTATTCCGGGCGGCGAGGTCGAGCTCGGCGGTAGGCTCGTCCATGACGAGTATTTCCGGCTCCATGGAGAGGATGGTGGCCATGGCGACGCTCTTCTTCTGTCCGCCCGAAAGCTGGAAGGGGGAGCGCTTCTCAAGCCCTCCGGCTCCCGTCCGCGCGAGAGCCTCGCGCACGCGTCTCTGCACCTCCGCCATCTCCAGCCCCATGTTGAGCGGTCCGAAAGCCACGTCTTCTTCCACTGTGGGCATGAAGAGCTGGTCGTCGGGATTCTGAAACAGCATCCCTACGGCGCGGCGTACGCCCGGTGCGGTCTTTTTCGTAACCGGTATGCCCCCGACGTTCACCTCCCCCTTTGAGGGGAGCAGCAGGCCGTTGGTGTGGAGCAGCACGGTCGATTTTCCGGCTCCGTTCATACCCAGCAGGGCCACCTTCTCGCCGTGGGTAACGCGGAAGGTAATTCCCCGCAGGGCCTCGTAGCCGTTGGGGTAGGCATAGTGTACGTCGGTAAACTGAATATAATGATGACTCATAGCAGATGGGTGAAGATTCTTGATATGTCGACAAAACGGAGCAGGGCGAAGCATGCGAGCGAGGCGCCGAGCGTCAGCGTGTCGCGCAGCGTCCAGCGCTGCCTGACGGGCTGATAGCGCGGCATCCTGCCGTCGAATCCGCGTGCGAGCATGGCGCGGTTGACGGCTTCGGCGCGTGCCACGGTGCGCAGGAAGAGCTGCCCGCAGAACGCCCCCCACATCTTCATCGAGAGATGGCGGCGTCCGTAGCCTCTGGCACGGCGTGCCCGGGTCATGTCGACTGCCTCCTGAAGCAGCACGGTCAGATAGCGGTAGACCATCAGCAGCTGCGTGCTCAGCAGCCGAGGCATCCCGACGCTCTCCAGACTGCGGCACAGCCCGGTGAATCCCTTGCCCGACACAAGCACCAGAAGAGCCTGCACCGAAAGCATCGACCTCAGGATAATCGATAGATATGAGATCCACCCCTCGCTGATGGCCAGTGAGCCGACGCGCAGGGCAGTGCGTGTCTGATAGATGGGGTTGAAGAGGCCGATGAGCAGCGCGAAGGGGAGGGCTATGAGGCTGCCCGTGAATATGCGGGTGAAATCGAGTCCGGTGAGCGCGGCCATAACCACAGGATAGAGCGCGAACCACAGCAGCATCGTGAATGCCGACACCGGCACCGAGAGCATGGCCACGAGGTAGGCCACCGTAATCACAAACAGACAGAGGGGATGCAGGCCGCTTTCAGGCCCGCTCCCCTGCATGCGCTGCAATGAGGTGATGGCTTTCTCTATCCGTTCCATACTCTCAGAGTATGTTTGAGTTTAACTTCTATTCACTTGAAGAGGATTTTTTGAGATGATTTCGCAAGTCGAAGAGGGAGCGATGCGGGCATCGAGACCGATGAGGCCTGGCGAAATCAGCCAAAAAAGACCTTCAGGGGGATAGAAAGAATTTATTACAGAAGTATGTTTAAATCAATTCGTGTTAAATTCAAACATACTCTTATTCTATCGGGCGCGTTGCCGGCTTGCGGCGGCGCCGTGAGAGAGCCGCCGTCAGTCCCCATACGAGAATAAGCACCATCACAGCCCCGACGATGCCGGCAAACGAATTGTCGTAGTCGGGCATTATCGACGTGGCTTCCTGGGCCGCTGCCGCGCCTGTCGAGAGGGCGCTGACGTGGGTGGCGGCAAGGTCGGCGCTGCCGGTGATGCGTTCAATCGACCATTCGAGTCCGTCGGGGGCCGACGAAGCGAGGAATGCGAGCCCCCCGGCTATCGCGAGCGCTGCCACGGCGAAGGCAATCACCGGTCCGCGCATCCCCTTCTTCCCTTGGCTGCGTGCCGAGTCGGGCATGAGCAGGGCCGGACGGCTGCGCTGCACGAACAGCAGCACCGCGCCGGTGGCTATGCCTTCGCCTACGCCAATGGCAAGGTGGATGCCGGTCATCAGGAGGAAGAATTTGCCTGCCGGGAGGGCTGTGATGCCTGAAAGCGCCGTCTCGAGCGTTACCATGCAGGCACCGAGCTCAAGTCCTAAGGTGCAGGCCAGCACCGACACGCCCATCACCTTCCATCCGCTTGCCGGAAACCGCAGCAAGGGCTTGAAGAAGAGTGGATAGGCCACCAGTGCCGTCATGGCGCCCATGTTGATGATGTTGCATCCGAGAGCCATCAGTCCGCCGTCGGCGAACACCAGGCACTGGATGATTAGCACCGAGGCGAGGGTGAGAAACCCCGCCCACGGCCCGAGCAGGGCGGCGAGAAGCACGCCCCCCACTATGTGGCCCGAACTTCCGGTGCCCGGGATGGCAAAGTTGACCATCTGGGCGGCAAACACAAACGCCCCCATCACTCCCATGAGGGGAACCATATTCTCGCGCGATTCCTTCTTGAGCCGCAGAGCCGCGGCCACAAGGAGACCCGCAGCCGCTACATCGGCCGCTATGGCCACAGGCGCCGACAAAAGCGCATCCGACATGTGCATAATCTATTTCGCTTTAAAGTGTTTTTCAAGACTGTCCCTATTTCTTATATCAATGCCGGGGGATTGCCGATTGTTCAGTGGAGGCATTGACGGCGGCTGAATTTCTTGGCCCGTTGTGTCCGATTCGATTTTTTTGCTTATCTTTGTGGCGTATTTGAACCGCAAAACATCCGCAACATGAAATTCGCCGAGTCAGCCCGTGAGATTTTCGACCGGGCAGTTGAAGCCTATCATATCACCGACCACGTCGACGCTCCCGCTCCGATGCCCTACCCCGAGGGCTCGCCGGAAGCGCTCCTCTTTGCCAAATGCTGGGTCGACGCCGTGCAGTGGCACCTTGAAGACATAATCCGCGACCCCGACATCGATCCCGTCGAGGCCCTCGCGCTCAAACGCCGCATCGACCGCTCAAATCAGGTGCGCACCGACATGGTGGAAGACATCGACACCATGCTCCGCGACAGATACAGCGACGTGCAGCCCCTCGCCGACGCCACCATCAACACCGAGTCGCCGGCCTGGGCCATCGACCGCCTGTCGATTCTCGCCCTGAAGATATGGCACATGAAGGAGCAGACCGAACGTGCCGACGCCGACGCCGGTCATCTCGCCGCATGCCGCGGAAAGCTCGGCGTGCTGCTCGAACAGCAGGCCGACCTCACGGCCGCTATCGACACGCTGCTCGACGACATAGCCGCCGGACGTAAGTTCATGAAGGTCTACAGGCAGATGAAGATGTACAACGACCCGGCCACCAACCCGATACTTTACGGAAAGAAATAAGCGCCTCCGCATAATGTCCGCTCAGCGCAAGAACATACTTTGCATAAGGTTTTCGGCTCTCGGCGACGTGGCTCTTGCCATCCCGGCTGTCTACGACGCCTGCCGCTCGAATCCCGACGCTAACTTCGTGTTTCTGACGCGCCGGCATCCGGCCCGCCTCTTCATCAACGCGCCGGCCAATCTCACCGTGGAGGGCGTTGACCTCAACGAATACAAGGGGATAGCGGGGCTGAGGCGTCTCGCCCGTGAGCTGAAAGGAAGGTATGCTATCGACACGGTGGTAGACCTGCACGACGTGATACGCAGCCGTGTCATCAGTGCGTTCCTGCGTCTCGGCGGCGCGCGGACGGCAAGAATCGACAAGGGGCGGAAAGAGAAGCGCCGGCTTACGCGCCGCCACAACAAGGCGGTCATCCCTCTGCAGGCGGTAACCGGCCGCTACGCCGACACGTTCAGGCGCGCCGGGTTGGCGGCAGAACCGCGTTTCAGTTCGGTGTATGGAGGGAAAAAGGCTCCGGAGGGGGATTTCAAGGCCGTGTCGCAGCCTAAGGAGCCGGGATGGAGCTGGATAGCCGTGGCTCCTTTCGCACGCCATAAGGGGAAGATTTATCCGCTCCACCTCATGGAGCGGGTAGTGGCCGCGCTGGCGGGCCGCGAACGCACGCGGGTATTCCTGATGGGAGCCGGCGAGGAGGAGCGCGCTGTGCTTGAGGCGTGGGCGAAGAAATATCCGGCGACGGTGAACGTGGCCGACATTTCGCCGGGCCTGCCGGCCGAGATGGCTCTGATAAGCCATTGCGATGTGATGGTGTCGATGGATTCTGCCAACATGCACATAGCCTCGCTCGCAGGCACTCCGGTGGTGAGTGTATGGGGAGCGACGCACCCCTTTACGGGTTTCATGGGCTTCGGTCAGTCGGCCGACAATGCCGTGCAGCTCGACATGGTGTGCAGGCCGTGTTCCGTGTTCGGCGACAAGCCCTGCATGAGGGGCGACTACCACTGTCTTGAGGGGATTCTGCCTCAGATGATTGTTGATAAGGTCGCGGCCCTGCTGCCCCGCTGAGACCTGACGCCGCTATTCAAGCCCCACGAGCTTGCGGCGCACTTTGGAAAGCGTCTGGGGCGTCATGCCCAGATACTGGGCTATCATCTTCAGGGGCACCACTCTTGAAAGCATGGCCGGATTCATGTTGCGCAACTTCTGATTGGAGAAATCCCAGAAGCCTTTGAGGCGTTCTTCGGGGGTGGCCATGGTCATTTTGTGGTAGAGCACCTCGAAACTGTAAAGCTGCTCCATGAGCGCGAGGCAAAGCCACTTGGTGAGTTCGGGGTATTTCTCTTCAAGCCTTCTGAATTTCTGTATCGGCACGACATGGCAGGTCATGTCGACCAGAGCCTCGAGTCCGTAGATGGCCGGTTCGCGTGCCCAGAGCGAATGGAACGAGGCAAACACGTCCCCTCCGCTGCCGAAGCATACGGTGTCTTCCTTATCACCCTTGACATGAGTAACCCTCGCGAGTCCGTCGCTCAGAAGCACGAGGCAGTCCGACATCGAGCCCTGGGCTACGATTATGTCGTGGGCGAAGTATTCTTTTGTGATGGATATTCTCCGCAGTGCGTCGCATGAGGCATCGCTTGCATTCAGCGTCTGCTTCACTATGTCGGCCACTGAGAGTGGATTGGGTTTGGATTTGATTTTTGCCATTTTATAGTCCTGCGAAGAATTTTTTTCAGAAAAAGTGAAAGCAAAGATAATAACATTTTTGCAAGTAACAATTCGGGGACAGTCGGTTTTTATGCTTTTCGGTGAAAAAAGTATCAATTTCTTAATTTTCTTTCCGTTTGCATCGGGTTTTGTCGGACAATCAAGGTTTTGTAAGTGCCTGTCTCGTGCCGAATCACGTATATCTGCCGGTCGGGTATACCTGCCGGCGACGTTTTTTTGAAACGGATATGCATAAAGGTGCTTGAATTATACATTCCGGCGGCTGCCGGCCCGCCCGCAATGAAAAGAGACCGGCCCGGGAGGTGTGTCTCCGGGCCGGGTATCAGCAATCCCTTGCGGAGGATTGCCTTTGTCAACGGATAATGCTCTTGAATGTCTTGCCACCCTTGCGGACGATTACAATCTGTCCTTTCTCGGGAGCAGCGAGGCGTACGCCCTGGAGGTTGAAGTATTCGGGCTCGGCGTCGATTTCAGATTCGATGCCCTCTACTCCCACCTGGGGGTCGTTGAGGCTCTCGATGCGCACGTTGCGCACGTAGAGACCGTAGGCGTCGGCGGGGCTTGAGGCCTTGATTCCGACAAACCAGATGCCGCCTTCGGTGTCGAGCGTTGACTCGTAGGTGGTCCATGAGCTGCTGTTTTTGATTTCAGGCACTTCAATGGCCATTACGGTCATGGCGGAGGCAGACGCGTCGCGGCCGAGGTAGACCTCAAAGCTCTCAGTGTAGCTGCCTTTGGAGCGGGCGTCGACAGAGATGCGGATTTTGTCGGTAGTGCCGAAGTTTACGGCCGGAAGGATGATCCAGTCGTTGGCCTTGTTCTTGCTGTGGTAAGGGTAGTAGAACGAGGGGTCGCCCTTCTCTGTGGAGAAAGTCCAGGTTTTGTCGTCGCAGTTGCCGTCTACCACCTTGCATTCCCCGAACTCAACCGCGTCGGCGGGTCCGAAAGTGAAGGGAAGCGCATACTGGGCGTTGAGGTCTTTGGCTGTAACGGCCTCGCTGACAGGCTCGCTTTCGGTGGTTGTGCCGTCTGTCGTGAGATATGCCACGTAGGTGATTGTATGGTTGCCTTTTGTGAGCGTGGCCTCTACATTGACGTCGGAGCCGGGTGTGAGGTCGGTGAATGTACGTGTCTCTGTGCCGTCGACGCTGAAGCGGAGGTTCACCTTACCCTCGATGGCGTTGCCCTGAACGCTCATTGAAGGCATGGCTACAGTGGCCTTGTAGTCGAGTCCGTCCATGGCGCTCGACTTGATCTGCGGGGTGAGGGGGATGGGAGTGGCGTAGCTCTGAAGCACGATGTTGCGCATCTTCAGGGTGCGGCGTCCTTTGGGCGAGGTTGCGTGGATGCCGAGATAGGCGGTGCCGGTTATGTCGTTTGAGAAAGTGGTCTCGTAGGGGGTATACGTGTCCTGGTCTACGGTCTTGGTGAGGATTGTCCGCATCGACGCAGCCGTGGCCGAGCCGCCGATGGCAAGCTCGAAGTTCTCGTCATACCATTGAGCCACGCCCGAGGCGAGAGCTTCGACCGACACTTTGAGATATGTGTCGCCGGCCGACAGCTCGAAGGGAATAAACACCCAGTCGTCGGCATCTTTCGTGGAGCTGTAGGAGTAGTAGATGCAGTTCTCGTCTTCGTTGAACTGCCATTCGCGCGTGTCGTTGTTGGCGTTGAGGGTTGTGAAGCGTTCAAACTCGGCGAGAGTGGGACGCAGCGACATGGGGAGAGTGAAGGGCTGCACGTCGCCTTCGGCGGCAAATGCGGAAGCCGAGGCTGTCAGCATGGCCGACAGCATGAGATGGCTGAAGTAGGATTTCTTCATAGGTCGGGTGTTTATTGGGTTAGTCGGGTATAAAAAGGAAAGAGCCACAGGAGTCCGGAGGCAAATCCGGAATCCTGTGGCCTGTTGGGTTATCTTGCGATGGTCTTGTAGGTCTTGTTGCCTTTGCGCACGATTGTGATCTCGCCCTTTACGGGAGTATCGACGCGCACGCCCTGGAGAGTGTAGTATTCTTCAGTCTGGTTCTCGTCGGAAGCTATGGAGCCTACTTCGTTGTTGCCTCCGCCGGGTTCCTGACCGATGACCTTCATGGGATTGAAGGGGCTGATGAAACGCATATACATGTTTTCGGTCGGGTATTCGCGCTTGTCCTCGCGCACTGCACGCACCTCATAGCCGTAGGTGTAGTCGTTCTCGGTGTCGGCCGAAGTGTCGATTACGAACGAGGTCGCGCCGTCCACACGGTGCACGCTTGCTCCGTAGGCTATCGAGTCGCCGGGCACCATGTCGACAGAGACTTTCATTGAGTCAATCCAGTAGGCCGATCTGCCACTTCCGTAGAACATCACGCGTGTGCGGCTCATGTATTCATCCGGCTGACACTCCTCTGAGAAGAGCTGGAATCTCTCGTTGTCGAGGGTTTCATAGTGATGGTCGTGGGCTAAGACCGGTTTGTAGTCGATGTTCTTCTCATCAAACCAGTCTGTGTTATACGTCCAGATGCAGAAGCCTCCGGTTACTGAGGCCGCCTCACGCCCGAGGCTGGCCTCGATCTTCAGTGTGTGCCCCGTGACGTGGGTGAGGTCGTAGTCGGGCGACACAAGGTAAGCGCCGCCAAAGATGTCATCATTGTCTGAACCGGGGAAATACTGGATCGCATCGATTCCGAGGGCGCCGTTCATATACAGCGGAAACTTCACATACCATCCGGGACAGTCGGGGACATAGTCCCATATCGCACCCAGGTCCTGGTGTTTCTTCATCGTGCCGGTCGACTCGATATAGTCGAAGCCGCTCTCTGCCAGCACGAAGTTCTCTTCGGCGGTAGCCTTATGCATCTTGTAGACTATCACCTGGTAGTAGGGGTTGGGAGCGTCTTCGCTCGAAAATTCCCACTGGATTTTCACTTTGCCTTCCTGCACCTCTTCGGATATGAGTCTGGGTTCGGGAAGCATGAGCACTGCCGAAGCGCTGAGCATCGAGCCGACGGCAAGTGCGGATAGAAGGTGTAATTTCTTATTCATATTCGTAGGATGAAATAGTGATTTTTTATGATTCGGTTCTCTTGCCCGAAGATTCGGGTTCGGGATTACTTCTGCGCAAAGTTACGTAAAGAAATTGTAGAAATCAATATCCGGCGTGTAAAAAAGCGACAATAATGTCAGATATTCAGCCATTAGTTGATATAGAGCAAAAAAGCAGACGTCCGAAAATGTCGGATGTCTGCCTTTTGATTGCATCGTGCCTTGCGGGGCTATTCTATTATGTATTCGCTGATTGTGCGGGTGTCGGGCGAGAAGTTGACTCCGATGCGGATTATCTCCCTGCCGTCGGCCTCGAAGGGGGCGGCGTAGTGCCGCTCCTGAATCTGCCGCATGGCCTCCTTCGCGCTGCGGGCGTATTTGAACTCGAAGATGTAGATGTATCTGTCGGTCTTCATCACCGCGTCGCAGCGTCCCTCGCTCGTGCGGTATTCCGTGCGGACATAGAAGCCGAGGAGGGTGAGCACGAGATACACCACGTTATGGTAGTGTCTCTCGCAGTCCGCCACCTGGTCGTAGGGGAAGTCGGAGAATAGGGCCGTGAGCCGCTTCATGAACGCCTCGGCCCGCCCCTGCTCCGCGTCGAGCACAAAGGCGCGGATGTCGAACGCCGACCGCTTTCCGGGTCGGGGAGTATAATAAGGGAGGAGGAAATTGAGGAACCCCTCCTTTACCTCACGGTTGGGATAGCCGAGGGAGTAAATCCTGAACAAGGGGTTGTAGTTTTGGATTGTCAGATAGCCGCTTTGGAAAAGCACCGGTATTGCGTCGTCCGAAATCAGGTCTACGGTCATCATCCGGGTGGAGTCGACCTCTTCGTTTTCGAGGTCGCTGAGGTCCATCTCCTCCCGCTGAATCATCTTTGCGAGGAAAGTCGGGGTTCCGGTCTCGAACCAGAACGAACCGATCACCCCCTTTTTGAGTGAGTTGAGAAGGCTGAAGGGGTTGTAGACGTCGGTCAGCGAGCTGCTGAAGTGGTATCCGTCGTAGTTCTCCTTCAGCAGGGCGAGGGTATCCCCGTCGCTGATGCCGAGGTTACGGGCCATCCTTCCGATGCCCTCTCTGAAGTTGTCGGCGAGTTCGTCGGGCGTGATGCCGCATATAGTGGCGTAACGGTCGTCGAGCGTGATGTCTTCGAGGTTGTTGAGGTCTGAGAACACCGAAACCTTGCTGAATTTCGTAACTCCGGTCAGCAGCGCGAACCTCAGGTCGGCGCCGCAGCTCTTGAGCACCCCGTAGAAACCTTTGAGAATGGCTCGGTAGGTCTCCTGCAGCTCCCTGTCGTGCACCGTCGAGAGCAGCGGCTTGTCGTATTCGTCGATCAGCACCACCGCCCGGCGTCCCGTCTGCACGCTCGCCTCGTGGATGAGGATGCGGAAGCGGTCTTCGATGTCGAGCCTGCCGTTGTCGAGCCCGTAAGCCTGTTCCCATTCGTCGAGATAGACCTTGATTGTGTTTTTGAGCGAGTCGGGATTCTCGTAGTTCTTGGCGTTCAGGTCGATGTGGAACACCGGATGCGGGTCCCACTCCTCCGTCAGCGAGTCGATGGCGAGACCCCGGAAAAGCTCCCTCTTCCCCTGGAAATACGCCTCGATGGTCGACACCAGGAGGCTCTTCCCGAACCGGCGGGGCCGGCTGAGGAAGTAATACTGTCCGTTCATCACCAGGTCGTAGACTAAGGCTGTCTTGTCGACGTAGGCCCATCCTCCGCTCCTGAGATTCTCGAAGTTCTGTATTCCTATTGGGTATCTGGTCGGGTTCATCTCCATTATATATATACAACGCGCCGCCGCGGATATGGGTCGGTGCCGGGGGTGTCGGCGCCGCCCGGTCATTCGTTCTGGTTGCTCACGAGCTTC
The DNA here is from genome assembly GCA_945873625.1 of uncultured Porphyromonadaceae bacterium. Taxonomy (GTDB): domain Bacteria; phylum Bacteroidota; class Bacteroidia; order Bacteroidales; family Muribaculaceae; genus Lepagella. The sequence continues at coordinate 9,647 of CAMCDS010000017.1, read as the reverse complement.
TTGCGCAGGCGTGAGAGCGTAGACTGCGTGATTTTCAGATACTGGGCTATATATTTCAGAGGCACAATCGATGAAATATACTTTATCGGCGCCCGGCGCAGCGAGCCGTAGCGGTCGCGCAGAAAGTTGATGAAGCGCTCTTCGGCCGACTTGTTGCTGAAAAACATATACCGCTTCTCGAACGCGTAGATCTGCTCGATCATTAGATTGTGCATCCACATCATCATGTCGGGGTAGGCCGAGAGTATGTGCCTCATATCCTCAAAGCTTACCAGCCACACCTCCGAATCCTCGACGGCGATAAGCGAGAACACCGCCGGCTCATTGGCATAATACGAATGCAGGGCCGTGAAGACATCGCCAGAGGTGCCGAAAAGGATCGTATCCTCGCCTACCTGATTGTCGTGGCTCACCCTGAACAGCCCTTTGCGGATAAACACGAAACTGCCGAACACCTCTCCCTGCCTTACCACGGCCTTCCCCTTGGCCACACGCACGTGGACGGCGGCCTCCTCGAGGGCGGCCACGAGCCGGTCGGAAGGGGAGCAGTTCTGCGAAAGTATCTCCCGCAACGTCTTTGGTGTCTGATGCTCGGAAAACATTCGATGTATCGTTATTCGGTTCCTGACGGCAAAGATAATCAAAATTTCCGAAACTCCGCAACCCCGGCCGAAAAACATGTCGCCCGGGCGGCGGAATGCGTCAGTTGCACGGGCGGAATCATCCCGATTTTTTTGCTATTTTGCGGATAATGGTGTAATTTTGCCGTCGGAACACGGCTCCGCCGGCCAACGGCGAGCGCCGCGGACTGTCATCTACGTGCTATCAACTTAATATCTAATACCTTAGCTTTGACCGGGGTAGGTTTCCGAACTTCCCTCTCTTATGCTGACTCTAATCAAGATTAGACACTTATGTTCAAAATCGTAAGCAAACGTTGCCTTACTCCCAACATCTGCGAGATGAAGGTGCTTGCTCCGAAGGTGGCCGCATCGGCCCAGCCCGGGCAGTTTATCATCGTCCGCACCGACGAGGAAGGCGAGCGCATACCCCTGACGGTGTGCGACTACGACCGCGAGGCGGGCACAGTTACCATCGTAACCCAGGCCATCGGCATCTCGTCAAACAAGATATGCGAGATGAACGAGGGCGACTCGTTTGTAGACTTCGCCGGACCTCTCGGCCGCCCCACCGACCTGATGGACCTTCCGGCCGAGGAGCTTAAAAAGAAGAAGATTCTCTTCGTGGCCGGCGGCGTCGGCACCGCACCGGTGTATCCGCAGGTGAAATGGCTTCACGAGCAGGGAGTAGAGGCCGACGTGATTATCGGCGCTAAGACGAAAGACATCTTCACCTACGTCGACGAGATGCGCGGCGTGGGCAACGTCTACCTCTGCACCGACGATGGCTCGGAGGGCTTCCACGGCATGGTAACCGGCCTTATGGAGAAGCTCATTGGGGAAGGAAAGCAGTATGACCACTGCGTTATCATCGGCCCGATGATAATGATGAAGTTCGCGGCCATGACCACGAAGAAATACGGCATCCCGACCATGGTGTCGCTCAACGCGCTGATGGTGGACGGCACCGGCATGTGCGGCGCCTGCCGCGTGACGGTAGGCGGCGAGACGAAGTTCACGTGTGTCGACGGCCCGGAGTTCGACGGCCACAAGGTGGACTTCGACGAGGCCATGCGTCGCCAGAACATGTACAGAGAGCATAAGAAAACGAATCCGGAAACACATAAATGCAAGTGCAATGGCTAACAAGATACCCAGAGTTCCGGTAAGGGAACAGGACCCGAAAGTGCGCGCCACCAATTTCGATGAGGTGTGCTATGGCTACAACGCCGAAGAGGCAGCCCTCGAGGCATCGCGCTGCCTCAACTGCCCGCGCCCGCGCTGCGTGAACAAATGCCCCGTGCATATTGACATCCCGGGCTTCATCAAGCACATAGTGGACGGCGACCTGGCAGGCGCCGCAGCCACAATCCACAACGACAGCTCTCTGCCGAGCGTCTGCGGCCGCGTGTGTCCGCAGGAGTCGCAGTGCGAAGGCGACTGCGTGCTCGGCATCAAGGGTGAGCCGGTGGCCATCGGCAAGCTCGAGCGCTTCGTGGGCGACTGGGCCATCGAAAACGCCGACAAGCTCGAGCAGCCCTCCATCCGCCCCAACGGCAAGCGTGTGGCCGTCGTTGGCTCCGGCCCGGCCGGACTGGCCTGCGCGTCAGACCTTGCCCGCGCCGGCTATGAGGTGAAGATTTTTGAGGCGCTCCATAAGGTGGGCGGAGTGCTCGTCTACGGCATTCCGGAGTTCCGCCTGCCGAAAGACCGCATCGTGGCCAAGGAAGTGGAGGCCGTGAAGCGTCTGGGCGTGGAGATTGAACCCGACGTGATTATCGGCCGCACGATGACCGTCGACGACCTGCTCGACCACGAGGGCTTCGACGCCGTGTTCGTAGGCTCGGGAGCCGGACTTCCGCGCTTCATGGGCATCCCCGGCGAGAACCTCAACGGCGTGTATTCGGCCAATGAGTTCCTTACCCGCGCCAACCTGATGAAGGCTTACGACGAGCGCTACGACACGCCGATCTACGCCGGCCGCAAGGTGGTGGTGGTAGGCGGCGGCAACGTGGCCATGGACGCCGTGCGCACCGCCAAGCGTCTCGGCGCCGATTCGGTTATCGTCTACCGCCGTTCGGAGGCTGAGCTTCCGGCACGCGTGGAGGAAGTGCACCACGCCAAGCAGGAGGGCATCGACTTCCAGATGCTCACCAACCCGACAGCCATCACCGGCGACGAGAAGGGCTGGGTGAACGGCATCAAGTGCGTGCGCATGGAGCTCGGCGAGCCCGACGAGAGCGGCCGCCGCAGCCCGGTGAAGGTGGAGGGCAGTGATTTCAACATCGACTGCGATGTGGTGATCATGGCTCTCGGCACCAGCCCCAACCCGCTCATCAAGTCGACCACCAAAGGCCTCGACACCAACCGCAAGGGTTGCATCGTGGCCGACGAGGAGGGACGCACGAGCCGCGAGGGCGTGTTTGCCGGCGGCGACGCCGTAACGGGCGCCGCGACAGTGATTCTCGCCATGGGCGCCGGCCGCAAGGCTGCGAAGGCCATCGACGAGTATCTGAAAGGAAAGGCCTGACCTTAAGAGTATGTTTGAGTTTAACACGAATTGATTTAAACATACTCTAAGATACAGGTTGATTGAATTTTTTTCATGATAATAGTAAAAGTGAAATCCGGCGTCGTGAGACGTCGGATTTTTTTCTTTCGGCGCGGAAGTTAACTGCAATTAAGGCCGAGGTATTGCACAGGTGTTGCGGCCGAAGTGGGAGAGGGCTGAATTTGTTGAAAAGATGCATGATGGAGAGCCGGAGGCGCGCGAATGTACTGTTTTTAATAAATAGAACAATTTTTTTGGAGATAATTCTGATTCAGTTTTTGCTGGTTTGAGAAAAATAGCTAACTTTGCGCAATCTTTAAGTCTTACCATGATTTAATCTAACCGAACCATCGCTATAAAATTATGATTAAAAGATTATTCCTCTCGTTAGTTTTTGTCTGCGTGGCAATATGTACTTTCGCAGCAAACGAGGTGAGCTGGACCATCAGACTCGAAGGCGACAACACCGATTCGCCGAAGGTGGTGATGACAGCCACAATCGCTCCGGGATTTCACCTTTACGCCCCGGAAAACCCGGCAGGAGGCTCGCAGCCCCTCGAGTTCTACATCACTCCCAAGGGGTGTAAGCTCGACGGCAAGCCGGTAGCCAATAAGAAATATACAAAGGAATACGACGACGTCTTCATGGTCGACCAGTATTTCTTCTCCAATAGCGTTACATTCACCCAGAAGCTGAAGCCGACGGCCGAGAAATTCTCGGTAGGCGTCGAAATCAAGGGCCAGACCTGCAACGACGGCGGCTGCTACCCGGTGTTCGCCTCCAAGTCGCTGAGCGGCAAGGGCAAGGTAGACCCCGCGGCAGCCAAGGAAGCCGAAGAGGAGCAGGTGGAGGCCGTGGTGGAGAACACCGACTCGGTTCACGCCGCCGAGACACTTCTCCCCGCCGCCGACCTGAGCGGCTCGGATGCCGACAAGTCGTGGTGGACCAACGTCGAGGCTGAAATCAAGGCTCTCGAGGAAGACAAGGACGAGGAGAGCCGCAGCATCTGGTATATCTTCATAGCCGGCTTCATCGGCGGCCTCATCGCGCTTATGACCCCCTGCGTATGGCCCATGATTCCGATGACAGTCAGCTTCTTCCTCAAGCAGAACAAGGAGCGAGCCAAGGCCATCCGCTCGGGCATCATCTACGGCCTCTCGATCATCGTCATCTATCTGGCCCTGGGCATAGCCGTAACGGCCATCTTCGGCGCCTCGGCCCTCAACGAGCTTGCCACAAGCGCACTCTTCAACATCATCTTCTTCCTCCTCCTCGTGCTCTTCGCCTTCTCGTTCATGGGCGGATTCGAGCTTACGCTCCCTTCGAAGTGGACCAACTCGGTCGACTCAAAGGTCGACAGCACTTCGGGCTATCTCAGCATCTTCTTCATGGCCTTCACGCTGGTGCTCGTATCGTTCTCCTGCACCGGCCCGATCATCGGCACCCTCCTCGTAGAGGCCGCCGCCACCTCCAACTTCATCTCGCCCGCCGTCGGCATGGGTGCCTTCGCGCTCGCGCTCGCGCTCCCCTTCACGCTCTTCGCCATCTTCCCCTCGTGGCTTAAGTCGATGCCCAAGAGCGGCGGCTGGCTCAACACTGTAAAAGTGGTGCTCGGCTTCCTCGAGCTCGCCCTCTCGCTCAAGTTCCTCTCCGTGGCCGACCTCGCATACGGCTGGCGCATCCTCGACCGCGAGGTGTTCCTCTCGCTCTGGATCGTGATCTTCGCGCTCCTTGCCATCTATCTCTGGGGCAAGATCCGCTTCCCCCACGACGACAAGGTGGAGAAGGTTGGCATCACCCGCTTCATGCTCGGCGTGATCTCGATGGCCTTCGCAGTCTACATGCTTCCCGGCCTCTGGGGCGCTCCCCTCAAGAGCACCAGCGCCTTCGCTCCCCCGTTGACCACGCAGGACTTCTCGCTCTACGACGGTGAGGTCCACGCCAAGACGATGGACTTCGACGAGGCTATCCGTATGGGCAAGGCCGCCGGCAAGCCCGTGCTCGTCGACTTCTCGGGCTACGGCTGCGTCAACTGCCGCAAGATGGAGGCCGCCGTATGGACCGACCCCGAGGTGAAGAACATGATCGACGACAAGTTTATCCTCGTAACCCTCATGGTCGACGACAAGCAGCCGCTTCCGCAGCCCGTGAAGGTGAAGGAGACCGACGGCACCGAGCGCACGCTCCGCACCGTGGGCGACAAGTGGAGCTACCTGCAGCGCTCCAAGTTCGGCGCCAACGCCCAGCCCTACTACGTGGTGCTCGACGCCGACGCGAAGCCCGTCTCGCCCTCATACGCCTTCGACGAGAATGTAGGTAAGTACAAAGACTTCCTCAACAACGCCGTCAAGACGTTCGACACGAAACGGCAGCCCGCCGAATAACCCCTGAAATACTCCGAAGCCTCCGGCCAGAACGCCTGCCGGAGGCTTCGTTAACAAGATTTAAGTTAAAAAATCATATCCGGAAACCGAATTATTTGCGCGAACGGGCCAAACGCTATAACTTTACGGCATGAAAGCGCCTCCGGCCCAGGCCGGCGCCGCCACCCCGGCGGGAAAGGCCTCATCGCCGCTTTTCGGACACCCGGGTAAATTCTCAGATTCTGAAACAATTAAAGATTCTACATCATGAAATTATTTGCTAAGATTCTCGCCGTAGCGGCCATACTCGTCTGCACGGCTCTCGGAGCATCGGCACAGTTGCCCTCCGTACAGCTCAAAGACCTCAGCGGCAAGCCCGTCGACACAGCCACCCTCTCTAACGACGGCAAGCCCTTCATCATCAGCTTCTGGGCCACCTGGTGCAAACCCTGCCGCCGCGAGCTCAAGGCAATCAGCGAGGTATATGCCGACTGGCAGGAAGAGACCGGCGTGAAGCTCTATGCCGTCTCGGTCGACAAGGCTCAGGACGTAACGAAAGTGAAGCCCGTGGTCGACGCCAGCGGTTGGGAATATGAAGTGCTCCTCGACCCCAGCGGCGACTTCCAGCGCGCCATGGGCGCCGCCAACGTGCCCCACGTGGTGGTGGTAGACGGCAACGGCAAAATCGTTGAGTCGCACTCCGGCTACACCGAAGGCTCGGAAGACCACCTCTATGAACTCATCAAGGAACTGGTCAACAAATAATAATCCCAGCAGGCGATGAAAAAGCTTATCAACGGCAAAGCGTCGGCAGCCGCCCTCGTGAAGGGCGCGCTCCTGCCGGCGCTCGCTCTTGCCGCCATCCCCGCCGCCCAGGCCGAGAACAAGGTGGCCGTGCACGGTTCGGTGCAGGCCGACATCGTGTTTCCCGAAATCGACCATGCAATCGGCGCCGACGGCCCCTACGAGCAGAAGATACTCTTCAACACCTACGCCGACGTCAACCTGGCAAGCCGCTTCGTAGACGCCGGCATTCGTGCCGAGTTCATGAAATGGCCTCTCCCCGGATATGAGAAAGACTTTTCGGGCTGGGGTCTCTCCAACATCTACGTCAAAGGTAAATACAAGGGCTTCGAGCTCACGGCCGGCGACTTCTACGAGCAGTTCGGCTCGGGCTTCATCCTCCGCACCTACGAGGAACGCGCGCTCGGCATCGACAACGCCATCCGCGGCGGACGCCTCAACGTAAACGCCATCGACGGCGTGCGCCTCACAGTGCTCGGAGGTCTCCAGCGCCGCTACTGGGACTGGAGCAAGCATGCCCAGGTATACGGTGCCAACGCCGAGGTCTACATGGAGCAGTGGATGCCCGCCCTGCGCAACCATAACGCCACATGGATGATCGGCGGCTCTTATGTGCTCAAGCATGAGGACGACGACGAAATCGTGGTGCCTGGCGTCAACTACCGCCTCAACCTCCCCGGATTCGTCAATGCGTTCGATGTGCGCAGCTCGTTCAACAGCGGCCCCTGGAACGTGCTCGCCGAATACGCGTGGAAGGGTCAGGACCCCTCGTTTGACAACACCTACACCTACCGCCACGGCTCGGCCATAATGCTCAGCGGCTCCTACTCTAAGAAGGGTATGAGCGTGCTGCTGCAGGCCAAGCGCAGCGAGAACATGGCGTTCCGCTCGCGCCGCAAGATGGAGGGCATCTCGGCCTTCATCAACAACATGCCGGCCTTCGCCTACCAGCACACCTACGCGCTTCCCGCCCTCTACCCCTACGCCTCGCAGTACGCTCCCGGCGAATGGGCCTTCCAGGGCGCTTTCACCTACAACTTCAAGCGCAAGACTCCGCTGGGCGGCAAATACGGCACGAAGGTTACCGTCAACGCCAGCTACATCAGCTCGCTCGTGCATGAGGGCGACCCCAAGGCAATCATCGACGGCCAGACCGTGAACTCAATCATGGGCACAAACGGATATTCGACCCCCTTCTTCAAGATGGGAACGTCCAACTATTTCGACGTAAACCTGCAGGTGGAAAAGAAATTCTCGCCCAAGTTCCAGATGACGTTCATGTATATGAACCAGTTTTTCAACAACAAGGTGTTGAAAATCGTGGAGACCGACGAGAAATATATCCGCACCAACATCCTTGTGGCCGACGCCAAGTATAAGTTCAACCGCAAATTCACCCTCCGCGGCGAGCTTCAGTACCTCTTCAGCAAGCAGGACCAGAAAGACTGGGCCTACGGTCTGCTCGAGTTCTCGTGGAACCCCTGGCTGATGGTAACCGTCAGCGACATGTGGAACTGCGGCGATACCGGCAACCACTACTATATGTTTGGCGTTACGGGCAGCTACAAGTCGAATCGTCTCATGGTGTCTTACGGCCGCACTCGTCAGGGCTTCAACTGCTCGGGCGGCGTTTGCCGCGAGGTGCCCGCCATGCACGGCCTTCAGGTCAACTATACGTATAACTTCTAACCCTCGATACAACAGCAGAACTATATGAATTTCAAGAAACATATACAAATTCTCGCATCGGCCGCCCTCCTCTCTGGAATGGCGTTCACCGCCTGCGACGACGTCAAAGAGGGAGACCGTTATATCGAACTTCCGAAAATCGAAGTGGAACGCGGAGCGTTGCTCGTGGACTTCACCGGCCAGATGTGTGTCAACTGCCCGGCCGCCCACGAGGCCATCGAGCAGCTCGAAGAGCAGTATGGCCGCGACAAGCTTGTGGCTGTCAGCGTGCACGGCGGCTCGCTCGCCATGCCCGTCGAGATCACCAACTTCAACTCGGGTCTCGTTGGCCTCATGGTGGCTGAAGGACGTGCCCTCAACGAGGCTTGGTCGATTGACACGTGGCCGCGCGGCGTGATCAACCTCACCGGGCAGTCGATGAACTTCGACCAATGGCCCGCTGCCGTGCGTGCCGCCCTCTCTCAGGCAACCGACATCGAGCTTAAGGTAGAGACAACCTACGCAGCCAAAGAGGCCGCCGCAGGCACTGAAAACGGCCGCATCGACATCAAGGCCACCGTTACCTCCCATGAGCAGCACGGCAACCTTTATGTGCAGTACTGGATTACGGAAGACGGCATCCAGGCCATGCAGCGTTTCCCCGACAAGACCGACAACAACTATATCCACAACAATGTGCTTCGCGCAATGGTGAAGAGCATGCCCGGAGAGAAGATTACCCTCACTCCCGGCGAGGCTTCGGAGTTTGAGGCTTCGGTCGACTGCCGCTATAACGACAAGGAACGCTGGGCCATCGACAATCTTTACGTAATCGCCTACGTCTATGAGGACGGTAAGGGTGTGCAGCAGGTGGTGCGCCACAAGGTGGTGCCCGCTGCCGAATGACCCCTTTCCGCCGGCAGAGAAAACCATATCGAAGGGCAGTCCGGCATGAACGGCTGCCCTTCAAAACCCTGAAACAACCAATCTTTAAAACCAACAGAATATGAAGAAAATTTACTTCGCAGCTGCACTCGCCCTCGCAGCCACTGCATCGATGTCGGCCAAAGAGCTGACTTTCTACCTCAATCAGACCGAAAAGGTAGAGCCGGGCAAGGAGATTACCGTAAGCTGCCTCGAGAAGATAATGGAAACTGAGGAGGGCATCATGGGCCTTCTCGACCCGCACCTTTATATCATGGGCGACGTTGCCGGTCAGGTAACTGCCACTGTAGAATGTACCTCGGGTCAGGAGATTCAGTTCTGCCTCGGCGGCCAGTGCAAGTCAGGCAAGAGCGTTACGGTATCCGACAACCTCGAAGCCGGCAAGATGACCAACACCCGCTTCGAATACATGTTCCTCGGCTCACCCCTCAAATATGAGGATATCCCCGTGGTAACTGCCAATGTATCGGCCAACTATGTAGGCGACGAGTCGACGCTCGTTTCCTTCACCATCACGCTTGACAAAGGCGAAAACGCCGTGTCCGTTATCGGCATCGACAACGACTTCCGTCCCGTGAACGGCGGCATCGAGTATAGCTTCGAAGGCACCGCCGACGTGGCTCTCTACGACCTCAGCGGCAAGAAAGTGCTTGGCGCCGCTCTCAGCGGACAGGGCACCCTCTCCACTGCCGGGC
>CAMCDS010000016.1 GCA_945873625.1 uncultured Porphyromonadaceae bacterium | reverse complement strand
ATCATGATGCATAGTGTTCAAGCTCTTTACTGCAATTGAGATTGCTTGCGGATTTTAGGATAAAAACAAAGAATTTCTCAAAAAAGTTTTTATGTAGCAAAAAATCGCCGATATTTCTATCAGCGATTTCCTCGTGTGATCCGGCTGGGATTCGAACCCAGGACCCACAGCTTAGAAGGCTGTTGCTCTATCCAGCTGAGCTACCAGACCGATTTTTATGCAGACGAAAGCTCCGTCATGAGCCGGACGACCGCTTTCAGTGCGCAAAGTTAATACTATTTTTGGTTACCACCAAATTTATGAGTAATTTTGCAGCGCAAAAGAGCCTTGGCATCGGGAACGGGGTGCGAATCCCCGACAGAGCCGCTGCTGTGATTCTCCGATGCTTCGCGCCTCACAATGCCACTGGCCGCACGGCCGGGAAGGCGGCGCCGGAGGGGAGATAAGCCAGAAGACCGGCCTCGGACTCTTGCCTTGCGACTTTCGGATCTAAAAGTTACCACAGGCTTCGTATGCTCAGACTGTTGTTGATATGCATGGCTGCGCTCTCGTGCGCGGTTGGCGCCGGCGCCTCCGCCCCGAAGGAGACGCCAGACTCCGCATATACCACCCTCCCCGACTTCACCCTCACCGGCTCCTCGCGCCCCGACGACGAGGTGATTCCGGCCCAGCGCCTCGACGGCAAGGCTCTCGAGCAGCTCAACTCCCACAACGTGGCCGATGCCATCCGCTATTTCTCGGGCGTGCAGATCAAGGACTATGGCGGCGTCGGAGGCGTGAAGACCGTCGACATCCGCTCGATGGGCACAAACCATCTGGGCGTATTCTACGACGGCATCCAGCTCGGCAACGCGCAGAACGGCCAGATCGACCTCGGCAAGTATTCGCTCGACAACATCGAGGAAATCTCGCTCTACAACGGCCAGAAGAGCGAGATTTTCCAGTCGGCCAAGGATTTCGGCTCGGCGGGCACAATCTATCTACGCACACGCCATCCGCGCTTCCGCTCCTCGCGCCGCTACAACCTCAACCTCACTTTCCGCACCGGCAGCTTCGGCCTCGCCAACCCTTCAGTACGCTTCGAATACAAGATTTCAGACCGCGTAAGCCTCTCGGCCAACGCCGAATACACTTATGCCACAGGACGCTATAAGTTCCGCTACCGCAAGATATTCCCCGACGGCTCGGTGGCCTGGGACACGACGGCCACGCGCCGCAACGGCGACATACGCGCCTTCCGCGCCGAGGCGGGCCTCTTCGGGCACCTCGACGGCGGCCGATGGCACGCCAAGCTCTACTACTACGACAGCGAGAGGGGCATACCGGGCGCCATCGTCAACAATGTCTGGAAAAACTCGCAGCGGCAGTGGGACCGCAACTTCTTCGCGCAGGGCAACTGGCAGAAGCGGCTCGGCGACCGCTGGGAGCTGATGGCCAGCGCCAAGTTCGCCCGCGACTATATGCGCTACCTCAACCCCGACACCACACTGATGTATCTCGACAACAGCTTCCGTCAGAACGAGGCCTACGTCTCGGCGGCGGCACGCTTCGAGATTCTCCCGGGCTGGGACGTCTCGATGGCGGCCGACTGGCAGTGGAACTCGCTCCGCGCCTCGATGGTCAACTTCTCGCTCCCGGAGCGCCACACGCTCCTCGTGGCGGCAGCTACGGCGTGGCACTGGCGCGGACTAAAGGCGCAGGGCAGTCTGCTGGGCACGTTCGTGTCCGACAGGTCGAAGATAGTGAGCGGTGACGAGGTGCTCGGCACGCGCCGCAAGCGTTTCCATGAGTTCACTCCGGCCGCCTTCATCTCATGGCAGCCCTGGGCAGATCACGCGTTCAACCTGCGGGCCTTCTACAAGCGCATCTTCCGCATGCCTACCTTCAACGACCTATACTACACCGACATAGGCAATGCCGACCTGAAACCTGAATACGTGAGCCAATACAACATCGGCGCCGTCTACGACTTCCGCCCCTCCTCGCCGGTGCTCTCCTCGCTCCGCATCTCGCTCGACGGATACCACAACCGCATCTCCGACAAGATTATCGCCGTGCCGAAGGGTACAGGCCAATACCGCTGGATGATGATGAACATCGGAAAGGTGCGCATCTTCGGCGTCGACTTCACGGCATCCGCCGACCTCACCCTGCCGAAGGGAATCACGCTCAACGGACGCGTCAACTATACCTTCCAGCGCGCCATGGACTATTCCGACCCGTCGGACAACAAGGACGCGGCCGGCACCTACCGCGGACAGATAGCCTACATCCCGAAGCACAGCGGCTCGGCCGTGGTGGGCGTATACTGGTGGCGGTTCAATCTCAACTATAGCTTTATCTATGTGGGCGAACGCTGGCACAACAGTTCCAACATCCCTGTCAACTACGAGCAGCCGTGGTACACCCACGACCTGTCGGTGTCCTACATCCAGCCCCTCGGAGCCTCCGCGCTGCGCGCCACTCTCGAAATCAACAATCTCTTCAACCAGCAGTATGAGGTAATCTCCAACTACCCCATGCCCGGCACAAACTTCAAACTCATCCTCCAGTTCGATTTATGAAAAAGACTCTGTCAGCATATTATTTTGCGGCCGCGCTGATTCTTGCGCTCCTCCCCTCCTGCCGCCAGGAGAGCATCGTCTTCCCTCCCGAAGAGGAGGAGGTGGGCCCGGGCGACGCCCCCCTCACCGACATCCGCGGCTTCTATCTCCTCAACGAGGGCAACATGGGCTCCAACAAGTCGACCCTCGACCGATACGACTACGCCACCGGCGTCTATACGCGCAACATCTACGGCAACGCCAACCCCGACGTGCCCAAGGAGCTGGGCGACGTGGGCAACGACCTCAAGATCTACGGCTCGCGCCTCTACGCCGTGGTCAACTGCTCGAACAAGGTAGAGGTGATGGACGCGGCCACCACGCGCCGCATCGGCCAGATCGAGATTCCCAACTGCCGCTTCATCACCTTCCACGGCCCCTACGCCTACGTTACCTCCTACGCCGGACCCGTCGAAATCCGCCCCGACTATTCGCAGAAGGGGTATGTGGCAAAGGTCGACACGGCTACCCTGCAGGTGGTGGACCGCTGCATCGTCGGCTTCCAGCCCGACGAGCTGGCCATCGTCGACGGCAAGATTTACGTAGCCAACTCGGGGGGCTACATGGTGCCCAACTATGAGAACACGCTGTCGGTGATCGACCTTGAGACGTTTGTCGAGGAGAAGCGCGTGGAGGTGGCGCTCAACCTCTTCCGCGTTCGCCCCGACTCGAAGGGGCGGCTCTGGGTGTCGTCGCGCGGCGACTATTTCGACAACCATTCGAAGCTGATATGCTTCAACCCCCGGACGGAGCAGATCGAGAAGGTGTTTGACGTGCCGGTGAGCGCGATGGACATAGTCGGCGACTCTATCTATGTGGTGTCGACGTCGTGGAGCTACGAGACGATGAGCAACACCATCACCAACGCCATCATCGACACGCGCCTCATGGAGCAGGTGAGCGCCAACTTCATCACCGACGGCACGGAGCGCGAGATCAAGATTCCTTACGGGGTGAAGGTCAACCCGCTGACGGGCGAGATTTTCGTAACCGATGCGGGCAATTATGTGAACCCCGGGTGGCTGATATGCTACTCGCGCGAGGGTGTGCGTCAGTGGCGCGTGCGCACTGGCGACATCCCGGCCCATTTCGCCTTCTTCGGCGAATGAGCGGCGCCGCAGACAGGGCGGACGCGGTGCAGGCTGAAGCCTGCACCCTGAGACAAACTGCTGCGCCGCGCCCTCCTTCCCCCAAAGGCGGGAGGAGAGGTGAAGAGGAGGCCGAAAGGAAAGGGAGCTGAAGGCAGGGAAGAGCCAGGGCGAAAGGCAAGGCCATCAGTAGCGTGGGTCGCCCAAGGGGCGGCCGAGGGTCGGGCAGGCGCGAGGCTATCAAGAATTTTTAACAAAAAATTTTTGCACCAATCCCCGATGCCTTGTTCTTGCAGCGCAAAGGGGTATTTTAAGCCCAAATCTTCAAAATTGATGCATATTTATAAAAATAATTGCATGATACGCCAATAATCTGCTCAGGCAAAATTAACTATGATAATAAATTGGGTATATTCACCCGATTTAGCGTTTTGAAATTAATAAAAGTCTTATTACTTTGCGTGTCGAAACACTCCGGCATGAATTTTTGAGCTTTGCGGACCCGGAAAGTCCGAATCACGAAACCTCATCAGAAACGCCTGTCTGAGTCTTTTGCCCTGAAATGTGAATCCCGAAGCCGCGACCATCGCGAGGGTCAGGAAAAGGGAGACTGCTACGATTCGCGAAGTTAATAAAAGATCCGAGGCGGGGAAAGCCGTCGCCGTATTTTCGTCCACTTTTTGTTTGAAATCAATCACCTTAATTCTCTACCCGTCTACTAAATGAAACCTCTGAGTCTCATCCTTATCCCGCTTGCGGCGGCTGCCGGCCTTTCGGCGCAGACGCTCGACATCCGGAGCCTGGCCGACATAAGGCTTCACAACCTTTAGCAGAAGCAGGCAGCCGCGCAGTCGCGCCCCATGCGGGCGTTGCGCTCACTGGCCGCGCCCGCCGCTGCCGCTCCCCGCACAGCATCACTCGCATTCATCACCATAGCCGAAGGCCACGACGCGGAAAGTCTGCGCGAGGCCGGTGTCAACATACTGTCGTGCTACGGCTCGCTGGCCATCGCCGAAGTGGAAATCGGCAAGTTCAACGCCATCGAAGGACTGAAGGAGGCCATACGCATGCTCGGAGTGGAGGGAATCACCACCGACCCGCACAACGACCGCCTGATACTCACCTACGACGGCGCACGCCGCTATAAGGTGTATGTAGGCACCGAGGCCGCGCTCGACCTCGGCAACCCTCACCCCCGGCATCTACATCTGCGGAGGCAGGAAGATTGTGGTGAAGTAACCCCCTCACCGATACCCATAGAGAATGCCGGGCCGAAAAGTTTTCGCCCGGCATTCTTCGTAAATGAATGTTTTTTACTAATTTTGCGGACTAAAACTACCCGAAATGTCGACAAACACTTCTGACAATTTAAGAAAAGTAACCACCCGCCGCCTCATCGAGATGAAACTGCGCGGCGAGAAGATTTCGATGCTGACGGCCTACGACTATACTTCGGCCCGCATACTCGACGAGGCCGGCATCGACTGCATACTCGTGGGCGACTCGGCGTCGAACGTCATGGCCGGCAACGTCACCACCCTCCCCATCACACTCGACCAGATGATCTACCACGGCAAGTCGGTGGTCAAGGGCGTGAACCGCGCCCTCGTGATCGTCGACATGCCCTTCGGCTCCTATCAGGGCAACTGGAAGGAGGCCCTCGCCTCGGCTATCCGCATCATGAAGGAGAGCCACGCCGAGGCCGTCAAGATCGAGGGAGGCTCGGAGGTGCGTGAGTCGATAGAGCGCATACTCTCGGCCGGCATACCGGTGATGGGTCATCTCGGTCTTACCCCGCAGTCGATCAATAAGTTCGGCACCTACAACGTCCGCGCCAAAAGCGAGGAGGAGGCCGAGAAGCTGATTGCCGACGCCCGTATGCTCGAAGAGATAGGGTGTTTCGGTATCGTAATCGAGAAGGTGCCCGCCTCGCTCGCCGCCAGAGTGGCCAGAGAACTCACCATACCCATCATCGGCATCGGCGCCGGAGGGGGGTGCGACGGGCAGGTGCTCGTGATGCACGACATGCTCGGTCTCAACCGAGGATTCTCGCCCCGTTTCCTGCGCCGCTACGCCGACCTGCACGGGGTCATCACCGAGGCCGTGGGCCACTACATCGAAGACGTGAAACACGGCGACTTCCCCTCCGAGGCAGAACAATACTGACCTCCGCAGCGTTGAAACCGAAGATTCCACTTCATCTAATATAACCCAAAATGACCTTATCGCTCAAAGCCATCGCCCCGGCGGCACTCTTGCTCGCCTCGACCCTGACTGTCTCAGCGCAGTATCACCCTACGCAAAAACGAGACGGCTATGTAAAGACACTCTTCAACGAAACCGACAGCGTACTCGTATATGAATACCTGCTCGCCAACGCGCCGACGGAGTTCGGCTCGTCGGTGCCCCGCTTCGCCGTAATAGGCAAAGACCGCTCGTTCTACATCGGAATCGGAGGCCACGTGAAGGCCACCGTAGGCTACGACTTCGGCAACCCGATGCACAACCCCAACGAATTTATCACCTCCGCCATATCCACGTCGCGTCGGCGGGGCGACGGAGGCCTGGTGCAGTTCTCGGCCCAGCAGTCGAGCCTCTTCCTCAACTTCGTCGGCCTCCCCGGAAGCGACAACCAGATAGGTGCCTTCGTCGGCGCCAACCTCCTCGGCGAGGACTACGCCCCCGCCCTGCAATACGCCTACATCAAATACCGCGGCTTCAAGGCCGGCTACGACAAGGCCCTCTTCGCCGACCCCGCCTCAACGCCCCCTACCGTCGACTATGAAGGCCCCAACGCCTCGTCGTCGCTCGGAAACGCCCTCGTCGACTATTCGTTCGACTTCGGCAAGAAGAAGGAATGGAGCGCCGGCATAGGCGTGGAGATGCCGATGTATTCCGTTACTGACGCCGACGGCGCCGGTGCCTATAAGGTGAACCAGCGCGTGCCCGACATCCCGGCATTCATCCGCTGGAGCTGGGACGGAGGCAACAGCTGGCTCCGCTTCTCGGCCGTGATGCGCAATATGCTCTACCATAACCCAGCGTCCGGAAAGAATGTCGACAAGGTGGGCTGGGGCATACAGCTCAGCGGCTCGGCCGCAATCACTCCCTGGCTCACTGCCTACTATCAGGGGCTTTACGGCAAGGGAATAGCAAGCAATATCCAGGACCTCGCCGGATGCGGAATGGACATGCTCCCGACCGCTGACAACGCCGACGTGATGAACGCCGTCAAGGCCTGGGGTGCATACGGAGGCCTGCAGTTCAACATCTCGCCCACCGTCTTCGCCTCGGCCACGTATTCCCACGTGCGCACATACGCCGACGGCTGCGCCATGCCTGTGGCCGACGACCAGTACCGCTACGCGCAGTATGCGGTCGGCAACGTCTTCTGGGACATCACGAGCATCCTTCAGGCCGGAGCCGAATACATCTACGGCCGCCGCGTGAACTACGACGGCACGCAGGCCCACGACTCGCGCCTGCAGCTCTCGCTCCAGCTCTCATTCTGACCCGCCGGGCAATCTCACCCCCACTCCGACACCAACCTACCAAAGCCCCTGCCGGGCAATGACACGACTATGTATATAACCCTCATAACCCTCCTGCTTGCGGCAGCCGGATTCGTCTGGGGGCGCATACGGGCCGACATTGTGGCGCTTGTGGCGCTGCTGATTCTTACCCTTTCGGGGATACTCACCACTCAGGAAGCCCCGAAGGCATCGTCGGTGATCGACGCCGGCGACATCCTCTTCATCCGCGGACCGCGTGCCAACGTGGAGCGATTCGTGGCCGACTACGGCCTGCATATAGCCGACAACAACAACGAGACGCGACGCAACCTCGACTTCTACGACATCGGCCTGGCCGAGATAGTGATAATGCCTAACTCGGGAATACAGAAGGAGACAATAGCCCAGCTCGACTTCCGCAACGCCCTGGTGATGCCCGCAGGCCAGTATTCATTTCTCGACTACGTGAAGGTAGGTGCCCCGCTTCAGCTCCTTCTCGGCCTGCTGATGATACTCACCATTCCCCTCTTCTTCCCCTTCTGACGCCGGCAAAACACCCAAACCACCTGTTTTAAATGCGATTTCATGCAATTTCTGCACGAAATCGCATTTAAAATTTGCAAACCCGCCTTTTTATCACATGAGGTGCTCGTCGCTTTGGAGGAGGCGTCGGCAAGGTAGATTGCGAAGCTGTCGATTGGTCGGATTGGTCGGATTGGGGCTTAGTGTGTTCTGTTTAGCGTGCGGAGAGTGGTTTTCTCACCTTTTTTCGTTAACTTTGCGGTTTCAAATTGAACTGATACCCTGACTGAATGAAAAACCGTCTTGTCATAATGCTGCTATTCTGCGCATCGCTCCTGCCGGCCGTCGCGCAGATTATCCCCATGCACGACCAAAAGCATTTCATCGACTCGCTCAGAAATGAATTTGACAACGGCCCGTATTTCGGACTCTATAAAGACAACTACTTCACCGTCGGAACCACGCTGCTGCCCGGGCAGAAACCGTCGAAGACCAATTCCGACGTGAAATTTCAGATTTCAATCGCGCAAAGGCTCACGAAGTCGACACTCCCGTGGAACACGTTTATCTTCCTGATGTACACGCAAAAGACGTTCTGGAACGTGTTTGAGCGCTCGCTTCCGATGCGCGACCTCAATTTCAATCCGGGAATCGGAATATCAAAGCCGTTCTTCAACAAAGACCGATATGTCGGAAAGATGACGCTGCTCATCGAACACGAGAGCAACGGCCGCGACGGCACCGACAGCCGAAGCTGGAACCGCATCTCGCTCTCCGGCTCGGTGCTGCTCGACGAATGGCTGATGGTGCACGGCAAGGTATGGATTCCCATCATCGACGGACAGAACAACAAAGACATACTGAAATACTGCGGCATATTCCAGACAGGCGTTACGGTTACCACCCCCGACCGTAAATTCGGATTCGGACTTACGTTCGTGAAACGAGCCACGCGAAACCTGAGCGTAAACACCATCTTCGAGTTCAACTGGCTTTTCCACCGCAAGAGCAACCAGTATTTCTTCGTGCAATACTACAACGGCTATGGCGAGTCGCTGCTCGACTACAACGTCTTCCACTCGCGCCTGAGGGCCGGCATCGTGATCAAGCCTAAGTTCTTCTCGGAATTCTGACGATTATTCGAGGCGCGACCGAATAATTCTCCCTTTTCGGGTGTTCTATACATTGACGGTCGCGTCAGCGTCACGCAGGGGGCGCCGCCGTCAGACATCCACAACCTTCAAACATAATCCAACCGAATGTTTTCGCTTCCTATCATATTCCTCGCGGCAGCCGTAACGGCCATGCTCATTGTGCTCGGGCTGACGGCATCGCCGCTCGACCTGCTCCGACGCGTCAAGAATACGGACGACACCGAAGCCTACGACCCGGCGACTGATCAGCGCAAGGCACCGTCGCTGACGGTGGTGGTCTACGACTTCGACCGCTCGACCGACCCGCGCCCGTATCTTGAGGCGCTCTTCGCTCAGGACTATCCCAATTTCTCTGTGGTGGTGGTGGCCGACACCTCGGCCACGGAGTCGGCCGAGATGCGCAAGCGGCTTTCGGCTGATTTCCCCGACGTCCACTTCACGTTCATCCCCCCCGGCTCCCACAACCTCTCGCGCCGCAAGCTGGCCTTCACGCTCGGAATAAAGGCCGCCAAGGGGGAGTATGTGCTCACCACAGCGAGCAACTGCCTCATGCAGTCGCCCCGCTGGCTGTCGCTGATGATGACGCCGGTGATAAGCAATCCGCAGAAGGAGGTGGTGCTCGGACTCACGAGGCCCGACTTCTCGCCGCTTTCGGGGCTGAAAAGACGTTACAGGCAGTTTGACTTCACACAGCGCACGCTGCAGTGGCTCAGCGCGGCCACACGCCGCCCGATACGCGGCGACGGATTCAACCTCCTCTTCCGCCGGTCGCTCTTCTTCGAGGCCAAGGGATATTCACGGTCGGTGCACCTCAACCCGGGCGACGACGACATCTTCCTCACCGAGATAGCCACACGCGAAAACACCGCCATACAGATATCGCCCGAGGCAAGGCTTACCCAGGAATGGGGCGACATCACCGACAAGGCTCTGCTCGACCTGCGCGAGCGCTACAGCTTCACAGCCCGAAAGCTCCCCAAGGTGCCTTTTCTGCAGGCCTCGATGGTGTCGTGGGCTCAGTGGATAGTGCTCGGAGGAGCGGTGGCGGCCACGCTGCTCACCCTGCCGCAATGGATACCGGCAGCCACAGCCGCGGCCATACTGCTCTGCTTCTGGATTATGGAGATTACGCTCTATCGCGTGGCCGCGCCGTGGATAGGCTCTACGCGGCTGCTATGGGCACTCGTCCCCTTCCTGCTATGGCATCCGATAGGGAATTTCATGTTCCGCATGCGCCGCTGGCGCCACACTCGCCTGCAATACACCTGCCGCTACTGACCGGCACCCGGCGCCTGATTTGCAGTTACGGGATTTTTTGATTACTTTTGCGTTTTAAATCCAAGCAATGAATACCGAATATTATATTATCTCCGAAGGTGAGCGCCGCGGACCGTATACGGCTGAGGCCATGCGCGGAATCGGACTTCGCCCCGACACCATGGTGTGGCGCCAGGGGATGGCCGACTGGGCTCCGGCTTCGGAACTGGCCGAGCTGGCCGACATCTTCGCAGCCGCGAAAGGAGCTGCCGACAATTATTCCGCCGCATACTACTACGCTATGTCAGGCTCAAGGCGCATCGGGCCTCTCGACGCCCGCAGCCTTGCGGCAGAAGGGATAAGCGCCGACACACCCGTATGGTGTCAGGGTATGGCCGACTGGGCTCCCGCCCACACACGCCCGGACCTGATGGACGCCATCAACGCCCGCCGCGCATCTGAGCCGCCGGAAGCCCCCGGCTATTATAATTCCAACGCCCGCTACGCCGCCGGAGGCAGCTACGGCGTTCCTCCCCGCCACGACATAAACGGCTACCCGATGCCACACACCAACTGGCTGCCCTGGGCTGTGGCCGGCACTGTGGCCGCTTTCCTCTTCAGCTGCATCGGAGTGGTGTTCGGCATAATCGGCATCGTGCAGGCCAACAAGGCCAACGACGCCTACGCGATGGGCAACGACATGATGGGCGACCAGGCCAATTCCACGGCGCGGACCATGACCATCATCTCGCTCGTATTCGCAGGCGTGGGTCTCGTGGGTTCGGTGTTCGCTTTCATCGGAGGTCTCTTCTCAGGCATCATCTGACGTCTTATGCGCTATTTCGCAATGATAGAGGGCGAACGGCGCGGACCGTTCGAGCTTCAGGAGCTTGCCGGGGCCGGCGTGAGACCCGACACTTACGTATGGTGCAAGACGATGGCCGACTGGCAGAAGGCGCGCGAAGTGGCCGAAATATGCCGCTATTACCGCAGGCATCTCGCCGGAGCCGACCTGCCTGCGACAGCACAGGAGCATGAACAGAGCGGCGGCAGCGACAGCGACGCTTTCTCCGGCGTGCCCCTGCAATTCCGCCGCATAGTGGAGAAATCGGGACTCACGCCCGGCGCGCCGGTCGACGACGAGCCCGACACATCGGTGCCCCCGCGCACGTATCTCGGCGTAGCCATAGCCATCACCCTCCTCTGCTTCCCCATCACCGGACTGATAGCCATCTACTTCGCAGTAATGACGCGCCGGCTATGGGCCGAAGGATGCACCGACCGCGACGACGCCGAAGACTACCGCCGTATGGCCCACGACTATTCGCGCCAGACGAAGATGTGGATCGGCATATCGTTCTTCCTCGGCATGATTCTATACGCATTCCTGGGCTTCAAAACCTGACAGAGTATAAAAGATAAAATAATCACTTACTCGTTTTAATTAGAATACTTACTGAATTAGCTTCTCTAACCGATATACCGTTTTGAAACGCCGTCTTTCCATTCTCGCTTCGCTGCCGGTGGCTTCGTCGTTCGCCGCCCTCGCGGCACCGACCACCGAACAGCTCGAAAACGAAGCATTCACCGAGATAAACGCCGACGCATCGCATCAGCAGGCCGCCGAGGCCGAAAGCGCCACCAACGGACTCATCACCGACCTGGCATGGGTGCTGCTGCTGGCGGCTGTCGTAACCCTGCTGTTCAAGAAGCTGAAACAGCCTGTGGTGCTCGGGTATATCCTTGCCGGATTCCTCGCGAGCCCCAAGTTCGTGTATCTCCCTTCCATCTCCAATCTGGCCAACATAGAGTTCTGGGCCGACCTCGGCATCGTGATCCTGATGTTCACGCTCGGTCTGGAGTTTTCGTTCAAGAAGCTGGTGAGGTCGGGAGGGTCGGCCGTGGTTACGGCGCTGATTATCATCACGGGAATGGTGCTTGCCGGATTCGGCGTGGGCAAGCTGCTCCATCTCAATTTCATCAACTGCATCTTCCTCGGCGGCATGATTTCGATGTCGTCGACCACCATCATACTCAAGTCGCTGACCGACCTGGGCCTGCGGCAGAAGAAGTTTGCCTCGCTTGTGCTCGCGGTGCTCATTCTCGAAGACCTCTTCGCCGTGCTAATGCTCGTGCTGCTTTCGTCGCTTGCCATGGGCAACGTCGAGGGCACGGAGCTGCTCTTCAGTGTAGGCAAGCTCGGATTCTTCCTGATAATATGGTTTCTGGTGGGCGTCTACATCCTCCCCTCGGGACTCAACAAGATACGGAGCTACCTCAACGACGAGACGCTCCTTGTGGTGTCGATGGGACTGTGTTTCTCCATGGCCGTCTTCTCGGTGGTGTGCGGATTCTCGCTTGAGCTCGGAGCCTTCGTGATGGGCTCGATACTCGCCGGAACGATGGCCGCCGAAAAGATGGAGAAAGTGGTGCAGCCGGTCAAAAACCTCTTCGGTGCCGTGTTCTTCATCTCGGTAGGCATGATGGTCGACCCGGGCGTGCTCGCCACCTACTGGAGCGAGATACTGCTGCTTGTCGTTATCGTCATCACCGGCATGATAGTGTTCGGCACGCTCGGAATGCTTGTGGGAGGCCAGACGCTGAAGGTGGCTATCGAGAGCGGATTCACGCTTACGCAGATAGGCGAGTTCTCGTTCATCATAGCCTCGCTCGGCATGAGCCTCGGCGTGCTTCAGGACTCGCTCTACCCGATTATAGTGGCCGTGTCGGTAATCACCATATTCACTACGCCCTACTTCATCCGCTTCGCCGACCCGGCCTACGGCTTCGTGGCGCGCCACCTCCCCAAAGGGCTCGACTTCCTCATCTCGCGCTATTCGAAGCAGGAGGTCGACGCAGGCGAGGCCCGCTACCAGTGGCACCGCACCGTGAGCCGCAACCTCGGCCGAATGGTGCTCTACTCGGTGATACTCGTGGCCATACTGCTCCTGAGCCGCATGCTCCTCTTCCCGGTAATGGAGAAATACCTCGATGAATGGGGCCACCTGTCGGCCACGCTCATCACCATAGCCGTGATGCTCCCCTTCCTCGGAGCGCTCTGCTTCAGCTCGCCCGACGGCGACAAGAAGGGCGCCAAGAAGAGCGACGGCGGCGACAAGGCATCGTTCGACGTCCCGGCAGTGGTGATGCGAGTGGCCCGCTACATCCTGACGCTCCTCTTCATCGTCTATTTCCTTACCCTTGCCTACGACTCCACCATCGGATGGATCGGAGGCGCCGCCTGCTTCGTCTTCATCATCATCTTCGCCTCGCGGAAGCTCAAGGCGCGCTACCGTGCTATGGAGCAGCGGTTTATCGACAACCTCAACATCCGCGAGAACACCCGCCTCGGCAAGAACAACAATCTGGTCGACGACATGCACCAGGCCTACATCGAAGTGGGACCCTACAGTTCGTTTGTAGGCGACCGGCTGATCGACTCGGGTCTGAGAGACGGCTATGGCGTCAGCGTGTCGAGCATACAGCGCGGACAGAAATTTCTCCCCCTCCCCTCGAAAGACGAACGTATCTTCCCCGGCGACGTGCTCGGCATTATCGGCACCGACGACCAGATAAAACGCCTCAACGATGACCTCGAGCGCGATGCCGACGCCTCGATGAAGAAGGTGCCCAAGTCGCAGCCCGAAATCGTGCTCCGTAGTCTTCGCCTCTCCCCTTCTTCGCCCATCATCGACAAGCCGCTCGGCGAGACCCATATCCGACGCGACTATTACGCGATGATAATCAAGATACTTCGCGGCGACGACCGCTACCTGCAGCCCGATGCCTCGACCGTGCTTAAGGCCGGCGACCTCGTATGGTTTGTAGGCGACGCGTCGAAGCTCGAAGCCATGAAATGAATCAGAAAGTAAACACCCAATCAAAATATATGCAGGAAAAGATCATAATTCTCGACTTCGGTTCGCAATACACGCAGCTGATAGCAAGGCGCATACGCGAGCTGAACACATACTGCGAGATCTATCCGTACAACAAGTTTCCGGCCGACGACCCGGGGATTATCGGTGTCGTGCTCTCAGGCAGCCCCTACTCCGTCAACGACCCGCAGGCTCTGCAGATCGACCTCTCGGGGATACGCCGCCGCTGGCCGCTGCTCGGCATCTGCTACGGAGCGCAGTATCTCGCCAAGACATCGGGCGGCACCGTGGAATCGTCCGACACACGCGAATACGGCAAGGCTCACCTCGTATGGCACGACGACGCCGACCCGCTGATGAAGGGCGTGCGCGACAATTCAATCGTATGGATGAGCCACGGCGACTCCATTACTTCCACCCCTGAAGACTTCATCAACGTAGGCTCGACCGCCGACGTGCGCAACGCCGCCTTCCGCATCTCCGGCGAGGAGACGTGGGGCGTGCAGTTCCACCCCGAGGTCTACCACAGTGAGGACGGCCTCAAGGTGCTCGGCAATTTCGTGGCCGGCATCTGCGGCTCGAAGCAAGACTGGACACCGGCATCGTTCATCGAGTCGACCGTGGCACAGCTGCGCGAGAAGCTCGGCGACGACAAGGTGGTGCTCGCCCTCTCGGGCGGTGTCGACTCCACCGTGGCAGCCGTGCTGCTCAACCGCGCAATCGGCAGCCGCCTCACCTGTATCTTCGTCGACAACGGCCTGCTCCGCTACCACGAGTTTGAAGACGTGCTCGCCGACTACGAAGGTATGGGACTCAACGTGATCGGCGTCGACGCCAAAGAGCATTTCTACGCCAATCTGGCGGGTGTAACCGATCCCGAGAAGAAGCGCAAGGTGATTGGAAAAGGCTTCATCGACATCTTCGACCGCGAGGCGCATAAGCTCAAAGACATCAAGTGGCTCGCCCAGGGCACCATCTATCCCGACGTAATCGAGTCGCTCTCCATCACCGGCATGGTGATCAAAAGCCACCACAACGTAGGCGGTCTTCCCGAGAAGATGAACCTCCGCCTCGTGGAGCCCCTGCGTCTCCTCTTCAAGGACGAGGTGCGCCGCGTGGGCCGCGAACTCGGCATCTCGCCCAAGCTCATCGGACGCCACCCCTTCCCCGGCCCCGGTCTGGGCGTGCGCATCCTCGGCGAGGTAACGCCCGAGAAAGTACGCATACTGCAGGAAGCCGACCATATCTATATCCAGGGCCTCCGCGACTGGAACCTCTACGACAAGGTATGGCAGGCCGGCACGATCCTGACCCCGATCAGGAGCGTCGGCGTGATGGGCGACGAGCGCACCTACGAGAACGTCGTGGCCCTGCGCGCCGTCAACTCCACCGACGGCATGACCGCCACATGGACACCGCTGCCCCACGAGTTCCTGGCCGAGGTGTCGAACTCCATCATCCGCAAGGTGCGCGGCGTGAACCGCGTGGTCTACGACATCTCCTCAAAGCCGCCGTCCACAATCGAGTGGGAATAACCGACCCGGCTTTGCTGACGTAAATACACATCAGCCAGCCTCGCGTCAAAGCGAGAGGCTGGCTGATGCATTAAAGAGAGAAGGCATCAGAGAAACATCGTCATGAATGCAGGGAGCAGAGTGATGTCGGCATCACGCCGGTAGTCTTTGGTATAGACAAGATAGCTCTGATCGATTCGCGAACTGAATTTACTCCGGAAGGCATCGAGAGAGGCATGAGTGGCATACCGGATGGTCCATTTATACGTAACTTTCTGATTGACACTGCAAAGTTACAATATTTATCCATTTCCTCAAAATTTAAACAAGCGAAATACTGCATTTCCTCATAATTTACTGCCTCTTTTAACTGCATTTTCTCAAAATTCATGCGTATCCTTGTGGAGCAGGTCGCGCCAGTAGATGTACCAGTTGACAACCTTGTCCTACCGCTAATAGAGTTTGTTTCAGAATTTTTAGCAATCCATGAAGCATAAACACCTGTTCTTTAGGCTGATACATAATAGCCGCAAAAAAAAAAGAATATAAAACGCCCCTTAAAAAAATTTTGAAATTCAAATAGATATTTGTAACTTTACCGAACTTTATGAAAATCCAATACTTTTGGACAATCCGGATCCAAGCTTTTTAGCATGGAAGAACCACATTGAGAATGTGTGCTTCGCAGTAGTTTACCCTAGAAATTAATGATAATGAAAAAGACAAAATGCCTTCTGGCACTGATGTCGCTTGTAGCGGCTTTGCTGACCTCATGTAGCGACGATTCACCCAACCCTCCCGACGAAAACTCGCAATACGGTTTCTACTACCGCACAACTGTAAAGATGTATTCCGGTGATGAAGAAAACCTCGTTTACACTATTGCAGGAGTCAATATGATTCCGCGCTTTTGGGGATATACTGTTCCCATACCGACCGCAGGCGAGAAGTGCGTATTCTCCATTGAATTCATGAATGAGGAAAAACTCTCAGCCACGGACGCAATCAACTTCAAACTCAATGGCAAGGAATTGTCGACTGATCTCAAAGTGGGTGAAAGCGTTGAGATTAGTGCAAACAATGTAATTCGCAGAATCAGCGAAACCGAAATGGAGGTTTCCTACGACCCCGCCTTCTGGAACGGTAAAAACGCTTCCGATTTAAAAATATGGTTCGAAGGCAATCCCTGGGCAATCTGGAATGGTGATAAAGGCGAACTGTTGCCTCTCGACACTCCGCCGACACTCAACATACCCAAACGCATACCCATTGTTTTCCATCCGGATGCCTTTAACCCGGAGGATCCGCAGGCCATGCAGACACATCTTGTGATGCCTTATAAACCCTAAGGCACCCACCGATGCAACCAGAGGCTTGGTCATTCTATTTGACTGAGCCTCTTACTTTTTTTAGCCGGTTACCCCATGCACTCACCGCCGTATCAAACCTCCCGATATGATACTGAAGCCGGAGTGGAGAGTAGGTAAACTACGATAAATAATTACTCTCGCGACGGGTTAGTCGGACATGGATGTACCAGTCTGAAAAAAGGAATCGCAGATTTTTATTACCTTTGCAGACTCAGAGGGAGCCTCCGTCCGAAAATGGCTGACGGATATTCCCGAACGTTTCAAGACATCGGATTATGGATTCTGAACTTTTACCTGTCGTAGACGAAAACGGCGTGGCCGTAGGAGCGGCCACCCGCGGAGAATGCCACGGAGGCTCGATGCTGCTTCATCCCGTAGTGCATCTTCACCTGCAAGATCCCGACGGACGCCTCTATCTGCAGCTGCGTCCTGAATGGAAGAAAATTCAGCCCGGACGCTGGGACACTGCCGTCGGCGGCCACGTAGACCTCGGCGAATGTGTAGCCGACGCCCTGCGCCGCGAGACGTCGGAGGAAATCGGCCTCGAGGTGTCCGACCCGGAGTTCATCGGCAGCTATCTCTTCGAGTCGGAGGTGGAGCGTGAGCTGGTCTACGTGTTCCGCGCCGTGGCCGACGCCGACGCGCCCCGTCCTTCGGACGAGCTTGCCGGCGGACGTTTCTGGACTGCGGATGAAATCGAAGAGGCATTCGGCAAAGGGACGCTGACGCCGAATTTCGAGGGGGAATACCGCCGGTTCAGGCAGCAGCTGACGCGACGGGGATAGCATCCGCCTGTCCCCTCTGCGCCCATTTTGCCAATAAAAGACACCCCGTTTGTCGGATTTTACCCCGGCTTTGGCTTTGGATTGCAACTTTTTTACTAACTTTGCAATTACCCGGCTCCGGAAGCCATCAACCACTCCCCATCCGAAGCCGGAAAGGATCCCGATATGGAAGAAATCATCCAGAAAATAGACCGAGAGCTTATCGAACGCGAACTCACTCCGGAGCGGCTGTTGCGCCATACCAACAAGATGGACAACGAAATCTATGTGGTCGACTTCCGAAACGCGCCCGAGACGATGCGCGAGATCGGACGCCTGCGTGAACTGGCTTTCCGAGGTGCCGGAGGAGGTACCGGCAAGAGCTGCGACATCGACGAATTCGACACCATGGATCCTCCCTGCCGACAGCTGATAGTGTGGGATCCGAAAGACCGGGAGATAATAGGAGGCTACCGGTTCATACTCGGCGAAGACATCAGGCTCGACGAGAACGGAGTGCCGCGCATCGCCACTTCCCACATGTTCCGGTTCTCAGACCGCTTCATCAACGAAATCCTGCCGCTGACCATCGAGCTGGGACGCTCGTTCGTCTCGCCCGACTATCAGTCGTCGAAGGCCGGGCCCAAAGCCCTCTATGCCCTCGACAATCTCTGGGACGGACTCGGGGCCCTTACCGTGGAATACCCCGCCATACGCTACCTTTTCGGAAAGGTTACGATGTATCCCGACTATGGAGAGGAATGTCGCGACATGCTGCTATTCTTCCTACACAAGTATTTTCCCGACACCGACGAACTCGTGCGCCCGCTCGAGCCTCTGGAGACGCATCCCGACACCGGGCGCCTCGAAAAGCTGTTCAACGGCGGCAGCTTCAAGGAAGACTATAAAATTCTGAACCACAGCGTCAGGGAGCACGGGCTCAACATCCCTCCGCTCGTCAACGCCTACATGAGCCTCTCGCCTACGATGCGCATGTTCGGCACGGCAGTCAACCATGAGTTCGGCGAGGTGGAGGAGAGCGGCATCTTCTTCAAGATTTCAGATATTTTCGAGGAGAAGAAACACCGCCATATAACGACCTATCGCAAGGAGGATCATAAATGAAGCATCTCATTCTCTCCCTTCTCGCTTTATTGACCTCAGCCTTCGTATCAGCCGAATACGAAATCCCCTGGCGGGCCGAGACTTCGGTCAATGTCGGAGGTGGCGACTTCGCACCATATTTCATCGCCTCCAACTCGGGAGGCGTCTACACGCAGCCGGCCGGAATCTACGAGCGCGTCTCCCTGAGGCGCGAGCTTTCCACTTCGGGCCGCTTCACCTACGGTTTCGGCGCCGAAGCCGGATTCTCGTTTACCGAGTCAACGGGCTACGACCGCTATTCCGCCGCCTCGGCATCGTGGAGCGTCAGAAAGCTCCGGGCGCCATACGCATGGGTGCAGCAGCTCTGGGGCGGAGTGAAGTTCCGCGGCATGTTCCTTACCGTCGGCATGAACTCCGACACCCGTTCCCTCTTCGACAGCCCCCTCGGCGTAGGCGACATCACGCTCAGCGGCAACGCGCGTCCCATACCGCAGGCCCGCATCGGATTCATCGACTTTCAAGACATACCTTTCACCCGCGGATGGGTGCAGATACAGGTCGAGGTGGCCTACGGAAAATTCACCGACGCCGACTGGCTGCGCAACCATTTCAACCACTACAACTCGTTTATCACCACCGGAGTATGGTTCCACTACAAGCGCTGCTATTTCCGCACCGATCCCGACCGCCCCTTTTCGGTAACGGTAGGCATGCAGCACGCCGCACAGTTCGGCGGATACTACAATGCATACTCCGACGGCAAGATATACGAGACCGCCGGACAGCGAGTTACCTTCCGCGACTTCGTCGACGTCTTCATTCAGAAGCGCGGATCGAGCGGAGCCACCGGAGGAGACCGGCAATACTACAACGGCAACCATCTCGGCTCATGGGACTTCCGAGCCCGCTACCGGTTTGCCGACCGCTCGGAACTCACGGCCTATTTCCAGTGGCCGTGGGAAGACGGCTCCGGAATCGGCAAGCTCAACGGCTGGGACGGCGTGTGGGGCATCAACTACAAGGCTCCCTCGCCGGGCTGGGTGGATGAGGTCCAGGTGGAATACATCGACTTCACCAATCAGTCGGGCCCCGTCCACTGGGCTCCCGGCGACCATCCCGACACCTCGATACCCGGACAGGCCACAGGTGCCGACAACTATTACAACAACTACTATTACGACGGCTGGGCCAACTACGGAATGTCGGTCGGCACGCCGTTCGTAAAATCGCCGCTCTACAACCGCGACGGCTACCCCCTCTTCACCGACAACCGCATCCGCGGTTTTCAGGCCGGCGTGGCCGGCTCTCCCGCCGAAGGACTGAAATACAGGGTGCTCATGGCCTACCGCAATTCGCGCGGCACCCCCGTCGAGCCGGCGCCACGTCTGCGCCACGCCACTTCGGCCATGGTCGAGGCCTCTTACTGCATCAAGAGGGTGAAAGGGCTGTCGGTCAGAGGGCAGATAGCCTTCGACGCCGGTTCGCTCACCGGTAACCGCTACGGCGTGCTGCTCGCCCTGAGCTACGACGGCCTTATCCGCTTCGGCCGGAAATGAGACGTCCACCCCGGCGTAACCGCGACTGAATAAGATTCAGAAACATGAAAGAGACATCAATTGTTATATCGAAAGGATTGAGGCTGACGGCCCTGCTGCTGATGGCGGCAATGGCTCTGGCTCTCGCCGGCTGCACCCACAACAACGGCGACAACGGTCCCATATTCGGACAGTGGCAGCTGCGCTCCATAACGCCCGACACCGACGGAGCGCAGCCTCCGGCTCTGCCCGAGAACGCGGAGATGTACTGGGCGTTTCAGTCGTCGACTGTGAGGGTCGACCTCTGCCTGCCCCGCCACGAGGTGCGCTCATCCTACGGCAACTATCGCCTCACCGACGAAACACTCTTCCTCGACTTCCCCGACGAGAGCTATCCCCAGCTCATCCCCGGCGCAGGCCGGCAGTCGCAATGGCAGCTTCTAAGGCTGTCGGGCTCCGAACTCACGCTCCGACTCACCGATGCCGACGGGCAGGCCAGCGTCTGGACGTTCAGGAAATGGTAACAAAGGAAGTAGATTCTGAATATTAAACGCTATATGTAGCTTGGAAACGTTTTTCTCAGCTACTTGATGAATATCAGTCTGCCGACCCGGCTCAGGCTTCGCAGCGAAGGTCGGAGAGACACAAAAAATAAGAAAACACCCGAAATGCAAACCGCACTCGTAACCGGTGCCGACGGATTCATCGGCAGTCATCTCACCGAGCTTCTGCTCAGCGAAGGCTACCACGTAAGGGCGCTGTCGCTCTACAACTCGTTCAACTTCTGGGGCTGGCTCGAACAGGTGCGCCACCCGGAGCTGGAGGTGGTGTGCGGCGACGTACGCGACCCTGACTTCTGCCGCCACATCACGCGCGGCGCCGACATCGTGTTCCATCTCGCCGCCCTCATCGCAATCCCCTACAGCTATGTGGCCCCCGACAGCTATGTCGACACCAACATCAAGGGAACCCTCAACATGCTCCAGGCAGCCCGCGACTGCGGAGTGGAGAGGATACTCGTAACGTCGACGTCGGAAGTCTACGGCACAGCCCTCTACGTGCCCATCGACGAGAAACACCCCCGCCAGCCGCAGTCGCCCTACTCGGCCACCAAGATAGGCGCCGACGCAATAGCCAAGAGTTTCTACAACGCCTTCGACCTGCCGGTAACCATCGTCAGGCCGTTCAACACATACGGCCCGCG
Source organism: uncultured Porphyromonadaceae bacterium (assembly GCA_945873625.1). Lineage (GTDB taxonomy): Bacteria > Bacteroidota > Bacteroidia > Bacteroidales > Muribaculaceae > Lepagella. Next base: position 26,923 of record CAMCDS010000016.1, on the reverse strand, counting down.
CCAGTCGGCCCGCGCCATCATCCCGACGGTAATCTCGCAGATTGCTGCCGGCGAGCGCGAGATAAAGGTGGGCGACCTCTCGCCTACCCGCGACTTCAACTTCGTAAAAGACACGTGCCGCGGATTTCTGGCCATAGCCCGTGCCGAAAACGTGGCCGGAGAGGAAATCAACATCGCCACCGGCAAGGAAATCACGATGCAGCATACGCTCGAGACCATAGCCCGCCTCATGGACGCCGACATACGCTGGACCGTAGACCCTGCACGCCTGCGCCCGTCGAAGAGCGAGGTGCGCCGTCTGCTCGGCGACGCCTCGAAGCTGCGCGACCTCACCGGGTGGCAGCCGCAGTTCTCCCTCGAGGAGGGACTGAAGGCCACCATCGACTGGTTTACAGACAAAGACAACCTCAAACTATATAAAACCGACATCTACAACCAATGAGCCATAATCATAAGATTGTAGTTATGATGCTCGGCGGGGCGCGCCGGGTGTCAGTTGCCGAACAGATTCGCAAAAGCGGCAGCCGCATAGGCTGCGACGTGGAACTCGTCAGTTACGAACTCAGCTCCCGCGTGCCCATCAGCATCGTCAGCAAAGTGGTGGAAGGCCTCAGATGGGCCGACCCTGAAGTGATCGACGACATAGTGCGCGTAGCCCGCGAGAATGAGGTTTCGATCATCCTCCCCTTCGTCGACGCGGCCATCGAGATAGCCGCCCAGTGCCGCGAGAGGCTCCCGGGCGTCTTCATCCCGGTGGTAGACTTCGAGACGGCCACACGCATGTTCGACAAGACGGAGGCCGCAAAAGCCTTCCTCGAGGCACGGCTCCCCATCCCGCAGACCTACAGCGTGCTCAACGCCGAGGTGCCCGTGATAGCCAAGCCCCGAAAGGGGTCGTCGTCGAGGGGTATACGCGTGTTCCACAATATGGACGAGCTGATGCACCTCGACAACCTCAACTCATTCTTCCTTCAGGAATACATCGAGAAGTTTGACGAATATACCGTCGACTGCTACGTCAGCCAGCAGGGCGAGATACTCGTTACGGTGCCGCGCCTGCGCATCGAGGTGCAGGGGGGCGAGGCAACCCGCACAGAAACCATACGCAACGAAAGGATAATGGGAATGTGCCGCGACGTGATCGAGGCCTTCTCGCTCCGCGGACCCGTTACCATACAGTTCATCCACGACCTCGTCAAAGACCGCATACTGCTTCTCGAAGTCAACCCCAGGCTCGGAAGCGGCGTGGTATGCTCTATCTACGCCGGAGCGCCCATCACCGACTATATCCTTCAGGAAGCCCTCGGAGTGCCTGTGCGTCCGTGTGACGACTGGGCCGGACATACGCTCATGACGCGCTACATGAAGGAGGTGATATTCTTCAACGGCGAGCCGGCCGACAGGTCGTATGCCGACTGAACGCCGGCATCCTCTCTCCGTCTCTCTCCGTCAATGATTGTAATGACGCCATTATGGACAAAGGCACCAACAGACTCAGGGAACTCGGCACCGCGTCGATTCCGCGGATGCTTCTGAAATACAGCCTCCCGGCCGTGATAGGCACGGTCGTCATGGCGGTCTACAACATCATCGACTCAGTCGTGATAGGACACGCCATCGACGACCCCAACGTCGTGGCCGGAATTGCGGTTACGTTTCCGGTGATGAACCTCGCCACAGCCCTCGGCATGCTCATCGGCGCGGGAGCGGCGACGCGCATCTCGATCGTGCTCGGGCAGAAAGACCTCCCGAGGGCCGAGCTGATACTGGGCAACTCCGTGCTGCTCACCATATTGATAGGCGTTACCTACATGACCCTCTTCTCGATCTTCCTCGACGACATCCTCTACCTCTTCGGCGCATCGCCCAACACCATACCCTACGCCCGCGAGTTCCTGCTGTGGGTGCTTCCGGGCATGGTGCTCATGAACCTCACTTTCTCCTACAACAACGTGATGCGTGCCTCGGGCTATCCCGGCAAGGCAATGTATACCAACCTGATAGGAGCCGGACTCAACCTTATCCTCGCCCCGACGTTCCTCTTCGGATTCGGATGGGGCATCAGGGGCGCCGCCATAGCCACCGACATCTCGATGCTCGTCACGGCCATATGGGTGATGGCCCATTTCTTCAACCGGAAAAACACGCTCCACTTCGTCAAGGGAACGTTCCGGTTCAACTGGCCCATAATCAAGTCGGTGCTCTACATCGGCATGTCGCCATTCCTGATAAACGTGGCCGGCGCATCGATCAACGCCATCGTCAACAACTCGCTCGTCAGATACGGAGGCGACGACGCGATAGCGGCCGTAGTGGTGTTCAACCGCTTCGTAACCATCTTCATCTTCATCGTGATAGGCATCTGCCAGGGAATGCAGCCCATCCTGGGCTACAACTATGGCTCCGGACGCTTCAACCGCCTCTTCCGCACCCTATGGTGGGCGGCGGGCTCGGCGGTGGTCATCACCACCATAGGCAGCCTCGTCGGAGCCCTCAATCCCGAGGCCATAGCGCGGATGTTCATGCAAGACGAAAGCCAGATACGCTGCGCCGTCAATTGCCTTAAGATCACCACGATCACATTCTGGATGGTGGGCTTCCAGGTGGTGGCCACCAACTTCTTCCAGTCGCTCGGCATGGCCACAAAATCGATATTCCTGTCGCTGACACGCCAGATACTCTTCATGATTCCTCTGCTGATGATACTCCCGCCGCGCTTCGGGCTCGACGGAGTATGGGCCGCCTACCCCATCAGCGACTTCGTGGCCACCGTAGTGGCCGGATGCATGCTGGCCTGGCAGCTGCGCCGCATCTCGCGTCAGGCCCGCGAACTGCATCCCGACACCCTTCCCGGCGACTAATCGAGCGTCTGCACTCCGCCGCCGTTGACCATCAGCGTCTGCCCGCTCACCCAGCGCGACACGGGAGCCGCGAAATAAAGCACCGCACCTGCCCGCCGACCTCGCCAAGAGGCTTCAGCTGAGAGTATGTTTGAATTTAACACGAATTGAATTAAATTTACAAATATCGGGGAACTGAGCCTAAACGGTTTCTGATGCACTTCACTTCAAAACCTCCCTTACCCATAATGTTTCTCAGTCGTCCACCCTACCGCATCACCGGATAATCAGGCGTAGGGCAAGACATACGCGAAGCCATCAGATGCCGGATATCAAATCAAAGTGGCCATGAAGTAGTTTTCCCGGAAGCCTTGTGCGTCAGAGACAATGTCTGCGACAAAATACGTAAAGCCCGAGGCAAGCAGACGCCGCCCGCCCCTTTCCCGTGGGCGGGCGGCGTCTGCTGCTTTCATGCCGTTACGTCGCTTCCCGGCATGCCGGCTGTGCCACTATCGGGCGAGTGGATTAAGATTGTTTAAGACAAGATGAAGATTTAACAATTAAAATTTGATTAAGATGCTAATAAATACTAATTTTGCAGCTAAACAATATATTTACCCGCTATTCCACATCAGACAATAACGTTTTATCAACCATACTAACCAAAAACCTTCAATATCTATGCCCAAAACAAACGGAAAGGCAGCTATATCCGCCTCGCATTCACGCTCTGGCATGAACGTGATGCTGCGTGCGGCCATGCTGCTGTTATCAGTCTTTCTTTGTGTGGCACCGGCCTTCGCCCAGGGTGAGCCGGAGACAGTCAGCGGAACGGTTACCGATACGTCGGGCGAGCCGCTGATCGGAGCCACTGTCGCCATCAAGGGGACAGCCAAAGGCACCGCCACCGACATCGACGGATCTTTCTCGCTGCAGGCACGGCGGGGAGACGTAATCACGTTCTCCTACATCGGCTACCGCACCATCGAGGAGACCGTAGGCGAAAACCCTGTGTTCAACATCGTGATGTATGAAGATTCGGAGACGCTCGACGAGGTGGTGGTTACCGCCCTCGGCATCAAGCGCGAGCAGAAGTCGCTGAGCTACAATGTGCAGCAGATGAAGGGCGACGCCCTCTCCGAGAACAAGGACGCCAACTTCATCAACGGCCTGGCCGGCAAGGTGGCCGGCGTCAACATCAACGCTTCGTCGTCGGGCGTGGGCGGCATCTCGAAGGTGGTGATGCGAGGCACTAAGTCGATCATGCAGTCGAGCAACGCGCTCTACGTGGTCGACGGCATGCCGATGCGCTCCGCCAACTCCGGAGGCTCCACCGAGTTCGGTTCGCAGGGAGCCACCGAGCCTATCGCCGACATCAACCCCGAAGACATCGAGTCGATGTCGGTGCTGACAGGTGCCGCCGCAGCTGCCCTCTATGGTTCTGAGGCCGCCAACGGCGCCATCGTCATCACCACCAAGAAGGGACAGGCCGGCAAGACGAAAGTTACGGTCAATTCGTCGCTGCAATGGGACCGCGCCCTGGTGATGCACCGTCTGCAGAGCCGCTACGGCACGGGCACCAACGGCGCATACGTGCCTACGAGCAACATGTCGTGGGGCGCGCCGCTCACTTCGCTCACCCGCCGCGACTACCAGCCTGCAAGCGACTATCTGCAGACCGGATTCGTATCGACCCAGTCGGTAACCTTCTCAACGGGCAACGAGAAAAACCAGACCTACGCCTCGCTGGCCGCAGTCAACTCTCTCGGCATCGTGCCCAACAACCGCTACAACCGCTATAACTTCAGCATCCGCAACACGTCGAAGTTCCTCAACGAGAAGATGACCCTCGACCTCAACGCGAGCTATATCCGCCAGACCGACCGCAACATGGTGAACCAGGGCACCTACGGCAACCCGCTCGTGGGCGCGCTGCTCTATCCGCGCGGCAACTCGTGGGACGACGTGAAGTCGTATGAGCACTACAACGCCGAGCGTAAGATCAACACGCAGTACTGGCCTGTCGGCGACTACGGCATGACGGTGCAGAACCCCTACTGGGTCAACTACCGCAACCTCAACGAGAACCGCAAAGACCGCTTCATGGTAGGCGCGAGCCTCAGCTATAAGATTCTCGAATGTCTCACGCTCTCGGGACGCGTGCGCATCGACAACTCCTACACCGACTACGAGCAGAAGAACTACGCCACCACCAACGACCAGCTCACCGGCGGCTCGAACCGCGGCTCTTACGGAATCACGAAGTACTCCGACAAGCAGATCTTCGCCGACTTCCTCCTGAGCTTCAACAAGGCCTTCGGCGACGACTGGAGCGTGCAGGCCAACTTCGGCGGCTCGATATCCGACATGCGCTACGACTCCAACGCCACCAGCGGCCCCATCGCCGACGGTTCGGAGAAGTTCGCCTCCGTGCCCGTGGGTCTGGCCAACTTCTTCGCCGTGCAGAACCTCTCGACGCCCCACCTGACCACGATACAGACCGGATGGCGTGAGCAGACACAGTCGCTCTACGCATCGGCCGACGTCGGATTCAAGGGCACATACTACCTCACGCTCACCGGCCGCAACGACTGGCCGTCGCAGCTTGCAGGCCCCAACTCCCACAATTCGAGCTTCTTCTATCCCTCGGTGGGACTTTCGGTGCTGATGAACAACTTCTTCCCCGCCGCCAACGACGTGCTCAACCTCTGGAAGATACGCGCCAGCTTCGCCTCCGTGGGCTCGGCCTTCAACCGCTACATCGCCAACCCCCGCTACCAGTGGGACAGCAACACGCAGTCGTGGAGCGTGCTCACGCAGTATCCCCTATACGACCTCAAGCCCGAGCGTACCAACTCGGTGGAGGTCGGCATGAACTTCAAGCTCATCAACGACATCAGCTTCGACGCCACGTTCTATTGGGCCAACACCGCCAACCAGACGTTCAACCCCGAGCTGCCCGTCAACCAGTATTCCAAGATCTTCATCCAGACCGGTTCGGTAAGAAACTGGGGTATGGAGTTCGCCCTCAGCTATTCCCACACGTGGGGCGACTTCTTCTGGCGTTCGGGTCTCACCTATTCGTTCAACCGCAACAAGATCACCAAGCTCGCCGACAACGCCCTCAACCCCGTGACGGGCGAACGCTTCTCGATGGACGTGCTCGACATGGGCGGCCTCGGCTCCACCCGCTTCCTGCTTAAGAAAGGCGGCGGCATGGGCGACATCTACTCCACCATCGACCTGGTGCGCGACTCGAACGGCAACATCTACGTCGACCCGACGCAGGCAGTGGCCACTTCAGCCATCCAGGACAAGGAAGACTACATCAAGCTCGGCAGCGTGCTCCCCTCGGGCAACATCGCCTGGAGCAACACCTTCGGCTGGAAGAACTTCGGCCTCAGCTTCATGATCAACGCCCGCATCGGCGGCAAGGTATTCTCGCGCACCCAGGCCATCCTCGACTACTACGGCGTCAGCGAAAACTCCGCCGCCGCACGCGACGCAGGCTTCATCTCGCTCAACAACGGCGACCAGGTCAACCCCCAGATGTGGTACTCCATCATAGCCGGCGGAACGGCCGTGCCGCAGTATTACATCTACGACGCCACCAACATCCGTCTCGGCGAGGTTACCTTCAGCTATACCATCCCGCGCCGCTGGCTGCGCGACATCTGCGACATCAAGGTGTCGTTCGTGGGCCGCAACCTCTGGATGATCTACAACAAGGCTCCGTTCGACCCCGAATCCGTGGCCACTACCGACAACTGGTATCAGGGCATCGACTACTTCATGATGCCTTCGATGCGCAACCTCGGATTCAACATCAACCTAACTTTCTAAACCGGCACGGACATGAACAAACATATCAACAGACTCTTCATAGCCGCCATGGCCGCCGCAGCGACGGCCTGCACCGGCGACTTCGAGAAAATCAACTCCAACCCCTACGAGCCGGGCGACCTGACGGCCGATGACTATGCCCTCGGCTCGCAGCTCAACAACGTGGCGAGCTGCGTGATGTCGTCCGACGTCAACACGCTGCAGTTCACCGACGCCCTTCTCGGAGGCCCCCTCGGAGGATACTACTCCGACTCCAACACCGGATTCGCCGAGAGCTTCGCGCGCTATAACCCGAAGAACGACTGGAGCCGCGTGTTTCTGAAATCAGACCGCATCATCCCGACGCTCTACGCCAATCTCAGCCAGATACAGAACGTCTCGGCCACCACGGGCAACCCCGTGCCCTACGCCGTGGCCACTGTAATAAAGGTGGCCGCCATGAGCCGCATAACCGACTGCTACGGCCCGATACCTTACTCGGCGATCGGCACCTCGTCGGACCTCGCCGTGCCCTACGACAGCCAGGAGCAGGTCTACGACTCATTCTTCGAGGAGCTGACCGAGGCCGCCGCCACGCTCAAGGAGCACATCGGCAGCGTGCTCAGCCCCACCTGCGACTACGTCTATTCGGGCGACGTCAGCAAATGGATAAAGCTCGCCAACTCGCTTAAGCTGCGCCTGGCGATGCGCATCTCGTTCGTGGCTCCCGAGAAGGCCCGCAAGTATGCCGAAGAGGCGATAGCCGGCGGCGTGATCGAGACCAACGCCGACAACGCCACCTGGAAATACTTTACCTCGATCACCAACCCGCTCTACACGGCCGTCAACTACAACAACTCAGGCTCGACCACCGGCGGCGACACCCATGCCGCAGCCGACATCATCTGCTACATGAACGGCTACAACGACCCGCGCCGCGCCGCTTACTTCATCCCCTCGGCCTTCGAGGGAATCGAATACATCGGCCTCCGCAGGGGCTGGGAGACCTTCGACGCCACCTGGGGCTTCAACTTCTCGGGCGTGAACGTCAAGGCCGACGACCCGCTCATCTGGATGACCGCATCGGAAGTGGCCTTCCTCCGCGCCGAGGGAGCCGCCGTCCATCATTTCAACATGGGAGGCTCGGCCGAGCAGTTCTACAACGACGGCATCCGCCTGAGCTTCGAGCAGTGGGGCGTGTCGGGAGCCGAAGCCTATATGGCCGATTCTGGCTCCGTGCCGCAGGCATACGTCGACCCGACCCAGCAGAATCCCTACACCGGCTCGATCTCCAACATCACCGTGAAGTGGGACGAGGCCGCATCGGCCGAGACCAAGCTCGAGCGCATCATCGTCCAGAAATGGATCGCCCTCTATTTCAACGGCAACGAGGCATGGGCCGAACTGCGCCGCACGGGCTATCCGCGTCTTATCCCCGTGGCCTACAACGGCTCGGGCGGCATCGTCGACAGCAAGACCGGCCCCCAGCGCATGCCTTATCCGCAGGAGGAATACACCAACAACTCCGTCAACGTCACGGCTGCCGTCAACAATCTGCTCAAAGGCCCCGACAACATGGCCACCAAGGTGTGGTGGGCACGCTATTAACCTCATATCAAAGGACTCAAAGACATGAAAAATATATTCAGATACGGCGTGCTCGCCTTCGCCGCCACGGTGATGCTTTCGGCTTGCAGCTGGGACGATCCCGAGCCCGTCGACCTGAGATACGACAACATCTCAGGAGCAAATCCCGACCAATACCAGAAATACCTCGCCAACCTGCGCGCATACCGCTCCAACGGCCACAAGAAGGTGTACGCATGGTTTGAAAACCGCAGCTCCTTCGTGTCGCAGGCCGACCACGTGGCCACAGTGCCCGACAGCATCGACGTTCTCGTGCTCACCCGCCCTGAACTGATGACGCAGGCCACCCTCGACGAAATCAACACCAAGCGCTCGCAGACCGGTATGCAGACGGCCTACATGGTCGACTACGCCGCCATCCGCAAGGCATGGGAGCTTAAGAAGGAGCTGGAGACGCCCGCCGCACCCGTGGCCGAATGGAGCGCCTTCATGGCCGATTCGCTCAAGACAGCCATGGGCTACTTCGACGCCGGCGGCTACGACCGCCTGATATGCGCCTACGACGGCACTGCCCTCAGCGAGGCGCTGCCCGAGGCCGAAAAGAGCGCCCGCGCCGCCGAGCAGAAGGCCTTTGTCGGAGCTTTCGCCGAATGGAAAAACAACAACATCGACAAGGGATTCGACTTCGTCGGCATACCGGCCAACATCATCGACATGAGCCTCCTCGACGCTGCCGGCACGGTGTTCCTCTCCGAGACGGCATCGGCTACCGGCGTCGATGAACTCACCTTCATCGTCAGCCGCAACTCCGTGGCCGGAGCCCCCGTCGACAGGTTTGCCGTAATAGCCCAGCTTCCCGTGCTCGACGAGACCAAGGCCTCGCTCGGCTACTGGGGCAGCGACTACAGCAGCTGGCTGACCGCCCGCTGGGCAAGCGCCAACAAGGTGGCCGCCATCGGACTCTACAACCTCTACGACGGCTATTTCAATCCCTCTTTCATCTATCCCGCAGCCCGCGGAGCGATCCAGATTCTGAATCCCGCCGCCAAGTAAAAGCTCAAAAACCAACGAACATGAAACTGAAATCATATATTTCCGCTGCCGTTCCGGCGCTGGCTCTCCTCATCGGAGCAGCCTCATGTCAGGACGACACCGAAAAAATCGACAACAGCATCTTCGCCCCCGTGGCCGACACGTCGTCGACCATCAACGTCAAGCCTACGACCGGCACCGTCACAGGGTATGTCGAGGCCTGCATCGCCAAGAAGGCTGACACCGACGTCGAGGTAACCTTCGCCGCCGACGAAAGCCGTGTGGCTGTCTACAACGAGCTCTATTCCACCGACTACGAGATGCTCCCCGAAGGATACTACAGCATCCCCGAGTCAGTGGCCGTGATTCCCGCCGCCGGCAACACCACCGGCAAGGTGGCCGTGAAGTTCAACGGGCTCAACACCCTCGACCTGACTAAGACCTATCTGCTCCCCGTCAGGATGACGAGCCGGATCAGCGCCCTCTCCAACGACACCTACTATTTCGTCGTCAAGGAGGCCGCTCTGGTTTCGACCGTTGCCGGCATGACCCGCAACTATGCCCTCTTCGCCCGCGGCAACCAGGCCAACGAGCTTGACGCCATGACGCAGATCACTGTCGAGGCGCTGCTCTATCCGACCGACTTCCCCAACATGCTCGCCACCGTGATGGGCATCGAAGGCCAGTTCCTCGTGCGCGTCGGCGACGCCGGCATTCCGGCCAACCAGCTCCAGCTGGCCACCGCATCGGGCAACATCACCGACCCGGCATGGACGTTCGACACCAACAAGTGGACATTCCTGACGCTCACCTACGACACCAAGACCGGAGAATGTAAGGTCTACTTCAACGGTGTGCAGAAAGGCTCAACGCAGACCGGAGGCTACCGCACCGCCGTCGACTGGAACACCGCTTCAGGCGACATCACCGACGGCCCGCGCGGATTCTACGTCGGCTATGCCTACGACGCCAACAGATGGTGGAACGGCTATATGAGCGAGCTGCGCGTATGGAACCGCATCCTCACCCCCGAGGAAATCAACGCCCCATTCCATTTCTACACCGTGGAGCCCGACTCCGAGGGACTCGCAGCCTACTGGAAGATGGACGAAGGCGCCGGCAACACCATCCACGACTACGCCAACGGCTACGACCTGCAATGCAACGAGGCGCCGGAATGGCTCCCCGTAAACCTCCCAGCCAAATAAACCCAAGTCAACATTCCAAAAAGAGAAAGAAATGATAAAGAATATCATAAAATCGCTCATCTTACTGACCGCGGCGGCTACCATGGCCTCATGCGACAAGAGCGAAATATATCTCGGAGGCGCCGACACGGGCGTGATTGAGAGCCCTGACGGAAATGTGGTCTACGTATCGGACGGCAACGGCCGCACGGATGTCGGATATGTGGAGTTCAGCAAAAGCTTCACGCTCGACCTCTACCTCCGCTCGTCGAAGGCTCCCGCGGGCAACGTTACCGCCACCCTCTCCTACGACCCCGAAGTGCTCGAACGCTACAACTCCGGCAACGCCACCGAAGTGCCCGCCTTCCCGGCCGACAGGGTGTCGCTTGCCGACGGCGGAAAGATGACCCTCGCCGAAGGCTCGCTCTCCTCGGCTCCCATGGGCGTGAGCCTCACCTCCGACGGCAGCCTCGACCCCTCGACGGTCTATGCCGTGCCCCTGAAGGTAAACGTCGACAACGGCGTGCTCTCGGGTGGCGCCGACGGCTACGTGATTCTCGTGCAGGACGTTACTGCCTTCCCCGGAACCGAAAAGCTCTTCGAGGGGAAACCCGGCATGAAGATTGTCGGCGTCTTTGAGGTGAACGACCACAACCCGCTCAACGCCCTCGGATTCACGATGAAGGGTTCGGGCAAGCAGTTCTTCGACATCGTGGTTCTCTTCTCGGCCAACATCAACTACGACGCCGCCACCGGCCGCGTCTACGTGAGCCGCAACGAGAACGTGCAGGCCCTGCTCGACCAACGCCAGAAATACATCGTGCCCCTGCAGCAGAGAGGCATCAAGGTGGTGCTCGGCATCCTCGGCAACCACGACATCTCGGGCGTCTCGACCCTCGGCAACGAGCGGGCACGTGAGTTTGCCAAGGAGGTGAAGCAGGTGTGCGACGCCTATCAGCTCGACGGCATCTTCCTCGACGACGAATATACCGACTATGAAGCCGCCAAGGAAGGGAAGATACCCGGATTCGTCCGCCAGTCGACCGAAGCCGCTTCGCGCCTCGCCTACGAAATCCGCTGCGCCCAGCCTTCGCGCCTGCTTCTCAGCTACCGCTACCAGGCCCTCTACAGAAGCGTGGCCGTCAACGGCATGCAGCCTTCGGAAATATGGGACTACGTGCTCAACGACTATAAGGTAACCGACAACCCCGTGAGCACCTATCCCGGACTGCGTCAGGACCAGGCCGGCACCGGCTCGTGGAACTGCTCCGACTGGTCGCAGTGGATTCCATCCAACCCCAGCTGGACCGGACTCTTCTCGCTCACCGGAATGCGGAAGGAGGGCTACGGAGCCCTGATGATCTACAACTTCCAGTGCAGCCCCACCTACGGACTCACCCGCTTCATCCTCAATGATGTCGGACAGGTGGCCAGGGACTTCTGGAACGGCGAGATCGACTACGACGGAAGCTGGTATCCCAAAGACTATTGACAACCGGCGCCGGTCCGGGACAGAGCGTCCCGGACCGGCGTCCACATTTATTACAGAACCATGTATAACCACGACAATAGAATTGTAGTTACCCTCGACGCGGGAGGCACCAACCTCGTGTTCGGAGCCATGCGCGGATGCGAGTTCATCATCGACCCGGTTACCATCCCCTCGCGGGCCGACAATCTCGCCCTCTGCCTGCAGTCGATGGTCAACGGCTTCAAGACCGTAATCGACCTCCTCGACGAGAAGCCCTGCGCCATCTCGTTCGCCTTTCCCGGCCCGGCCGACTATAAGTCGGGAATCGTCGGCGGATTCCTACCCAACTTCCCGTCGTTCCGCGACGGCGTGGCTCTCGGCCCCTTCCTCGAAAGGGAGTTCGGCCTCCCCGTCTTCATCAACAACGACGGCGACCTCTTCGCTTTCGGCGAGGCCATGGCCGGCGCCCTTCCCGAAATCAACCGCCGCGTGGCCGAGCTGGGCGGCGAACGCCAGTACCGCAACATGCTGGGCTATACCTTCGGCACGGGCTTCGGCATCGGCGAGGTAATCGACGGAAGCCTCAACCTCGGCAACAACTCATGTGTCGAGACTTTCTGCCTCCCCTCGGGTCGCGACAGCTCGGTAATGGTTGAGGACTTCGTGTCGATACGCGCCATAGTCCGCGAATATCGCGACCGCGTGGCCGACGCTCCCGAAAAACTCACTCCGAAAGATATATGCGACATCGCCGACGGCAATGCCCCCGGCGACGCCGAAGCCGCACGCGAGAGCTTCCGCCTCTTCGGCGAGGCTGCCGGCGACGCCATGGCAACGGCCGTTACGCTCACCGACTCGCTGATTGTGGTCGGCGGCGGACTCACCGGCGCCGCACGCCACTTCATGCCGGCGCTCCTCGCCAGACTCCGCTCCACCATCAATACCATCGAAGGTGAGCAGCTCGGCCGGGTGCAGATGAGTGTGTTCGACCTCGACGACGAGGAGGAGTTCCGCAGATTCGCTCTCGGCGAAGCCCGCAAGATAAAAATCTACGGCTCGGACGACACCGTAACCTACGACCCGATGAAGCGCACCGGCATCATCATCTCCCGTCTCGGCGCGTCGACAGCCATCTCTATCGGCGCCTACACCTACGCCCTCTCGCAGCTCGACAGGGCGGAGGATAAAGAAAATTTGTAATCCCGTCTCCGGACAGTCCCGGAGCATTTCGGGGCTGTCCTTAAAATAAACTATCTCCGTTTCCGTTAATCAGATACGCATGAAAATACTATCCGGACCGATCCTCGCCTTCGCTCTCCCTCTGATTTCCCTGCTTACCGTTGCCGCCGGCTGTTCACCGGGCAACGGCACCGCCGCATCCGATCCGGTGGCGGAAACGGACCCATTCATTGGCACAGACTTCACAGGCAACACATATCCCGGCGCCCAGGCTCCGTTCGGCATGGTGCAGCTCAGCCCCGACAACGGTCTCCCCGGCTGGGACCGCATATCCGGCTATTTCTATCCCGACTCCACGATAGCCGGTTTCTCCCACACCCACCTCAGCGGCACCGGGGCCGGCGACCTCTACGACATATCCTTCATGCCCGTAACGCTTCCCGCCCGTGAGGCCGAAGCCCCGCTGGGCATACACTCACGCTTCTCACACGACTCTGAATCGGCCCGCGCCGGATACTATAAGGTTACGCTCTCCGACTATGGAATCGACGTCGAGCTGACCGCCACGCCGCGCGTAGGACTGCAGAGATACACGTTCACGCGCCCCGACAGCGCGGCCGTAATCCTCAACCTCGCCAAGGCAATGAACTGGGACGCCACGCGCGATTCGAGAATCACGGTGATAGACTCGGTTACAATCGTCGGCTACCGTTTCTCCGACGGATGGGCACGCAACCAGAAGGTATGGTTCGCCACGCGCTTCTCGCGTCCGTTCACGCAGACGGACATTGACACCGTGGCTCTCTATGCCGACGGAATCTACACCGGACGCGGCGAGACGGCCACATTCCGCTTCAATACCTCTCAGGGCGAAAGCATCACCCTCGCCACAGCCCTCTCGCCCACGGGCACGGAAGCCGCCCTCGCCAACCTGCGTGCGGAGTCGCCCGAACCCGACTTCGACCGCGCCGAGGCCGCCACACGCAAGGCTTGGAACGAACTGCTCGGACGCATCAGCGTATCGACCGACGATCCGCGCCGCCGAAAGATTTTCTACACAGCTCTCTATCACGCGCTCATAGCCCCGACCATATTCTGCGACGCCGACGGCTCGTATCCCGGTCCCGACGGCCGTATACACAAGGCCGCCGGATGGACCAACTATTCGACCTTCTCGACGTGGGACACGTACCGCGCCGCCCATCCCCTCTACACCATAGTCGACCCCGGAAAGGCCGGCGACATGGCCCGTTCGCTGCTTGAGTTCGGCATTCAGAACGGTCGCCTGCCGGTATGGAACCTCTGGGGTTCGGAGACCGACATGATGATCGGCTACCACTCTGCCCCCATCATCGCCGACGCGATCATCAAGGGTCTCGGCAACCTCGACGCCCGCAAGGCCCTCGACCTGATGGTGGCCACGGCACGCAAACGCGACTACCGCCAGCTCGGCGATTTCATCGACCTCGGCTATGTCCCCGTGCGCGAAGGAGATAACTGGCAGGTGTCGAAAACCCTCGAATACGCATTCGACGACTACTCCATCGCCATGCTGGCCAAGCGCCTCGGCGACAAGAAAATATACGAGGAGTTCCTGAAACGCTCGAAAAACTACGCCAACACCTACAACCCCGCCACCGGATTCTTCCAGAACCGCCTGCCCGACGGCCGGTTTGTAGCGCCGTTCAACCCCGACGCCTACACCGAAGACATCTGCGAGAGCAATTCGTGGCAATACCTCTTCTCCGTGCAGCACGACGTCGAGGGTATGATAAGCCTCTTCGGAGGACCCGACGCCCTCGAGGCGAAGCTCGACAGCATGACCACCCACAAGACCGACCCCTCTGTGAAGCTCCCCATCTTCGCCACCGGAATGATCGGACAGTATGCCCACGGCAACGAGCCGGCACACCATTACCCCTATCTATACAACTATACCTCCTCACCCTGGAAAGGCGCCGACTGGCTCTACAGGATAATGACCGAACTCTACACCGACACCCCCTCGGGCCTCCCCGGCAACGAAGACATGGGGCAGATGTCGGCATGGTATGTGCTCTCCTCGCTCGGCTTCTATCCGCTCAATCCCGTCGGAGGAGTCTACGAGCTGGGCACTCCCCTGTTCGACCACAGCGAGATACGGCTCCCCGGCGGCAAGAAGTTCACCATAAGGGCCATCGGCCTGACAGACGAGAAAAGATATATCGCCAAGGCAAAGCTCAACGGAAAGACCCTCGACGCCCCGAGAATCACCCATGAGCAAATCATGGCCGGAGGCACTCTCGAGCTGCAGATGACCTCGCGCAAGACCAACCACTGGAAGAAACATTGAAACAATCATCGACGATGAAGAGACCCATATACCTTTACACCCTGCTTATCGCCGCCGGACTCACCGCGACGGCCGCCGCCCTGCCCGTGCAGAAGAAGATGCCCCGCAAGAGCGCGCCGCTACGCGACTACGCGGCCTACGTCAATCCCATGACAGGCACAGGCGGACACGGACACACCTTCCCCGGAGCCGTTACACCCCACGGCATGATACAGCCCTCGCCCGACACCCGCATCGACGGATGGGACGCCTGCTCGGGCTACTACGTGGCCGACTCGCTGATAAACGGCTTCTCGCATACCCACGTGTCAGGCACCGGATGCGCCGACTACGGCGACATACTGCTTATGCCGACCGTCGGCAGGCAGACCGTCGACGGCCAGACCGACACCCTCCAGAACCTCCCCTACGCCTCACGGTTCTCGCATGAGCGGGAGACTGCCGAACCGGGTTACTACAGCGTGATGCTCGAACGATACGGCATCCTCGCCGAGACCACCGCCACTGACCGCGTGGCGCTCCACCGGTTCACGTTCCCCGGCAACGTGGCGGGCGACGCTGGAATGATTGTAGACATGGACTATTCCATCCAGCGTCAGGAGAATCTGGAAATGAGCGTGGAGGCCGTGAGCGACACTGAGATTCAAGGCTACAAGATGACCAAATACTGGGCCTTCGACCAGGGGATATACTTCTACGTGAAGTTTTCCGAACCTTTCAAGGTGGCGTATGTCAACGACACCATCACCGACAGCAAGGGGCGTCCCTACGCACGATGCAAGGCACTGCTCCGTTTCCCGGGGATAAAGCCGGGTGGACAGCTCCTCGCCAAGGTAGGCATATCGGCCGTTGACCGTGAAGGAGCGCGCGCCAACGTGGCCGCGGAGATGCCCGGATTCGATTTCGAGTCGACCCGAGAGGCGGCACGCGCCGAATGGAACGAATGGCTTTCCAAAATCGACGTGCCCGAAGGTGCCGACGCCGACGACCTCGCCAAGTTCTATACCGCCCTGTACCATACCGCCATCGCGCCCAACCTCTTCACCGACGCCGACGGCCGCTACCTCGGCATGGACAGAAAACCGAAGCAGGGGTCGGCCGACACTCCGGTCTACACCATCTTCTCCACATGGGACACCTTCCGCGCCCTGCATCCGCTGCTGACCATCATCGACCCCGAGCTCAACGACCGTTTCCTCAACTCGCTCCTGCTCAAGGCGCGCGAGGGGGGCATACTCCCGATGTGGGAACTCGCCTCAAACTATACCGGCACCATGATCGGCTACCACACGGCAGCCATGCTTGCCGACGCCGTGGCCAAGGGGCAAAACACGTTCGACGTCGGCGAGGCCCTGAAAGCCTCGGTGCGCGCCGCCGAGTTCGACAAAGAGGGCATCGTGGCTCCTCCGGCAGTGGTGGAATGTCTGATGCCGCCGGCCAAATACTACAAGAACACCATCGGCTACGTCCCCTCCGACAAAGACCATGAGTCGGTGGCCAAAGCACTTGAATACGCTTACGACGACTGGGCCATCTCGCAGCTCGCACGCGCAGCCGGCGACAAGGCCACCGAGGAGAAATACGCCCGTCTCGGCAAGGCCTACGAGCACTATTTCGACCCGTCCACACGCTTCATGCGCGGCAAGATGAGCGACGGCTCATGGCGCGAGCCCTTCAACCCCTTCTCGTCCAACCACCGCAACGACGACTACTGCGAAGGCACGGCATGGCAGTGGACATGGTTCGTGCCCCACGACGTGGAGGGACTCATGAACCTCATGGGGGGCGAGGAGGCATTCGTCGGCAAGCTCGATTCCCTCTTCTCGGCTCCCTCGGAGCTCGTCGGCGAACTTATCTCGGCCGACATCACCGGCCTCATCGGACAGTATGCCCACGGCAACGAGCCGTCGCACCACATCACCCACCTCTACAACTATGCCGGACGTCCCTGGAAGACCCAGGAGCTGATAGGCCGCATTTTCGAGGAGCAATACCGCAACGACTACGACGGCCTCTCGGGCAACGAAGACTGCGGACAGATGTCGGCATGGCTGATAATGAACGCCATGGGCATCTATCAGGTGGCCCCCGGACGCCCCGTCTACAGCATCGGCCGCCCCCTCTTCGAGAGCATGACGGTCAATATGCCGGGCGGAAAGAAGCTCCACATCGTGGCCGACAACTTCTCGAAAGACAACACCTACGTCGAGTCGGTTACGCTCAACGGACGCCCGATCGACACACCCTTCATCACCCACGACCAGTTTACCGGCGGCGGAGAGCTCCGCTTCCGCATGAGTGCCGTGCCCACTAAATGGGGCGTGGCGAAGTAAAACCCTCCTCTGACCTTTTTTACACGACATGATAAAAGCTGTATTATCTTCATTCATAGCTCTTTCGGCATGCGCGGCCATGTCTGCCGCAAGTCCCGCCGACCTCGTCAGCCCGCTCACCGGCACCCAGTCGAGCTTCGAGCTCTCGACAGGCAACACGTATCCCGCAATCGCCCTCCCCTGGGGAATGAACTTCTGGACCCCTCAGACCGGAGAAAACGGTTCGGGATGGCAATACGTCTATACCGACAACAAGATACGCGGCATCAAGCAGACCCACCAGCCCTCGCCCTGGATCAACGACTACGGCGTATTCTCGCTCATGCCCGAGACCGGTAAGATAATCCTCGACAACAAGGAGCGCGGCTCGTGGTTCTCGCATAAGAGCGAGGAGGCACGCCCGTACTACTACAAGGTGTATCTCGCCGACTACGACGTTACCGCCGAGGTGGCGCCTACCGAGCGCGCCGCCATGATGCGTTTCACATATCCCGAGACCGACGAGGCCGTGATGATAGTCGACGCCTTCGACAAAGGGGGCGAAATCAAGGCCGACATATCCGGAAGAAGGATAATCGGCAAAACCACAAAGAACTCGGGAGGAGTGCCCGACAATTTCGCCAACTACTTCGTCATCGAGTTCGACCGCCCGTTCACCATGGCCGTAGACCGCGATTCGATAGCCGCCATCCGCTTCGAGCCTACAAAGAAGGGCGACAGAATCACAGCTCGCGTCGCCTCCTCGTTCATCAGCCCCGGGCAGGCCGAAAGAAACCTCGGAGAGCTTGGCTCGATGACCTTCGAGCAAGTGAAGGAAAACGGCAAAAAGGCATGGGACGACGCGCTGGGACGCATAGAAGTGGAGGGTGGCACCCTCGACCAGGACCGCACCTTCTACAGCAACCTCTACCGTTCGCTCCTCTTCCCCCGCAAATTCTACGAAATCGGAGCCGACGGAAAGCCTGTGCACTACAGCCCCTACAACGGCAAGGTGCTGCCGGGATACATGTATACCGACACCGGACTGTGGGACACCTTCCGTGCCCTCTTCCCCCTTCTCAACCTTGTCTATCCCTCGGTCAACGCCGAGATTCAGGAAGGGATGCTCAACGCCTACCGCGAGAGCGGATTCTTCCCCGAATGGGCATCGCCGGGACACCGCGGTTGCATGGTGGGCAACAACTCGGCCTCCGTGCTCGCCGACGCCTGGCTGAGCGGAGTGAAGGTTGACGACACCGAGACGCTCTGGAAAGGAATCGTGAACGGCACCGAGAACGTGCACCCCGAGGTAAGCTCCACCGGGCGCCTCGGCCATGAATACTACAACCGTCTCGGATACGTGCCCTATAATGTCGGCATCAACGAGAATGCCGCCCGCACGCTTGAATATGCCTACGACGACTGGGCCATCTACCGGCTTGCCAAGGCTCTCGGACGTCCGGAGGCCGAGCAGGAGAAATATGCCCGCCGCGCCCTCAACTACCGCAACCTCTTCGACAAGGAGACGAAGCTGATGAGGGGACGCAACGAAGACGGCTCGTTTCAGTCGCCCTTCTCTCCCCTCAAGTGGGGCGACGCCTTCACCGAAGGAAACGCCTGGCACTACACGTGGAGCGTGTTTCACGACCCGCAGGGCCTCATAGACCTCATGGGTGGACGCGAGAATTTCACGTCGATGATGGACTCCGTATTCTCCGTGCCGCCTCACTTCGACGACAGCTACTACGGATTCCCGATCCACGAAATAAGGGAGATGCAGGTGATGGATATGGGCAACTACGCCCACGGCAACCAGCCCATACAGCATTTCATCTATCTTTACGACTGGGCCGGACAGCCCTGGAAGGCCCAGTACTGGACGCGCGAAGTGATCGACCGTCTCTACTCGGCCGCCCCCGACGGATACTGCGGCGACGAAGACAACGGCCAGACTTCGGCCTGGTACGTGTTCTCAACGCTCGGATTCTATCCCGTGGCCCCCGGCACGGGTGAATATGCCCTCGGCTCCCCGCTCTTCAAGAAGGCGCGCATTCACCTCGAAAACGGCAAGACCGTGGAAATCAACGCACCCGCCAATTCGCCCGAGAACCGCTATATCGACGCGATGACCGTCGACGGCAAGGAATACGACCGCAACTATCTCACGCTCGGAAGCCTGCTCGAAGGCCCGGTGATCGACATGACGATGAGCCCCGTGCCCAACACCTCGCGCGGAGTGGCTCCCGAGTCGGCGCCCTATTCATTCTCCGACGAACTGCGTTCCACGAAGAAAGGGCGCAGAATACTTGAAGGCAAAAAGAGCAGGAAATGAAGACACGCGGAAAGGTAAGCCCGATAGCCTGGGTGCCCACGGCGTATTTCGCCATGGGGCTGCCGTTCGTGGTGGTCAACATGGTGGCGGTGCTGATGTTTGAAGGGATGGGGGTCGACAACGCCGCCATCACCTTCTGGACGTCGCTCATACTCCTGCCCTGGACCATAAAGCCGCTGTGGAGTCCGTTTCTGGAGCTTTTCAAGACCAAGAAATTCTACGTGGTGGCCACGCAGCTGCTGACGGGAGCCGCCTTCGGCCTTACCGCGCTCTCGCTGTCGCTGCCCCACTTCTTCGCCCCGGCAATTCTCTTCCTCGCCCTCGCAGCCTTCTCCGGCGCCACCCACGACATAGCCTGCGACGGTGTCTATATGTCGGAGCTGACGCCCGACCTTCAGGCCAAATACATCGGCTGGCAGGGTGCCTTCTACAACATCGCGAAAATCGCGGCCACCGGAGGCCTCGTGTGGCTCGCCGGATGGCTCATCGACAGCAGCCTCCCGGAGGGGATAACCTCTGCCACGGCCGACGCCCTGCAGAGCGTGGCCGCCAACCGCAAGGCATGGACCGTGACAATGCTTATCCTCGGCGCCACGATGGCAGCCCTCGGCGTCTACCACATCTTCATCCTCCCCTCCTCGGCCGGCAAGGGCGCGGAGAAGGGTGCCGGAGGCCGTTCGGGCAGCGACGTGGCCCGCGAGCTGTGGGCGGTGCTGAGCGAGTTCTTCACCAAACGCCATATCCTCGTCTATATCCTCTTCATCATCCTCTACCGCTTCGGCGAGGGGTTTGTGGTGAAGATCGTCCCCCTCTTCCTTAAAGCCTCGCGCGAGGCCGGAGGACTGGGCCTCGACAATCAGCAGATAGGTCTCTACTACGGCACTTTCGGAGCCGCCGCCTTCGTGCTGGGAAGCCTCCTCGCAGGCTACTACATCTCGGCACGCGGACTGCGCAGGACCCTCCTCTCCCTCGTGGCCATATTCAACATCCCTTTCGCCGTCTATGCCTTCATGGCATGGTTTCAGCCCGTCTCGGCATGGGCTATAGCCGGTGGCATCGTGTTCGAATACTTCGGATACGGCTTCGGCTTCGTCGGCCTCACCCTCTTCATGATGCAGCAGGTGGCTCCCGGACGCCACCAGATGGCCCACTATGCCTTCGCTTCGGGCATCATGAACCTCGGAGTGATGATTCCCGGCATGCTCAGCGGATGGCTATGCGACATGCTCGGATATTCCACATTCTTCATCGTCGTGATGGCGCTCACCGTGCCGGCCTTCATCATGGCCCGGAAGGTGCCGTTCACCCACGACGACAGGAAGCGGCTCCCCGAAGCCGAGGAGTCCGCCATCACCGACACTGAAGGCAACATATCAGAATAACTCGTAACCCTAAAATATCAGATGACACATTTCCCCTGGGAAGAGCGTCCCGAAGGATGCGACGACATACTCTGGCGCTATTCGGCCAACCCCGTGGTGGGCCGCTACGCCACAGCCACCTCCAACTCCATATTCAATTCGGCCGTGGTGCCTTTCGGCGACGGATACGCCGGAGTGTTCCGCTGCGACAACAAGGCCGTGCAGATGAACATCTACGCCGGATTCTCGCCCGACGGCATCGACTGGAAGATTTCCGACACGCCGATAGAGTTTCTGCCGGGCAACACCGAGATGATCCGCTCCGACTATAAGTACGACCCGCGCGTAACCCGCATCGGCGACCGCTGGTGGATCACGTGGTGCAACGGATGCGACGGTCCCACCATCGGAATAGGCTACACGTTCGACTTCAAGACGTTCTATCAGTGTGAGAACGCATTTCTCCCCTTCAACCGCAACGGCGTGCTGTTTCCCGAAAAAATAGGGGGGCGCTACGCCATGCTCTCCCGCCCGTCGGACAACGGCCATACCCCCTTCGGCGACATCTTCATCTCCTACTCGCCCGACATGAAATACTGGGGCGAGCACCGCTGCATCATGAAGGTGGCTCCCTTCGAGCAGAGCGCATGGCAGTGCACAAAGATTGGCGCCGGCTCGGTGCCGATGCCCACCGACGAGGGCTGGCTCATGTTCTACCACGGCGTGATCAACACCTGCCGCGGCTACCGCTATTCGCTCGGCGCCGTTCTTCTCGACAGGGAAAACCCCGAGAAAGTGCTCTTCAGGTCAAAGCCCTATCTGCTGGCTCCGGCCGAGACCTACGAGCTCACGGGCGACGTGCCCGGGGTGGTGTTCCCCTGCGCGGCCATCAGCGACGGCGACCGGGTGGCTGTCTACTATGGCGCCGCCGACACATGCGTATGCCTCGCCTTCGGACGCATATCCGAAATACTTGAATTTCTGAAACACAATTCCCTCTGAAAATGTCATTCCTTCGCCGCTTCATTCTCGCCGCCGCCATTCCGGCCGCACTCCATGGCCTCGCTGCCACGCAGCCTGAAAAATCGAGTCCGGCAGACTTCGTCAATCCCTTTATCGGCACCACCAACTTCGGCACTACCAATCCCGGAGCGCTGACGCCCAACGGACTGATGTCGGTAACGCCGTTCAACGTGATGGGCTCCGACCTGAATGTATACGACAAGGACAGCCGCTGGTGGTCGACTCCCTACGAGGCCACCAATTCTTACCTCACTGGATTCTCTCATGTCAACCTGTCGGGCGTGGGGTGTCCGGAGATGGGAAGCCTGCTGCTGATGCCCACTTCCGGACCGCTCGAGGTAGACTACCGCGCCTACGGCACGGCTTACTCCGACGAAAAGGCTTCGCCGGGCTATTACCGCGTGCGCCTCGACCGCTACAGCATCGACGCCGAGGCAACGGCAACTCCGCGCGTGGGGGTGAGCCGCTTCTCGTTTCCGGCCGGAGAGGCCAACATATTGCTCAACCTCGGCGAAGGACTCACCAACGAGAGCGGCGCCAGCGTGCGCCGGGTGTCGGCCACGGAGTTCGAGGGATCGAAGCTGCTCGGCACTTTCTGCTATAACCCTCAGGCCGTCTTCCCCATCTACTTCGTGATGAGGGTCAACAAGACGCCCGACCGCTCGGGCTTCTGGAAGATGCAGCGCCCGATGAAGGGCGTGGAGGCCGAATGGGACCACGACAACGGCCGCTATAAGCTCTACACCAACTATGGCCGTCAGCTGTCGGGCGACGACATAGGAGTATGGATGACCTACGGCGATGTGCCCGACCACTTCACCGTGGAGGTCGAGATTGCCGTTTCGTTCACATCGATTGAGAACGCCCGGCGCAACCTCGACGCCGAGACCGACGGCAAAGACTTCGCCGCCATACGCGAAGAGAGCCTCAAGGCATGGAACGATGACCTCAGCCGCATCATGGTGGAAGGGGGCACGCCGGAGCAGAAAGAGGTGTTCTACACGGCCCTCTACCATGCGCTGATTCACCCCACGATAGTCAACGACGTCAACGGCGACTACCCGATAATGGAAAGCGATTCGATTGGCAACATCGCCGATACGCCCTCGGGACTCCCCCGCTACACGGTGTTCTCCCTGTGGGACACTTACCGCAATCTGCACCAGCTCCTTACGCTCGTATATCCCGAACGGCAGGAGGCGATGGTCAACTCGATGCTCGACATGTATCGCGAACATGGATGGCTTCCGAAATGGGAACTGTTCGGACGCGAGACCCTCACGATGGAGGGCGACCCCTCTATACCCGTGATTGTAGACACGTGGAGCAAGGGCGTGCGCGGTTTCGACATCGGCCTCGCCTACGAGGCAATGAAGAAAGGGGCCGACACCCCGGGGAAAGACAACCTCATGCGTCCCGACAACGACGACTATCTCGCGCTCGGATATGTGCCGCTGCGCGAAGAGTTTGACAACTCCGTGTCGCACGCGCTCGAATACTACATCGCCGACCACGCCCTTTCGCTCCTCGCCGACTCGCTCGGCCACAAGGCCGACTCGCGCCGATATGCCGACCGCGCGAAAGGCTACCGCCACTACTATTCAAAAGAGTTCGGAACGCTGCGCCCGATACTCCCCGACGGTAAATTCCTCACTCCCTTCGACCCGAAGCAAGGCGAGAACTTCGAGCCCTCGCCCGGATTCCATGAAGGGAATGCATGGAACTATACCTTCTACGTGCCTCACGACATCAAAGGACTCACGCGCCTCATGGGCGGCAAAAAACGGTTTATCGGCAATCTACAAAGCGTGTTCGACCGCGGTAACTACGACCCCGCCAACGAGCCCGACATCGCCTACCCTTACATCTTCTCGCAATTTCCCGGTGAGGAATGGCGCACGCAGAAGCTGATTGCCGAGCTGCTCCGCAAGCATTTCACTACCAGACCCGACGGCATTCCCGGCAACGAAGACACCGGCACCATGTCGGCATGGGCCATCTTCTCGATGCTCGGTCTATATCCCGACATACCGGGCGACCCGTCGTACACGCTCACGACGCCTACCTTCGACCGGGCCACCATCCGCCTCAACCCGGACTATTACCCTAACGACCGGCTCGTGATTGAAATCGAGAATCCCGAATCGACGTCTCCGCTGACAGAATCGATAAAGCTCGGCGACCGCAAGACCGGCTACCGCATCACCCACCGCGACCTCATGGCCACTCCCCGCCTCACCTTCCGCAAAAAAGCCGGCCTCCCGAACAATTGACTGCGGAGCGGCAAGACACCCCGGCAGCCAAAAGTGTGCCTAAATCAATCCTTATCCGAGGGGATTTGGATGAATTTATTGGCACACCGATTTTTTAGATTCCTGTCGGAATCACACCGATGCGACGGATTTGCACGGATTTACAAGGCCTTACAAAAGGTTTTGCCGTTCCGTCCACGGCCTATCCGGTAAAGCTACACACAAATTTATAATATTCAAATAATTATCCTCGCAGGCAGTTACATTCCGTCCGGCACACGGACTTTACGTCGGTTCATAATGTAGGTTCCTCCTCCAAGCCTCGATACCGCTTCAGCCTCACTGCCGTAGACTCCAATCCGTATGCCCTGAAGGTTGTATACTTCTACCGGACCGGTCTGACTCCCTAACGGAGAAACAGGCACGGATGCATAAGGACTTTCGGGCAGATGGCTGTCAAACCATCCGATGTTGCGACGCAATGCGTTTTTGATCCTGTCGGCTCTGAGCTGCGCCGTCTGCTCCGGGTCGTCGTTCCATCTCTTGCAATCATTGCGCCATGCAGCGTCGAGACGAAGAACCTCGCTGTCGATTATACCGAAAAGTTCGTTGAGGCGCTCCGGATACACCACGCTCCATACGGCTCTGACGGCCTTGCAGAAGGCGGCATACTGAATAATCTCGCCAATCCAGTGGGGAGTGAATCCGTAATGCACCTTCATCCGGAAAGTATAGTCCGTCTTCTCTCGATTGTAGCACACCAGATCCCACACAGGGCCGGCCACCCATCGGGCGTCGTCGCCCGAATCCTTATGCAGATAGAAGCTGCCGTGGAAGCCGTCGGGGTTATCCATCACCTCCTGCAATATGAAGTACCGGGCCATGCTCTCCACGTCGATGTAACTTTCCCACTCGGACGAGGTCTTGTCCGCGGAGTATATCGCGGCATTGATGGCCTTGAACTCGTCGGTAAGCCATTTCAGCTGTGCTTGTGAGAGGCTCTCCGGAGAATGATAGCGCAGCGTCAGAGCCCACCGGTCGTTTTCGGGAATAGTAATCTGACAGTCGTCCCGGTAGTTGTCCACTTCCACCAGCCAGCCGCCTCTTATCAGCTCCGGGTCTGTCTCTCCGTCCTGCTGCTCGTAGATATTGACGCGGTTTTCGCCGATGCGGATAGTCTCGGTAAGGAAATAGAGTCCGATGTAATCACCGTTCAGCACCACCTCCACCGGCTTGAAGTCAGGCGTCCACGCCATCCCCATGAGCTTCCCCAGACGCAGACCGGCCACAGTGTTTTCTGTGGGTTTGAGCAAAGCCCAATGCTTGTTTTCAGGCATCCCCATGAGCGGGGTCTTTGAGGCAAGTTTCAGCTTGTAGGGCTTCTTGGGACCTTTCCATGAAGAATGTCCCCGGCCACGAATCTGCATGGGCAGCGGTTCGTTCACGTTTCCTATTGGCTCCATGCCGGCAGCGCCCATCGGGTCGAGCCAATAGGAAGCATTGAGATACACTTCCTTGGAAACTACCGGACTGCCGTTTTCTGTATCGATATACATTACAGGCAGTGTGCCGGATACAGAAAGCGCAGAAGCCGACGCAGGCTCATCCGCCTTAGCGGAGACAGAAAAAGCAAGAAACGCCAGCATCGCTGACAGCATACGGCCTGCGGTTTTGATAGAATGAGTCATCTGATTAAACAATCTTTAGAGTATTGATTTCACCATATAGAGCAGCCACACCCCTGAATACTGCATCATTTCTGTTTTTTTAATTCTTACAATCGCCTTTTTCTTCTTCTCTTTTCGCAAGCAAATCAGCAGCGCGCACTACTACCGGCTGACCGGTCGAATCCGCTATCACCATATCCTGACCAAGAGCCGCCTTGCGTCTCAGCAATGCCTCGTATGATTGTTTTAATCCTTGATTAATCTTTGTTCTCAAATTTAATTTTTCCTGTTCAGACATGACTCCCTTATTTTATTAAAAACTGTATTATTCAATGTCTCAGTCTCATTTGCCAATTCAACCGGGCTATTTACATTATTATAAAAACTCCAACTGTCAACGATATATACAAATTTAGATAAAAATCTTGAGATTTCCACACCGGCAGGATAAAAAAATCAAGGCTGGCGCCCTGATTCCTGTCCCCTCCTGCGTGCTCTTAGTCACAATTTTACTATATTTGGAGGA
>CAMCDS010000015.1 GCA_945873625.1 uncultured Porphyromonadaceae bacterium | reverse complement strand
AGTACGATGCCGGTGTTGTACGAATAAGCCGATACGATGTCCGGATTGCGTCCATCCATCAGTTTCTCCAGGATGCTGCCTGGTTTTACAAATCTATTTTGTACTTTTGCGGTATGATTGAGTGCCTTTGCATCAATCGAACGGTCTTGGCCGAGTGGCATGATTTTGTTCATAACTATTTGATTTTCAACTACAAAGTTACGAAAAATCTGCCACTTGGCCAAATTTTTAAGCCACATAATTTACTGAAAATCAAGGATATTGCCACTCTCGTGCATGTGCCCGATATCGACCGGATTCTATCAGAAGTCCCGGACATGGCCGCGGAAGCACCCGCTCTTCATGCCCTGATTCGCCAGAATAACATTATTTTCGAGAATTCAAGTCAATCTTAAATGAAAGAGCCGTGGCCCGTAAAGACAAAATAGCTCCCCCGGCAGGCTACACGCCCCTCACAAGATGATAGTGCGGTGCAGGTTTATCCCTGACGGTTTCTGTGTCAACATATTCGGTACCTACTGGGTGCGCGATCCGTCGTGGGTCGACGAGCGCATCATCAACCATGAGCGGATACACACGGCGCAGCAGCGCGAGCTCCTCTTCATCCCGTTCTATATCATTTACGGGCTTGAATGGCTTTTGAGGCTTATGCAGACGCGTCATTGGCGCAAGGCATACCTTGCTATCTCGTTCGAGCGCGAGGCCTACGCCCACGGCGGCGACTTCACCTATCTGTCGCGCCGGCGCCCGTGGGCCTGGGTGAGGATGTGGAAAAAGGCAGGGAGGCGAAAGTGAAACGCATGTAAAAAAGAACAGGCTGTGCCGAAAATTTTTCAGGTTTTCGACACAGCCTTTATCGTTGGTTCTAAGAGCGCTCTTTATTTAAGTACGCCGAGCTTCTTGCCTACCTTGATGAAGGCGGCGATGGCGCGGTCGAGCTGCTGACGGTCGTGGCCGGCCGAGAGCTGCACGCGGATGCGGGCCTGTCCTTTCGGCACTACGGGATAGTAGAAGCCGGTAACGTAGATACCCTCTTTCTGCATCTCGGCGGCGAAGTCCTGCGAGAGCTTGGCGTCGTAGAGCATCACGGCGCAGATGGCGCTCTGGGTGGGCTTGATGTCGAAGCCGGCAGCGAGCATCTTGTCGCGGAAGTAGGCCACGTTCTCCATGAGCTTGTCGTGGAGCTCGTCGCTCTCCTTGAGGATGCCGAACATCTCGATGCTTGCGCCTACGATGGCGGGAGCCACGGAGTTGGAGAAGAGGTAGGGGCGCGAACGCTGGCGGAGCATGTCGATGATCTCCTTGGGACCGGTGGTGAAGCCGCCCATTGCGCCGCCGAACGATTTGCCGAGCGTGCCGGTGAAGATGTCGATCTTGCCGTAGCAGTCAAACTGCTCAGCCACGCCGTGGCCGGTGGGGCCAACCACGCCGGCCGAGTGGCTTTCGTCGACCATCACGAGAGCGTCGTATTTCTCGGCGAGCTCGCAGATTTTGTCCATGGGAGCGACGTTGCCGTCCATCGAGAACACGCCGTCGGTAGCGATGATGCGGAAGCGGCAGTCCTGAGCCTCCTTGAGGCAGCGCTCGAGGTCGGCCATGTCGGCGTTGGCATAGCGGAAGCGTTTAGCCTTGCAGAGGCGCACGCCGTCGATGATGGACGCATGGTTGAGTGAGTCGGAGATGATTGCGTCCTGGTCGGAGAAGAGGGGCTCGAAGAGACCGCCGTTAGCGTCGAAGCAGGCAGCGTAGAGGATGGTGTCTTCGGTCTTGAAATAGTCGGAGATGGCGCGCTCCAGCTCCTTGTGGAGATCCTGGGTGCCGCAGATGAAGCGCACTGAGCTCATGCCGTATCCGCGGCGGTCCATGGCTTTCTTGGCGGCCTCGATGAGGCGCGAGTCGTCGGCGAGGCCAAGGTAGTTGTTGGCGCAGAAGTTGAGCACCTCGCCTTCGGTGCTTTCCACTGCTATGTCGGCTTTCTGAGGAGTGGTGATGATGCGTTCATTCTTGTAGAGTCCGGCATCCTTGATGTCCTGAAGCTCTTTTGTAAGATGTTGTTTGAAGCTGGTATACATAATATTAGATTGTGTGAATCAGGTCGATAGGGGTAAAAACCGGAAGGCCCGAATTTTTTATCTCAAAAAAATTACCCAAAGTTACTGACAATTTTCGGAAAAGTCGCTAAATTTGCATAAAATTTTCGATCCAACCTTAAACTATCGTAATGAAAAATGTTCTGATAATCGGAGCTACGGGCCAGATCGGTTCTGAACTGACCATGAAACTCCGTGCCCACTGCCCGGGCGGCAACGTCGTGGCAGGCTATATCAAAGGCGCCGAGCCCAAAGGCGTGCTTCTCGAAAGCGGTCCGGCCGAGGAGGTAGACATCACCAACCCCCAGATGATCGCCGATGCCGTAGCCAAATACAATATCGACACCATCTACAACCTCGCCGCTCTTCTCAGCGCTGTGGCCGAGTCGAAGCCCCAGCTGGCATGGAAGATCGGTGTGGGCGGCCTCTACAACTGCCTTGAGGTGTCGCGCGAGAAGGGATGCGCCCTCTTCACGCCCAGCTCGATCGGATCGTTCGGTCCCTCCACTCCCCACGACCACACTCCGCAGGACACCATCCAGCGTCCCGAGACAATCTACGGCGTTACCAAGGTAACCGGCGAGATGCTTTCCGACTACTATGCCCGCCGTTTCGGCGTCGACACCCGTTCGGTGCGCTTCCCCGGCCTCATCAGCTATGTGGCTCCTCCGGGCGGCGGCACCACCGACTATGCCGTCGACATCTACTATTCGGCCGTAAAGGGTGAGGAATTCAAGTGCCCGCTCAAGCCCGGCACTTTCATGGACATGATGTATATGCCCGACGCGCTCCGCGCCGCCGTCGAAATCATGGAGGCCGACCCGACCCGCCTGAAACACCGCAACTCCTTCAACATCGCCTCGATGAGCTTCGATCCCGAGATCATCGCCGCAAAAATCAAGGAGCACGTGCCCGGCTTCAAGATGACCTACGAGCTCGATCCGCTGCGTCAGGCCATCGCCGACTCGTGGCCCGACAGCCTCGACGACTCCTGCGCACGCGAGGAGTGGGACTGGAAGCCCGAATATGATCTTGAGCGCATGACTCAGGACATGCTCGTCAACCTCCGCAAGAAGCTGCTCTGATAGCCCCGAAGAGAAAGTTTTAGAGTTTAAGAGTATGTTTGAATTTAACACGAATTGATTTAAACATACTTCTTCAATAAATTCTTTCTATCCCCCTGAAGGTCTTTTTTGGCTGATTTCGCCAAGCCTCATCGGTCACGATGCCCGCATCGCTCCCTCTTCGACTTGCGAAATCATCTCAAAAAATCCTCTTCAAGTGAATAGAAGTTAAACTCAAACATACTCTAAGTTCAGATGGCTGCGTGTCGCTAAGACTCGCAGCCATCTGTGTGTTTTGTGGGAATGGATGAACGGTCAGGCCTCTGTGCCCTTACTGTATCTCCGGAGTGTCGCCGGCTTTTCCCGAGTCCTCCTCGCGCCGGCGGCGCAGGAAGGCTGTGGCGGCCTCAGGGAAAAGCTCGAGAAGGATGAACTCCTCGTCGCTGACGGCGAGCTTGCAGCCGCCGTATTCCTCGAGCGTGGGGTTGGCCGGATCCTTATAGCTTGCCGTGTCGAAGAGTGTCTGCTCCGGCAATCCGGTGATGAGCGTGCGGAAGTCGGGGCTGACGGGTTTCGGAGAATTGCCGAACTCACCCCGTATGAGGCGAATGAAGGGTGCCGTGCGTTCTGAATAGTCGTCGCTGCCGTCTCTGCGGTCGAGCGCGAGAAGCGCGGCCTGTGAGCCAATGACGGGGCCTATAGGGTCGGCGAGCGGCACGAGACCTGCGTCGCGTCTCACTTTCGACACCAGGGCCAGCGCCTCCGGCAGGAGGTCGTCGGCCTCGCGGGCATGTAGCGCCGACACCACCGAGGCGTAGACGCCGGCAGGCACATCCTCGCGGCGTGCCTCGGCGGCCACCGGCGGGAATCCGAAATAGTCTTCTATGGTGCGGCATGCGTCGAGCAGAGCCTCCTCCTCATTGTCGGAGGCCGCCTTGATGGCGCGGTCGAACTCTGCCTCGACCGTGCGCGGCATGTCGGCCAGAGCCTCGTCGAAATCTTTGGGGAGCTGGGCGTCTTCATCCGTGAGGCGCCGGCGCAGAGGCTCCATGGCCTTGCGCAGAGAGGCCACGGCGTCGAAGTCGGCGTCGAGCTCTATCTCCATCCTTTCGCAGAAGAGACGCAGCAGCTCTACCGGGGGGGCGGCCGTGCCACCGGCAAACCACCACACGCAGGTGTCGACGATGTCCACGCCCTTTATGATGGCCGTCAGCGCCGAGGCCAGTCCGTTGCCGGCAGTGCAGCGCGTGTGGAAATCGACGTCGCACCTGACGGCATGTTTCAGTTTCGGCATAAGCGAGAATACGCGCGAGGGGGTGATGATTCCCGAAGGGTCGAGGAGCGTGATTATCTTCGCCCCCATGGCTTCCATCTCTTTGGCTTTGCCGACGTAGTACTCGTCGGTGAACACCTTTTCGTCGGCCGTCTCCTCCTCGGTTCTCGTTCCGAACAGGCGGGCGAGGAATCCACGCTTTTCGGGAGCCTTGGCGCGAGGCTCCTCGCGCGGGTCGACGGCATAGCATACTGCGGCGTCGGCCTTTCCTCCGAGCGACACAGCCATCTGGACAGAGTCGCGGATATTGGCCATGTCGTTGAGCGGGTCGAAGACGCGGAGCACCTGAAGCCCGTCGGCCACGGCCTCCTTGTAGAATCCTTCGAGCACGAAGTTGGGATAGGGCGAGTCGCCGAAGAGGTTGCGTCCGCGTGCCACGGCGCCGATGAGCGAGCTTCCCTTCATGGCTTCGGCGCATACGCGCAGGCGGTGCCAGGGACTCTCGTCGAGCACACTGACGGCAGTCAGCGGTATGTCGCCGCCCCACACCTCCATGATGTGGAACCCGGCCTCGCGATAGTGGGGGAGCAGACCCTCGATGTCGGCCGTGGTCATGAGTCCGGCGGTCAGCGCCTGCTGGCCGTCGCGCAGCGAGAGGTCTCTTATCCTTATCTTCTTAGGCATAGGCGGCAGCGGTCATTCAAACACGCCCTCGGCGGCCTCGTAGGTCTCGTCGCTTTCCACGTGGCCGTAGAACGAGCCTTCGCCGCACACCGAGACGCCTTCGGGCACCTCGAACTTGGCGTCTTGCTTATACTTCAGTTTCGGGTCGGCATACACCTTCTTCATGTAGAGGCCATAGACCGGCAGGGCTGCTCTCGCACCCTGGCCGAGCGCCATGGTGTTGAAGTGGATATAGCGTTCGTCGCCGCCGATCCAGACGCCGGTTACGAGTTCCGGCGTGAAGCCCATGAACCAGGTGTCGCTGTTGGAGTTGGTGGTACCCGTCTTGCCGCCCATCTCGGCCGAGATGCCGTAGCGGCTGCGCAGTCCGGCGCCTGTGCCGGCGTCGACCACGTTGAGGAGCATCGACAGCATCTTATAGTAAGACTCTTCGCTGAGCACCTCCGTGCGCCTTGCGTTGGCCGAATATATCACGTTGCCCTGGTTGTCCTCGATGCGGCTCACGAAAATCGGGTCGACGCGCATACCCTTGTTGGCGAACGCGCTGTAGGCACCTACCATCTCGCGCACGGGGACGTCGGCCGTACCCAGACAGAGGGGATAGGTCGGGTCGATGAATCCGGTGATGCCGAACATCCGCATCGTCTGCACGAGGTTGCCCGGGCGGTATTTGTCGATGAGGCGGGCCGAAATCCAGTTGTTGGAGTTGGTCAGCGCCCAGCGGAGGTCGACCATCTGGCCGATGCGTCCGCTGCCCGAGTTGCGCGGCGCCCAGTTGCCGTAGACGGGCTGCGTGTTGCTGTATTGCGAGCAGGGGGTGTCGCCCTGCGTCATGGCGAGCGAATAGAGGAACGGCTTTACCGTAGAACCGATCTGACGTTTGCCTTTCGACACCATGTCGTATTGGAAATGATAGAAGTCGGGACCGCCGACGTAGGCCTTCACGTAGCCCGTGTTGGCGTCCATGCTCATCATTCCGACGCGGAGGATGCTCTTCATGTACATCAGGGAGTCGTAGGGAGTCATGGTAACCGACTTGGTGCCGGGCACGTATTTGCCGTTCTCCTTGACGTAGGCGAAAATATCCATCTTGTAGGGGGTGTGGAACTCGCGGTCGATCTCGGCCTGCGAGGCTCCGGCCTGCTTCATCACGCGGTAGCGTTCGGTCTGGGCTATCGCGTTCCGGATGAGCTGCTGCACGCCCTTGGCGCTGAGCTCCTGGCGGTTGGTGGTATAGGGGCCGGTGGGGGAGTGGCGCTTCTCGGCCGTGAAGGCGGGCTGGAGTGTCCCTCCGAGCCATTCGTAAACCGCTTCTTCGGCATACTGCTGCATCTTCGGGTCGACCGTGGTGAAGATGCGGAGTCCGTCGGAGTAGATGTTGTAGTAGCTGCCGTCGGCCTTCGGATTCTTCTCGATCCATCCGTAGATGGGGTTGTTTTCCCAGAGGGTGGAGTCGGTGTTGTAGTTGCCGAGGGCCACGTGCCATGCCATCAGCGAATTGTAGTCTTTTCTATTCGGGCGCACCGGCTTGTGGGCCGTGAGCATGCGGCGGATTTCCTCTCGCAGGTAGGGGGCGCCCCCCTCGCGGTGGTCCACCTTGTGGTAGTTGAGTCCGAGGTCGGTCTGCTTGAGAGCCTCCGCCTCGTCGCGTCCGAGTTTTCCGGCCTTCACCATCTGCTCGAGCACCACGTTGCGGCGGTGGCGTGTGCGCTCCTCATGGCGCAGGGGGTTGTAGTAGCTCGGATTCTTGAGCATACCCACGAGCATGGCTGCTTCCTGCACATTGAGGTCGCCCGGCTCCTTGCCGAAATAGACGTTGGCGGCCGTCTTGATTCCGACGGCGTTGTTGAGGAAGTCGAAGCGGTTGAGATACATGTTGATTATCTCGTCCTTCGTATAGTTGCGCTCGAGCTTCACGGCTATCATCCATTCGATGGGCTTCTGCAAGGCGCGCTTGAAGAGGTTTGACGAAGGCTGGGAGTATAGCTGCTTGGCGAGCTGCTGGGTGATGGTCGACGCTCCTCCCGACGATTTGTCGCGGAGTATCACGGTCTTCACCATCGTTCGGCCGAGGGCCCGGAAGTCGATGCCCGAGTGCTCCTCGAAGCGCACGTCTTCGGTGGAGATGAGCGCGTCGATGACGTGGGGCGAGATCGATTCGTAGTCGGTATAGACGCGGTTGCCCTTTCCGGCGAAGTAACGTCCCAGTTCGGTGGTACCGTCGCCGGCCACAATCACGGAGGCGAGTTTGTCGTGCGGGTCTTCGAGCTCCTCGATGGGAGGCATGTATCCGATCACTCCGTTGTAGATGAGGAGCATGAAGAGCGCTATGATGAGGCCGAGGCCGAGGAAAGAGCCCCAGAGGATGCGCACGGTCTTGCGGTTGCGTATGTCGCGTGTCTGCTGCGGGTCGCCGACCTTGGGCCGGCTGCCGCCTTTTCCGGAGAATAATTTTTTGTCGTTCATTCGCGAATCGGTGATTGTGGAGGGGATGAGTGAGAGAGGCAGGGGTCAGCGAGGGCAGGCCCGGAGCAGCATCTCGTAGTTTTTGCGGCGGGTGGCGCTCATGATCAGAAACCAGTCGATGACAGTCCAGACGCCGCATCCGCCGCCCGTAAGAAGCTTGATGACGCCCATGCCGATGTCGCCGGTGTAGAAGCGGTCTACCCCGAGGTATCCGAGGAAGAGCGACAGTATCAGCGCCACGGTCGGATTCTTGAAGTCAAGGCTCCGGAGCATGATGTTCTGGTCGAGGGGAGTGCGCAGCAGCATGTCGTAGATGTGCGGCACCATCTCCGGGGGGAAGGCTCCCTGATGGGAGACGAGAAAGAGGTCGGCTTCTTGTCGTGTCATTTGGCTTCTTGTAGTGTCGTTATAAATGGTGGATATGCTCCTTCGTGCCGAAGCAGTCGGGATGCTTACATACTGTGTGGCGGCTTCAGCTGACCACGTTCTGCGGCTTCCCTTTCATGAATGCCTCGACGTTGGCCACTGCGATGCGCATCAGCCTCTGCCGGGCTTCGAAGGTGGCCCAGGCGATGTGGGGAGTGATGAAGCAGAAGGGAGCCGAGAGCAGGGGGCAGTCGGCTGCCGGGGGCTCCGACGAGAGCACGTCCATTCCGGCGGCGTATATCCGTCTTTCGCGCAGGGCGCGGGCCAGGGCCTCCTCGTCGACGAGCGGGCCGCGCCCGGTGTTGATGAGGATGGCGGTGGGCTTCATTTTTGCGATGGCCTTGTCGTCGATAAGGTGGAAGGTGTCGGGGGCGAGCGGGCAGTGGAGACTCACCACGTCGCTCTCCCGGAGCAGCGTGTCGAGGTCGGCCTTGCGGTAGCCTTCAGGCAGGGCGCTCCGGTCTTTCGACGTGAAGACGGCTATCTCCATGCCGAGGGCGCGGGCCACGGCGGCGGTGGCCTGTCCGGTATGTCCGAACCCTATTACGCCGAACTGCTTTCCGGCAAGCTCCATGAGGGGGAAGTCGGTATAGCAGAAGTCGGGCGACGAACTCCAGCGTCCGCGCCGGTTTTCTTCGGTGTAGTGCTCCACGCGCTCCACGATGGCGAGCAGAAGCGATATGGCCATCTGCGCCACCGACATGGTGCTGTAGGAGGGTATGTTGGTTACGGTGATGCCCCGACGTGCTGCCTCGGCCACGTCGACCACATTGTAGCCGGTGGCGAGCACACCTATATATTTAAGCTCGGGGAGGGCCTCCATGGTCTCCTTGTCTATCACCGTCTTGTTGGTGATTACGATTTCGGCTCCCTTGCAGCGTTCGGCAGTCAGTTCGGCCGGAGTGCGGTCGTAGACGGTGAGGTCGCCGAGGGCTTCGAGACCCTTCCAGTCGAGGTCGCCGGGGTTGAGGGTATATCCGTCGAGAACTATGATTTTCATGTCAGCGTAGAGTAAGTGAGGTGTCAGTTTACTTTGTTGATGGGGTGCCCTTCGATGAAGGCGCGGAGGTTTGCCGCCGCCCCTTCTATCGACCTGGTGCGTGCCTCGAGCGAGGCCCAGGCCACGTGGGGCGTGATGAAGCAGCGCGGCGCCGAGAGCAGGGGGTTGCCGTCGGCCGGGGGCTCTTTCGAGAGCACGTCGATGCCGGCTCCGGCTATCCGTCCCTCGCGCAGGGCGTCGGCGAGCGCCTGCTCGTCGGTGATGGCTCCGCGGGCGGTGTTGATGAGGATGGCCGAGGGCTTCATCAGCGCGATCATGCGAGCCGAGACGAGTCCGCGCGTGGCGTCGGTGAGCGGGCAGTGGATGCTCACCACGTCGCTCGACTCCATGAGCTCGGGAAGCTCCATTCTGGTGAATCCCGGGGGCAGTGCCTCCTGCGGCTTCGACGTGAAGGCGGCTATCCTCATTCCGAAAGCGGCGGCCATTCGGGCCACTGCCATGCCGATGTTGCCAAGGCCGATGATGCCCATCTGCTTTCCGTCGAGCTCCACTATCGGATTGACGGCATAGTCGAATCCCGGCTCGCCGCTCCACATCCCGGAACGTGTGAGTGAGTCGTAGTGCGCGGGATGGTTGCACACTTCGAGCAGCAGGGCCATCGTGGCCTGCGCCACCGACATGGTGCTGTAGGCCGGTATGTTGGTTACTGTGATGCCTCTCTCGGCCGCGGCCTTCACGTCGATGAAGTTGTAGCCGGTGGCGAAAGCTCCGATGTATCTGAGCGAAGGCATCGCGTCGAGTTCCGCCGGGCCGATGCGCAGTCGGTTGACGAGCACTGCGTCGGCTCCCCGGGCATGCTCGGCCAGCTGTTCGCGTTCGGTGGCGTCGAAAGCCGTGAAATCACCCAGCTTCGCTATCGGCTTCCAGTCGAGGTCGCCGGGGTTGACGCCGTAAGAGTCGAGAGCCACGATCTTCATATCTGCGTAATGATTTAGTTGCCCATTTCGGACAGGAACTTCACTCTGACGAGGCGAATCTCCTCCTCGGTGTAGTCTTCGCCGAGTTCCTGAATCGCCTCCTCTATATTGTCTTCCTCGCTCTGGCGGAAGAAGTCGATTATCTCCTCCTGCTGGTCTTCGTCCATTATGTCGTTGAGGAAATAGTCGATGTTGATTTTTGTGCCGCTGCTGACTATGGCGTCGAGTTCGTCGAGGAGCTCGGTGTTTTCCAGTCCTTTCGACTCGGCGAGCACATCGAGCGGAATCTTGCGGTCGATGCCCTGGATGAGGAAGTTGGCTACATTGCTCTTGCTGGGGACAGTGCGCACCCTGAGGTCTTCGGGCCGCTGAATTTCATTCTCCTCCACATGGCGGCGAATGACGTCGATAAACTCCTGTCCGAATCTCTTTGCCTTTCCGACTCCTACGCCGGGAATGTTCTTGAGTTCGTCGAGCGTGATTGGGTATGTGGTGGCCATCGCCTCGAGGGAAGGATCCTGGAAGATTACGTATGGTGGCAGTCCGAGATCTCTGGCCCGCTTTTTTCTGAGGTCTTTCAGTATGGCGAAAAGTTCGGGGTCGGCCACGAAGGCGTTCCCGTCTTTGATTTGGGCTTCTGCGTCGTTTTCTGAAAATTCTGCGTCTTCCACTATTTGAAACTTTTTTGGATTCTTTAAAAATTCTTTTCCTTTGGGAGTGAGACGTATCACTCCGTAGTTTTCTAACTCACGGGTAAGGTATCCGGCGATTACGGCCTGCCGGATCACGGCCTGGAGGAAGCGCTCGTCGGTCTTCGGCAGCGAGCCGAAGGCTTCGGTCTCCTCATGTCGGCGGGAACGGATGTCGTCGGTCTTGCGGCCGGTTACGAGGTTGATGATGTAGTCGGCCTTGAAGCGGTCGCCGATAGCCGTTACGGCCTCGATTACGGCCAGCAGCTCCTCGGTGGCGTCGACACGCGCCTTGGGGTTCTTGCAGTTGTCGCAGTTGCCGCAGTTCTCCTCCGCGTATTCCTCTCCGAAATAATGGAGCAGCGTCTTTCTGCGGCACACCGACGACTCGGCATAGCTTGCCGTCTCGGTGAGGAGCTGTTTCCCAATTTCCTGCTCAACGGGCGATTTCCCCTGCATCAGCTTCTCGAGCTTCTGCAGGTCTTTGTGGCTGTAGTAGGTGATGCATACCCCTTCGCCGCCGTCGCGTCCGGCCCGTCCGGTCTCCTGATAGTAGCCCTCGAGGCTCTTGGGGATGTCGTAGTGGATCACGTAGCGCACGTCGGGCTTGTCGATACCCATTCCGAAGGCTATTGTGGCCACTATGACGTCGACCTCCTCGAGCAGGAAGGCGTCCTGGTTGGCCGACCGCGTGGCCGAGTCCATGCCGGCATGATAGGGGAGCACCTTGATGTCGTTCACTCTCAGCGTCTCGGCCAGCTCCTCCACACGTTTGCGCGACAGGCAGTAGATGATGCCGCTCTTGCCGGCATTGTTCTTGATGAAGTGGATGATGTCGCGGTCCACGGATTTGGTCTTGTGGCGCACCTCATAGTAGAGGTTGGGGCGGTTGAACGAGAGTTTGAACACCTTGGCGTCGAGCATGCCGAGGTTTTTCTGGATGTCGTGCTGCACCTTCTGCGTGGCGGTGGCAGTCAGGGCTATCACCGGCCGCATCCCGATCTCATTGATGATGGGGCGGATGCGGCGGTATTCGGGACGGAAGTCGTGTCCCCATTCCGAGATGCAGTGGGCCTCGTCGACAGCGTAGAACGACACCCGGGCCTGCCGCAGGAAGTTGATGTTCTCCTCTTTGGTGAGCGACTCGGGAGCCACATAGAGGAGCTTCGTCTTCCCGTCGAGCACGTCCTGCTTCACGCGGTCCGACTGGCCCTTGTTGAGCGAGGAATTGAGAAAATGGGCCACTCCGTCGTCGTCGCCGTAATTGCGCATCGCGTCTACCTGATTCTTCATCAGGGCGATGAGCGGCGAGATGACCACGGCCGTCCCGGGCAGCATCATGGCAGGCAGCTGGTAGCAGAGGGATTTCCCTCCGCCGGTAGGCATGAGGACAAACACGTCGTGCCCGTCGAGCAGGCTGCTGATGATTTCCTCCTGGTTGCCTTTGAATTTTTCAAATCCGAAGTGCTTTTTCAGCCCTTCGTATATTGCTTTGCGGTCTGCCATATCGGTTCTGCATTATTATTGTTTCACGGTCGGCGGCGACCCTCGCGGAGCCATTTCTGGGCCGAGGGTGGCGCTTCACCATACAAAGATATAAAATAAAATCCGAACCGGAGGTATTGTCGATATGAAATTTTTATCATCCCGGCCTCGCGCAACATTTTTTTGCACTTTTCCGGCGCGGAGATGTAGCTTTCCGGCCCCGGCGGTGTCTAACCGGGTGTATGAAAACGAAACCACACTATAGACTGCAGCAGGAGGTGGCCGACCTGCTCGAACGCCACAAAGCCCGGATACTGATGCTCTGCAGGGCATACGCCCCGGTTCGCGACGACCTGGAAGATTGCTTCCAGGAGGTTGCTGTCAGGATATGGGAAGGCTATCCCTCGTTCAGGCGAGACTCGTCTGAGGCCACGTGGATCTACAGGGTTACTCTCAACTGCGCCATCAACTTCTCGCGGCGCGCCGGCAGGCGTCCGGCCCAGGTGCCCCTGCTCGACCATGATATAATCGAGGAGACCACTTCCGACCCGCGCACCGAAAGGCTCTACGCGCTGATCGACCGTCTCGACCCCTTCGAGAAAGCTCTCGTGCTCCTCTGGCTCGAAAACCTCCCTTATGCCGAAATCGCACTCATCATGGGAATGACTGTGAAGAACGTATCGGTAAAACTGCTGAGAGTGAAAGAAAAACTGAAAAAACTGGCTTCGGCCGCTAATTGAACGCAAAATTATGGAAAACAAGGAATTCACCGACATAGCATGCGCATGGGCCGCTTACCGCGAACGCCTCGAATCGGCGCAGTATCTCAACCGCAAGGCTCTCGAATCGACACTCGCGTCAAAATCTTTCTGGCTTGCCCCCAAGCCGACGGCTTTCTATATATTCTTCACCGTGATGTTTCTGCTCGGTAGTTTCATCTGCATAGCCAAGATGCCGGGCTACTGGCCGGTGCCGGCGTTGTGTCTGTTCGGAGCCGGCGACATGGTATGGCAGCAGCAGATGCGCGACCGCATCCGCCGTCTCGACGGAGGCGTGGTGGGCATGCAGCGCAATCTGCTGAAGTACAGGCGATGGTACATCATACTCAGCATCGCGATGTTTCCGATTCTGGCGGTGTTTATGTGGTGGTTCGGATATTTCTTCGACCTTTATGAAGATACCGCGACTGCCGTGGTGTCGCTCGGACTGCTCGGCGCCGCCTGCCTGATTGTCTATGCCGTCAGGACACGCAAGACATTCCGTGCGCTCGGCGACCTCACCGACCTCGCCTCGCAGCTCGGCGACCTCACGCGGGAGGACTGACCCTCCTCCCGCCCCTCCCTCCGGTTCGTATAACCGGCAGGAAAATTGGTATTTGAGCACGATGAATCGCGCTCGCTGAGACAAACTCCGTCTGCAAAACGTACACAAGGTGGACGGTGAGAGCATAAAAAAGGGGAAGGCGGGCAGGAATATGAAGTTTATTTTGTAACTTCGCGTCATGATTAAGCTTTCAGCAGCCGTTGTGGCCGTGGCTGTCCTGTCGGGACTCGCTTTCGAGGCGGGTGCCCAGCAGGCCATGCCGTCGTTTAAGAACGTGCAGGCTCCCCCTTCCGCCGATACCAGACAGGAAAGGGAGGGGAGCGCATGGACAATCGACCTCCCACTGGGAAGCCGCATCCCCTCCACAATCGACACCGTCACATATAATTATCAGAGGCAGACCATCCCGTCGATGATCTCCGACGCCTACGCCTCGCAGGGCAACCTCGGAGGCGAAGGCATCAACATGCTTTTCTTCGACCGCCAGGCCAGCACGCCTTTCTTCTTCAACGATGCCGTCGCCCATTGGATTCCGACTTTCGAGAAGCAGAAATTCTACAACGTGTATGTGCCCATGACTATCGCCTCATATAATTTCGGAGGCAACAAGGAGAATGCGCAAAACCGTCTGAATGCCGTATTCGCCGGTAACGTCAACCGGCGGATAGGCGTAGGTGCCCACGTGGATTATATCCATTCAAAGGGCTGCTACGACAACCAGGCGGCCAAGAACTTCAATTTCGGACTCTCGTTCTATTACCTCGGCGACCGCTACGAGGGACAGGCCTTCTTCAACCGGTTCACCACCACCATCAAGGCGAACGGCGGAATCACCGACGACCTCTACATACTCGACCCAGCCGAACTGCAGGGTGGCGACGACCGCATTCAGCCCAAAAGCATCCCGACGCGCCTCACGAGGGCGCAGAACCGCCTGAACGGCACGGAGTTCTACATGAACCATGCCTTCAAGATGGGCTTCTGGGAAGAGGAGCAGGTGAACGACACGCTCACACGCCGCAAGTATGTGCCGGTAACCAAGCTGCTATATTCGCTCGACTATCGGGCCGGACACCATCAGTTCAAGAATCTCGACGGTGAGGAGGGGCGTGAGTTCTGGCCCAACGCCTACTTCAATGCCGGCCGTACCGACGACAACACCCGCTATCAGACTCTCTCCAACACCTTCGGAATATCCATGATAGAGGGCTTCAGACGCTGGGCCAAGTTTGCCCTCGCGGCCTACGCCACCTACGAATACCGCCACTTCGAGCAGAACGATCCCGCCCTGTATGCCCCCGACGCCGACGCTACGGAGCTGACGCCTTACCCCGACTCGTTTATCCCTCCGAAGGGAAACGAGCATCTGCTGTGGGTAGGCGGGCGTCTGAGCAAGCAGAAGGGTGCGATACTCACCTATAACGCCGATGCCAGATTCGGACTCACCGGCTCGGCGGCCGGCGACATCGACATCAACGGCGACATCGCCACCCGCTTCAGGATGCTCGGCGACACGGTCTCGATACGTGCCTACGGATGGTTTCGCAATCAGGCGGCTCCCTATCTGATGCAGAACTACATCTCAAACCATTTCGTATGGAGCAACGACTTTGGCAAGACCCGCTCGTTCAGGGTGGGAGGCGAGCTTGTGATTCCCTGGACGCGCACCACTCTCAGCGCAGGGGTGGAGAACATACAGAACTATATCTACTTCGACCATGAGTCGCTCCCCCGGCAGTATGGCGGCAGCGTGCAGGTGTTTTCGGCACGCCTCGACCAGAAGCTGAAATTCGGCATCTGGAACTGGAACAATACCATCACCTATCAGACAAGCTCCAACAGCGACGTCATACCCCTTCCGGCCCTGAGCATATACAGCAACATGTTTCTGCATTTCAGGGCGTTCAAGGTGCTCGACATACAGCTCGGCATCGACTGCGACTGGTATTCGCGCTATTACGGACTCGAACTCCAGCCGGCCACGATGACCTTCCACACGCAGAAAGAGACGAAAGTGGGCAAC
This sequence comes from uncultured Porphyromonadaceae bacterium, assembly GCA_945873625.1. Classification (GTDB taxonomy): domain Bacteria; phylum Bacteroidota; class Bacteroidia; order Bacteroidales; family Muribaculaceae; genus Lepagella. The sequence goes on along the minus strand of CAMCDS010000015.1, from coordinate 39,940 downwards.
TATGCCTTCTGCAACGCCTACGTTACCGCCCGGCTGTATAAGGTGCGCTTCTACGTGCTGTGGAGCCACGTGAACCAGGGATTTTTCTCGAAAGACTATTTCTCGATGCCCCATTATCCGGTGAACCCCCGGAGGCTGATGTTCGGCCTCTCTGTGGATTTCGCCAACTGACGAGGGAATAAAAAACGAGAGCCGGACGCAACTATTTCTCTCCGAAGCAGGTTTTTCAATTAGGCGGGTATGCCGTTTGCGGCCGTCTGCCTGACAAAGACTTATTGAAAAACACATCATCCCCAATGGAAAAAACCAATGAAGCGCATCTGGCGCCGTCGCTCAACGAGCTGATAGAAAAAAGTATACGAGACAACTGGGAGCTTACCGCCCTCTCCGACATGGGGGGCGTCAACCTTCCCTTCAAGGATGTGGCCGTCTACATCGAGAAGCTCCACATCCTCTTCGAGGCTGCCGGGCTGAAGCCGGGCGACAAGGTGGCCATCTGCGGAAAAAACTCGTCGAAATGGGCCGTGGCGCTCATAGCCTGCCTCACGGCCAGAATGGTGGCCGTGCCCATTCTCCATGAGTTCAAGCCCGACATGGTGCACCATCTGGTGAATCATTCCGACGCGCGCCTGCTCTTCGTCGATGCCGCCATCTGGGAGAACCTCGACGAGAGGCTTCTGCCGAACCTCGAGGGCGCGATCTATATATCGGAGTTCGGAATGCCCTTCTCGCGCAACAAGGAGCTCACTGAAGCGCGCAACAACATCAACGAGCTGTTTGGCAAGAAGTTCCCTTACGACTTCATGCCCGAGTCGGTGCGCTACGACCGCGACGCGCCCGGCGAGCTGGCACTCATCAACTATACCTCGGGGTCGACCGGAGCCTCGAAGGGGGTGATGCTCCCCTTCCGGAGCCTCTGGAGCAACGTGCGTTTCTGTCTCGACTATCTTCCCTTCCTCAAGGCAGGCGACGGCATAGTCAACATGCTTCCGCTCGCCCACCTCTACGGGATGACCATCGACATGCTTCATCCCTTCTGCAAGGGATGCCACTGCCATTTCCTTACCCGCGTTCCCTCGCCGAAGATCATTCTCAAAGCCTTTGCCGAGGTGAAGCCCAAGCTCATCATCACCGTGCCGCTGATTCTCGAGAAGATAATCCGCACGCGCGTCTTCCCGATGCTCGACAAGCCGCTGATGAGGATGCTGCTCAAGGTGCCATATCTCGACCAGCATCTGCTCTCGAAGGTGAAGGAGGGGCTGGAGCAGGCATTCGGAGGCAACCTGCAGGAGCTTATCATCGGCGGCGCCGCCCTCAACGGCGAGATAGAGGCCTTCCTGAAACGCATCGGGTTCCCCTACACCGTAGGCTACGGAATGACCGAGTGCGGCCCGCTCGTGGCCTACGCTCCGCCGCAGGAGAACAAGCTGCGGTCGTGCGGACGTGTGGTGGACCGCATGGAGGCCCGCGTGGAGTCGCCCGACCCGGAACGTGTGGCCGGAGAGCTGTGGGTGCGCGGCGACAACCTCATGGAGGGCTACTACAAGAACCTCAAGGCCACGCGCGAGGTGATGCCCGAGGATTCCGACGGATGGATGAACACCGGCGACCTCTGCACCATCGACAGCGAGGGATTCATCTTCATCAGCGGACGCTCGAAGACGATGATTCTCGGCCCGTCGGGACAGAACATCTATCCCGAGGAGATAGAGCAGGTGCTCAACAACATGCCATACGTCAACGAGTCGCTCGTGATCGACGACAACGGACGCCTCGTGGCCCTCGTCTATCCCGACTTCGACTCGGCCCGCTCGCAGCAGATCGACCGCGAGGGGCTCGAGAAGATTATGGACGACAACCTCAAGGCCCTCAACAAGGAGGTGCCCGCATATAGCAAAGTATCGAAAATCAAGCTGTTCGAGGAGGAGTTCGAGAAGACCCCCAAGCGGTCGATCAAGCGTTTCCTCTATCAGCCCTGACGACATATATATCTATGACCCAACCGGATAATACCATAGTGCTTCTGGGCGGCGGCGGCCACGCGCTGTCGCTGCTCGAAGCAATGCCTGCGGCAGTCGCGGTCAAAGGCTACACGGCTCCCGAGCCCTCGCCCGGCATGCCTGTCCGCTGGCTGGGAATCGACAAGGATTTCCGTGAACTCTACACGCCCGGGGAGGTGAGGCTGCTGTGTGCCTTCGTCTATGGCGGCCGTCCCGACCTGGAGCTCCGGCGCAGAATCATCGGGGAATACGCCGGGTGGCATTTTTACACCCTTGTGGCGCCTACGGCCACGGTAACCCGCTTCAGCCGGCTGGGCGAAGGCACGGAAGTGATGCACCGCGCAGTGGTGAACCGTGCCACCCTCGGACGTCATTGCGTGGTCAATACCGGTGCCGTGGTGGAACACGACTGCCGGATTGCCGACAACGTCTTCATAGGTCCCGGAGCGGTGCTCGGGGGCGAGGTGAGCGTAGGCGCCGACAGCTTCATCGGACTCGGCGCCATGGTGCGCAACGGCGTCAGCATCCCGCCCGGAACTGTGGTGGGCATGGGGGCCGTGATTACCTCCGATATCTCCGAACCGGGCGTCTACGTAGGCCATGGACGAAGGATAGGCTGACCCCGGGAAATACTTTTTTTGACGAACTTTCAAACATACCCCAGACGATGATTATAATAGCAGAAGCAGGCGTGAACCACGGCGGAAGCCTCGACGTGGCGCGGCGTCTCGTCGACGAGGCCGCCGGCTCGGGCGCCGACTATGTGAAGTTTCAGACGTTCAACGCCGACCGGCTCGTTACCTCCCGTTCGGCCACGGCCGACTATCAGAAGCGCAACTGCGGGGCTTCGAGTCAGCTCGAAATGCTCCGTCGGCTTGAGCTTTCGCGAAAGGATTTCACCGCGCTCAGCCGCCACTGCGAAAGCGCCGGCATACGCTTCCTCTCAACCCCCTTCGACGTGGAGAGCGTGGCTTTTCTGCGCGACCTCGGGGTCGACATGATGAAGGTGCCTTCGGGCGAGATCACCGACCTGCCGCTGCTGCGCGCCGTCGGGGCCACCGGTCTGCCGGTGGTGATGTCGACCGGCATGTCGACTCTCGCCGAGACGGAAAACGCCCTCATGGCGCTTGTCGAGGCCGGCGCGCCGGCCGATGCAATCACGCTGCTGCACTGCACCACCGAATATCCCACGCCTTACCCCGAAGTCAACCTCAGGGCCATGAAGACCCTGTCCGACGCTTTCGGACTGCCGGTGGGCTATAGCGACCACACCGTGGGCATCGAGGTGTCGGTGGCCGCGGCCGCCCTCGGAGCGACCGTCATCGAGAAGCACTTCACACTCGACAAGGCTGCCGCCGGGCCCGACCATGCCGCGTCGCTCGACCCGGCGGAACTGCGCGAGCTCGTGTGTGCGGTGCGCAATGTGGAGGCCGCCCTCGGGTCGCCCCGTAAGCTGGCGGGACCCTCGGAGAGGAAGAACCTGACGGTGGCGCGTAAGTGCATCGTGGCCTCGCGCCCCATACGCAAGGGGGAACGCTTCTCAGACGACAACCTTACGGCCAAGCGTGCCGCCGGGGGTATGTCGCCGATGATGTGGGACTTCGTATGTTCATGCGCCGCACCGCGCGATTTTGAAACCGACGAACCGATTTCTTTATGACTCCGAAAATCTGCTTCATCACCGGCAGCCGCGCCGAATACGGCATCATGGCGCCGATAATGCGCCTCATAGCGGCCTCAGGGGAGGCCGACCTTCAGGTCATGGCCACCAACATGCACCTCTCGCCCGACTATGGCCTTACCTACCGGGAGATAGAGGCCGACGGCCTTACCGTTGACGCCAAAGTGGAGATGCTGCTTTCGAGCGACACGCCGACCGGCACCGTGAAGTCGATGGGCGTGGAGCTGATAGGAATGGCTGATGCCCTCGAACGCCTCGCGCCCGATGTGGCCGTGGTGCTCGGCGACCGCTACGAGATGCTTGCAGCGGCTTCGGCGGCTCTCATTTTCGGTATTCCCATCGTGCATCTGCACGGAGGCGAGACCACCCTCGGAGCTTACGACAACGCTATCCGCCATGCCATAACGCAGCTGGCGTCGCTTCATCTCACATCTACCGAAGAATACCGCGACCGTGTGGTGTCGATGGGTAAAGACCCCTCGGCCGTGCATTGCATAGGGTCGCCGGCCGCCGACACTATCGCCTTCTTCGAACCGATGCCTGTAGCGGAACTGAGCGCCGCCATCGGCTTCGACCTCGGAGAGAGATACCTCGTGGCCACATACCACCCCGTGACGCTCGAACCTGGAGAGGCCGGGACTCAGACGCGCGACTTTCTCGATGCCCTCGCGACCCTGCCGCAGGATGTGAAAGTATTGTTCACCCTCCCCAACTCCGACACGGGCGCAAGGGCCGTAAGAGCCATGATAGAGGAGTGGGCTGCCGCCCGTCCCGAGCGGGTGAAGGCCGTCGACTCCCTCGGAGCGCGCCGCTATCTCTCGGCCGTGGCCGGGTCGAAAGGGGTGATAGGCAACAGCTCGAGCGGACTTATCGAAGCCCCTTCGTTCGGAGTGCCAACGCTCAACGTCGGCAACCGTCAGGCCGGTCGCGCGCGCGGCCGGAGCGTGATTGATGTGGAGGCGACGCGCGAAGGCGTGGAGCGCGGTCTGCGGATGCTTCTTTCCGACGAGGCGCAGGCCATGGCGAAGAGATCGCCAAACCCCTATTACGTGCCGGGAACAGTGAGGATAGCGGCCCGGCTGATTATCGATTTCGCGAAAGAAAACTGTAGGCGGCATGATTAAGCGTTTGGCGAAGAGGGGAGTGGCCGCCGTGGGGAAAGCGGCCCGGCGTCTCGGCCTTCTGCCGCGGCGCATGGTGGTGAGGATGGATGGCGGTGTATGCTCGCAGATGCACTTCTACCTTGTAGGCGAGATGCTTCGCCGCAAGGGTAATGAAGTGGAGTTTGACCTCACGTGGTTCGACGAATGGGGGAAGGACTGCGACGGCATCCACGTGCGCAACTTCGACCTGCTGCGCATGTTCCCCTCCCTCCCTTTCCGTAAAGCCTCACCGGCTTTCACGCGACTGCTGCGCCTCTCCTGTCCCGACTCCTACGACTATTTCAATCCCCCCGCCGACCCGCTCGAATGGATAAGCTATCGCGGACCGCTATATATGCGCGGCTATTACCACGACCCCGAGGAGATGTATCCCGCGCTCTTCCGGCAGATATTCCGTCCCGATCTGAGCGTGCTCGACAAATCGGGCCGCGACTGGCTCGAACTCATCGACCGTGAGGCCGACGCCTGTGCCGTACACGTCAGGCGCGGCGACCTCGCGAAGTCGAATCCGGCCTACGGCGACCCGGCTACGGTCGGCTATTTCCGCCGCGCCGTTGAGCGCATTGCCTCGATGGCTCCCGGCGCACGCTTCTTCATCTTCTCCGACGATCCGGAATGGTGTCGCGTAAGCCTGCTCCCCTCGCTGCCCGAAGGCGTCGACGCAAGGATAGTGGAGGGCAACGGCTCCGACCGTGGCTATATGGACCTGCTGCTCATGTCGCGCTGTCGCCACATAGTGTGCAGCCAGGGCTCCATGGGGCGCTTCGCCGCCCTGCTGCGCCCCGACGCCTTGCTCGGCGGCCATGTAATCCTCTTCCCCGGCAAATCCTCGGCCGGCTGGCTCACCCGCTTCCCCGACGCCTCGCTCCTCTGATTTCGGACACACTACGCATCCCCGTTGCAGCTCCCGACAAGGCCCTCGTCAATCCTCGGTTGACATTAGTTGCGGGCTTATCCGGCACACACGCTTATGCGTGTCCCCTCATAAATGGACGGCATTACGGATTTTCAGGGCTGTGGGTAGTTGGTTTTTAGAGTATGTTACGCGCAATGGCTTCTTCAAAATGATTCATATGTTTCGGAAGAAATCTTTCGCATAATAGACGCAGGGCTTCAATCTTTTCAGCTCGGTCTTCCATCCCACTCACATCTACCGATGGCAACCGCTGACCGATAATGTTCAGTATAATTCAGTTTATCTTCCTCAAATGCAGGAGTGCATTTGCTTACTGCCGAGAGGCTGACGATGGGATTGAACTTAATGCAGTCAAGTTTCTCCCCTTCATCAGCGCAGTGAAAATAGAAAGTTTTATCATCTGCCTTAACGAGTGAAAGAGGCAGCCCGTAGGGTGTTCCATCCGGACGGCACATGCTTACCGTCACAAATGGAGCCCTTTCGAAGACTTCGAGCGCCTAAACGGCATCCTGCTGGCGCGAGGATTTTCTCATTGGTTTCATGTATCTCTTTTTATATAAGTTCTGAGATTAGATGTCGTATGGCAGAGACAGGATGGATAAAGATCATTCTGGGACCGACATACCGCATTACTTCCCTTATCCGTTCTTTCTGAGCCGGAGCATAGCAATGAATGTCGCATTTCCGGCAACTCGTCTTTGATGAGCCTTTAGGGCAGCGTTCAAGTCTATTGAGGGCATACGCCAACAAATCCTCGCATTCGTCGCAAAGACTCCCGGTCTGATGATGTCTGCGACAGAAGACCTCTATCATTTGCCCGATGACTTTCTTTTCTCTGTCAATCCTATTCATTGATGGTAACAAGTGTACTTGTGAATTATGGAATAACGCAGAATGAGGGGTTTTATTATATCTTACATTGACTTTATAAAACCAACACTCCGGTGAGATGTTGTAATATAAAAATAGTAATTATGAAACAGATAATTCAATTAAAGCGAGCTTACGATCCGAAAGAGAAAACCGATGGCTTTCGTGTATACATTGACCGTCTTTGGCCGCGAGGGCTTTCACATTTTTCTCAAGCTGCCGATTTAACTTTTTCAGGGTATTTCTTATCCCGAACTCGCGTTTTTAGGTTATATTTTAGAAAGCTCCCAAAATTTCCGGGCGTGGCGGGGTAGGCGGGGGATGCAGTAAGGCCTCTGCAAGCTAAACTTGCAGAGGCCTTACTGGCGGAGAGACAGGGATTCGAACCCTGGGTACCTAAAAGGTACAACGGTTTTCGAGACCGCCCCGATCGACCACTCCGGCATCTCTCCTTGGTCGTTTTTGATAGCGAGTGCAAAGTTAGAACCTTTTTCGGAAACCACCAAATTTTTTGCCGATTATTTTTTAATTTTTATCGGATGTCAACTTCGCTAAAGGCTGAAATTAGCTGACAATCAGGGCGTAGGGTGAATCACCGTTGTCGGTGCCGAAAAAGCGCCGCCGCCCGGCCTGGAGGCGGGACGGCGGCGTAGACTGTGGGTTACGGGCCGAGCTACAGGAAGCATAGCACGAGCACCTGCGCCACTATCACGCGCATGAACATCGTAAGCGGATAGACCGTGGAGTAGGCTACGGCGGGCTGGTCGTTGTTGGCCACCTTGTTGCCGTAGGCGAGTGCCGGCGGGTCGGTGTAGCCTCCGCTCATCAGACCCATTATGGTGAGATAATTGAGCTTGTATTTGCCTCGGGCTATGATGCCCATTATGAGCAGCGGAATCACCGTGATGATGAATCCGTAGCCCACCCAGAGGGCGCCCTGCGTGTTGAATACGGTGCTGACGAAGTCCTTGCCGGCCGCTATGCCCACGGAGGCGAGGAAGAGGCAGATGCCTATCTCGCGGAGCAGCAGGTTGGCCGACGAGTTGGTGTAGGTTACGATATGGAACTTCGAGCCGTAGGCCGAGAGGGCGATGGCCACCACGAGGGGACCTCCGGCGAGGCCGAGCTTCATGGGCACCGACATGCCGGGGAACTGCAGGGGAATGCTGCCGACCAGTATGCCGAGGAAGATGCCGATGAACATGGTGATGAGGTTGGGCTCGTTGAGGCGGCGCATGGAGTTGCCGAGGCGGTCGGCGAGGCGGTTGATGTCGTCGAGCTTGCCCACCACGGTGAGGCGGTCGCCCATCTGGAGGCGCAGGCTGGCGGTGGCAAGAAGGTCGACGCCGGCACGGTTCACGCGCGTTACGTTGAGCTTATAGCCCATGCGCAGGCGCAGCGAGCCGAGCTTCACGCCGTTGTATTCCGTCTTGGTTACAAGGATGCGGCGGCTCACCACCGGACCCTGCACCATCTCCCATTTCTTCTCCTCCATGGGGCCGATGAAGCGGTGGAACACTTCTTCGTCCTGCACGGAGCAGACCACGAGCAGGAGGTCGTTGATTTCGAGGATGTCGTCGCTTTTGGGGATTATCACCTTGCCGTCGGGCTTCTCGATGCGCGAAATCACGAAGTTGCAGTTGATGATGGTGTGCAGCTTGCGGATCGAGAGGCCGGGGATGAGCTCGTTGGTGAGGCGGAAGGTAACGACGTGGGGCTTGAGCTGCGAGTCGTCTTTATCGGCCTCCACCTCCTTGATTTCGTTGTCGACGTTGATTTTGAACAGCTTTCTGACCACGATCATCGTGAGAATGATGCCGACCACGCCGAGGGGATATGCCGCCGCGTAGCCCATCGACATCTGCTGGCTCGTGTCGTAGGCGTCGGGCTGCATCTGCAGCACGGTCTGCTGCGCCGCGCCGAGGCCCGGAGTGTTGGTTACGGCGCCGCTCATTATGCCTACGAGCTGCTCGAGTGAGGTGGTGCCTCCGGCGTAGAGCTGTATCCAGTAGATGGCGAGCGTGATTATCACGCTCATCCCCACTCCCGTCAGGGCAAGGGCGTTGAGCCTGATGCCTCCCTCCTTGAACGAGGAGAAGAAGCCCGGACCCACCTGCATGCCTATCGAGAAGATGAAGAGGATGAGGCCGAACTCGCGAAGGAAGTGGAGTGTGTCGGCCTCCACGGCATAGCCGAAGTGTCCCATCAGAATGCCGACAAACAGCACGAAGGTAACGCCAAGCGACACGCCTAAAATCTTGATCTTTCCGAGATAGATGCCCGTGAAGATCACGAATGAATAGAGCATGATGGTGCTTGACAACGATGTGTTGCCCGGAGAGAGAAGTTCTATCAGCCAATCCATGTATATGAAAATTAAGTGATTATTGTGCCGCAGACGGCTTTCCGTCCTCCCCGGGGGGAGGGGCGTCGGCTCCGGCGGATGTAAAACAGCTGCAAAATTACAAAAAAAGGCTGACACTGCCAATTAACGCGCCGGCCGGACGCTTCTCATGGCACCTTCTAATGAGGGTAATGCTTTCTTGGGAAGCGGGCAAAAAAAGAGCCGGGAGTGAAAGCCTCGATAGGCTCTCTCTCCCGGATGAATTCTGTCGGTGGAGAAATCGGTCTCTGAGCGATCCTCACTTCTTGCCGCGGTTGCCGTAGCGGTTGCGGAACTTGTCGACGCGTCCTGCGGTGTCGACGAGCTTCTGCTTGCCGGTGAAGAAGGGGTGCGACGAGCTGGTGATTTCAAGCTTCACCAAAGGATACTCCTTGCCGTCGATTTCGATAGTCTCGCGGGAAGCGACAGTGGAACGGGTGATGAAAGTCTCGTCGTTCGACATGTCTTTGAACACCACTTCCCGGTAGTTGGAGGGATGAATGTCTTTTTTCATCTTAATTTTTTCTGCAGTTAAAAAATTAATATTCAGGTCTAAGCAGGTCGCGATCCCGCTTAATGGCCTGCAAAATTACAAAAAAATCCGCACGTGCCAAAATTTTTCTTCTCCCGTCTGCTGTTTTTGTCGCTTTTCAGCCTTAGCGGAGAGACCCGTCCGGTCGGAAAGACGGGACGGGTCTCCTGAGGATATAGGCGCGGAGCGCAGGTCAGATGGACTTCTCTACGTCCCAGACGAAGGCGCGGAGTCCGAGCAGGGGCTTCGATTCGTCGAGGGCATGGAGCATCTCGAGCAGGGTGTCGGTCTTCGAGTCGTCGACGAAGGTGATGATGGCCGACGCGAGCGAGGGCCAGGCGTGGGAGCCGTAGTGGGGCTCGCCTTTCACCGAGCCGCGTCCCTGCACGGTGCCGAACGAAGTGAATCCGCGGCAGCTGCACCGGTCGAGCACGTCGATGATTGCCTCGTGGTGTGCCTGGTCGTAGGCTATGAATATGCTTTTCATCTTGGTGGATTATTCTTGAGTTAAACGTTTTTTGCGGCTGCCAGCCTTGCCTCGTGGGCCTTGCGCAGCTTCTTGCGGGTGCGCTTCACGCCGTTGTGGGCGAACACGCAGTAGAGCACCGGCACGAAGAGGAGCGTGAGGATGGTGGAGAAGGTGAGACCGCCGATTACGGCCGTGCCCATCGGGCGCCACATCTCGGCTCCCTCGCCTGTGCCGCATGCCATCGGCACCATGCCGAGGATGGTGGTGAGCGTGGTCATCACCACGGGGCGCAGACGCGAGCGTCCGCCGTCGATCACGGCGCTGCGGATGCTCATGCCGCGCTCACGGTTGAGCGTGATGTAGTCGATGAGCACGATGCCGTTCTTCACCACGATACCGATAAGCATGATTCCGCCGATCATCGACATCACGTTGAGCGTGTGGCCCGTGAGCCAGAGGATGATGAATACGCCCGAGAAGGCGAAGAGGAGCGACGTCATGATGATGCCGGGGTAGGTGAGCGATTCGAACTGCGCCGCCATCACGATGTAGACGAGGATGATGATGAGCACGCCGAGCATCATGAGGTCGAAGAAGGAGTCTTGCTGGTCTTCGAACGATCCGGCCAGGCCGATGGAGATGCCCGCGGGGAGGTGCATCTTGTCGATCTGGGCCTGGGCGGCGGTTACCACCTGCGAGAGAGGCACGCCGTCGACCACGGCCGAGACGGTGATCAGACGCTCGCGGTCCTTGCGCTCGATGGTCGGGGGAGTGAAGCGCTCCACCACCTTGCCGAGCTCCTTCACCCTCACGGGCTGACCGGTGGAGGTGTAGACCACGATATTCTCGATGTCGGAGATCTCGGTGCGGTGTTCGGGACTGTACATCACCTTGATGTCGTATTCCTCGCCGTCTTCGCGGAACTGCGAGGCGGTGGCGCCGTTGATGCGGTTGCGCAGATAGTAGGCCACGGTCTGCATGTTGAGTCCGTAGAGGGCCAGCTTCTCGCGGTCGAAGTCAACCTGATACTCGGGCTGATAGTCGGAACGCGAGATGTTGATGTCGGCCGTGCCGGGGATTCCCTTGAGCACCTCGGAGAGCTGACGGGCCACGGAGTCGGTTTCGGTGAAGTCGTAGCCGTAGATCTCGAAGTCGACGGTCGACTGTCCGCCCATTCCCTGTCCGCGTCCGCCGCCCACATTTACCTGGGCTTTCTTGAACTCGGGGAACTGCTCGGAGATGTCGCGGCGCATGTCGTCGGCTATCTCGCGGATACCGCGCTTGCGGTCGGCGGGGTTGGTGAGGCGGATGTTCATCGAGACGATGTGCGGGCCGTTGTCGGAGAGCGAGGCGAAAGTGTTGTCGGAGCTTGCGGGGCCGACGGTATAGTTGCTGACGAGAATCTCGTCCTTGTACTTGGCGCGCCAGAGGGAGTCGAGTCGCCTGGTGGCGTCTTCCGCAAGTTCAACGCGCGAGCCGATGGGAAGCTCGAGGTTGACGCCGATACGTGAGTTGTCCTGCGTCGGGAAGAACTCCGTGCCGACGAACTTCATCAGGAAGAGCGAGCCGGCGAAGATGCCGAGGCAGACGATGATGGTAACCGTCTTATGGCCTACCACGAGGCGCAGCAGCGACGCATAGCCGTCGTCGAAGCGGTCGAGCGCGCGCTCGATGGGCATATAGAGCTTCTCGTAGAGCTTCGAATGTTTGGGGTTGCGCTTGAGCCACTGCGAGCAGAGCATCGGGGTGAGCGAGAGGGCGCAGGTGGTGGAGATTATCATCATGATGGTAACCATCCATCCGAGCTGGCGGAAGAGCACGCCGGTCATGCCGGTAACGAGCGTCAGCGGGAAGAACACCGCGATGAGGGTGAGAGTAGATGCGATAACCGAGATGGCCACTTCGTTGGTGCCGTGCACGGCCGCCTGTTTCGGGTCGGCGCCGCGCTCGATGTGGGTGGTAACGTTCTCAAGCACCACGATGGCGTCGTCGACCACCATGCCGATTGAGATCGAGAGGGCCGAGAGCGACACGATGTTGAGCGTGTTGCCCGTGGCGAAGAGGTAGATGAACGATGCGATGAGCGAGACAGGGATGGTGATGACGATAATCATCGTGGCTCGCCATCGTCCGAGGAAGACGAACACCACTATCATCACGAAGAGGAGGGCGTAGAGCACGGTCTCCTCAAGCGAGGCGATGGTGTTGCGGATGTTGTCGGAGGTGTCGACGATGACGCCTATCTTCACGTCGGAAGGGAGGTTTTTCTGAAGGCGCGGAAGCATCTTCATCACCTTCTCCGATATCTGCACCGAGTTGGCGCCGCTCTGCTTCTGGATGATGATCATGGCGCCCTCGCGGCCTGAGTTGAAGGTGTGCTGCGTGCGCTCCTCGAGCGAGTCCTCTACGCGGGCCACGTCTTTGAGATAGACGATCGAGCCGTTGTAGGATCCGACGGGGATGTTGCGGAGCTCTTCGGTCTCGTCAAACTCTCCCTGCACGCGCAGCGCGTAGGTGTTGGAGCCGATGTCGAACGAGCCGCCCGGCACGTTGCGGTTCTCGGCGCCGATGATGTTCGATATCTGCTCCACCGAGAGGTTGTAGGCCTCAAGGCGCGAGGGGTCGCAGTATACGTGCACCTCGCGCTTCGGGGCGCCCGAGATGCTCACCGAACCCACCCCGTCGACGCGTGCCAGCGGGTTGGCCACCGCGTCGTCGAGAATCTTGTAGAGACCCGCCATGCTCTCCTTTGCCTCCACCGAGAGGAGGCAGATGGGAATCATGTCGGTCGAGAACTTGAAGATAATCGGGCTCTCGCTGTCGTCGGGGAGAGCCGACTTCACCATGTCGAGCTTGTCGCGCACGTCGTTGGTGAGAACGTCGATGTCGTAGCCATATTCGAACTCGAGGGTGATGACCGAGGTGTTCTCGCGCGACTGCGAGGTGATGTGCTTGAGGTGCTCCACGGAGTTGAGCGTGTTCTCAAGCGGCTTGGTTACATTCTGCTCTATGTCTTCGGCACTGGCACCGGGATACATGGTGATGACCATTAGCGTATTGGTGTCGATGTCGGGATAGAGGTCGATCGGAAGTTTTGCCAGCGAGAAGAGGCCGAGGATGATGATCGTGACGAAGCAGAGGGTCGTCATGATGGGCCGCTTCACTGACGCGCCGTATAGACTCATATATTATTCAGTGTGAAGAAAGTTGGATAAATGTGAGAATGAAATCATTTGGCGAGCGTTACCTCACGTCCGTTGGCGAGGTTGTTCTGTCCGCTGACCACCACCTGCGAGCCGTCTTCCACGCCCGAGACAAGCTCGTAGGCGTCGCCGAGGCGCTGGCCGAGCTCCACCTGGCGGTATTCGACCTTGCCGTCTTTATAGATATAGACGTAGTGGTTGCCGCTGCCCTGCTGCTTTACCACGGCGCGGTCGGGCACCACGACGTGGTTGGCCTGTCCGAGGTTGAGGCTCACGCGGCCGAACATGCCGGGAAGGATGCGGCTGTCGGGGTTGGGGACGGTAATCTCGACGCCGAAGGTGCGGGTCTGCGGGTCGACGGTGGGCATCTTCATCGTTACGGTGCCTTTGAATTCTTCAGAGCCGAAGGTGTCGAACACCACTGTGGCGGGCATACCTTTGGTAACCTTGGTGAGCTCGCCTTCGCTGACATTGATTACTATCTTGACGGGCTGCACCTGCGAGATGGAGAGGATGGGGAGCTGGCCGGTCATGTCGCCCGGGTCATAGTTGCGCTTCGTTACCACGCCGCTGATGGGGGAGGTGAGCACGGTGTTTTCAGCCGCGTTGCGCAGTGCGCGCTGCGCCGAGGCCACGGCGTTCTTGGCATTGATAAGCTGGGTCTGCATCTGGTCGAGCTGCTGCTTGGTGCCGCCGCCTATCTTGTAGAGCTCGAGGGCGCGGTTGTATTCCACCTGCACGTTGTTGAGGTTGGCCTTGGCGTTGTCGAGCTGCAGCTGATAGGATGTGGTGTTGACGTCGTCGAGCACCACGAGCCGCTGCCCTTTCGACACCCTCACACCCTCGTCGGCATAGATGGCCTTGATGCGCAGGGGCATCGACGAGGAGATGTTGTTGACGGCCTGAGCTTCTACGGTGGCAGTGTAGGTGCCGGTCTGGTCTACGAGGCGCTCGGCTACGGTCTCGACCTTCACGGTGGGTTTCGATTCTTTGGTCTCCGCCTTCTTGTCGTCTTTCTGCGAGCAGGAGCAGAGGAGCGCCAGCGACATGGCTATGGCTGATATTCGTGATAGTTTCATGATATGTAAATGCGTCAGTTGTTGGTGTTAGAGTTGGTGTTAGAGTTTGAGGCGGGCTGAGAGGATGTGGTGGTAGTCGTGGTTGTTGTGGTGGTGGTAGTCGTGGTGGTCGAGGCTGCGCGGGTCTGCGGCACGTATGCGGCAGGCGTCAGCTCGTCTTCCTTGCCGAGGAGCAGGTCGAGTTCGGAAGTGGAGACGAGATAATTGTAGATGGCCTGATAATAGGCGAGTTTCGCCTGTGTGTCGGCCAGCTCGCTGTCGCGCAGGTCGAGGTATGTGGCCGCGCCTATCTCAAAGCTCTTCTGCATGATCTGGTAGGCCTTCTCAGCCTGGCGCACGCCCTCCTCGCTGGTGGATATCTGCTTCACCTCCTTGCGGATGTTGTCCATGGCGAGGCGCACCTGCATGTCGAGCGAGTTGAGCAGGTTTTCTCTCTGGAACTGCATCTCCTTGAGCTGCACCTGAGCCTGCTTGAGGCCGTAATACTTCGAGCCGCCCGAGAAGATGGGCACCGAAAGGGCTATGCCGGCGGTGGAGTAGGGGTTGAACGTCTGGTTTTTCAGTGCGTTTCCGTTGCTTAGCGCGTTCCAGTTGATGTTGAATGAAGCGGCCAGCGTCGGAATCCACGCGAATTTCTTGAGCGTGACGTTCTCTTCAAGCATGCGGGTCTGAAGGTCGAGCGAGCGGAGCGAGGTATTGTTCTCGAGGCTCCATCCCTGCTCAAGCATGTAGGCATACATGTCTTGCTGCATCTCGGCGAGGCTCACATTGGGCTCGATGTCTACCTCATAGTCGATGCCCATGAGGATTTTGAGCTGGAGCTTGCACTGGCGAATGGCGATTTCGGCCTCGAGGAGCTGCGGCTCCACGTTCTTCACCTGCACCGACGAGCGGAGCACGTCGTATTCCGAAGCCGTGCCCTGGTCGAATTTCTTTTGAAACAGGTCGGCGTTGAAGCGGGCTATGTCGTAGTTCTTGCGGAGCACGTCGTAAGACGACTTGGCGAGCAGCAGCGAATAGTAGGCCTTGTTGACGCTGTTGACCATGTCGAGGCGCGATGCGCGGGCGCTTTCGGCGTTCTGAAGAATCTGAATGTCGCTTATCTTGATGCTCTTCCAGAGCGTCGGGGCTATCAGGGGCATCGAGGCCGAGAAGCCGAAGTTCCACGTGTTGTCGGTACCCATCTTGAGGCTCTGGCTCTGTCCTCCCATGTTCATGTTGATGGTCTGCAGCTCGATGGTGCGCTGATATGCGCCCGAGAAGTCGATGGTCGGGAAGAGCTGCGCGAGCACCTCCTTCTTTGAATAGTCCATGCGCTGCACCTCCATGTCGGCCACTCGTATGGTGGGGTTGTCGCGGAGGGCGATGTCGATACATTCTTTACGCGAGAGCACGAGCGTCTTGCCCGTGATGGGAGGCAGCGACGGCACGGAGCCGAGGGTGTCGGCAGCAGCGGCGGCAATCATCCCGGAGGTGAGTTCCGGAGCCGGGGGTGCTACTGTCTGCGCCTCCATGCCCGGGGCGGCGGCTGCGAAAGCCATCACGGCCAGCGGCATAAGGGAAACAATCTTTTTCATTTTATGTATAAGCGTCTGGTTGAATCTATAATATATATGACCCGGATATTCGGCCGGGGTTTATCCTTCTGAGTCGGCGTGGCGGATGCGGTCGAGTATCTCCATCCCCTTTGGCGAGGCTATCGACCGCAGGAATCCGATGATGATCGAATCGTAGACGTCGACCAGAGTGAGGTCTTTCGGAAAAAGCTCCTCCATCCTTTTCAGAGCCTCCATCTGCACGTGGAGCATCTTTGACTGGACGAGAAAATTGACGTCAGGACGGAACACCCCTTCGGCAATTCCACGCTGAAACATCTCGAGGAAATGCTTGTGTCGCTTATCCTCGAAGTCCTCATACTGGTGCTTCACGTCGGCAAAGGCCTCGTCCATGTCGCGGAAGAAGTCGGTGTGGAGCTTGGCGATGATGTTGCGCATGTGGCGGTATACGCCCAGGATGCCCTCCATCACGTTGTCGGAATGAGCGAAAATAGCATCACACCGCTTGATGTGTTCGCGGTGGTAGTGAGCGAGAGTCTGCTGTATCATGCAGGCTTTCGAACCGAAAATCTCGTAGAGCGTTCGCTTCGACATTCCGAGCGTCGCGGCCACGCGGTCCATAGTGAGGCTTTTGAGACCGTTTTCGGTAATCATCCTGATGATGGTGTCGAATATTTCGATGTTTGCTTCCATGAATTGAGGTTACGGTGGTCGCCGGGCGCACCCGTAGCGGGCGGGGCTCGGCGTTTCAGGGTGCAAAGTTAATTCAAAAAACCGGAAACTGAAAATCAGTTTCCGGTTTTCCTCCAGAAAATTCCTGTTTTCAATGAAGCAGTCTTTTATCTGATTTTGTCGATGTCAGAACTGCCGGTTGATCATGCCGGAGTATTGGGCCCGTACCGACTGAAAACCTCTGATGGCTTTCCGGCACGTGTCTACGAGCTGAATCACGTCGCTGTCGTCTGGAATACGGGAAAGCAGCTCCTCCGCCATGTGGAGCTGTTCAACCATAATTAGGTATTGTTCCCATACTTTTCTGCGCATCCACCGCAGGCCGGGTCTGTTGAGCTGAAGAATACTGATTGTGTACCTGCCTCGCTCGGCATTGCCGCCGCATGCCACCTCTACCGCACAGTGGCGACGAAACCTGATGTGCATTCCCGGGTCTTCGGTGAGAGGATTGACGAGCAGAGGCATTTCGCGTGAGATGTCTTTGTGGCTGATGTCGCGGGACCGTTCGTCGACCAGACCGAAATGGTTTTTCTTGTGAGAGCTGTTGCACGTTTTGCAGCTCATAAGCAGATTGCTCCATTCGGCCGTGAGCCAGTAATACCCGGGCTTGTGCATTATTCCGCGCCGGTCGATGTAGCCCTTTTTCGGTCTGAAATGCTCGATGTCGTCGTATTTGTTCAGATAAGTCTCGCAGTAGCAGCACTTACCGTGCTGGTTGCTCTTCAGAATGCTTTTTACTAGCGGATGGTTGTAACGGCACTTGTCGACCTCGTTTTCATCGGCAGGAACCGGCAGCGATTTCAGATAGTCGGGAGCGGGATATGTCTTGTCGATTTTTATCATGGCGAAATGCGGCCTGCGGGTTTTATCGTATGTTGAGCTTGTCGGATATTTTTCTGACAAGTGATGAGATTTCGTTCATCTCCTTCGGTATGCCTACATTCACGTCTGCAAGTATCAGGTCGAGCTTCTCAAGCTCCGTGCGTTCCCGTTCGTCGAGCTCGGGTTTTGAGAGGAGTGAGTCGCGGCGCTCGATGTATTCGTCCCACATCGATGCGTTGGGCGAGGTGAGGTTGAACAGATTGCTCATCAGCACTTCGTTGACATCGAGGCCGGCGAGGTCGTTGCTGTTTCGTTGCGCACTGTTTCCGTCGATGTGAAACACCTCGGTCTCGTCAGAGGCGTCGATTGCCACAAGCGGACTGTGGGACGTGATGATGAACTGTACGTTGGGGAATGTCTTGATTAGCTGGCTCACGATTCTTCTCTGCCACGACGGGTGAAGGTGGAGGTCGACCTCATCGATCAAGATGATGCCCGGAGTGGCCAGTATCTTTTCCACGCTGTCAGAGGGGTTGAGCTCGGCCATCCTCGAAGCTATGTCGGCCACCATGGCGATTATCATGCGATAGCCGTCGCTGAGCTGCTCTATCCGGAGTTCTCTCCGGGTGGAACGCTGCTGCATCACGAAGCGGAGCGGATGCAGTTTTATCCGGGGAGCCTCATAATCGTCTCCTACAAACCTTGTCAGCGTCTGGCGCACAGCGTCAAGTTCGGGGAGGGTGAACTCCCGTTCCCATCTCTCCTCTTTGACTCTGCGCTCCTCGTCTTCTTTGAGGTCGAACCATGCAAAAAACGATTTGAAGTCGGTCTGTGGGGTCAGTGCGTTCAGGTATCCGTCCCACCGGGCAAAAGCCTTTTTGAAATTGCGTTTGCGTTCGGGTGCCTGTATCCTTCCCCGTTCAGTGCCGTAGAACGCTATGATCGGGAGCACGGGTTTTTCATCTCCGGCTTCAATAGAGTCGCGCAGCCGGGCGGCATAGCTTTTGAGTTCCTTGACATCTGAAGTCGACGGCGGCATCGAGACGCCTTTTCGATAGCGTGTTGCATGTATCGGGTCGTCTTCGGTGTCGAGGATACAACCGATCTTCATGTAGTCGCCGAGTCTGCCGTCTTCGTCGATGTGGACAGCCGACTCGGGAAGCGCCGCCTCCGACGAGCCGGGAAACTGACCGAGATAAGAACTCAGCAGCAATGTGATGGCATTGAGTATCGTGGTCTTTCCGCAGCCGTTGTTGCCGAGAAGGATGCAGGCACGTCTACCGGTATCGAACCGTATGGTAAATTCATCACTGCCGTAGAGTTTGAAATTGCGTAGTGTGAGTTCTGATATATGCATGGATGTCCTTGCGTCTCTATGAGTTTATTCAAATGGCAAAGTTAAGCATATATTCTTTAATCTGCAAACCGATTCCGGAGGGGGAGAAGGTATAAATATTCTTAAAAATGGGGGAGGAGGGGCGGGGAGGACTGCGTGGGAACGGTTTTTGTTGTAATTTTGCGCCTTGGAATTTTCCGGCCGGAGCCTCCGGAGGGTTTGCGGCCGGAGTCCACCCAAACATCAAAACGATTGTAGACGATGAACTTTAATACAGGTGTATTGCAATTACCGGTCCGTGGCGTCGCCTTCCGTCCCGCTCTCTCGAAGCTCAGACGGTCGCCGCTGCGCAGGGAGCTCTTCACTCTGACGGGGCCGATACTCGTAGAGACGCTGCTGGTGATGACGCTCGGAGCCGTCGACACGTTCATGCTGTCGCGCCACAGCGATGTCAGCGTGGCGGCCGTAGGCCTCGCCAACCAGGTGCTCTCGTTCTGTTTCCTCGTTTTCGAAGTAATCAATCTCGGCACGTCGGTGCTTTGCAGCCAGTATCTCGGCGCCCGGCAGCGCGACAGGATGGAGACTGTGGTCGGGGTATCGCTGATGGCCAACCTCGTGTTCGGCCTCGTCATAAGCCTGAGCCTTCTGCTCTGGAGCACGCCGATTCTCGCCGCCATGGGGCTTGAAGGAGACGCCCTGAGCCTCGGGGCGGGATATATGCGGATAGTGGGGGCGGGCGCTTTCGTGCAGGCCCTGGCCATGACGCTCTCGGCCACGCTGCGTAGCAACGACCGTCCGGTCTATCCCATGATGGTGATACTGGTGGTCAACGTGCTCAACATCATCGGCAACTATGCCTTTATCTTCGGTGAGCTCGGCGCGCCGAAGCTGGGTGTGAACGGAGCCGCCCTCACCACCGTTACCTCGCGTGTGATAGCTATGGTGGCGCTCACCGTGATTGTCTTCTCGACCACCGTGAGGCGTTTTCCGACCCATATCTTCCGCCGCTTCCCGGTGATGGAGTTCCGCAACCTGATGAAGATCGGACTGCCGTCGGCGGGCGAGGCCCTGAGCTATTCGTGCTCACAGCTCGTGATAGCCTATTTCATCACCGGGCTCGGAATGGAGGCTCTCGCCGCCCGCACGTATTGCGTCAACATCATCATGTACTGCTACCTCTTCTGCATCTCCATATCTCACGCAGGCGCCATTTCGATAGGGCATCTTGTCGGCGCCGGGAAATGGCAGGGCGCTTACGTGATGGGACGCTGGCTGCTCCGGGTGGCCGTAGCGGCGACGTTCACCTTCTCGCTGCTCACCGCCCTCTCGGGAAGCTGGATAATGGGCCGGCTCACCGACAACGCCGAGATAATGGCCCTTGCCACCGCCATATTGTGGATTGATGTGGTGCTTGAGATAGGACGCCCTGTCAACATCCTTTTCGTCAATACGCTCCAGGCGGTCGGCGACGTCAACTATCCATTCTATGTAGGTCTGATATTCATGTGGTCGATAGCCGTGGTGGGAGCCTACCTTTTCGGCGTAACGGCCGGCTTCGGCATACTCGGGATGTGGTGGATGTTCACGCTCGACGAGAATGTGCGCGGCGTGGTGTTCATGCGCCGCTGGCGGTCGAAGCAGTGGCAGCACAAGGGATTCGCCGGGGTGGCCGCCTGATGCCCGTCGGTCGGGGCTATTTCATCCGTTTCAGCAGATTGTAGGATGGGAGCACTCCGAGCTCGCCCGCCTTGCTGAGGTCGGCGAAAGCCTGGCTCTTGTTGCCGTTGCGCAGATAGGTGAGGCCGCGGTTGAAGTAGGCCTGTCCGAAATCGGGGTTGATGCCGATGGCTTCTGAGAAACACTGTATGGCCGAGGTATAGTCGCCTATCGAATAGAAAACGTTGCCTTTGTCGAACCATGCGTATACGAGTCTCGGATTGAGGCGCAGCGCCTCGTCGAAGTCGGCTATCGCCGCCACGGCTGCGGCCTGCCGGCGGCGCGATTCAAGGATAGCGTTGTCGGAGCCGGGTTCGGCGGTTGCCGCGTTCAGTGCGGAAGCGGCCATGCGCGCGGCGCCACGGGCCATGAGTGCCACTGTGAATCCGGGGTTGGATTCGATTGCCTTGTCGAGGTCGGCAAGGGCGTCGTCGAAGTTCTTGATTGCAAGATATGCGAGAGCGCGGCCGAGGTAGTCCACAGGTCTGCTTTCGCCCTCGTTCATCGAAGCCGTGAGAGTCTCGATAAGGCGGAAGGTAGATGATATGAGTGTCTCGTCGGAGGGGGAGGGGAATCCGGCTGAGAGATAGACTGTGCGCGGGAGCCACCGCTCGCGGTTCAGGTCGTCGAGCTCCCGGAAATAGTTGGAGCGCGACCTGAGAGCCTCTTTCGAGTCGAAGAGCGATACGGCATACATCGGTTCGAGCTCAACCCTCACGTCGCGGTTCTGCACCTGCCCCTTGATTTTGTCGCCGTAAGAGAGGCGCGATTCAGACGACGCGCTTACGGTAACGAGCTTATTGAATCGGTCCATCACGTCGATGTCCGACTCGTCGTCGTCGCGAAGGCTGCCGCGGTCGTTTGATTCGGCCGCTGCGATGGCCGGGCGGTCGAGAGGGTTGCGTTCAGGGTTCCTCACGTATTTTCGTATCAGGTTTTCGGCCTCGTTTACGCTCTGCATCGCCCCCCTGAAGTCGCCCATTCCCTGCCGCGCCTCGGCGATGCCGTAGAGGGCCGGATAGTATTTCGGATACCTGGCCACGATGGCCTGGAAGTCGGCGAGGGCTTCGCGGAATTTCTTTCGGTCGAGGTTGATGAGACCGCGGTTGAACCGGGCGTGAAAATTGTCGGGGTCGCTTTTCAGCACTTCCGAGAAGTCGGCCGCTGAGCGATCGAGGTCTTTCACCTCGTATCGGAGCAGAGCGCGGTTGAAGCGGGCGGCGGCATTGTCGGGTTCGAGCTGAAGGGCATAGTTGTAGTCGCTCATGGCTCCGAAGTAGTCGTCGTTGTTATAGCGCAGGAATGCGCGGTTGACGTAGAACGACGTCTCCTGCGGACTGAGCTTTATGGCCTCGTCCATGTCGGCGAGGGCGTCGTCCCACTGCTGCCTGCGTGCCTCGATTTCGGCGCGCATCAGCCTTGCGTTGACGAGGGTCTTTGAGATTCCGAGGGCCTTGTCGATGTCGGCGAGAGCCGCCGCCGTGTCGCCCCGCAGGGCTTTCATGCGTCCCCGGGCCTCATACCCCTCCTCGAAGCCGGGGTATGCCCTCAGCAGCGTGGCGAATGTGGAGTCGGCGCCCTCGTAGCGCTTCACGCCGGTCTGCGCCACAGCCTTGTAGAAGAGGAAATACTTGTCGAGGGGGTAATAGTCGAGACCCATGTCGTAGTCGGTGATGGCGAGGGAGTCGAGTCCGAGGTTCTGGCGGGCGAAGCCTCTCAGCTTATATGCCTCGGCCTTGAACTTGTTGCGCTGCAGAGCTGCCGAGCAGTCTTGCTCGGCTCCCTTGTAGTCTTCGAGGTTGAGCTTTGCGAGGGCGCGGTAGAAGTAAGGGTCGGAGAGGTAGGGCTTGGCCTTTATTGCCTGGTTGAAATACTGTATGGCAAGCATGTAGTCCTCCATCGAGAGGACGTTGCGCCCGATGCGCATCACCTGCTCCGCGTCGATTTGCGCGGCTGCGCGTCCGGGCGAAGCCATGCAGCCGAGCGCCACTGCCACCATGGCAGTGAGGCGAGGCAGGAGAAAGACTATATTGCGTAACTTCATGTCAATAGTCGGAAATATATTGGAAATGTCGCGCCTTGCGTATTTTGGCGCGGAATTTGCTGGCCGTTACGCAGGGCGTCGCCGCGTTGGCGTCGCTTCGGAAAGACCGGCATGAAATGAGACACAAAAATACAACAAATGTTTCATTCGGGAGTAATAAGTATGTATTCAAATTATAACCGGCAAGTGATTTTTTGATCTTTTAACTCCATGCGGCTCCTTTTTTGAGGTATGGTTATCAGACGGATATGGGTTTATTCCCCTTTGAGCCACACCTGAATTGCCTCGAAAACGACCGCGTGGAGAGTATGAATTTCATCAGGACACTCACTTTAAGTTCGGTTTTATGAACTTTGTGCTTCGCCGGCAGGTTTAATTTTAAGGTGGCACGCTGAATGCCGCCTCTATGACTGTACACGATATGGAAAGAATTTTGATTATCGGGGGTGGATTCGCCGGGCTGAATCTGGCGAAGAAGCTCGACAAAAATAAATTCAAGGTGATGGTGCTCGACCGCCATAACTTCCACTGCTTCCCGCCGCTCTTCTATCAGGTGGCCTCTTCGGGTCTGGATGCGTCAAACATCAGTTTCCCGTTCCGTCGCGAGTTCAAGAAGCTGCGCAACGTCAGCTACCACATGGGCCACGTCAAGAATATCGACGTTGCGGGTAAGACTGTGGAGACGAGCTACGAGACCATAGCCTACGACCGCCTCGTAATAGCAGCCGGTACGACCAACAACTTCTTCGGAATGCCCGACATGGAGAAAAAGGTGTTCTGCATGAAGACCGTGGCCGAGGCTTCGCACACGCGCGACGAGATTCTCGACCGCCTGGAGCGCGCCGCGCTCTGCAAGGATCCCGAGCGGCGTCGCGAGCTGCTGAGCTTCCTCGTGGTGGGCGGCGGACCTTCGGGCGTGGAGATAGCCGGAGCCATCGGCGAGATGAAGAAAGACATCCTCCCGCGCGAGTATCCCGAGCTTGACCAGTCGGAGATGAAGATTACGCTCGTCGAAGGGGCTCCGAGGGTGCTCGGCTCGATGAGCGAGAAATGCTCAGAGAAGGCACGCAAATATCTCGAGTCGCTGATGGTGGAGGTGCGCGTCAACACGATGCTCAAAAGCTATGAGGACAAGTATGTAACCTTCGCCGACGGCACCCGTGAATATTGGGAGACCGTGATATGGAATGCCGGCGTGCAGGGCGAGGATATGCCGGGCCTGCCCGAGGAATGTATCGCCCGCGGGAAGCGCATCAAGGTAGACCGCTACAGCCGCGTCATCGGCCATGAGGATTCTGTGATGGCACTGGGCGACATCGCCATGATGGTAACCGACAAGTATCCGAAAGGTCATCCGCAGGTGGCGCAGCCTGCCATACAGCAGGCGCGTCTGCTCGCCCGCAACCTCAATGCCGGAAGCTGGGACAAGGAGTTTGAATACAACGACAAAGGCTCGATGGCGACGGTAGGCAAAAACCGTGCCGTGGTCGACCTCGGCCATGCCTTCTTCGACGGCTGGTTTGCCTGGGCCATCTGGATGCTCATCCACCTCATCTCGATTCTGGGAATGCGCAACCGCATCAACGTGCTTCTCAACTGGGTGTGGAACTATCTGACCTACAGCACGTCGCTGCGCCTGCTGCTACGCCCGGCCAGATTCCCTGAGCGCCGCCACTGGGGCGACTGACGCCTGTGGCCGTTAAACCACACTCCCGAAACGGAGTCAAGTAAACTCAGACAATTAATTAAGAAAAAAGAATATGAAAACGAAAATGATAGCTCTTGCCGGCGGATTCCTCTGCCTCTCGCTTCTTGCGGGATGCTCGGCTCTACGGAAGTCGGACAAGAAGCCTGCCGTGCTTCCGACCGACAGGGAACAGATACAGAAAGACAAGGAAGCAAAGACATACTCTCCCGAGGAGCTCGGCAGGGGAGTAGTGAGGGGCGACTGGGCCATCGAGACCGTAGGGCGCAAGAAGGCTGTGGGCGAGGATGCCCCGTTCCTCAAATTCGTTCCCTCGGAGGGGAAGGTGTATGGCAACAACGGCTGCAACGTGCTCAACTCCACGTATAAGTACAACGCCGCCGACAGCACCATCTCGTTCAGCGACGCAATCACTACTATGCGAGCCTGCGGCATGCCCGGCATCACCGACTATGAGATAAACCAGGCCCTCGATGCCACACGCTATTACAGCTGGGAGCAGAAAGACTCGCAGTATTACCTCTACTTCTACGACGCCAACCGTCAGGAGGTGATGAGCCTCATGCATCAGAACTTCTCGTTCCTCAACGGCACCTGGTCGGTGGCCGCAATCAACGAGAATCCGGTCAACGACCCCGAGATGAAGATAGTGATTGACGTCGACGAGGGTAAGCTGCACGGCAACACCGGCTGCAACCTGCTCAACGGCGAGTTTACCACCGACATGGAGTCGGCCAACCGCATCTCGTTCCAGCGCATAGGCACTACCCGCATGGCCTGTCCCGACTCGAGCCACGAGGCTGAGTTTGTGGTAGCCCTCGAGGATGCCGCCTCGGCGCGTCCCATCAGCCCCGACAAGGTGCTCCTTCTCGGCTCCGACGGCAAGGTGGTGCTCGAGCTGGTGCGTGCCAAAGACTGACGCCCGCACCGAATCCGACGCTCAAAGTGTTGGATATGACGAAAAAAAGTATTAATTTTGCAAGTCGGGCAGGTTCGGAGGACCCTTCCGGCTTGCTTTCGGTTTGGCCGAGTGCCTTATCCGGAAATCAACCAATTGAATATCAAAGAGATTATGGACAAGATAAGAGCTGCCGTAGTGGGCTACGGCAATATCGGACATTTTACGCTTGAGGCGCTTGAGGTAGCGCCCGATTTCGAGATAGCCGGCGTGGTGCGCCGCAACCCCGCCGACCGAGGCGACATCCCCGAGGGGATACCCGTTGTCGGCAACATCCGCGAGCTCGGCGACGTCGACGTAGCCATCCTCGCCACCCCGACCCGAAAGGTGGAGGAGACGGCACGCGACATCCTCTCGCTCGGCATCAACACAGTAGACAGTTTCGATATCCACAGCTCGATACCTGCCCTGCGCGACAGCCTCAGCCGCTCGGCCATAGCCCACGGCGCGGTTAGCGTGATTTCGGCCGGATGGGATCCGGGCAGCGACTCGATAGTGCGCGCGCTGCTTGAGGCCATCGCCCCGAAAGGATTGACCTACACCAACTTCGGCCCCGGCATGAGCATGGGCCATACGGTTGCCGTCAAGGCCATTGAGGGAGTGAAGGCCGCCCTCTCTATGACCATCCCCACCGGCACCGGCATCCACCGCCGCATGGTATACGTGGAGCTTCTGCCCGGCCATGAGCTCGAGAAAGTGGCTGCCGCCATAAAGGCCGACCCCTACTTCGCCTCCGACGAGACCCATGTCTTCGAGGTGGAGAGCGTGGACGACGTCAAAGACATGGGCCACGGCGTCAACCTCGTGCGCAAGGGCGTCAGCGGCAAGACGCAGAACCAGCTCTTCGAGTTCGACATGAAAATCAATAACCCCGCCCTCACAGGCCAGATTCTCGTATGCGCGGCCCGCGCCGCCTCGCGCCTCCGCCCCGGCTGCTACACGATGATCGAGATTCCGGTGGTAGACCTTCTGCCGGGCGACCGCGACAAATGGATCGGACGCCTCGTCTGATTCCGCATCAACACACTCTTCCAACGAACCAAACGTTTCATGATTGAAAGAATCAACACACTCAAAGAGGAGATAGCAAATCTCACCGCCGCCTCGCCTGAAGAGGCCGAGCAGCTGAGAATCAAATATCTGAGCAAAAAGGGAGCCGTGAGCCTCCTGATGAACGACTTTCGGAGCGTGCCCGCCGACCAGAAAAGGGAGGTAGGCCGCCTCATCAACGAGCTCAAGACACTCGCCACTGACAAAATCAACAGCCTCAAGGCTGAGGCAGCCCGCGCCGGCGACAGCGCTGAGCTGGCCGAACTCGACCTCACCCGCACGGCCACACGCCTGCCGCTGGGCACACGCCACCCCCTCTCGCTCGTGAAGAACGAGATAATCGACATATTCGGCCGCATGGGCTTCACCATCGCCGAAGGCCCGGAGATTGAAGACGACTGGCACGTGTTCTCGTCGCTCAACTTCCCGCCCGACCACCCGGCCCGCGACATGCAAGACACCTTCTTCATCTCGCGCAATCCCGTAGACGTGCTGCTCCGCACCCACACCTCGTCGGTGCAGACCCGCGTGATGGAGTCGACGCAGCCCCCGATCCGCATCGTCTGCCCCGGACGCGTATACCGCAACGAGGCCATCTCGGCCCGTGCCCACTGCTTCTTCCACCAGGTGGAGGGTCTCTACATAGACCGCAACGTCTCGTTTGCCGACCTCAAGCAGGCGCTTCTCTATTTCGCCCGTCAGATGTTCGGTCCCGACACCAAGATACGCCTGCGGCCAAGCTACTTCCCCTTCACCGAACCCTCGGCCGAGATGGACATCAGCTGCGACCTCTGCGGCGGCAAGGGATGCGCGTTCTGCAAAGGCACCGGATGGGTGGAGATTCTCGGCTGCGGCATGGTCGACCCCAATGTGCTTGAGGCCTGCGGCATCGACTCAAAGGAGTTCACGGGCTATGCGTTCGGCATGGGCGTGGAGAGGATAGCCAACCTCAAATATCGCGTGAAAGACCTCCGTATGTTCTCCGAGAACGACCTGCGCTTCCTCCGCGAGTTCGAGGCCGCCCACTGACCGTAAATCCACTGTTCTCCTTACATACAAACACACAACACCATCGCACTGCCGCGCCCCGGAGCCGAATGCCCCGGCGCGGCAGTATGGTTTTTACCTATCGCCTGACAGAATGACTACCGCCGACAGATATGCCGGCATAATCTCCTGGTTTTCGGAGAATATGCCCGAGCCAAAGACCGAACTCCACTACGACACCCCTTTTCATCTGCTGCTGGCCGTGATACTTTCGGCGCAGTGCACCGACAAGCGGGTCAACATGGTTACCCCTGCGCTGTTCGAGGCCTTCCCCGGGCCGGCCGACCTTGCCGGCGCCACCGAGGAGCAGGTGTTTCCGTTCATCAAGAGCGTAACGTTTCCCAACAACAAGACGCGCCACCTCATCCGGGCCGCCCGCGTGCTGGTCGACGACTTCGGCGGCGAGATGCCTTCCGACATAGACTCGCTGATGAAGCTCCCCGGCGTGGGACGCAAGACGGCCAACGTGATGCTGTCTGTGGTATGGAACAAGGCGGCCATGGCCGTCGACACCCACGTCTTCAGGGTAAGCAACCGCCTCGGGCTGACGCGCGACAGCAAGACGCCTCTGGCCACCGAGAAGACCCTCGTGAAGCACTTTCCGGCCGACCTGCTGCCGAAGGCCCACCACTGGCTAATACTCCACGGACGATACGTATGCACAGCCCGAAAGCCCGCCTGCGCCGAGTGCGGGCTGCGTCCATGGTGCCGGGAATGGGAAAGAAACACAAAAAAATAAAAAATCGCGTACCGGGGTGCAACAATCGGCAGCGCCGTTCGTCATGAGGATAAACCGCCAAGCGTGATGACCGAAGAGCAATTCAACATCCTCACCCGGCCGCTCCACACCCGGATGTATGCCTCTGCGTTGACGTTGCTCCGCGACGAAGATGCCGCGGCCGACTGCGTGCAGGACACCCTGCTCCACCTTTGGGAACTGCGCGGACGTCTCGGCGAAATCGAGAAGCCCGAGGCATACTGCCTCACCGCGGTGCGCCGCACGGCTCTCGACGCCCTGAGGCGAAAGGGGAGGATGCCGGTGTCGGCCGTCGACGTCGCTGAAATCGACCTCCCCGGCGCCACCGACCCCCACGCCGAGACCGTGGCCCGCGAAGACCTCCGCCTCGTAGGTAAGCTGCTCGACGAGCTCGCTCCCCGACAAAGGACGGTGGTGGAGATGAGCGCCATCCGTGGCCTCGACAATGCAGAAATCTGCGAGGCCACCGGCATATCCGATGAAAACGTCAGGGTGCTCCTTTCGCGCGGCAAGTCGCGCCTGAGGTCGCTCTTCAGACTCCACTCCTCGAAATAGAATCTCCTCAGATATGAATCAGAAGATGAAAGACAACGCAATCAGCATACCGACAGCCGAACTGGAAGAGCTTGTAGAAAGCTATTTCGACTCGACCATATCCGCCGCCGGCGAGGCGCGCCTCAGGGATTTCGCCCTCGCCCGACTGGCGACCGGCAAGCCGGAGCTCTCCCCGGAGCTCGACGCCGATGTGCGCCTGATAGCCTCGCTGGCCGCCGCGGCCGGGGCCACAGCAGGCGTGGAGGTGCCTGCCGCCCTTTCGGCGCGATGGGATGCCGCCGTGGCCGAAGCGGCCGCCTGTGAGCGTGCCGCACGCCGCCGCACCTTCGCCTTCGGAAAGATGGCCCGCCGATGGACTGCCGCAGCCGCGGCCGTGGCAGTGGTGGCTATTGCCGGATGGCATCTTGTCCCCGGCGGCGACAAGGCCGGCAGCCCGGACGTGATGCTCACCGCCGGCGTGCTGAAGACAGAGACCGTGGCTGCCGTGAAGCCGGAATCGTCAGCGGAGCGTCAGAAGGCTTCCGCCGCGGCATCCGAGCCCGTGCGCCGTCTGGCGGAAGCCTGCTCTCCGCAGAGGCCCGCGCAGTCTGAGCCTGCCCCCCCGTCCGCCGGTCATGACGCCGATGTGGCCGAGGATGAAGAAATAGTGTTCTATCCGGCCACGGCAACGCTTCCCGCCGACCACGACAGCCGCTATACGAAGGTGGCACAGGCGGTAGGCACCACCTCCGGCATCATCGACGAAATCGGTTCGGGAAGCCTCAAAGACCTCGCCCGCATCTCGTCGGCACTCGAAGAATTATTCACCACCCCGCTCCCTTCAGAAGAGGAGGAGCCCAAATTCCTACCTATATGAAGAAAATCGCTATCGCACTCCTCATCGCCGTCGGCGCCGCCTTCTCGGCATTCGCCGCCGACCCCGCTCCCGATTTCCAGGATTTCGCACGCAAGCAGGGAGCCGTCTATTCCTACATCTCGCCCGAGATGTTCTCCTCCATGCCGGCGTTGGACAGCCCCGTCTCGGACTACGGCTGGTTCGGCCCGGCCATGATGTCGGTCGAATCTGTGATGGTGGCCGCCGACTCCGACCTCTCGGCCTCGCTCCTGAAGGCCGCCGACAAGGTGATAAAGCGCGACGGCCTCGTAATGATGGCCACGAAATCAAACGGCTCTGGTTCGAGCTACACCATTTATGGAAAGAAGATAGGCGACACGAAAGATATGTCGGACCTGCTTTTCATCGAGACCATCTCCTCATCCGGACAATCTTACGTGAAGATTGTCTCGCTCAAAGGGGAAATCAACCTGCGCTCCCTCTCGATGTGATTCCCCCCAGACTCCCCTGATACAGTTTTCTCACTCATACCCATAGACGACACTCCCCGGGCTCCTCGCCCGGAAAAGCAAAGCCCCGCAGGATTTCGGAAAATCCTGCGGGGCTGAGATTTTTCAGCTATCGGCTGGCTCAGGCCTCTTCGGGAGCGGTGAAGAGGGCGTTGAAGTCGGCTACGCTGACGGTCTTCTCGTCGAGCGTAACGGCGTTGTGCACGCCCTCGTAGAACTTCATGTCGAAGCTCTGCTCGATGAGGCGCTCGCGCGACTTCTTGTCTTTCATGATTTCCTGTGCGAGACGGTCGATCGACTCCTCGGGAGCGCTGGTCATGCCATACTGTGCAAACTGGTTGCGGGCGATGAGACGGGCCACGTTGAGCAGGTCGGCTTCCTCGATCTTGATGCCGAGCGTCTCGGCAGCGCGGTCGCGGATAATCTGCCATACGAGCTGAGGACGGGCCTCGGCATACTCCTTCTCGATGTTCTCTTCGTTGAGAGCCTCGTTCTGCATACGGAGGTAGTCTTTCAGGATGTCATCGGGGAGGTCGATGTCGCCTACGGCTTTGATGAGGGCGTCTTTGGCGTCGATCGAGAAGCGATAGTTGGAGTCGGCCATGAGCTGGTTGGCGATCATCTCCTTGAGGGCGGCGCGGTATTCCTCCTCGTTATGCACTTTGTCTTTGCCGAACACGTTGTCGAAGTATTCCTGATTGAGCTCGGCGGGACGGAGCACGATGATCTCGCTTATGGTCATGGCGAAGTTGCCCTTGTGGGCCTCCACGTCGTCCTTGCCGATGTTGAGCATCGACGAGAGCTCGGTGGGGTTGCCCTCGCAGGTCTCCCAGGGGTTGAACACCACTACGTCGCCCACGTGCTTCTCCTCGAAGAGCTTGCGCTGCTCCTCGCTCTTGAAGTATTTGGGAGCGACGATGCCGCGGGGCTGCACGATGCCTTCGGCGAGGGGATTGCCCTCGGCGTCGAGCTCCACCATCTCACCCTTGACGAGCGCGTCGGGCTCGGTAACGTCGCCCTTCACCTGCTCGCCCATGCGGCGGCGCATTCCTTCGCTCTGGTTGTCGATCATCTCGTCGGTAACCTCGATGGTGTAGTAGGGCACGGTGAGGTCTTTGTTCACCTTGTTGGGGATTTCGGGGGCGAGACCCACCTTGAAGACGAAGGTGAATTCGGCGTTATTGATGTCGAAGTTGTCGTTGGCTTCGGGCACGGGGTTGCCGAGCACGGGGAGTTTCTGCTCCTTCACATAGTCGAAGAGAGCGTCGCTCACGGTCTTGTTGACAACGTCGTATTTGACGGCTGTACCGTACTTCTTCTCGATCAGCGACTTGGGGGCTGCACCGGGACGGAAGCCCTTCTCAACATGATTTTTGGCTATGTCCTTGAGCTGCTTCTTCACCTTGTCGGCATAGTCAGCTTCGGCGAGCGACACGGTGATGAGACCGTTCACTTCGCTTAGTCTTTCGAATTTTACGTCCATTCTATGAATCGTGTGTGTATGTCCGGAAGCGGCCGCGGCGCAGCTGCTTCCGATTGGATTAATTTAGTTATTTCGTTGGCAGACAGGCGTGTATGCCGGGCATGACGCGCCTGCGCGGACAGAAGTCCGCTGCGAAGTTGCAAAATTACTAAAATTCCGGCAATGTTGCAAACCGGCCTGCACCTCAGGCGCCGGCGCCCTTACGCTCCGAAGAAGCCTGAGAAGACGCGCACGGTGGAGAAATGGTCGGCCACGCCGGCTGTCTCGCGGGCCGAGTGCATCGCCCAGATGGCGCATCCCATGTCGACGCCGCTAAGCGGAATCTGCGACGTCAGGATGTTGCCGAGGGTCGATCCGCCGGCGACGTCGCTGTGGTTGACGAAGTACTGGCACTTCACGCCGGCGTCGAGGCAGAGCTGCTTGAATACGGCGGCGCCCTCGGCGTCGGTCATATACTTGCAGTTGGCGTTGATCTTTATCACCGGGCCTCCGCCGATCACAGGATGGTTGGTCGGGTCGTATTTCTCGTTGTAGTTGGGATGCCAAGCGTGGGCGTCGTCGGCCGAGATCATGAAGCTGCGTGCCACGGCGCGGTAATACTCCTCCTGGCTCTCTTTGCCGTAGCCGGCAGTGAGGCGGCTGAGCATCTCGGCGAGCACTGGCGAGGCGGCACCCTGCTTGGTGCCCGATCCGGTCTCCTCGTTGTCGAAGATGGCCAGCACGCGTGTGTAGGGCGTAGCGTTGTCGGCCGTCGAGAGCATGGCCTCAAGCCCGGCGTAGGCCATCGAGAGGTCGTCGATGCGCGCCGACTGGAAATACTCGTTGCTGGCGCCTGCCGTGGCGGCCGGCTCGAGCGGATATAGGCAGAGCTCATATTCGAGTATGTCTTCCGGGCGGATTCCGAGTTTGTCGGCCACCAGACACTTCACCACTCCGCCGCGGGCCTTGATGCCGGCGTAGGTCTCGGCGTCGTAGTAGCCCACCACGGGCTTCATGTCTTTCTGCACCGAGAGGGGATTACCCTCGTTCACGCCACGGTTGAAATGGATGGCGAGATGGGGGATGAAGGCCACGGGAGCCTTCAGGTCGACGAGATGCGTGCGGGGATGAAGGGCGTCGTCGCCGGCAGTCATCACGCGTCCCGAGATCGAGAGCGGACGGTCGAACCAGGTGTAGAGGATTCCGCCGCCATACTTCTCGACGTTGAGGCTCACCACTCCGCCGTCGCCGTAGATCTCGGCGTTGGGCTTGATCTTGAAGCAGGGGGAGTCGCTGTGGGCCGAGATGATGCGGAAACCGGCCTCGGCGGGCGATTTCTCACCGGCGATGAAGGCGAACACCGAGCTGTCGTTTTTCGTGATATAGCGGCGGTCGCCGGGACGGAGGTTCCATACGTTTTCGGGGAGGAGGCGGGTGAAGCCCTTGGCTTCGAGCTCCGCGCAGATAGTCTTCACTGCAAGGAAGTTGCAGGTCGACTCATCGAGCCAGTTGAGCAGGCGGTTGATATCCATGATATTATATTCTGTTGTCAATGTTTGGTCTTGGGTTTTATAGTATGTTTAAATCAATTCGTGTTAAATTCAAACATACTCTTATTCCTCGTCGGAGGGATTGAGGCGCATCTGGTTGAGCGGACGCATCACGTTGCAGAGCGTGCGGCTCCAGTAGGAGTTGAAGTTTTCGCGACATTCGGCGTAGGCGCGTTCGAGCGCTTCCCCTTCCGACTCCTTGACGGCCGTAGCGAAGTTGTAGAGGTCCTGGAAGATGTCGGCCAGCCCCTCGGCCACCGAGGCGGCTATCGGCTCGGAGCTGTACTTCATATCGTCCTCGAACGTCTCGAGATACGTGTCGTCGGCACCTATCAGAGCCTCCATATTGCGTCTGACGCTTTCGTAATAATCCTCGTCGACATACGAAGCCGGAAAAAACACGTCGTCGGTCTCCTCGGCCTCCGTCTCGCAGAAGCTGACGTAGAGGCGGGGCAGCGAGCCGGTCATCTCGGCCACAAAGGCGTTTTTCTCCATCTCGCGCGCGTTTTCCACCGCAATGCAGAAACGTGTGGCGGCGGCCACCGTCTCCCAGAGTCTTGTGCGTCTGTCCTTTTCAATCATAATGCGATTCGCTTGTTAATCGGCAGCGTCGCCGGCAGACGGCGGCCGCTCCCGTTCCACAAAAGTAGTCAAAACTCGCGACATAAGAAAATAAATCAGCGCATTAATGACGCGAAAGGGTGTCAGTGGGCTGATTACAAGATGATTGCGTGAGTGGCGTGCCGTTCGCGGCTTAGCGAGGCTTCCGTCGGCGTCCGAAGGCGAGTCTAAAAAACCTTTAACGTTTATAATTCAAAGTTTTAACGCATGTTGAATTAGTATAAACTCCCCTAAAACCGTCAACCGGAGAGAGCGCTCAGGCGTTTTCATATCAAAGCAATAAGGAAGAAGTATCCCAAGGTTTCGTGAGAAAGTTTCGGATACGGTTTAAGTTTAGTTAGATATAGTTTATAGTGGAATCGTGGGAGGGGCGTCGTGGAAGCGCCCCTCCCTTTCGTCACGCACCCGCCTCGCCCATAAAAAAGAAAGAGCGCTCCGGAGAACGCCTCTTTCTAAATGTTTTCACATCGGAATAAAATCCTTATTGTGATTTGCCTGTTTCTTATTTTGCGCTGCAAATTTAGTCAATAGTTTCCGACCTGCCAAATTTTTTCAGAAAATAATCGCCGGCGGTTGACGTTTTCGCCGTTTTTTATTAATTTCGCGGGTGTAATGGTGATTAACCTTAAAATATAATGGCAATGAAACAGATACTCGGACTTGACCTCGGTGTCGGCTCGATAGGATGGGCCGTGATACGCACCGACGGTGAGTCGGGCGAGGTAAAGGATATAGCAGGGATGGGTTCGCGCATTGTGCCGCTTACCGCAGCCGAGACAGGCGATTTCTGCAAGGGCAGCGGCGAGACCGTGTGCCATCTGCGCACAGTGAGGCGCACGGCACGCAAGATGCTCGACCGCTTCCAGCAGCGGCGCAAGATGCTCGGTCAGCTCCTCGGAGAGCTCGGACTGAATTTCGACGACTCCCTGCTCAGGCTTTCGCCCATGGCGCTGTGGCAGCTCAGGGCCGACGCGGCTTCCGGATCGGAGGTCAGCGCCGCCGAACTGGGGCGTGTGATTTATCATATCAACGCGCGCCGGGGCTACAGGCACGCCAAGGATGAGAGCGCGGCCGACAAAGAGAAGTCGGAGTTTCTCTCGGCCATCGCCGGGCGCGACGAGGAGGCGCGGAAGGCCGGACAGACCCCCGGACAGTATTTCGCCGCCAGACTGCGCGAATCGGAACGGACCACTCCGTCGGGCGCCAGGGTCTATACCTTCAGAATCAAGGAGCAGACCTTCCCCCGCAATGCCTACGAGAGAGAACTGCATCAGATACTCACGGCCCAGCAGCCCCGTTTCCCTGAAATACTCACCGACGCGGCTATCCGTCGCATCGAGGAAACCATCTTCTATCAGCGTCCGCTCAAAAGCTGCAAGCACCTCGTGGGGCTGTGCGAGTTCGAGAGCAGGATGATTGTCGGTGCCGACGGTAAGCGGCGTCTGGTGGGACCGCGTGTGGCTCCGGCCTCGTCGCCCATCGCCCAGACGTGCAGGCTCTGGGAGGCCGTCAACACGATAGAACTGAAAAACTATCGCAACAGGTCGCGGCGGCGCAAGGGGGGTGATTCACCTTTCCCCCTCTTCGGCGACGCGCGCCGGCAGGAGTATGAGTTCAGGCTGACCGACGACGAGCGTCAGCGCGTATTCGATTTCCTCAACACCCACGACCGCCTCAAGACCTCCGACCTGTTCAAGATTCTCGGACTGAAGAAAGATGACGGCTTCTCGGCCCAGGCCCATGTGGTGAAAGGGATAAAGGGCAACACCACCTACATGAGCCTTAAAAATGCCCTCGATGGGGTGGCGGGAGCCGACGACCTGCTGCGTTTCGACATAGAGACGGAGGAATATGCCGACAAAGAGACGGGCGAACTGATGACCCGCGTCTCATCGTCCTATCTCAGGCAGCCGCTCTATATGCTCTGGCACACGTGCTATTCCATCTCCGACCGCGACGAGCTGCGCGAGGCGCTGGCCCGCAAGTTCGGCATCACCGACACCGCGGTGGCCGACCGCCTCTTCAACATCGACTTCCGCGGCCAGGGGTATGCCGGCAAGTCGGCTAAATTCATGGCTCGTATCATCCCGATGCTTGCGCGCGGACGCAACTACAGCGAGGCGTGTGAGGACGCCGGCGTGCGCCATTCGGATTATCTCACCCGCGAGGAGCGTGAAAACCTCGCCACGGCCGATTCCATCCCGCTGCTCCGCAAGGGTGAGCTGCGTCAGCCCGTGGTGGAGAAGATACTCAACCAGATGATACATCAGGTGAATGCCGCAATAGCTGAATACGGCCCGATGGACGAGATTCGCGTGGAGCTGGCCCGCGAACTGCGCAAGAGCAAAGACGAGCGCGCCCGCGACTCGCAGCGCAACAGCCGCCTCGAGAAGCAGAGCAAGGAGATTGCCGACCTCATATCCGATATGGGCGTGAAGCCGTCGAAGACCAAAATTCAGAAATACCGCCTATGGAAGGAGGCCGGCGAAAGATGCATGTATTGCGGACAGCCGGTAGGAATAAGGGAATTCCTTGCCGGTGCCGAGGCCGAGCGGGAGCACGTGATTCCTCGGTCGCTCCTGTTCGACGACAGCTATAGCAACAAGGTGTGCTCATGCCGCCGGTGCAATGCCGCCAAGGGGCAGCTCACGGCCTACGACTTCATGGAGCGTCAGGGCGACGCTGCCCTGGCCGCTTACATCGACCGCGTAGGGAAGCTCTACGAAGAGTATAAGTCCTCAAAAGGGAAGAGCGGAATCTCCAAGACGAAACACAGCCGCCTGCTGACGTCGAGGAAAGACATCCCGACTGACTTCATCGAACGCGACCTGCGCCTCACCCAGTATATAAGCCGCAAGGCGACGGAGGTGCTGCAGACTGTCTGCCGCCACGTGGGATGCTCGTCGGGAAGTGTTACCGACTTCTTCCGCCGCGCGTGGGGCTACGACGAGGTGCTTCATACGCTCAACCTGCCGCGCTACCGCGACGCCGGACAGACCGCGACCGTGGAATATACCCATAAGGGTCAGACCCACACAGAGGAGAGGATCGAGGGATGGACCAAGCGTCTCGACCACCGCCATCATGCCGTCGACGCGCTCACTGTGGCCCTTACACGTCAGGGTTACATTCAGCGCCTCAATACGCTCAACGCGCTTGTCGGCGACACCGTCGTGGGCAACCGGTATGAGGGCGAGGAGGGTCGCAACCTCGACAAGTGGGCCGCCTCCCAACCTCATTTCCCTTTCAGCAAGGTGTGTGAGGCTGTCGGCGCGATAGCCGTCTCGTTCAAGCCCGGCAAGAAGGTTACTACCCCCGGCAAGCGGTATGTGAGGAGCGGCGGGCGCAGGGTGCTCGCGCAGGAGGGACTCCTCGTGCCCCGCGGTCCGCTGTCGGAGGATAAGGCACTTGGTGTCATCCGTCGTCTTGACCGTCGCAGACCCCTTAGAAATCTTTTTGAGAATCCTTCGGCCATCTGCTCCGCTTCCGTGCGCGAGGCTGTGGAAGAGCGGCTTTGCATGCACGATTTCGACGTCAAGGCAGCCGTACGCTCATGCCGCAGGTCGCCCCTCGTGGTGGCCGGCTCAGACCGCCCCGTGGAGGAGGCCGACTGTTGGCGTCAGGAGGTAGTGGTGAGATACAAGGTAGAAGAGATCACTTTTGAAGATATTAAAAAGAGAAAGATTGTTGACGAAGCCGTGCGCAAAGCCATTGAGAAGAGGTTCGCAGAAGTAGGCAACAGTAATATTGAGTTTGTTAAAAGCTTGGGAGAGAAGACGCTCTATCGAGATGAAGCAAAACTCTTGCCAATTCGTCGTGTAAGGAAAATCACTGGTTACGGAATGGATACTCTTATGCCGGTAAACCGTGATTCAATAATAGGAACCCGTACAGAGTTCTATAAATACGGCAGCAACCATCACGTGGCCCTCTATGAGGCTCCCGACGGTTCGCTCGTAGAGTCGATAGTGCCTTTCGCTGAGGCAGTGAACCGTAAACTGCTCGGCCTGCCGGTTGTGGTGGAGGATACAGACGCCGTGTGGAACGACGTGCAGAACCGTGGCGATGAAATCCCCCAAAGCGTGATGCGCTGCCTTCCGGCTCCCGGCCAGCGTCTGGTGATGACGATGCAGATCAACGAGATGTTCCTTCTCGGCATGGCCGACGAAGACATCCGGCTGGCGGTTGCCTCCGGGAATGCCGCCGAACTCACCTCGCATCTTTACCGTGTGCAGAAACTCTCGTCGAATGATTATAGTTTTAAAAGACATACCTCCACTACAGCTGATGCTACAAAAGAAGAGAGTGAGAACGGAAATTATATCAGGTTGCGAAGCAGTGGCAGGCTGAAAAGCCTCAACCCAGTCAAGGTTAAGGTAACCCGTCTTGGCAAGATTATCGTCCCGGAACGTCTGAACCCATGATAAAGCAGACCCTCTATTTCGGCAACCCCGCGAAACTGAGCGTAGCCAACGAGCAGCTCCGGATTGTCCTCGCTCCAGGGGAGGATAATCCGGAGCCGAGAGTGGCTACCCGTCCGCTCGAAGACATTGGTATCGTGGTGCTCGACTCTCCTCAGATTCAGCTCACCGCGCCGGTGCTCGAAGGACTGATGCGCTTCGGAGCCGCCGTGCTGGTCTGCGACAGACGGCATCTCCCCTCAGGGCTGATGCTGAATATGGAGGGCCATTCGTCGCAGGCGGAGCGGTTCAGAATACATCTGTCCGCATCGTTGCCCCTCAAGAAACAGCTCTGGCAACAGACTGTAAGCTGTAAGCTGCGAAATCAGGCTGCCGTATTGCGTGAGGTCAGCGGCGAGGAGACCGGCAATATGCTTGCATGGGCCGACAGGGTAAGGAGCGGCGACCCCGACAACCTCGAGGCACGCGGCGCCGTCTACTACTGGCAATGCTACCTGCGGAGTTCCCCGGGTGTGAACCGCGACCGCTACGGCGACGAACCCAACGCCATGCTCAATTATGGCTATGCCATTCTGCGTGCCGTTATCGCCAGAGCATTGGTCAGCTCAGGTATGCATCCTTCGCTCGGTATCCACCATCGAAACAAATACAACGCCTATTGTCTTGCCGACGACATCATGGAGCCGTATCGACCGTACATAGACCGCCTCGTCTATTCCATAATCAGTGAAGACCCCGGGGCTACAATTGAAAAGACCGAGACAAAGCGACGGCTTCTCTCTGTGCCGGTGATTGACGTGGATATGGGAGCAGTCCGTCGTCCGCTGATGGTTGCCGCCGCCGAGACCTCGTCGTCCCTATTCAAGTGTTTAGCCGGGGAGGCGAGGAAGATCAGGTATCCCGAAATGCGAGGCGATGGGTAGCATAGCCGACCGATTCAGTGAATACAGAATCATGTGGGTTCTTGTTTTCTTCGATATGCCGACAGAGACGAAAAAGCAGCGTAAGGATTACGCCACTTTCAGAAAACGGCTTCTGTGTGATGGCTTCACGATGTTTCAGTTCTCCATCTATATCCGCCATTGCTCTTCGGGAGAGAACGCCGAGGTTCACCGTAAGCGGGTGAAAGCGATATTGCCCGAATGTGGAGAAGTCGGGGTGCTGACGATAACCGACAAGCAGTTTTCTCAGATGGAGATTTTTCAAGGCGTAAAGCGTGAGCCCCCTCGTCCGTCGGCTATACAGCTCGAGCTGTTCTGACTCATAGAAACAGCAAACTGATTGACGAAAATAAAAAAGAGACCTTGTTCGGGTCTCTTTTTTATTTCTGTCAAACCTCTATAAATCATTGAATAGCAGTTTGCTGCTGTAATCGTGTTGTGTTTGACGATGCAAAGATAAGAAATTTTAGGCAAATCACAACCGCGCGGTAGCCAAATGCCGTTTGGCGATGGTTGTGTTTGACGATGCAAAGATAAGAAATTTTAGGCAAATCACAACAAAATCAAGCTTTCTCAAAATATAGTACATGTTGTGTTTGACGATGCAAAGATAAGAAATTTTAGGCAAATCACAACGAACCTGCCACCGAGTTTCTGATGTCTTTCGTTGTGTTTGACGATGCAAAGATAAGAAATTTTAGGCAAATCACAACCGGATTGATTTTCTTCGCGACGCATGGACGGTTGTGTTTGACGATGCAAAGATAAGAAATTTTAGGCAAATCACAACAGGTTTGCGACGTGATTTTCGTCGGCCAATGTTGTGTTTGACGATGCAAATTTAGATAAAAATCTTGAGATTTCCACACCGGCAGGATAAAAAAATCAAGGCTGACGCCTTGATTCCTGTCCCCTCCTGCGTGCTCTAAGTCACAATTTTACTATATTTGGAGGAATAATTCTAAATTCAATAATATGGACAGGAACCGAACAGTCGCCGGCCTTGACGTCCACAAAGATAGTATTT
>CAMCDS010000014.1 GCA_945873625.1 uncultured Porphyromonadaceae bacterium | reverse complement strand
GAGGCAACCGCCCTCCGGGGGTTGTTTTGCGGACGGGTGGGTATGTCCCCATGTAGACTCACTATCGTTCGTCAACATGGGGCTAAGGAAAAGGCAACCCCCTCCGGGGGTTAACCCTGCCGCAAGCAAGCGCGGACGTCTGGCGGACGGAGGCAACCGCCCTCCGGGAGTTGTTTTGCGGATGGAAAGGGAAACCCCATGTAAACGAGCTGAAGGCTCGGAAACATGGGGTTAGGGAAAAGGCAATCTCCTCGGGCGGTTAAGCCGCGCCACATATACAAAGAATGGGATTGTCGGGGGCGGGCGTCGTCCGGCGGAGAGGCGTATACGTCAGGACGGTTCAGAGGAATTTCTTGTCCTTCAGAAGCTCGATGAACCGGGCGGAAAACTCTTCGTTCATGCCTCGGGGATAGCGCACGTCGGTAAATACCTGCGCGAGGGTCTTCTTACCGTTTTCGGCCACAAATTTAGCGTTGGGCGCATAGTCGTCCTTGGCCTTGAAGAGTTGTATTATCTCGTCGTCGGAGAAGTCGGGGTATTGCTCGTA
Organism: uncultured Porphyromonadaceae bacterium; assembly: GCA_945873625.1. GTDB lineage: Bacteria > Bacteroidota > Bacteroidia > Bacteroidales > Muribaculaceae > Lepagella. Next base: position 57,250 of record CAMCDS010000014.1, on the reverse strand, counting down.
GGAGCGCACGGCCTCAATCGGGAGGCGTTCGTTTTCCTCGCCGTCGTCGTCAGACCATCCAATGGCTATGCAGGCCACCGGCACCACCAGCTCCGGGAGATTGAGGATTTCCGAAATTCCGGCGGCGTTGTAGGTTACGGTGCCGAGATAGCAGGTGCCGAGTCCTTTCATTTCGGCGATGGTTACTATCTGCTGGGCGAGTATGGTGGCGTCGAGCATCGCCGAGGTGAAGGAGAGGAAGTTGTCGTAGCCCGGGTCGGCATCGCTCAGACGGCACCAGCGCGAGAAGCGGTTGAAGTCGGCGCATACGGTGAGCAGCGCCTTGGCTCCCACTGAGGCCGGCTGGTTGAAATGCATCGGTCGCAGTCGGGCAAGCATTTCTGGATTACGGTTCACGATGACGGTGTAGAGCTGCATGTTGCCCGTGGTCGGCGCTTTTGTCGCGAGAGAGATGATCTCGTCGATGGTGGCGTCGTCAAGTTTGCGGTCGGAAAATTTTCTTACCGTCCGGCGGTTGGGAAAATATCCCTTTATAGTCTGTTCCATAAGGTATTCGTTAATCGAGTTTTATGTTCATTCCACGCTTTCAAGCACCCGGTGGAGCTGATGGCCGAGGTTGATGGTGTATCCCTGGCGGGCGAACACGATGCGGTTGAAGGTGTCGGCCACCACCACTATCGGAAGCTCGCGGCCCGGGAGTTCGAGTCCGTTGACGAGACCGTCGGCGATGGCACCGTCGACGTCGACACCAAACTCTACGTTTGAGGGGAGCCGGCCGTAGTCGGCGGCCTTGTAGCGCGAGGCGCTGTCGGCGTCGGGGAAGATGAGGAGCAGCTTGCGCCCTGTGGCCTCAAGCTCGTCGGCAGCCACGGCTATGTCGTTGACGGCGTGCGCGCTCGGCTCATGGCCGGGGGCTATCAGTCCGAGCACGTAGTATCCGCGTCCGGTGGTGGAGAGGATGCTCCGGGGCTCGCCTCCGTCGAGCGGACGGTAGAGGAGCTCGGCATTGAGGCTGCCGATCACCTGAAGGGCCGTGGTGTCCTGACGCACCTGCAGGGGCACGTCGGCAGTGGCTCCGGCCTCGACATTGAAAAACTGCGTGCGCGCGAGCACCGACCCGTCGGCCAGGCGCTGACCCGTAACGAGCACATACTGTCCGGGGTCGAAAGGTTCCTTTCTTGCGTTCACGGCCGAGACGGGGATGAACTCGTCGAACTCGAGGAGCGTGGGGCGTCCGCCGTCGATTCTCGCGATGGAGAACTGCGAGAAGTATTTGGGCTCACGGGTGCTTCTGTCGACGTCGGAGAGCACTACCAGTCCCTTCTTGCCGGCCGGGGCGGCCTGCTTCTCGCCGAAGGTGCAGTCGTGCCATTCACCCTTGGCGTCGGCATACTGGGTGGCGTGGCTGACGGGGTTGATGCGCGCCGGGATGCCGAGGCTGCGGCAGGCGGCCACGAAAGCTATGGAGCGCGAGAGGGGGTCGGCCGTCTTCCCTTCCCATACTGAGCGGGGCGAGATGCGGTAGGAGCTCTTGGCGTAGGCGTTGTCGATGGCTATCTCGTCGGCGAAACGCTTCTCGAGGGCCGCGGGCGAAGCCGCGTAGGCCTTCTTCTCGCTCTCGCTGAAAGCGTTGCTGAAATAAGCCTTGTAGGGCGTCAGCATCTCGTATTCGACGCGCGGATTGAGAATATAGCGGATGAAGAGAGGCGAGGCCGATACCGGGGTGGCGAGATGGTCGGCGAGCACGTCGGCGGTGAGGTCGTGTAGGTCTTTCTCGTTGACTGCTCCAAGCATGTCGATGGCCTTTGCGCGTGCCCCCTGCGGGATGGATTCGAGGAACCCGGTGATGGTGCGGTGGTTGCCCCTCGACTTCACGAGGATGTCGGCGCCCTTGTCGGGGAGGCCGAGGCGCGCACATATTTCGCCGGCCTGCGAGGGAGAGATGAAAGTGGCCACGTATGCGTTGCGTATCGAATCTTCGTGCTGCTTGCGCCTGTCGTTGAGCGCAGCCGCTTCCGTCGACACTTCCGGCAGTCCGGCTCCCGCGGGGGGAGGCACGAGGTCGAAGTCGGTGGCTCCGGCGAAGGAGGCGTCTTTGTCGAGCACGATGCGCAGAGGCTCGCCCTTATAGGGAAGCAGTCCGAATTTCGTGCCGTCGGAGGCCCACACGAGCATGTCGCCCTTTCCGGTGGTGAGCGATGCCTTGCCGTCGGGGCCTGTGGTCTTGACGGCAAGAGCGTAGAACTCCGAATAGTTGTAGAGCGAGAAGTTTACCTTGGCGTTCTCCACGGGGCGTCCGTCGGTACCGACCACGGTTACCAGCGCCGTGTCGGTCGGAGCGTAGTTGGCGGTAACGTTGATCGACGTGAACATCGGGGTCTTGTCGAGCACCTCTTCCGGGCCGTCGTATGCTCCGGTAACGTTGGTGTTCATCAGCATGCCTCGCGAGGCCGGAGCGTTGAACCATGCGAGGTCGAGCACCGCCTCCGGCTCGCAGGCACCGAGGAAGTGCCATCGGCCGTCGGCCCAGGCCTCCACCCATGCGTGGTTGTCGTCGGTATGGGCCCAGCGCGGAGTGTAGACCTGGCGTGCCGGTATGCCCACGCTGCGGAGCGCGGCCACGGTGAAAGTCGATTCCTCGCCGCAGCGTCCGAGGGCGTTGCAGACGGTGGCCAGAGGGGCGGAAGTGCGTCCGTCGGAAGGCTGGTACGACACCTTCTCGTGGCACCAGTGGTTCACTTCGAGGATGGCGTCGGCCATTGAGAGTCCCTTGACGCGGTCTTTCAGCTCGTCGTAGAAGGCCGTGCGCGACATGTCGAGGTTTTCGTTGTTGACCCTGACAGGGAGCACGAAATGACGCCACTCGCGGTCGGGCACCGTCTTGCCCCAGGGCATCTCTTCGGCGGCCTTGAGGCTGGCGCGCACATTGTCGAGCCAGAAGCTGACATCATAGTCGAGGGCGTCGGCCGTCGGCATGTAGGCGTAGAGGAAGTCGAGCGCCTGCCGCTCGTCGGGAGTGATTCCGGCGGGGCGGTCGGCGAGGGTGCGGGCTATGGTGGGCTGGAGCGATATGCGTTCAGCCAGGTCGCGGCGGCTGGCCGGGGTGGTTATGTCGCGGGCTTCGCCGGGGAGCGAGGCGAAAGCCGAAATCACAGCTAATGTGAATAACAGCCGTTTCATTTATGTTCGGTATTAGAGGTTTGCGGTTTTTTTCAGGCGTTTTCGATGGCCGCGCGTATTGCCCTCACTGTCTGTGAGTCGGTGTCGAGGCGCGAGCCGTCGGAAGCGTCGGCATTGCCCATCTTCACGCCCTTGTCGGCCAGGCGCATGGCCGAGGGCTTCAAGGCTCTTGCCGAGGCGTGGATCTCGTCGGCGCCCGAGAGTTCGAGGAGCAGGGCGGCATTGGCGGGGCTTACGCCCGATCCGGCCATTATCTTTATGCGGCCGGCAGCCGCGCGGTGGAGCTCGCGAATGGTCTCGGCACCCGCCGGGGCTGTCGGGGCCTGTCCGGAGGTAAGGATGCGTTTGAATCCGAGCGAGATTACGGTTTCGAGAGCCTCAAACGGGTCGCGGCATACGTCGAAGGCGCGGTGAAACGTGGTGTCGGCGTCGCCTGCGGCGTCAATCAGCCGCCGGCATGCTTCGGCGTCGATGTCGCCCTCGGGGGTGAGGGCTCCGGTAACTATGCCGTCGGCTCCGGCCTTCACCGCTTCGCGTATGTCGGCCTCCATCACGGCTATCTCTTCGTCGGTATAGACGAAATCACCTTCGCGCGGACGGATGAGAACGTTGACCTTCACCGGCTTGCGTGCGGCAAGGGAGATGAGGCCTATCGAAGGGGTGAGCCCCCCTTCGGCGAGGGCCGAGCAAAGCTCTATGCGCCCGGCTCCTCCGGCTATCGCCTCGTCGATTCCGGCGGGCGTGGATGTGCATACTTCAAGGAGTGTCATCTGTGTCAGTGGAGTATTTCTACTACGTAATCCACATCAGTGGGTATGGTGTCGAGGTGCAGGGTGATTCCGTCGGCGCTGCGGGTGAATCTCACCTTTCGCTCCCTGTCGGCAAACTCCCTCACTTTCTTGGGTTTCCCCTTGAAGGGAACGAAGATGTCGGTTGACCCGGGGGTGAGGACATGCACGAATGTGCGGTCGGCCTTTCTTGTCGAGGTGCCCCAGTCGGCCTTGAAGAGGCTTCCCTCGGTGCCGTAGATTGTCTCGCCGTAGGTCTCCATCCACCGTCCGATGCCTTCGAGGCGGTCGATGGCGGCGGCCGGCAGCTCGCCGTTGGGCTGAGGACCGATGTTGAGCAGGAGGTTGGCTCCGAGTCCGGCGGTCTTCACGAGGTAGTGGATGAGTGTCCTGGTGTCCTTATAGTTGGTGTCTACCACTTTGTAGCCCCACATGCCGTTCATCGTGTTGCAGGTCTCGAGAGGGAGCCGGCTCACTTCCTGGCCCGACAGACCGGCCGTGTTCTCGCCGGGGAGGTCGCGCTCGAAAATCTGAATGTCCTCTCCCTCGAAGGGCGCCTGATGGTGGTTGTTGCCCACCATGCATGAGGGCTGGAGCTTGTGGATAAGCTCATACTGGCTCTGCAGCTGCCAGTCGAAGGGCTCGGGGTCTTCGTCGTGGTCCCACCATCCGTCGAACCAGATGGCGCGTATAGGGCCATACTGCGTGAGCAGCTCGGTGAGCTGATTGTCCATGAAGGCGCGGTATTGCTTCCAGTCGTTGACGAGGCTGTCGCGTCCGGTGGTGTGGCCGGTGCGTCCCTGCGGATAGTCGGGGCGGGTCCAGTCGAGGTGTGAGTAATAGAGGTGCAGGCTCAGGTCGTTGTCGCGGCAGGCGTCGGAGAGCTCGCGGAGCACGTCGCGCCTGAAGGGGGTTCCGTCGACGATGTTGTAGTCGCTCTGGGCCGTGTCCCACATCGAGAATCCGTCGTGGTGGCGTGAGGTGAAGCATATATACTTCGCGCCCGCCCCCTTGATGGCCTTGGCCCAGCGGTCGGCATCGAAGTCGGCGGGATAGAAACCGCGGGCGGCTTTGGCATATTCGTCGGCCCTGGGCCCGTAGTTGAGATACCATTCCCCTTGTCCGAACATACTGTAGATGCCCCAGTGGATGAAGATGCCGAAACGGTCGGCGGCGAACTCTTCGCGCGATTTCATTACCTCGGGCGAAGGGATGTAGTCTGCCTGCATGGCAATGGCCGAAAGCATCATGGCGCCTACGGCGAGGAGGTGTTTGAATTTCAGCATAATGGCGGTTCAAATCTGTCGATTTTCTTTTCGTTGGCGCAGGAAGGCCGAGCGGCCCACGGCGGCGGCTCCCAGAAGGGCTGCGTCCGACTCGGGGAGGCCCGACTTCACGATGCGGATGCTGTCTTTGTAGATCCAGAGGAGGTTGCGCTCAAAGGCTTCCTTCATCGAGTCGATGAAATAGGGGAACGCGTTGGCCACGCCTCCGAAGAGCACAATCGTCTCGGGCGATGAGAAAGCCGCGAAGTCGGCGCATGCCTCTCCGAGCACCTCACCGGTTAGCCTGAGGGTGGCGAGAGCCACTTCGTCGCCTGCCTCGGCGGCCATGTATACGTCTTTGGCCGTCAGCTTCGCCGGATCAATCTGTTTGAGCGACGAATGGCGCGGTGTGTCGAGGAAGTCGAGGGCTGTCTTCACCACGCCTCTCGCCGAGCAGTAGGTCTCGAGGCAGCCGTAGCGTCCGCACGAGCAGAGGCGGTCGTGGTGGCGGCGGCTGAAGGTATGTCCGAGTTCTCCGGCGAAACCCTTGCGGCCCTGGAGCAGGTTGCCGTCGGTTACGATGGCCGAGCCTACGCCTGTGCCGAGGGTGATCATTATGAAGTCGTCGGTGTGGGCACATTCGCCGTAGAACATCTCGCCGAGAGCGGCGGCGTTGGCGTCGTTGGCCACTCCCACGGGGAGCCCGAACTTCTCGCTGAAATCATCTTTCAGGGGTATTGGCGAGGGCCAGGGGAGGTCTACGGCCCCCTCCACCATTCCTGTGTCGACGTTCACGCAGGGAGCGCCGATGCCGATGCTCCTGACGTTGCGGAAGTCGACGCCGGCCTCCTTGACGCTCTTTTTAAGGGCTTTGGCCGCACCGTCGACGAATTTCGGGAATGTGGCGAAGTCGGTGGTCTTTATTGTGGCCCGGCAGAGTATATTGCCTTCGGTGTCGACCACGGCCATGGCCGTGTGGGTTCCCCCGATGTCGATGCCGAGGGTATAATCTTTCATTATTATGTCTGTCATGATGTTGCGGTTGTTCGGTTCATTCGATTGTAACGGAGTCTGAGTCGATTTCGATTTTCATGCCGTCGAAGGCCGGAAGGATGGCTTTCGGGAAGTCGCGCATGAATACCGATCCGTCGGGCAGTATCTCCCTCCTTACGTCGACAGTGCGGTCTTCGAGGTCAATTGTCAGCTCCTCATGGCTACCGGCCTCGTGGCTGAGGTGGGTGATGAAGGCGTAGTGGGGAGCCACGCGGCGTATCACCTCGCATGCCTCGGGGATGGTGAGGTGGGCGAAATGGTCTATGTAGCGGAGACCGTTTATTATCAGCACTCTGACGCCCTGCAGCTTTTCGAGTTCGCTGTCTGTGATGGTCTTGGCGTCGGTGATGTAGGCAAAGTCGCCTATACGGAAGCCGAGGATGGGGAGCTTGCCGTGGTTCACGCCTACGGGCACCACCTTCACTCCGTCGACCGTGAAAGGCTCATGGCTGTCGATTTCCACAATGTCGAACTTCGGGGCACCCGGATAGAGCTGCTCGCGGAAGCAGTAGTCGTAGCGGCGTCGGAGGTCGGAGGCCACATCCTCTTTGAGGTAAAGGGGTATGTTGCCGGCACCGCAGAAGGGGCGGAGGTCGTCGAGGCCGCCTACGTGGTCGGTGTGGCTGTGGGTTACGAGCACGGCATCGATTTCGCGGATGCCGTTGGCGAGAGCCTGCATCCGGAAGTCGGGCGATGCGTCGATGAGGATGTTCACGCCGCGCGTGCTGACAATCACCGACGAGCGGAAACGCTTGTCGCGCGCGTCGTCCGAGCGGCAGACGTGGCATCCGCATCCTATCTCAGGCACCCCTTTCGATGTGCCTGAGCCGAGCACGGTTACCTTAATCGTTGAGTCGATATAGTTCACTTCGGGGTGGAGCCAGACGCCGAATCTGCCGAACACCGTATTCTGTACTTCTGAGGCCAGACGGCAGACGTCTTTGGCCGTGGCTCCACCGGCGTTGGCTATCACGAGGGGCTGCGAGCGCCACACTTCGGCGCCTCCCACGCGGTGTCCTTTCAGCCCGGCGTGGTCGATGAGCCATGCGGCCGAGAGCTTCACCTCACTGTCTCCGTGAGGATAGTAAACGCAGTCGGGTGACTCGCGGAGCACCACGTTCTCGAAATAGAACCGGTCGATTACCGGGTTCTTGAAGAAGCTGCCTGCGCTGCCGGTCTCTTTCGGGTCGGGGAGCTTGCGTGCGCGCAGTTGCTCCACCTCTCGCTTCACGTCCTGAATCGTCGGCGTGTGGCCGAGGCGGGCGGCGAGGTCCTTGAGGGGTCCGTATTCGAGGTTCGACGCTTCAGTCGAAGGCTTGAGGCGGAAGCTGACGCGGAGCACGTAGTAGCGACCCTTGTCTTCATGCTTGAAGCGGCTGTCGCGGTAGCCGAAGCGACATTCCTCTGCCGTGAAGCGCACCGTCTCGCGGGTCTCGGAGTCGAAACATTCCACGGCGTGGAGCACGTCTTTCACCTCTACGCCGTAGGCGCCGACGTTCTGCACGGGCGAGGCACCCACCTCGCCCGGAATGCCGGCCAGATTCTCCAGTCCGGCCAGTCCTTCGGCCACACACCAGTCGACCAGATCGGTCCATTTCTCTCCGGCTCCGGCTATCACGAATACGTGGTCGGCATCCTTTTCATATCTCATAATCCCCTTCACGGCGCTGTGGAGCACCATGCCGTCGAAGTCTCCGGTGAAGAGCAGGTTGCTGCCGCCTCCGATATGGAGCACTTCGCTTTCGAGGTATTCCCGGCTCCGCGAGATTCGGATCAGTTCTTTCACGGAGGTATATTCGGCGAAATATCGGGCTTTCACCGGCAGGCCGAAAGTGGTCAGTCCGGTTATGTCGAAGTTTTCTTTTATCATCGTGTCTTTGAAGAGGAAAGAGCGGATGGTTACATTAGGGGGGTGTCGGGCGGACGGTCATTTCACGCGGTCTACGAGCACGCCGTCGCGGAAGCGCAGATAGATGCCGTCGTCGTATTGCCAGATGTCGAGCGTCGAGCTGTAGTCGTGTCCCGACTCGGCCTGCTTCGGATTGCCGAGGGCGAGCCTGCATTCGTCTTTGGTCATTCCGGGACGCACGTTGCCGTTCTGAATCAGAGTCCATACCTCGTCGGTGATGGCAGGATAGTTTCTGCGCGGGTCGGAGAGGCGGAACAGTCTTGCGAATGAGCGGCTCTCGTTGTTGCCGTTGCCGAGGTTCATCAGCTGGAAGAACTCCCGTCCGGCTTCGTCAGTAAGCGTCAGCCTGAGCGGAAACACCATGGTTCCGGGTCCGACTCCGCTCACGGTTACCGGCACGAATTTGCGCCCCTTGAAGCTGTTGCCGAGCGAGTCGTACCATAGCGGGGTGCGTATCCAGAGCGTCTTGCCTGTGAGTAGCCTGCGGGCCATGTCGACCTGGTCGAGGTCGATGAGCATCGGGAGCTTGTCGCTCATGGTTTCGGTCGGAGCGGCTCCCGGCGTCTTGCCCGATGGGAGGGCGTAGCGCCGGCTGCCGTCGGCGAAGATTATCAGCGCCTCGTCGGTGCCGTCGGGACGGACGCGTCTGCCTGTGCCGCTGTAGGCGAGGCATCGTCCGCCGAGCGAGGCGGTGTCGTCGGGCGCCGACTCTCCGCTCATGCGGTCGAAAAGCAGCGCGATGCGGTTGTCGGCCACCTGAAAGCGCTTCCCTTCCTTCCAGAGGCGCAGCGGGCGTCCTGAAATGGAATTGAGGAAGGTGTCTTCGGCCATCACTTCAAGCAGCTTCCGGTCGTCGCGGCTGAGGCTTATCTTCTTGGTGCCTTCCACTCCGGTGAAACACCCGGTCATAAACAGCGATAAAGGGAGCGCCGCAAGAAGCAGCACTCTCTTTGTCGTCTTTGCGTAAGGTCTGAAGCGTGAGGGCATCAGTTTTCGGAAGTCTTGTTGGTCTCGATCCAGCGGCGTGCGTTGACGAAGGCCTCGATCCAGGGCGTAACCTCGTCGCGGAGGCGTGTGTCGGGATAGAATCCGCACTGCCAGGGGAAGATGGCGCGTTCCAGATGCGGCATCATGGCCAGGTGGCGTCCGTCGTCGCTGGTGAGGGCGGCGATTGAGGCACGCGAGCCGTTGGGGTTGCCGGGATAGGTGGAGTAGAGGTATTTGGCTGCCACATTGTAGTCCGACAGGTTGCCGGGGAGCTGGAACTTCCCTTCGCCGTGAGCCACCCAGATGCCGAGCTTCATCCCCTTGAGCGACGAGAGCATCACGCTCTTGTTGTCGGGAATCTCAAGCGAGAGGAATGTCGACTCAAACTTTCCGGAATCGTTGTGGAGCATCCTGGGCTTCTTCTCGCGTCCGGGTGTGATGAGGCCCAGCTCCATCATGAGCTGGCAGCCGTTGCAGATGCCGAGCGAGAGGGTGTCTTTGCGGGCATAGAAGGCGTCGAGGGCCTTGCGTGCTTTCTCGTTGAAGAGGAACTGTCCGGCCCATCCCTTGGCCGAGCCGAGCACGTCGGAGTTGGAGAATCCGCCGCAGAACACTATCATGTTGACGTCTTCGAGGGTCTCGCGTCCGGAGGTGAGGTCGGTCATGGCCACGTCTTTCACGTCGAATCCGGCGAGGTAGAGGCTGTAGGCCATCTCACGGTCGCCGTTCACGCCCTTCTCGCGGATGATGGCCGCGCGCACTCCCGAGCGTTCGGGACGGTAGCCTTTGAGTCCGAGCGATTCGAGCGAGCCCTTGAAGGAAGAGGGTATGCGGTAGCGCACAGGCTGCTTGCCGAGGTTGAGGAAACGCGATTCGGCGCATTTGGGAGCCGTCTGGTCCATGTCGAGCAGGAACGAGGGCTTGAACCATTCGCGACGCAGATCCTCGACGGGAAGCGACATTGAGAAGCCGTCCTTGCGCACGTCGGCTGTGCGCTCCTCGCCCTTGCCTGAGAGAGTGGGGCGTCCGATAGCCTTGAAGTCGACGCCTGCGTCGCCGAGCACGTCGGCCACGAAGTCAAGCTTGGAGTCGGCCACCTGGATTACTATGGCGGGGTTCTCGGCGAAGAGAATCTTCACGATGTCTTTCTCCTCGAAGGGGGTGAGGTCAATGTCGAGGCCGCCCTTCGTGTTGGCAAACACCATCTCGAGAAGAGTGGTGATGAGACCGCCGGCGCTGACATCGTGCTGCGCGAGCACGAGGTTGCGCTCCACGAGCTTCTGCACGGCGTTGAAGGCCTTGGCGAAAGCGGCCGCGTCGGCCACGGAGGGAGCCTGGTCGCCTACGCGGTTGAGCGACTGGGCGAAGGCCGAGCCGCCGAGACGGAAGGGCTCGCCGCTCATATTAATATATAGGAGTGTCGATTTCTTTAATTTTACCACGGGTGAAACCACGCGGCGGATGTTGCGCACCTCGCCGGCGGCCGAGATGATCACCGTGCCGGGAGCCATCACCTTCTTGTCGGCATACTTCTGCGTCATCGAGAGTGAGTCTTTGCCGGTGGGGATGTTGATGCCCAAGGCGCAGGCAAACTCCGAGCAGGCCTTCACGGCCGAATAGAGGGCCGCGTCCTGACCGGGATTCTTGCAGGGCCACATCCAGTTGGCCGAAAGCGATACTGACTTCAGTCCCTCCTTGAGCAGGGCGCCGCTGATGTTGGTGAGCGCCTCGGCTATGGAGAGCACCGAGCCCTTGGCCGGATCTATGAGGGCGGCCTGCGGGGCATGGCCGATAGAGGTGGCGATGCCCGACTTGCCGTGGTAGTCGAGGGTTACTACGCCGCAGTCGCTGAGCGGGAGCTGGAGCTCGCCCTGGCACTGCTGGCGTGCTATGCGTCCCGTTACCGAGCGGTCGACCTTATTGGTGAGCCAGTCTTTGCAGCCTACGGCCTCCAGACCGATCATGTCCTTGATGTAGCCCTTGATTTCGTCGGCCGAAGTGCCGTACTCCACGGGTGCGAACTCGCGCTTCACGGTGGAGTCGGTCATCACCGTCTTGGGTGAATTGCCAAACATGTCGGCCATCTCCAGGTCGATGGGACGGCGCGAGTCGGCCTGCTCGAACACGAAGCGGTTGTCGCCCGTGGTCTCGCCCACCACATAGAAGGGCGCCTGCTCGCGTTCGGCTATGCGGCGCACGCGCTCCACGTCGTCGGCGCTCATCACGAGGCCCATGCGCTCCTGGCTTTCATTGCCGATTATCTCCTTGGCCGAGAGGGTGGCGTCGCCCACGGGAAGCTCCTTCATGTCGATCTTGCCGCCCGTGGCCTCCACAAGCTCCGAGAGGGCGTTGAGGTGGCCTCCGGCGCCATGGTCGTGGATGCTGACGCAGGGGTTGTTTTCCATTTCTGAAAGGGCGCGCACCACGTTGCTGACGCGCTTCTGCATCTCAGGGTTGGCACGCTGCACGGCGTTGAGCTCGATGGCGTTGGCGTATTTGCCGGTTTCCACCGACGACACTGCTCCGCCGCCCATGCCGATGCGGTAGTTGTCGCCGCCCATGAGCACCACTTTCATGCCCGGCTCGGGCGTGCCCTTCACGGCATCCTTCATGATGCCGAAGCCCACGCCGCCGGCGAGCATTATCACCTTGTCGTAGGCCAGTGTCTCGCCTTTCTCCTCGTGCTCGAAGGTCAGCACCGAGCCGCAGATGAGCGGCTGGCCGAACTTGTTGCCGAAGTCGGAGGCGCCGTTAGAAGCCTTTATGAGAATCTGTCCGGGAGTCTGATAGAGCCAGGGACGGGGCAGGGGAGCCCTCTTTTCCCATCCGCGCATCTCGTCGGGACGCGGATAGCCGGTCATGTAGACGGCTGTTCCGGCGATAGGCACGCTTGCCTTGCCTCCGCCCAGACGGTCGCGTATCTCGCCGCCTGTGCCGGTGGCCGCACCGTTGAAGGGCTCGACGGTGGTCGGGAAGTTGTGGGTCTCGGCCTTGAGCGAGATTACGGTCTTCACCTCGCGCTCCTCGAAGAAGTCGGCCTTCTCCGGATTTGCCGGAGCAAACTGCTGCACCTTCGGACCTTTGACGAAAGCCACATTGTCTTTATAAGCCGACACGAGTCCGTTGGGATTCTCCTTCGACGTGCGCTTGATCATGGCGAAGAGTGAATCCTCCTTCTCCTCGCCGTCGATGATGAAGCGGCCGTTGAAGATCTTGTGGCGGCAATGCTCTGAGTTGACCTGCGAGAAGCCGAACACCTCCGAGTCGGTGAGCTTGCGTCCCAGTTTCTTCGAGAGGTTTTCGAGGTATTCCACCTCCTCGGCCGAGAGGGCGAGACCTTCTTCGGCGTTATATTTCTCTATATCGTCTATTTCGCGTATCTCGGCTGCCTTGATGTCGACAGTGAAGACGTTTTGCCCGAGACCGTCGTAGAGAGCCTGAAGCATAGGGTCGAAGTCCGGTTTTTCGGATTCCGACTTTGTATATTGTTCGATGCGGGTAACGTTTCCGATTCCCATGTTGGCGGCCATCTCGACAGCGTTGGTGCTCCATGGAGTAACCATCTCGCGGCGCGGGCCAACGAACGTTCCCTTGATGTGCGAGGCCTTCAGCGGCATCGCGTCTCCGAAGAGCCATTTAAGACGAGTGATGTCCGATTCTGAGAGCGCGGCGCGGCTTTCAACGCCAAAGACTGTCGATGTGCCTTTCTTGAAAAATGTAATCATTTATCTTGCAGGTAGATACGAATTATAATCTCTAAAGCCACCCATATATCCGCTCTTCGGAGCCGAAAAGCGGCATACAGGTGGAAAACTATTCGGCAAAGGTAGTAAAAAATCGTGAATTTACACGCCTCCCGGGCTTAAAAACGTGTCGGGGAGGGTAGAAAAAGCGCTTTTGGGCTTCTTCCGCCTCCGTAGGCCGGGTGATGAAAATGACGGGTGAAAAATAAAAAGCTGAGAATTAATGTGATAAAAATAAAGTTTCAAAAAAGTGGCGTGAAAATTTGTGGGAATCGGAAATTATGTCTAACTTTGCAGCGCAAAAGGGGAAAGCCCCTTGAATAAATCAAATCGATGGTTCCATGTCCGAGTGGTTAGGTACCGGTCTGCAAAACCGTTTACACCAGTTCGAATCTGGTTGGAACCTCCTCAGAGAAGCCTGTCAGCACTGCCGACAGGCTTCTCTGTCATTTCCCCGTCTCCCTTCCGGGAACGCGGGTGCATGGTAATAAAAACGTGCCTGACGCAAATATTTTTGCAGGTGTGCGTTTAATTGTAATATTGGCGCATAGTAAAATACTTCCGGACGATGGGGTGCAAGGTTGCCGAGATCGCGGCAGCGTGTTCCAATGTCGCAAATATTCATGTGATTAACAATTATTAACTATAAGTTATAGTTGTAACTACAAAATATAGTTGTATCTTTGCGGCATCAATACCTGTATTATGGAAAAGCTTACCGCAAAAGAAGAAGAGGTGTTGGGTCTGTTCTGGAAGAAAGGCCCGCTGTATGTCAGGGAGATAGTGGAACTGTATGAGGAGCCCAAGCCTCATTTCAACACTATATCGACGATAGTCCGTGCCCTTGAAGAGAAAGGATATGTGGGGCATACGCAGAAGGGGAAGTCGTATCTCTACCATGCCGTTGTAGCTGAAGAAGACATGGGGAAGAAATCCCTTTCGTCGATAGTGGGGCGATATTTCAAGAACTCATATCTCAGGGTTGTGTCCTCGTTTGTGGAAGACGGAAACATCCCGGTCGAGGACCTCAGGCGTCTGCTCGACGAGGTGGAGAAAGCCCACAAGGATAAGGAGGACTGACAATGGGTGCTCTTCTTTCATACTCGCTTGCCGCTTCGGTGATGATTCTCGTGCTGTATCCGATACTGCACCTGATTGTGAACCGCAATACCTCGTTCCGTTTCAATCGGGGCGCGATAATCTGCGGACTGGCTGCGTCGCTGCTTCTTCCGTTGCTCTTCGACGTTGATGTAAAGGTGTTCCCGGAGGCCGGCGGTAATCTTCTGCACGGGGTAGAGGTCGGGTTACAGCCGGTGGCTGCAACCTCCGGCAGTGGCGCGGATGCTTCCGCAGGCGCTTTTGCGTGGGTGCCTGTCGCTCTCGCGGTCTATCTTTTCGGCGTGCTGGTGCTGCTGTGCCGGGAAATCATTTCTTACATCCGCCTGTTCAGCATTATAGCCGGAAGCGAGAGAACTAAAAACGAAGGCATCGTCATTTGCCGTATCAACGATGAACGGACTGCCCCCTTCAGCTGGGGAAATTTCATTTTACTGCATGATTGCTCGGCTGCTGACGAGTCTGGCAGTGTTTATCTTCACGAAAAGGCACACACCGACCGGCGGCATTGGATAGACGTACTCTTTGCCGACCTTTTTTGTATCCTGCTATGGTATAATCCCTTCGCATGGATGACAAGACAACTTATGAAACTCAACCATGAGTTTGAGGCGGACGAGGCGGTTATCAATTCAGGAATAGAAACATACGATTATCAAAGATTGCTGGTTGTCAAAGCGATGGGCAACAGATCTATTCCTGTCGCCAACAGTTTTGCGGCAGATAAGCGCAGTTTCCGCAAAAGAGTGCTTATAATGAGCAAGAAGCGTTCGTCGAGGAAGACCATGCTGATTGCTCTCTGCGCAATTCCGGCTGTCGCTCTTGCCGGCGCGGCACTGTCGATGCCTGTTCCATCCCGCTTTCTCTCAGACATATCCGGATATAGTTTCCGCAAAGAACTATCGTCAGAAGAAACGAAACCGGACCCCGCGCCCCAAGATCTCGGAATAGAATCCGAAACGTCAGAACCGGAGACCGAAACCGTTACAGTGATACCATCTCCATTTGAAGACCAGGAACCTTTAGCGGAGATAATCCGGTATTCTGTTGAAACAATCCAACCTGATAAAGACACAAAAGTAAATATCAATATTGTGGTAGATGAGGATGGAAGAGTCAAGAATGTTTCATCCGATAGCCCCGACGGAGCAGAGGTTGCTGTGGCTATCAGTCGAAAATTTAACGGCGTAAGGTTTGAACAGATTACCTACAATGGCCGACCTGTGGAAGTACGCTTCATAGTTCCGGTTCATCTAAAGAAAAAGGAGTAAATTAAGATTATACATAAGTAGCTGAGAAAAATTAATGTTCAGATAAAACGAAGTTATTTTTGAGGCGATATTCCCGCGTGACGATGGAGCAATTTCTACATTGCGACTGAGACACAAGGGGATAGCGGCCAAAAAGAACGAGTTTTAGCGAACAAGATTTCTAAGCTACATATATCGATTAATTTTTTGAAGCTACTTATTACATAATTGGATGCCAAACCTTTGGCGTCCGGCCACATTCATACCCTTATGAAACAGACGTTTATTACACTTATAATGGTTTTTTGCTTTGTGCTTCAATCCTTTAGTCAAAGCAATATAAGCGGTGTCGTCAGAAACGCCGAGGGTGGCGGTATGGATTTTGTCAGTGTAATTGCATCACCGGCCAATGCCCCGAAGACGATATTGGCATCTGCCTTCACCGATGAAAGCGGCAAGTTCCAAATGTCGGTGAAAAGCAAGTGCGACAGTCTTATTCTCAAAGCGTCAAGTGTCGAGATTGCTCCGGCACAGATTACAGTACCTAACCGCACCGGCAGCTATGAAATCATTGTAGAGAACCGCGCCGTCGAATTGAAAGAGGTTGTCGTAAAGTCCAAGAAAATCTATTCGCAGGGCGACACCATAAATTATAATGTTGGCTCTTTCCTCTCGCAGACCGACCAGTCGATAGCCGATGTCTTGAAGAAAATGCCGGGCATAACGGTGTCGGATGCCGGACAGGTGTCTTATCAGGGGAAACCTATCAAGAATTTTTACATTGAAGGACTTGACCTTATGAAAGGGCATTACGGCATTGCCACCAACAACATCGACCCCAACAACATCGCCACAGTACAGGTGCTTGAAAACCATCAGGACATCAAGGCGCTGAAAGGGCTGCGCCCCGAGGAACAGGCATCAATCAACTTGCGGCTGAAAGAGGGTGTCAAGGGTGTGTTCAATCTCATTGCCACAATCGGAGGTGGCTACGGCGACGAAGGATTGTGGAACAACTCAGCGATAGCGACATATTTCCGTCGCAACAGCCAGTTTCTCGCGACATACAAAGGCAACAACACCGGCGAGGATTTGTCGCAGGAGCTGTATTCCTTCGACAACGATTATTCGCGCACAAGCAATATCTCGACAATCTCCATGCCGTCGGCTCCGGGTATCGACAAGCGTTTCTACTATTTCAACCGTTCACACAATGCCACATTCAACAACGTATATCGCGTAGGCAAGTCGGGCGAGTTCGGTATCAACGCCGCCTATATGCACGACCGCGACACGAGGCAAAGCCATTCGACGACCACCTATTACCTGCCCGACGGCGGAATGAATACCGTTGACGAAATAATGAACGGCACAGCGCGTATGCAGAAAGCATACGGCGACCTTACATATATGAACAATGGCGATGAAAGCTATCTAAAAGAGCAGCTTAAATTTGATTGGAGCACTACCGATGCCGACAGCAGAATTGTAGCCGGAGGCGACAACGTGAGCCAGATCGGTAAGACCGACACATACCGCTTGCTCAATAAATTCCATATCACACACCGCAATTCCTCCGACCGTGGATTTGAAATTTCGTCGCTTGTCAACTTGGAAAAGAGGCCGCACAGCCTGTCTGTTTCTCCCAATCTTTTCCCTAATATCATTCCCGGCTATATGCTGTATCAGCACGTGGACTTACGCAATATTTCCACCGAGAACAGTGCGGGATTACTGTCTGTATTCAAGCTCGGCAATTTCACTTTGCACCCCTCTGCGATAGTCAATTATCATCACAATTCACTCGAAAGCCGGCTTGATGCAACAAACAATGACCTGACGCTCGACTATCTCGATGCCGGAGTAGGAGCAGAAGTGATGTTCAGCACCCGCAAAATCCATGCCTCGCTGTATCTGCCAATGAAATACCGCCTGTTCCGGCTGAACAACAGGCTTGACGGCAACATCACCGACAAAAACCGTTTCCGCGTCGAGCCGTCGCTCAACTTCACATATAAATTCAACAGCAGCCATAACCTCAAAGCGGCGGCAATGCTGAATTATATGACACCCTCGATTGAAACGCTGTATTCCGGGCACATACTGACATCTTACCGCCAGTTGTCGGCTTACGATGTGGCAGGGCTATACGAAGGCATGAATCAACATTACTCGTTAGGCTACGATTTCAAGAACATTCTTTCAATGAGCTTCGCCGGAGCGGAGATTTCGTGGAACAGACAGTCACCCGAAGTGTTATATGGCTCCTGTTACGACGGAATAGTGCAGCGCACCATAAGCCGCCGCACATCGGAGAGCGGAGATATGATCTCGACGAAAATCCATGCAAGTCAGGGATTCGACTGGCGACGCCTGAAAATCGGAGCCTCGGTTACATACTCCTATTACGACAGTCCGTTACTCGTTCAGGACGAAGTGTTGCGCTACTCCGGCAACAGCGTAGGAGTCAACGCCGACATAAGCCTGACTCCGTTCAAATGGTTAGGTATATCCTATCAAGGCAACTACTCACAATCGGCGACACAGCAGAAAGGATATGACAGATTTCCGTGGCTACGCACCGTAACGAACAAGGCATCGCTCGATTTTACAATTCCCGGCGGCGTAACGCTGACTACATCGCTCTACCATTATTACAACAACTTCAACGACGGCGACAAATCTTTCCTTCTGCTCAATGCAGAGGCGAAGTACACCATTAAGCGTTTCAGCTTTACGCTGTCGTGCGACAACCTGCTCAACCGTAAGTCGTATATTTACTCCGACCTCTCGGCACTTACCGATTCAAAGGCAATCTACAACATACGCCCTCGCAGTGTGTTGCTCAAAATCCGATTCAGAATATTCTAAAACACAAGATTATGAAACAGTTGATTAGTATTTTGCTGGTTGTGATGTCGGCAGTGGCCGTAACCGCAGCCGAAACAGAAAAGCTCGTCATATCCGGCAATCCCTTGCCTCCGATACGGCATATCTCGGATATGAAGATGTCGGGCGATACCCTGCTTTTCGTCTTTGAAAGTGCTGACGGTTACGGACAGCGGTATATGCGCAGGGGCGTGCTCGACCGCCGGGGTAATACCCTCGACGTTAGCCCGGATATGGGTCGGAGTGGACATGGTTATTATGTTTCGTATATGCCATATCCTTTCGTCGCTGACAATGGCACACTCCGCATCGTCGGTCAGGACGATTGCGAGATTTTTGGCGTCGAGAATGATACGGTGTTTGTCAGTACGCGTCAATGTCTCATGGATGCAAACAGCATAGTGCCGTTCCCTCTCTCGCACTACGCACAGGATGTATTTATGACGGGACCGGACAGATACGTCTTCGTCGGTAGAGAACCGAAAGGGGGACGCCAATATGCCTTGACAGCCGACCTCACTGCATCAGAAATCGATACTATCAGACAGATTAACGTTTCTCCCGAATTACAGACATGGATGCCTAACGCCGGGGAAATGGCGTATTCAGACAAACACAGCAGACTCGCTTTTGCCTATAAACTTCACCCGGTCATCGAGATATTCGACACCGACGGCAAGCCAATTAAATCGGTAAGAATCGGAGAAGACACATTCGACCCGAAGACGCTTGAAGCAGCAGACTTCGAGGATATGAATAGTCTGCACACAGTGGATTTGACATATACCCCCGATTACATCTATGCCTTGCATTGGGGATATGGATATTACGACGCTGACAGATACGCTTCGACCATCTATAAGATAGACTGGAACGGCAATGTGATCGACCGATATTTCAACATGCCATATCCACTTTATCGCATCGCCGCCATCGACGATACCCGGCTCATCGGCTGGGACGGCAAAGGGTTCGTGCTCATACTGTTGTAATCGTTGGCATATCTTACTGAATACTTTTATAAATACCGATATATGAAGAAGTTATTGCTTTCACTCATGGGTGTTGCCGGCATATTCCCGGCCTGCGCCCAGTTGCCGTTGTTTTCATGCAGTCTGGATAAGGCTACGGCAGTCGACACCGCGCTCTACAAGGTAACCTACCGTCTGGACTACACGTGCCATTCAAAAGCCGACACCCGGTTTGACGACGTGAGGACCCTGCTGATTGGGCGCCGGGCGGTGAAGGACCGCAGCGAGATACTGTTTCACTACGACTCGCTCATGACCGCCGACATGCATCGGGGAGCAGAGGCCTTTTCCAATCCCAAGGGGAATCCATGGCCTTACGAAATCATGGTGTCGCCGAAAGAGAGGGTTGCCGAGATGAAATATCGCCTGCCGTCCGGTATGGACATCCTGAGCTATTCCGAGCGTGTCCCTGAGATTCAGTGGAATTTCGCTGCCGACGCTACGGTCGTGGTTCTCGGCTACGAGTGTCAGCTCGCTACTGCCGATTTCTCCGGGCGGCATTACAGTGCCTGGTTCGCGCCCGAACTGCCTCTCCCTTACGGACCGTATAAGTTCGGGGGGCTGCCGGGGCTCATCCTCAGGATTCAGGACGATGCCGGACAGTTCGTATGGGAAGCGGAAGGATTCGAGAAAAGTTCTGACCCGATTTACAGGTATGACTATGAGTCGGAAAAGGCGTGTACCGCCATCGAAGCCGCAAAGACCATAGCGCGATGCTTCAATTCCCCGATAGCCTTTCAGCTCGCCGCCATCGGCGGAGGCAAGGGGCGGATCTATATCGTCGGGAAAGACGGTCGCACCCGCGACGCCACGGAAGAGGAGGAGACGCCCGTGCCTTACGAGCCGATAGAGATGCTGTGAGGCCGCGAGCCGTCAGCCGGGCAGGGGCGAGGAGGCACGGAAGCAGAGGATGTTGAAGCGGAGGGTGATACGGTCGTGGTCGGCCTCAAGTGAGCTGACAAGCTGGCGCAGGCTGCCGAAGCGGCCGAAAGCACCCCCTACGCCGGTCTGCCGCAGATGGCGCAGAGCGTCTTTGGCCGAGTCGAAGGTCAGCTCCACGCTGTCGGTGATGCTTTCCACTTCGCCGAAATTTGAATTGAGGGCATTGAGTATCTCGGTCTTCGAGAGATAAAGCATGGGCGACGGGCGGAAGGAGTCGAAAATATCGAGAGTGCCCGGCAGGAATGTGGAGCATACGAGTGAGCCGCCGGGTGTCAGCCGCCGGGCGGCGCTTTCTATGAAGCCCGGCAGATTGCGGAACCACTGTATCGTCGACGCGCTCACAATCATGTCGTAGCTCCGGCCGCCGCTTTCGATAAACGTCTCGGCGTCGCCTACGTGATAACGCTCGGTGGCACAGGCTCCGATTACCGGTGTGGGGTAGATGTCGACGAAGTCAATCGACTCCGGGTCGAGCAGCGGAGCGTAAATGCGAGTGAAGAGTCCGGTGCCCTGACCGATTTCAAGCATCCGCGGGTGTGGGCGGGTGTGGGCGGCCTGCGCCATCTGAGCGAGCAGGCCGGCGGCGCGAAGCTGGGCCGAAGCCTGAAGGTCGTAGGTGTCGCCCGAAGCCTCAAACCGTTTCCCAACCTTGTCGAGGTCGGGAATGGTGGCGTCGACTATGCTTTTCAGCGGGATGTAGTGGGGGGCGTCGACCGTGATGGTCTCTTCGCAGATGCTTCCTGACGCAATCCACGCCTCCGCCTGGTTTTCAGGAGGGAATATGCGGTCGGCGGAACCGATGTATGCCCGTCGCCATCTGAGGGGCGGCTCCTTGGCCGGCTCCTTGCTGCCGGCTATGGCGAGCAGCTCGTCGCGCAGCAGCTCCACGTCTCGCGCCCCCTCGCCGAGGGCTTCGGGCGAAATGGCGCGCGAGGCCATTCTCATGCGGAACTTGCGCAGGTTTCTCTCGTCGAGGTTTTCAGCCGTGCCGGTGAAAATAGCTTCGGGGATTCCCAACCGGTCGTCTACCGGTCGGAGCGTGCCGTTGACGGCGAAGGCCATTGTAATACTGTCGGCCGAGAGAACGCGCGAGGCGGCCCATACTCCGAGCGACCATGCGTAGAGGTAGACTGTCTTATAGCCTTCAAGCGCCGACGGGTCGAGGCGCAGGTCGGTGTAGTCGTCCACCACAGCCGTGTCCCACCCCTTCCTTCTTATGTCGGCATAGAGGGGTGCGGCGGTCGACCAGCCGGCAAAGATGAGTATCAGCCGGTTGTTGTTCTCTTCGTGGTGGATAAGACTGAAATTCATGGTCAGCTTTCAAGTATGGTTTTCAGTACGGCGAGCAGCGTCGAGATGTTGCTCTCCGAGAGGGATGAATTGAGGGAGAACCTTATGCGTTCCGTGCCGGCGGCCACGGTGGGACGGCGTATGGCAAGCGCGTCGAATCCTGCCTCGCGCAGCTTCGCCGATATGCGGAGCGTGCGTGCGGCGTCGCCTACTATCAGAGGCACTATCTGAGAGGTAGAGTTTCCCGTAGAGAGTCCCATGCGGTGAAGTCCGTCGCGGAGCATGTCGGCCAGCCGGGCAAGGTGTCGGCGTTCTTCCTCCATGCCGGCGGCTTTGCGCATCATCAGCAGCGAGCGTGCGGCGCACACCGGAGGGAGGGCTGTGGAGAAGATGAAGGAGCGGGCGGTGTTGACAAGGAAGTCGATGAGCAGAGGCGACGCAATCACGAAAGCACCGGCCGAGGCGAGGGCCTTGCCGAAAGTGCCCACTATGAGGTCGAAGTCGTCGGCCACACCCAGTTCTTCGGCGAGTCCGAGACCGCGGCTGCCCCTCACGCCCACACCGTGGGCCTCGTCGAGGTAGAGCAAGAGACCGGGGTATTCCCTCTTGATTGCGGCCAGTTCTTGCAAGGGAGCCTCGTCGCCGTCCATGCTGTAGATGGATTCGACCACCACAATCACGCGCTCATATCCGGCGGCGTGCCGGTCGAGGATGCGCCTGAGGGCATCCATGTCGTTGTGGGTGAAACGCCTGAAATCGGCTTTCCCCACAGCGAAACCGTCGAGCACTGAGGCGTGGATTGCCTTGTCGGCCACAAAGAGGGTGCCGGGGATAGCCAGTGCCGAGGCACAGCCCACGTTGGCATGATAGCCGGAGTTGAAGAGCAGCGCCGGGCGGCCGTATTGCTCTTCGAGATAACTTTCGAGCATCCGGTAGTGGCTCTGGCGTCCGGCAAGCAGACGCGAGGCGGAGGATGTGAATCCGGCGTCGGGACAGAGGGCCGACAGCTCGGCGTCGAACTCGCTGCCGCGCGCGCCGAGGCCGAGATAGTCGTTTGACGACATATCGGTCATCTCCTCAGAAGCGTCGCCCCTGACCGAGCGCCGCCTCGACTCGCTTTCGAGTCGGTCGAGCACCTCCCTGTATCCGTCGAGAGCCTTTCCGGTCATTTGCAGTATAACTTCTTGATTATGCGGAGCAGGGCGTCGCAGAGCTTCTCCACCTGCTCGTCGCTGACGGCAAGGAACGGAGGCATGATGTATGCGTTGTGGGCGAACGGACGAATCCATACACCTTCTTCGACACACAGTTTCTGGAAGTCGCCGACGTTGTCGATATATTGCTTCAGCTCCACCACTCCGATGCCGCCGAGCACTCTGACGTCGGCCGTGCAGGGCCAGTCGCGCGCCTCGGCGAGCCGCTCCCTCATGATTTCGGATATGCGCTCTATGCGCTCCTGCCAGGGGGATTCGAGCAGCAGGCGGGTGGAGGCCACGGCTACGGCGCATGCGAGCGGATTGCCCATGAAGGTCGGGCCATGCATTATCACTCCTGCCTGCGAGGAGGATATCCGGTCGGCCACTTTCTTGCTTGCGGCCACGGCTGCGAACGTCATGAATCCGCCCGTGATGCACTTGCCAAGGAGCATGATGTCGGGCTCCACCCCGGCGTGTTCGCAGGCGAAGAGCTTGCCGGTGCGTCCGAATCCGGTGGCTATTTCGTCAAATATGAGGATGATGCCCAGCTCGTCGCACTGTTTGCGGAGCTCGCGCAGATACTGCGGATGGTAGAACCTCATTCCTCCGGCTCCCTGCACTATCGGCTCGAGAATCACTCCGGCTATGCTGCCGGCGTTCTCGTCGAGCAGACGGCGCATCGGCTCGTAGGCGGCCGGATTCCATTCTTCGTCGAAGCGACATTCAGGCGAGGGCGCGAAATAACGTATGGGCAGCGCCTTGCCGAAGGCTCCGTGCATTCCGGTTACCGGGTCGCAGACCGACATGGCGTTCCATGTGTCGCCGTGATAGCCCGAGCGGATGGTGGCGAAGTTGGTGCGTGCGGGATCGTCCACTGCCTGTATGGCCATCTTCATGGCCACCTCGGTGGCCACCGAGCCGGAGTCGGCATAGAAGATATGGTTCATCGACTTCGGAAGGATGTCGAGCAGCAGCTTGCCGAGGTCCACCGCCGGCTGATGGGTGAGACCGCCGAACATCACGTGGCTCATGCGGTCGATCTGAGCCTTGGCGGCCTCTACGAGCACGGGGTGGCTGTAGCCGTGAATCACGCACCACCACGACGACATGCCATCGATAAGCTCGGTGCCGTCGGCGAGTGTGATTACAGCCCCGCTGGCGTGGTCCACCTTGAATGTGGGGAGAGGATCGTGGGTGGAGGTGTATGGATGCCAGAGATGCTCCCGGTCGAAACCGTCGTGGAGCAAATCGTCTTGAATCTCGCTTCTCATTTGAGTTGTCGTTTTGCGGACACAAAATTAGTGAAATTTTCGCTGACGGCAAAATTCCGCGCGTGTCAGACGGGGTCGACGTCGTAGTAGACCACGGCCTGCTTCATCCGGCTGTCGGCGGCCATCTCCACGTAGATGCGCCGCAGCAGGTCTTTCACCTTTGCCATCGAGGCCTCGCTCTCGATCTTGAGCATGATCGATTGCAGATAGAATGTAGACACGCGGCTCACGTAAGGCTTCTCCGGACCGAGCACTCTCGAGCCGAATACGCGCCTGAGGGCGTTGGAATAGCTCACTGCCAGCGAGTCGACCGTAGCCGCGTCGCGGTGCTTGAGATAGATGTTGACTATGCGTGTGAACGGAGGATAGCGGAAACGCTGCCGGTCGGCTATCTCGGCGGCATAGTATGCGGCGTAGTCGTGGGCCTTCACGAAGGCGAGCACGGGGTTGGCGGGGGATGTGGTCTGGATTATGACGCGCCCTTTCTCAGCGCGGCGTCCGGCGCGTCCGGCCACCTGCTCGAGCATGTTGAAGGCGCGTTCGCCGCTGCGGAAGTCGGGAAAGTTGAGGAGGGTGTCGGCATTGAGCACGCCCACCACACTCACACGTTCGAAGTCAAGCCCTTTCGACACCATCTGAGTGCCGACGAGTATGTCGGTCTCCTTGCGTGCGAACTCGTCGATAATCTCCTGAAACGCCTCCTTGTTGCGCGTGGTGTCGAGGTCCATGCGTGCCACGCGGTAGCCGCCGAACACCTCGTGCATCTCCTCGGCGATGCGCTCCGTGCCGTAGCCGAAAATCTCGAGCGCGTTCATCCCGCATGCCGGACACACGTTGGGCAGAGGGAAGGCGTGGCCGCAGTAGTGGCAGCGAAGCTGTCCGATGTGCTTGTGGTAGACCGGCGACACGTCGCAGTTGAGGCATTTGGGTGTCCAGCCACATTCGCGGCACACCACCACCGGAGCGAATCCCCTCCGGTTCTGGAACATGATGGCCTGCCGCCCGTCGTCAAGTGCGGCGAGGGTGGCGTCGTGGAGCGGCTTCGAGATGATGCCCCGGGCGAGCTTCTCCTTGCGCTGCCGGCGCATGTCGACTATCTCAACGTCGGGAAGCGTGGCTCCCTCATACCGTTCCTTCAGCTCCACAAGGCCGTATTTGCCGTTGACCGCCTTATAGTATGTCTCCACCGAGGGGGTGGCCGAGCCGAGGAGAATCTTGGCGCCGTGTTTCACTCCGAACATTATGGCGGCGTCGCGCGCGTTGTAGCGCGGAGCCGGGTCGTATTGCTTGAACGATGCCTCGTGTTCCTCGTCGATAATCACGAGGCCGAGGTTGTAGAGCGGAAGAAACACCGACGACCTCACGCCCAGCACGAGCATCGGGCGCCGGTTCTCAAGCAGCCGCCGCCAGACGTCGACACGCTCGTTGTCGGAGAACTTCGAGTGGTAAACGAGCAGGTCGGTGCCGAACACCTTGCGAAGGCGGTCGGTGAGCTGGGTGGTCAGCGAAATCTCGGGCACGAGGTAAAGCACCTGTTTGCCCGACTGCATGGCCTTGGCGATGAGGTGGGTGTAGATTTCGGTCTTTCCGCTTCCCGTGATGCCGTGGAGCAGGCAGACGTCGCGCATGCGCAGCGACGCTTCAATCTCCGAGAGGGCCGTTGCCTGCGCGGCCGAGAGGGCGGCGGGTCTGCTGGTGGACGCCGGAGGTACGTTAAACCGGTTGACGCTCTTCTTCACCACCCGGAATATCCCTTTGTCGACGAGGGCCTTGAAGATGCCGGGCGTAGCGCCGGAGGCTTCTACAAGCGTCTTTTTCGGCACCTCCTTCAGCTCGCCTCCCTGCCGCATCCATCCCGACATCTCGATGTAGGCGAGCAGCAGCCGTTCCTGCCGGGCCGAGCGGCCGGTGAGCTCGAAGAAGGAATGTAGTCGGTCGTGGTCGTCGCGCTCCGCGCAGAGTTCCACGATGTTCTCGGTGCGCGGGCGGTAATGCTCCATGGCAAGCTCCGACACCTCGACCGCCCCGATGTCCATCAGGCGGTCGAGCGCCTTCCCTATGCGGTCGATGCCGGTGGCCTTCTCCACATCCTGCACCCGCATCTTCTTCTTCTCTTCGAGGGCGATGAGGATTATCGACTCTGTCTCCGACAGCTCGGCCTCGTCGCGCCTGAAATCGGGATTGAGGGCTATGAATGTCTCGCTCTCTATCTTGAGACCGGTGGGGAGCGCGGCCTTCATCACCTCGCCCGGGGTGCAAAGATAATATCCGGCCACCCAGTCCCAGAACTTCAGCTGCAGGGGACGCACCACCGGCTCGGCGTCGAGCTGGGCTATCAGCGGCTTTACGTCGTAGCCTTTCGGCGCCCTGCCGTGGATGTCGACCACTATGCCCGTGTAGTATTTCTTCCTTCCGAACTGCACGAGCACTCGGCAGCCCCTCTGCAGGGCAGGCATTTCCTCCTCGGGCACGCTGTAGGTGAAAGTGCCCTCTATGGGGAGGGGAAGGAGCACCTCGGCATAGCGGGCCGGGGCAGTCGGTCTGAAGCCGGGAGGGTTATCTGAGGTGATATGCATGGCGGTCGGTGGTGAGGTATGGGTCTGGTGTCTTGGTGTGAAAAAAACAGGTTTCGACGCCGGCGCGGCTCCGAAACCTGATTTATGGCTTGCCGGTTGGGGCGCAGGCCTCAGCCGGTCAGAAGAAGTAGGCTATGTTGACGTTGACATATTCGGAACGGGCACTGAAATTGTCGAGCTTGATGGTGCGCACCTCGTAGGTAACGCCCCACGTGTAGCCCGCCGAAATCTGTAGCTTCTGAAACAGCTCGGCGCCGAGGCCCACCTGGATGCCGACGCTGCCGGCGGGATATTCGAGGGGTGTGGGCTTGTTGTGGGCCACCGTGAAGCTGAATTCGGGACCGGCGTAGGCGAACGGTGCGAACACACGCTCCAGACCGCCGAAGCGGGTGTATTTGAAGCGGAGGTGGAGCGGGAGCACAATCTGATGGAGCCATATCTGCTCGTTGCCGAAGCCGTCGGAGGCCCATACCTTGCGTTCGCCGAAGTTCACCTTACCGCCGTGCATGCGGTACATCAGTCCGAAGTCGATGCCGAAGCCCACGCCCGGAATCATCACTTCTCCGGCCAGTCCGGCCTGGAAGCCGCTGCTGCCTTTCGAGGTAACGAGATCCTGCTTCCAGTGGAAGTCGGAATAGACGTATCCGGCCTCCACGCCCCAGCGGAATTCGGCCGATGCCGAAATCACGGCCGAGAGCATAGCCAGCAGAATCGCTAATCGTTTGATCATCTAATGGTAAGTTTGAATTGATGATTATACTGTTTCGCCGGTCAGAACAGCCATGCGGCGGTTACGGTCCAGTAGTTGTTCTTGAGCTTGAGGTCGCTTGTCTGCGCGAGTCCCATTCTGTCGACCACGTCGTTGATACCGAAGCCGTAGCTGGCCTGCACCTGCAGGTGGCGGATAAGCTCAACGCCGAGACCGATGTTCCATGCCACCTGGCAGGTCTTGGTCTTCCAGTAGTCAAGAGTGTTCTTGTTGAACTTGAAGGCGATGGTCGGGCCGGTGTAGATGTAGGGCTTGATGAAGCTCTCCACAGCCGGAAGCGAGAGTTTATACTTCACGTTGATGGGAATCTCGAGGAAGTCTTTGCCGGCGCTGATCTCGTCGGAGTCAATAGCGTCGTTAACGGGAATATAGACATAGTCGCGCGAGTTCATGCGGGTGTACATCAGCGATGCGTCGAAGCCGATGCCGACCACGGGAATCATGATTTCAGTCATCACGCCTCCGGTGAAGCCCGCACGGTTGCCGGCGTCGAATAGCTTGTTGTTGAAATGCAGGTTATTGATGTTGAGGCCGGCCTTTACGCCGAAACGGATTCCGGCATTGGCGCTGAGACAGAATGTGAGGGCCATGAGCCCCATAAGAATGCGTCTGAGATTCTTCATTTTCGAAAAGTATTAGCTGGGATGTCCGCGCCCCGCCGGAGGGAGGAGGACGGCTTCCCGGTTATGACAGCTGCAAAATTAGTGATTTTTCTTCATTCTGCCGCATTATCAGCCTGAATTTTTACTTGGATGGCTTTTTATTGCTAACTTTGCACTCCGATTAACCATTATATAAAGTATGGAAGAGAACAATCAGAACACCCAGGCCGATGCCTCGCTCGAAATCACGCGCAAGGCCATCGAGATGCTGCGCACGGTTTTCGATCCCGAAATTCCCGTCAACGTCTACGACCTCGGCCTCATATATAAGATAGACTATGATCCGGCCGACAAGACGCTTCACGTCGACATGACGCTGACTGCTCCGGGCTGCCCGGCCGCAGACTTCATTCTCGAAGACGTGCGCCAGAAGCTCGTGAGCATCGAAGGTCCCGAAGCCGTCGACCTCCGTCTCGTGTTCGATCCCGTGTGGACGCAGGACATGATGAGCGAGGAGGCCAAGCTCGAACTCGGATTCCTCTGACGCGGCCGAAGGGGGATGGAGACCTGTAAAGGAGTCAAGGCGCGCGGAAAGGCTTATTTCCTCAGCGACCTGCATCTCGGAGCCCGCTACTTCGCCTCGCGCATCGAGGCGGAGCGCAGGGTAGTGGCGTTTCTCGACTCCATAGCCGGGAGCGCTTCGGAGATTTATCTGCTCGGCGACGTGCTCGACTATTGGTTTGAGTACCGCTATGTGGTGCCGCGCGGACATGTCCGCTTTTTCGGCAAGCTCGCCGAGCTGGCCGATAGAGGTGTGAAGATTACCTGGATGATCGGCAACCACGACATCTGGATTTTTGACTATATCCCTTCGGAGCTGGGCGTGGAGGTGATCGACGGCGCGCTTGAGCGCGAGATTCTCGGCAAACGTTTCTTCCTTGCCCACGGCGACGGACTCGGAAAGCGCACACCGGTGTTTAAGGCCATGCGCGCCATTTTCCGAAACCGCGTGTGTCAGAAACTCTACAGCGGCATACACCCCCGCTGGACCATTCCGTTCGCCCTCGGGTGGAGCCGCAGCAGCCGCAAGGCAGGCGCTGACGAGCGGGCCGAAGCCGAGGGACGCACAGGGGCGGAGTCGCTTCTCGACTTCGCCGAGAGCCATCACCGCAGCCACCCCGAAATCGACTTTTATATATTCGGACACGTGCATTTCCAGGCCCGCCGCGAGCTTCCGGGAGGGGGTGCGGCGCTTACGCTGGGTGGGTGGATTTCGACCTTCGACTATGCGGAATTTGACGGAAACGAGCTAAAAGTAAGCGCGTGGGGTGGGCGATAATATGTTTTACAACATGTTTTATAACATTTTGTCAAAAATAATTTTGCACATTCAAATAAAGTGCCTACCTTTGCACCGACCTAAACAATCTTTTTTACCTTAAGATTTTTTACCTGTAGAAACTTATAAAGGGTGCGACCGCGAAGGTTATCACCCTTTGTTCTTTTTATAACCTCACCTATTCTTTTTTTATACCCCCTTACTCTAATCTTGGATACGGCTTTTTGGCAACCGTCTATTTCGGAGCAGGAAAAGGAAACAGGCCACAGATGTGTCAATCATCTATGGCCTGATAGCTGTTTGGGAATAGTCTCTCAGTTCTGTCGGCGGTTGCGCTCATCGAGTTCCCTCTCCTCACGGCGACGCCTCTCCTGCATACGGGATTTGCGACGGAGGAAAAAGAAGAGAAGCACTATCACCACAAGCTCGATGCCTATCGTGCCGTAAAACTGAAAGTAGCGTCCCGCTCCGAGCAGTTCATCCTTGAAGCTGAATGCCATGAAGCCGAGGTATACGAGCATCACGAGCGGAAGCCATATATACATCTTGTTGCGCATGCTTAGGTGATTATTTGTTTTCAGACTCGGTGTTGTCCTCCTCGCGATAGTGTATGAAGCGTGAGTCGGCGGGGTTGAATGTTCCCGACATCAGCTTGTCGTAGATTTCCACGCATGCCGTGGCGTCGAGAGAGGCGTAGGCCTTCTGCGCGGGCGAGAGGGTATCGGCCTCCCAGTTGGTGAGCCGCTGTCCCTTCGAGATGCGCTTGCCGAAGAGGATGGCATAAATGCGCGTGAGGCTGTTGTCGCTGATCTTGAAATCCTTGACGAAGTGCTGCAGGTCGATGAAGCCACGTGGCTCGAACTCGGCAAGACGGTGAAGGTTGTGGAAGTCGTCGTGCACCGAGAGTCCGACTTTGGTTATCGCCTCGTCTTCGAGCAGGCTTATGAGCTGCGACACCAGCCCGAGGATGTTGATTCGGAAAAGGAAACACTTTTTGCGTGTCGACAGCTGAACCAGAGCCACTTCGTTGACGGCACCCTTCTTGAACGTCGGGCGTGTCTCGGTATCGAATCCGATAATGTCGGCCCCGCGCAGCTCCTTAAGGGCTGCGTCGGCCTTCTCGGCGGTGTCGACTACGATAATCGGACCGTCGAATCTGGCGGCGTCAAGCGCGGCCAAGTCTTGCTTGGCTATGGAAAGGTAGTAATTATTGTCGGAGCGCTGGTTCATCTGTTTCCGACTCTTTCGGAATCGACCTCGGTGATACTTGATTATGCCTCTGCGGCTCTGTCCGGCCGCGGCTGAGCATGGTGATGTGAGGCTGTTCGAAAAAGTATTATTGCGCAAAGTTAATGAAAATCCGCGAAAAAGCGATTAAAAAAGCCGATAAAAGAAAAATTTATCGGCTTTGAAATATATGAAACGCTCCTGAAGCGGCTCAATCACGAAGGCATGGTGAGGAAGAGGGTGTCGGGATGCTCGTCGGCCACGTAGCGCTGAAGCCATGCGAGAGTCTCGGCTGCAATCACCTTGTCGGTGTCGAAGTGGGGGTTGTAGACCACGGCGTAGATTTCTATCCCCTCGGCCTTTAGGGCGCGCAGGGTCAGCACAGTGTCGGATATGGATCCGAGGCGTCCGTTGGTTACCACTACCGTGGGGAGGCTGCGGTCGCGGATATAGTCGATTGTGAAGTATCTTTCCGCGAGGGGCACCATCAGGCCACCCGCTCCCTCAATAAGCACGTGGGCATATTTTTTGAGCAGGGTGTCGGTGGCTTCGTCGGCCACTGAATAGTCGACCTCCACATTGTCGATCTTGGCGGCCAGATGGGGCGAGGCGGGATAGGAGAGTATGATCGGGGCCGTAACATGGCAGATGTCGACGCTCTGGAGAGGTATGCCCATTATGCGGCGGTGGACCTCGATGTCTTCGCTCATGTCGGTGTTGCCGGTCTGAATCAGTTTCTGCGTTATCACGCTTTCGCCGCTTTCGGCCATGGCGCGGGCGAGCCACCCCGTGGCGTAGCTTTTGCCCACGTCGGTGCCTATCCCGGTAACGAACAGGGTGCGGGGAGCTTTCGAGAAGTCGATGTCGTTCATTTCTACTCTATGAGATTGCTGTCAATAGATGGAGGAGGTCCCGGCGGTGCCGCCTGAGACCTCCCCTCGTATTCTTTTCATGGATGCGGAACCTGCGAACGGCGCCGCTTCCATATAACGTCATTACCAGGCGAACATGGGATATTCGTTCATCATCTCGTTGACCTCGAGACGAACCTCCTTGATTACCTCCTCGTTGTCGGCGTTGTTGAGCACGCGGTCGATGAGGTCGGCGATCTTCACCATGAGCTCCTCTTTCGCGCCGCGGGTGGTGATGGCGGCGGTGCCGAAGCGGAGACCGCTGGTGAGGAAGGGGCTGCGGGTGTCGTAGGGCACCATGTTCTTGTTGGCTGTGATGTCAGCCTCCACGAGAACGCGCTCGGCCTTCTTTCCGCTCATCTCGGGGAACTTCGGACGAAGGTCTACGAGCATGCAGTGGTTGTCGGTGCCGTCGGAGATAATCTTGTAGCCGCGCTCGATGAGGGCGGTTGCAAGAGCGTTGGCGTTCTTCTTCACCTGCAGCATGTAGTCGCGCCATTCGGGCTGGAGAGCCTCGCCGAAGGCCACAGCCTTGGCGGCGATCACGTGCTCGAGCGGGCCGCCCTGCACGCCGGGGAAGACAGCGCTGTCGAGAAGAGCCGACATCTTCTTGATTTCGCCCTTCGGGGTCTTCTTGCCCCAGGGGTTGTCGAAGTCCTTGCCCATAAGGATCATGCCGCCACGGGGACCGCGGAGGGTCTTGTGGGTGGTGGTGGTTACGATGTGGGCGTATTTAAGGGGATTTTCGAGCAGACCGGCTGCGATGAGTCCTGCGGGGTGAGCCATGTCGACCATGAAGATGGCACCGATCTCATCGGCCACCTTGCGGAAGCGGGCATAGTCCCATTCGCGGCTGTAGGCGCTGGCACCGGCGATGATCAGCTTCGGCTTCTCGGCGCGGGCTTTCTCTTCCATCTCCTCATAGTTGACGCGACCGGTCTCCTGATCTACGGTATAGCTGATGGGCTGGAACATGAGACCGGAGAAGTTGACCGGGCTGCCGTGGCTGAGGTGTCCGCCGTGGCTGAGGTCCATTCCCATGAACTTGTCGCCGGCCTGGAGGCATGCCATGAAGACAGCCATGTTGGCCTGGGCGCCGCTGTGGGGCTGTACGTTGACCCATTCGGCGTTGAAGAGCTTTTTGGCTCTCTCGCGGGCGAGGTTCTCTACGTCGTCAACCACCTGGCAGCCGCCGTAGTAGCGGTGGGCGGGATAGCCCTCGGCATATTTGTTGGTAAGACACGAACCCATGGCGCGCATCACTTCGTCGCTGACAAAGTTCTCGGATGCGATGAGCTCGATGCCGCGGCGCTGACGAAGGTGCTCGCGGTCGATCATCTCGAAGATTTCGTTATCACGTTTCATATTTCAGATTTAAATTTTAAGGTCTGATTGATTAAAGTGCCTCTTTTTCGGGATGCGGAAGCCGCCTCCTTACGAAGATGCGTGATTTCGGGTGCAAATTTACTCATTCCCCGTTTATCCGCCAAATATTATTGTGTTATTCCTCCGGGTAAGAGGGATTTTTATTACTTTTGCACTGTGGCGGCGGCATCGACGCGGCCCGTTTTCCGAAATTTCATACCTCCCCGTTTTGAATCCTAAGTCATATATCGACCTTGTGGTGCGCTGTCCTTACCGGGCGGCGCGTCCGGCATGCGGCGCTGTTGCGGTCGATGCGTCGGTTTTGGGAATCGCTCCGGCGCGGTTTAGTCAGGAAGATGTATCGGAGGCGTCTCGCGCTCTGCGTTCGCCCGAGGGAAGGGTGAGGGCGGCATTCTTTACGCTTTGGACGCCGGCCGGGCTGACTGTCGGGGGAAGGGATGCCGTTGGGTCGATTCTCGGAGCCGACGGCTGGACCTCCGGCATATCGGCCGGAGTAGTGTTTCTGCTCGACGGTGATCTGGAGAGAAGCGTGAAAGAGGTCTCGGCGGTGATCGGTTCCGACGCCATGCGGCTGCAGATGCTGCGTGCGCTTGATGCCGACCCCGATGTGTTTACGCCTGAGATGATGTCGCGGTTGTACTATGGCGCGTTGGCTGAAGCAGTGCCTGTGGAGCGGCTGATGCGCATGGCCCCGGGCGAAGCCGACGGGGAATGTATCCGGTCGCTTATGGTAGAGGCGGCCCGGGATAAGGTGATTTCTCTTTTATCCGGCTATGCGGGCGGCGAAGCGTCCGATGCTGCCTCGAGGCTGGAAAGATGCGCCGATCTTGAGATTTCCGCAAGGCGCCCACTCGACGTGCTCAGTAAGTACGGCGACAGCACGGAGCTGGCCGGGTGTGTGGCAGACTGCATGGCGAAGGCTCTTGAAGATTTCCTTTCGACGGAGAAGTCGGCGCAGGGACGCGCGAAGGCACTGCTTCCGGCAAGGGCCGCGATGAGGTATGCCGCCGATGCGGAACGCAGAACGCGTATTGAAAAGATAGTCGCGTCGGTCGGCGAGGCGTCGGCCAGGGTGTTGCCGCCCGAGTGCCTGCCGTCATTCAGAAGGCTTCAGACCGACATCGCTTCCCTCGAACAGTATGCCGGGAGCAGGGAAGAGAATACCGCCGTCGTCGAACGGAGCGTGCAGAGTTTCGTCCGTCTTAAGGAATTTGGAGTGCTGCGGCATCCCGAAGTGGCGGAGCTTGCCGAGCGTTACGTGGCGGCCTCCGCTCACTGCGACCCGGTGAGAGGCGGGAGAGTAGCGGCTATTCTTTCGGGCGACGAGGAACTTGAATCCGACCGCGAACGTTTTGCCAAGTGCGTCAGCCGTGAGGATTACGAGGAGTTTCTGCGCCTTTATTCCCTGTCGCCCCTCTGCGTCGAGGCGCGCCGCCTTATGCCGGGACCGGAAAGAGCGGATGCAGAGACCCCCGAAAGCGACGCTCCATCCCGAAGTCAGGCTTCTGGATGGAGGTATGTATGGATAGCCGTGGCGGCTGCCGCTGTAATTACGCTGGCCGCTGTGCTTCTCAGAGCTCTTTGAGCGAACGGATGGCTTCGAGCGGGTCGGCGGCGCCGAACACGTAGCTTCCGGCCACGAGCATCTCGGCACCTGCGTTGGCGAGAAGTCTGCCCGTCGACTGGTTGACGCCTCCGTCTACTTCGATTATGGCTTTTGACCCGGTAGCCTTCTTAAGCTCGACGAGCTCGGCCACCTTTTTGAGCGAATGGCTGATGAAGGGCTGTCCGCCGAATCCGGGGTTGACCGACATCACAAGCACAAGGTCCACATCCTCGATGATGTCGACCAGAGTAGATACGGGAGTGGCCGGATTGATGGTTACTCCGGCTTTCATGCCTGCCGCGTGGATGCGCTGCACCACGCTGTGGAGATGCGTGCAGGCTTCCTGATGCACGTTCATGATTTCCGCGCCGAGGTCGCGCACCTGCGAGATCCATTTGTCGGGCTCCACAATCATCAGATGCACGTCGAGAGGCTTCTCACACCTCTTGGCCACGGCTTTCATCACCGGGAAGCCGAACGAGATGTTGGGCACGAACACGCCGTCCATCACGTCGAGGTGCAGATAGTCGGCTTCGGAAGCATTGATCATCTCTATGTCAGGGAGGAGATTGCCGAAATCGGCGGAAAGTAGCGAAGGGGAAACTTTCATGATATGAGGTAAGGTTGTATTTAGTTTTTGTCGGTTTTATCGGTTGTGTGGCTCTTCTTTCTGCGGAAGGCGTTCCAGCAGATATAGGCCACGCATATAGCGAGCAGCCCGTAGCCGGCCCATGTCAGATAGCGGTTGTATTCCTCCACCTTGTCGAATAGCTGGGGAAGGCTCACGTGGAGCGACAGCCAGTAGCCGAGGCCTGCGAGCACTGCGTTCCAGACGAGTGCGCCCAGAGCCGTGAATGCCGAGAAGACTGCCAGGTTCATGCGCGAGAGTCCAGCCGGGATGGATATGAGCTGGCGTATGGCGGGTATGAGTCGGCCTACGAAGGTCGACACGGCGCCATGGTCGTCGAAGTATTTTTCGGCCTTCTCCACCTTTTCGCGGTCGATGAGGCAGGCGTGGCCGATGCGGCTGTCGGCGAAACGGTAGACCACCGGGCGCCCTATCCATAGAGCCAGAAAATAGTTGACGTAAGCGCCGCAGAGCGCTCCGAGGGTGGCGAACACCACCACAAGCCATACGTTCATCCCCGAGTCGGGCGACGCGCATGCGAGATAGGCGGCAGGAGGCACCACCACCTCTGAAGGGAACGGCACGAACGAGCTCTCGACAAGCATGAAGAGAAACACGAATAGATAACTGGCATTGTCGACAAACCAGCTGAAGAACTCGCTGGCATTGAACATCGACAGAAGAATCTGGTCAAGCACTTTTCGGCGATTTTGTGGGTTGAATACTTACTTATTAATACTCGTGCCTCACAATTGTTCATTCCGCAGAGGGAATCTCCTTGGGGATGGTGAGGATGAAGCGGGCTCCCTTGCGGTAGCCTTTGTCGACATACACCCGGCCCCGGAGGCTTTCGGCCAGGCGGCGGCAGATGTAGAGTCCGAGTCCGGTGCCCTGCTTGAAGGTGTCGAGCTTCACGAAGCGGTCGAAGATCTCCTCCTCGTAGCCCGGAGCGATTCCGGAGCCGGTATCGGTGATGATGAAGCTGGCGGTGTCATCGGCCTTGTTCTCGATACATTCGAGCGTTATAGAGCCTTTGTCGGTGAATTTGGCGGCGTTTGAAAGGAGTTTCATCAGTATCTCCTCTACGTCGCTGCGGTCGGTGCGCAGCTTGATGTCGGGGTTGGGCATGCGGCAGTCTACGTAAACGCCCGGCTTCACCTTGTGGGCCACCCATTGGGCGGCGAGGCTGAGCATGGTGGAGGCTGAGGTGGGCTCGACGCTGGGGGAGGGGGTATGCTTGTCGACGGCCGAGAGATAGAGGATGTCGTTGATTAGCACTTCGAGCAGCTCGGTGTTGTAAGAAATCTGATGCGAAAAGCTCTTCATCTTCGGCATCACGGTCTCCGGCACCTTCTTTACCATCAGGCGCGAGAAGCCCATGATGGCGTTGAGGGGGGTACGAATCTCATGACTCATGCTGTGGAGGAACTCGTCTTTCGCCTTGTTGGCGGCCTCGGCTCTGTCGCGGGCGGAGATGAGCTGGGTCTGTATGCGGTTGAGGGTGTCGCGCTCCTCTTCGAGGCGGCCGACAGCGGCCGAGAGGTGGTTGGATAGGGCGCGTGCGCGGCGGTAATAGTAGAAGAGCACGCAGATGAGGATGAGCACGATGGCGAAGGCTATCGAGATGATTACGATTGTCTGGCGGTTGGAGGCCAGCAGCGAATCGCGCTTCTCAAGCTCGAGCTCGGCGTTCTCGGCGCGAAGCTCGTTGGTGTCGTATTTTTTCTGAAGCTCTTTGTAGAGGTCCTGTCGCCGTTCGTTTTTAAGCTGCTCCTCCACGT
Source organism: uncultured Porphyromonadaceae bacterium (assembly GCA_945873625.1). GTDB lineage: Bacteria > Bacteroidota > Bacteroidia > Bacteroidales > Muribaculaceae > Lepagella. Next base: position 20,515 of record CAMCDS010000014.1, on the reverse strand, counting down.
TGTGGTGCTCGTCGAGGGCATGGAGCAGTGTGGCCTGGTCGCCGGTGGCGCGTGCGGCCTCAATCAGCATTTCGAGCTTGTTGCGGTATTTGAGGGGATTGTTTTTTGAGGCAGGGCTTATCGATGCCTTAATGAGCTGTATGGCCTTGGCATAGTCTTTGGTAGCCATGGCGTGGTAGGCCTCCACTCTGGGACTCGCCTGCATGTCGGCTGCAATCTCTGGATTGCGGGCCGCTATCTTCATCGCCTCTTTATAATAGAGCTCGCTTTCCTCTGGGGAAAGCATCTTATAGTTTGAGAGCATCCGTCGGTAGATGACGTATTTCTGCCGGTCGAAATTTCTGAACCGGCGCCCCGATGCGGCATGCTCCTTCTCAAACCGCGCGATTACACCGAGCAGGGCCTTGTCGGCCTCCACCGCCTTGTCTCGGCATCCGGCGTCGGAATAGAGTATGGCCGAGGTCATGTAGAAGAGGCTCCACACCGAATCGTCGAGGCCTTTTTTCTCTTTAAGCTTGTTTTCCATCTTCTTCAGATACTCCGGAAGGAGATTGGGAGTGCCTTCCATGCCGAGGTAGACGCAGACGGTATAGAGGTCCAGAGCCTGCTCATACCAGTTTCCGGCCGTGATTTTCTTCTTGTCGGCTTTGGCTATTAGGGCGGCCATCTGTTTCTGTCGCGAAGCCTCGTCGGAGAGGCGCACGCGGCGCATCATGTTGAAGAGGTCGATGAATAGCTTTGTGTCGTTCACCTGATCCGACTCGGGGAATCGGTTGGCAAGCAGGCGCACCGAGTCGAGGCGGTGGAGCTGCGAGGCACTCCGCATGTCGTTGCCGAGCGCCACGTCGAGCTGGCGCAGCATGTCGAGCTGCGCCGGAAGGTCCTTGGCCCTTTCGGCTGTGTTGAGAATCATCCGCGCGTAGCGGCATCGGTCGGAGGGAGAGGGATGAAGATCGAATATGTCGTAAAGAATCTTGACGGAGTCTTTTGAGGTGTTGACATAGACGAGCTGATGGTTGAGACTGTCGAGGGTAGCCTGGCGTCCTTCCGTGGCGGCCGAAGCCGAGAATACGGCCAGAATCAGAAAAAGAAAGAGATGTCTCATCGCGTAGAGTGTGTAAATATATTCGGTGTATGACGCCGTGGCGGCACCGTGGAGAGTCGCATCCGCCCTTCATTCGGCAAAAGTAATAAAAACTGTCGACGCTCCCAAAAAAAAACGGATTAATTCGGTTTTTTACCTGCCGCCAAACCGTTTTCAGACCCCCGAATGTAGGACTGAAAAGGAAAAATCGACGTGAAAACATATTTTTTCGCATTTTGGGAAATACTTTTGCCGTTTTCATTGTTATCAGCATGTAGGTCTTTTGCGCCGGCGGTTTCCTCTTCCCTGCGCCTGATCCGGGAGAACCTGCGAATAGAAATCAAAATCGGCTCCGGCTACGGAGTTTCCATACATACCCCACTGACCATGGAAATGAACTACGAGAAACTGCTTCATAACTTATACGCCCGCGTGATTGCGGTCGACGAGAGTCTCACCATCACATACTGCAACCATCTCGACCCCGCCGGGGCCAAGGTGGTGGAACCTGTGCTCAAACGCGAAATCGAGAAGGCTTTCCGCGAGAAAGGCTCGTTTGCCAACGTGAAGGTGTCGGAGCGGAAGGATGCTGCCCTGGTGTCGATATTGCCCGAGACAGGATATGCCGCCGGCCACTATGCCGAAATAGATGGCAAGCCTTACGTTACGGTGTCGATAATCGACATCACTCACCTCCAGCAGCAGCGCGACCGTCTGGAAGAAGCTCTCGAAGAGGCCGAAAACGCTTCGACGCTTAAATCGAAGTGCATACAGAACATGAGCCACGAGCTCCGTTCGCCCCTAAACGCCATTGTCGGATTCGCCAACCTCCTCGTGGAGACCGATGACAAGGAGAAGCAGAAGAAGTATTCATCACTTATACAGACCAACACTCGCCTTATCCTCAGTCTGGCCGACGACGTGCTCGACCTCGCCAAGGCCGATTCCGGCAATCTTAAGCTCAACTACAAGATGGTTGACATCAACGCCTTCATGAAGTCGATGACCGATATGCTTGAACTGAAGGTGTCGAAAAACATCATGGTCAACTGTCTGCTTAGCTGCAACGACATGAAGCTGCGCACCGACCCCGACCGTCTCGGCCAGGTGATGCAGAACCTTCTGAGCAACGCCGTGAAGTATACGAGCAAGGGACACATCACGGCCGGCTACGAAGTGGAAGGGGATGAAATCACATTCTTCGTCAAAGACACCGGATGCGGCATACCCCACGAGAAGCAGAAATACGTGTTCGACCGCTTCTGGCGCGGGAAAAACGATGGAAACGGCGTGGGTCTCGGGCTCCCCATCAGCAAGGACATTGTCGACGCCATGGGCGGCACAATCGGCGTGAAGTCCGGCGGCGAAGGCAAAGGCTCGACGTTCTGGTTCACGCTCCCCATCTCGGGCGAGGCTGCCGAAGACCAATGCTCCGCTTCCGACGTTACCGACGAGGAGATGTCAGAAATCCGTCGCCAGAGCGGGCAGGATGCGCTTGCCGAAGAAGACGGCGAATCGGATCTCCCCGTGCTCCTCATCGCCGAAGACAACGAGAGCAACTATCTTCTCTACGAGGCGATATTCGAGGATACGTTCAGAATCGTCCATGCCTGGAACGGCGAAGAGGCCGTGGAGATGGCCGCGCGCTATAATCCGCTCATCATTCTCATGGACATAAGCATGCCCGGAATGGACGGCTATCAGGCCACCGAAGCCATACGCAAGACGGGCTCCGACACTCCGATTATTGCCGTTACGGCTTATGCTTTCTCGACCGACAAAGAGAAGATAATGGAGCAGGGCTTCAACGCCTACATCTCGAAGCCGATTAACGTCGACTCGCTCCTGGCCGCCATGGAGAAGTGTCTCCAGTAACGACCAGCATACCCTCATACTCACGAAAGCGCCTACATCCCGCGATGCCGGCGCTTTCCGTATCCGTGCTCATGCCTCCGTATGCGCCTCATGCCCGAATTGCTTATCTCATGCCCGGCCTGGCCGGAAGCGCATAGATTGGCCGGGCGGCCTCGAATAAGCCAAGCGCATGGATTGGCAAGGAGGCTCAGATAGGCAGGAAGCGGCATGCTGCCGCTTCACAGAACTAATTTGCCTTGCCTTTCCCTCCTATTCTTCCTATAATTCTTATAATTCCTATGATTCCTATAATATAAAAAAGGGATTACCGTGATGGTAATCCCTTGGTAGCCGATCCGGGACTCGAACCCGAGTCTCCACCGTGAGAGGGTGGCGTGCTAACCGCTACACTAATCGGCCGTCGTTATTGTCGTTTTGTCTTATCAGAGGGCTTCTGAATCTCTTTCAGCAGTCGTTCTCTCTGTTTGACGGTGCAAAGTTAGACATTATTTCCGAACCGGCCAAATTTTTCGGCGATTATTTTTCGATTATTTTTGCGCTATTTTATCCTTTTAGCTGACAATCATCAGATATTCAAAGATATAACGGCTGTAAAAATTTTTCAAAAAATTTCGCTTTTAAATCGGTCGAGAAGCCGCTTTCTGCGAAAAACCGATTTTGCAGCCGTCGGGGAGTGCGTTGGCCGGGAGTCGGCCTCTTGATACAAGAGAACCACTCTGCCGAATGATTTTTATTACAAAGCTCCCGAAAACCTATTTAAAATTGGTTATCTCGGGAATTTTCGCTAATTTTGCGGTTTGGAACGGGTAGGTATCCTTCGGGATTTCTCTAACCGCCTCAACCTTCAAACGTTATGAATAAGTTTCGATACCGAATATCTACTCTCTTCGTGAGTCTCACAGTAGCTGCGTCGCTCTGCGCGCAGACCTCGTTTCCCGTGGTTACCATCCATGGGAAAAAGTATTACTTCTATGAGGTGAAGAAGGGGGATTCCCTTTATGGAATCGCCAAGGCCCACGGCTGGGATCCGGAGGTAGTCGCCGAGCTCAATCCCGTGGCTTCGATGGATCTGAAAAGGGGCACGAGGCTCTATTATCCCGTAGAAGGAGACTCCCGGCAGGGAGAGGCAGAGAAGACAGCAACAAAGCAGCAGGACACTATCACCCATACCGTGGCCAAGGGCGAGAACATCTATGCGCTCGCGCGTACATATGATGTAAGCCCCGACCTTATCTACTATCAGAATCCCTGGGCGCGCACCGGCATCAAGCCGGGCGACACGCTGACCATCCGCCCCGACGAGAAGATAGGCGAGATAGTGTCGTATGTCATCAAGGCCGGCGACACCCCTTACAGTGTGGCCCGTCAGTTCAACTCCGCCGTAGAAGACATCTATCGCGTGAATCCCGGCGTGAACGACAACAATTTCAAGACCGGCGCCTCTATCAAGGTGCCCACCGACACCAACAAGGGTCGCATCCGCCGCGAGAAGGTGATGGCCAACCGTCTCGGCAGCTTCGGGACATATAAGGTGAAGAACGGTGAGTCGTGGGAGGGGATAGCGAAACGCTTCGGAGTGTCGGCGACTCTTCTTCAGAGCATGAACCCCGACGTGAAGCTTAAGAAAGGCGTGGAGATTTCCGTGCCCAACTATGAGCAGGTAGAGGTTACGCGCGAGTATGTGGCCGAGGATCCGCGCGAGAAGACTGAAGACGGCCGCATGGAGATTTTCGAAGACGTGAAAGCCACGGCGGGGCAGACGCCCGGCAAGGTGCGTGTGGCCATAGTGCTCAGCGACCCTGCCCAAAAGAAGGATCTTGAGTTCAGCCGCGGATTCATCACGGCTGTCGACAAATACAAGAACGCAGGTTTTGAAATCGACCTCAACATCATCAAGGGCAACCGCCCGGAGCGCGATGTGGTGTCGGAACTCGACGAGTTCGGCCCCGGCATCCTCATCTCTACGGCCGACAAGGATTTCCCGGTCTATCTCACCGAGTATGCTGCCGACCACAACGCCGTGCTGCTCAATCCCTTCGACGTGAAGTCGGATGCCTACGCCGCAAATTCGCAGGTGGTGCAGCTGATGCCTCCCTCGGCGGAATTCAACGATGCCGTGGCCCGCTACATCACAGACACTTTCGCCGACCGCAAGATAGTGGTGGTAGGCACGCCCGAAGACGACGAGGCCCTCTCCAATATGTTCGGAGGGAAAGTAGACTCCTCGCATATCCTGAACCTGACGCTCGACGAGCTCCGCGACTATCCGTTCTATGAGACGGAGCGGTATGTGGTCTATGCCCTGCAGACCAAGAAGGGGAATGTCAGCAGTCTGCTCGATATCGTGGCCAACGCAAAGCAGGAGTCGCCCCTCACGGAGATATGCGTGGTAGGACGTCCCAGCTGGATTACCCTTGTCGACGCACTGAAAGGGAAGATGCACGCCGCCGACGTCTACATCCCGTCGCGTTTCTATTTCGACATGGACAATGCCGACAGCAAGGAGTTCATAGCCGACTATAAGCGCATATTCCGCCATCCCCCCTTGAAGTCGTTCCCGGTCTATTCGGCCATGGGCTACGACGTGGCCAACTATTTCCTGCCTCTTCAGGCAACGGCCCCGGGACGGTATGACGCCACTCATTCCCCCGAGCATCCCCAGCTTCAGCTTGACATCGCCCTCCGCAGAGCGGGCACCGACGGCGGCTGGCTGAATCCGGTGTGCTACATGATTCACTACGCTCCGATGCAGTATGTGGATAAAATAAAGATTGACTGACCATTCGAAGAGAACGAAGGATGCGATTCAGAAAGAGCATACTATGCGTGGCAGCACTTACTGCCGGACTCGCCTTGCAGGCCCAGACGCACTACCGCAGCAATGTGGCCGTCGGGGTGAAGGCGGGCGCCGATGCCTCGCGTGTCTTCTTCAATCCCAAGGTGTATCAGGATTTCAAGTTCGGTGCGCTGGCGGGAGTTACGTTCCGCTATATAGAGGAGAACCACTTCGGACTTATAGCCGAGGTCAACTGGACGCAGCGCGGGTGGAAGGAGAACTTCGAGACCGCTCCTTACTCCTACGAGCGCACGCTGAACTATATACAGGTGCCGGTGCTGGCCCATATCTATTTCGGACGTCGCGGACGTTTCTTCTTCAACGCCGGTCCGGAGATAGGGTTCTTCGTGGGCGACTCGCGCAAATCGGACTTCAATCCTTACGACACCTCCACGCTTCCCGACTTTCCCAACGAACACCGCACCAACATACAGATGACCATGCCGATAAGCCAGAAGATCGACTATGGCATCTCGGCCGGTCTGGGAGGGGAGTTCAGCCTCAACCGGCGCAACGCCATCTATCTGGAGGCGAGGTTCTACTACGGACTCGGCAATATAGTGAAGTCAGGGCGAACCGACCCTTTCAATGCATCCAACCAGATGAGCGTCAGCCTGTCGGTGGGATATTGGTTCAGAATCAAGTGACGGGTATGGAGCAGGGACGTGTGAAATCAACCTAAAAAGTGTAATAATTCATGGAATTTTAACGTTTCATGATTTTAACATTCAATCTTCAAGAACTAACATAGAGTCGTAATCGTTTAAGGGAAGAAATAATAGGCCGGAGATGACTCAGACCTGCACTCCAACAGATCTGGACCCGACTTTCAGCCAAAAGCCATACGGCCGCTTACGAAAACGACTTAAAGAAATAATAATCAGGAAATGAGACAATTTAAGATAACATCCGGCATTACCAACAGAGGTACGCGTTCGATTGACAAATATCTTCAGGAGATAGGTCGGGAGGAGTTGATCTCGGTCAATGAAGAGGTAGAGATAGCCCGCAGAATACGCAATGGCGACCTTAAGGCCCGCAATAAGTTGATCGAAGCCAACTTGCGCTTTGTAGTCTCTGTGGCTAAGCAATATCAGAATCAGGGTCTGAGCCTTCCTGACCTCATCAACGAGGGCAACCTCGGACTCATCAGGGCGGCAGAGAAATTCGACGAGACCCGCGGCTTCAAATTCATCTCTTACGCAGTATGGTGGATTCGCCAGTCGATTCTTCAGGCTCTCGCCGAGCAGTCGCGCATCGTCCGCCTGCCGCTCAACCAGGTGGGATCGCTCAACCGTATCACCAAGGAACTTGCCAAATTCGAGCAGGAGCATGAGCGCCGCCCGTCGATGGAGGAGCTGGCCGACCGTCTCGACATTCCCGTGGAGAAGATAAGCGAGGTGCTGAAGGTATCGGGCCGCCAGGTGTCGGTCGATGCCCCCTTCGTGGAGGGTGAGGAGAACGCCCTCATCGACATCCTTCCCAATGAAACCACGCCCAACACCGACGAGGGCCTCAACCAGGAGTCGCTCTCGCAGGAGGTGAACCGCGCCTTGCTTCAGCTCATCGACCGCGAGCGTGAGATCGTGAAGCTTTTCTTCGGCATCGGATGCAAGGAGATGACCCTTGAGGAGATAGGCGCCAAGTTCGACCTTACGCGCGAGCGCGTGCGCCAGATCAAGGAGAAGGCCATCCGCAAGCTCAAGGGGCAGAAGAGCCAGCTTCTCAAGAGCTATCTCGGATCCTGAGCCGTGCAGCGCAAGCCGTCAGGGCGTAGCCATGCCCGCTGTCGGGGAATCATATACCGGCGGCGGGCTGCTCTGTATATGCTGATGTGTAATCACTTGTGTGGCAGCGGGGTAGGGATGGCGTGCGGCGTGCTGCGGCGCTTCGGTTTGTGAGTGTCGGGAAATTTTGTTATCTTTGCAACAATTTTCTAACGGGAAATTATGAGGCAACTTAAGATTTCAAAATCCATCACCAACCGTGAAAGCGCTTCGCTCGACAAGTATCTTCAGGAGATAGGTCGGGAAGAGCTCGTCTCTGTCAATGAAGAGGTAGAGCTGGCCCGGCGTATCAAGGCTGGCGACATGAAGGCGCTTCATAAGCTGACGAAAGCCAATCTGAGGTTTGTGGTCTCCGTGGCCAAGCAATACCAGAACCAGGGGCTTTCGCTTCCCGACCTTATCGACGAGGGCAATCTCGGTCTTATCCGCGCCGCGCAGAAGTTTGACGAGACCCGCGGGTTTAAGTTCATCTCCTATGCCGTATGGTGGATAAGGCAGTCGATTCTCCAGGCTCTGGCCGAGCAGTCGCGCATCGTGCGTCTGCCGCTCAACCAGGTGGGATCGCTCAACCGTATCAGCAAGGAGCTCTCGAAGTTCGAGCAGGAAAACGAGCGGCGTCCGTCGTCGGAAGAACTTGCCGAGCGCCTGGGAGTGCCCGTCGACAAGATTTCGGACACACTCAAGGTGTCGGGCCGCCACATCTCTGTCGACGCTCCCTTTGTGGAGGGTGAGGACAACTCGCTTATCGACGTGCTGCCCAACGATTCGAGTCCGCAGGCCGACGCCGGCCTCAACCGCGAGTCGCTCTCCAAGGAGGTGGACCGCGCGCTGATGCAGCTCTACGAGCGTGAACGCGAGATTCTGAAGATGTTTTTCGGCATAGGGTGTCAGGAGATGTCGCTCGAAGAGATAGGAGTGAAATTCGACCTTACCCGCGAACGTGTGCGCCAGATAAAGGAGAAGGCCATTAAACGGCTGAAAGGCCAGAAAAGCGAGCTTCTCAAAAGTTATCTCGGCGACTGAACAATCAAAGCAATAAACTGTGGATCATTCTCTCAAAGATTCCAAAACGAATACGAAGCCTGCCGCATCCCGACGCCCGCTGCTGCGCCGCGTCGCCGCCGCAGGCTTCATGCGCCTCGCGCTCGCGGCGGCCTGTGCCTTCCCCGCCTGCGCGTCGGCGGTGCCGGCTCCCGAGCCGGCCGACAGCGTGGCCGCTTCGTCTGCCGCCAACGTGCTTACGGAGGCCGAGAAGCGCGACGCGGTGCGCGAGAGCCTTTTCCCCAATGCAGGCGGATTACTCTGGCTGTCGCATTTCACGTGGGGAGTGGATGTAGGCGCGTCGATCGACCTGCACGGTTACGACATGTCGACGCTCGATGTCGACGTGATGATAGGCTATAAGAACGCCTTTATCCGCAACCTCGGAATAGGAGCCGGCCTCCACCGCTCATTCGGAAGCAAAAACACACTCTATCCCGTCTACGTGCAGTTCAGCTCCTCGTTCCGCACCAAGCCCTCTCTCTTCTTCGGCGACATACGCGCCGGCTATGCCTTCTGCACGCTCCGCAACGGGGCTACGCGCGGAGGTGTGGCGGCCTCTCTCGGCGTCGGGGTGAATCTGGCCATGAGCAAGCGCTTCAGAAGCCATATTCTCCTCTCTTACAGTTACTACCATATCAACCATACAACAAGGCTCGAAGCCGACCTCCCGGTGAAGTATATCGACCTCGCCAGGGTGAGCTTCGGCGTAAACTTCTGATGCCGCGGGGCGAATCCCGTGCCCGCGAAGGCAAAAGAAACCTTTCAGTGAATAATGCAAATCAGGAAACTCGCATACATACTTGTCGGGTGCATGCTGCTCTGCGCTGCCCCCGCCCTCATGGCAGCCTCAGCCAGGAAGCAGGCCAAAGCCAAGCCCTTCACAGTGGTCATCGACGCCGGACACGGCGGTAAAGACACCGGAGCGGTTGACAACAACGTAAAGGAGAAAGACATCAACCTCGGAGTGGCCAAGGAACTCGCGGCCAAAATAAAGAAAGGGATGAAGAACGCCCGTGTAATCCTCACGCGCGACAACGACAGCTTCATCTCACTGCAGGGCCGTGCCGACAAGGCCAACCAGGCCAAGGCCGACCTATTCATCTCAATCCACACCAACTCTCTCGACGTCTCCAACAAAAACCGAAAGTCGGTGGCCGGAGCCTCGGTCTATGCCCTCGGTCTGCACAAAGACGCCAACAACATGGCCGTGGCCCGTCGGGAGAACTCAGTCATAGAGCTGGAGAAGAACTCGAAGCAGACTTATTCGGGCTTCGACCCTTCGTCGGATGAGTCGTATATCATCTTCGAGATGGCTCAGAAGAAAAACCTGAGCCAGAGCATCCGTTTCGCCAACGACGTGCAGAAGCAACTCGTAGAGACCGCCGGACGAAAGAACCGGGGTGTGCACCAGGCCGGGTTCTGGGTGCTCTGGGCCACGTCGATGCCGGCCGTGCTCGTCGAGCTCGACTTCATCTGCAATCCCAACTCCGCAAAGTACATGGCCTCGGGACACGGACAGAGCAAGCTGGCCGACGCCATATTCAAGGCCGTGAAGAAATATGAGCAGAATCTGCGCACCACGTCGGCAGGCAAGATGGCCTACGAGGAAATGGATGCCGTCTCTTCGCCTGCCGGTGAGGAGACCGTGGTGCTCGCGTCAGGCTCGTCGGGCGGACGCAAGGTGTCTGACGCCCCCGGCCGCTCTTCTGCTAATTCAAGCTACGCCACAGCGCGTCGCCGTCGCCGCTCCTCGGCTTCCCGCGAGGCCTCCGACCGTCGCGACGTGGCCGCCTCGTCGATTACGGTCAACACCCATCCCGCGCGTGCGGCAGCCCCCAAGGCTGAGACACGCAGCGCCGCTCCCGCCCCTGCCGACGATGTGAAGTCTGATGCCCGACCGGCGAAAAAGGCCGCACCCAAGGCCAATGCCAAGGGTAAGGAGAAAGCGAAAGACAAAGGCAAGGGAAAAGACAAAGGAAAGAAAGAGTCGAAGAAACCGGAAGCCAAAACCCGCATGGTCAACAACCGCGAGGTGAGCGTATCAGGTGATAAGGCTTCCCGGCGCGACGTGAAGGAGGAGAAGAAGAAGACCGACCCCAAGAAGGACGACAAGAAGAAAAAGAAGGAGAAGGTCAAAACCGACAGAAAGGCCGATAAGAAAGCCAAAGAGGCCGACAAGGTGAAGGCCGAAGTAAAGGAGGCGTTCTCCAGAACGCCGGTGAAGTCGTCTGACGATAAATCGCGGCTGAACCGCGGATCGCTTCGCGGACGCAACAAATAAGTAGATAACCCAAAAAAGAAAAATCTAAAAATACTTGTTATCTTAAAAGAGCCGTGCTCTGACCAATTATACTCTAAACATCAACCGGTATGAAAAAGGTATTCAACAAGGAATTCATCATTGGCCTGAGTGTCATAGTCGCAATAGCCATCCTGATAGTCGGCATCGACTTTCTGAAAGGCATCAATCTGTTCAAGCCCGCCAACTTCTACTATGCGGAGTATACCGACGTGGCCGGTCTCGAGACCGCAGCCCCCGTTACGCTCAACGGATATAAGGTAGGCCAGGTGAGGGAAATCAACTACGACTATTCCAATCCCGGGCACATCCGCGTGCTTCTCGCCCTCAACAAGGAGCTCCAGGTGCCGGAAGACACCCGCGCCATGATAGGCAGCAATTTCCTCAGCGGCGCTTTCGTGCAGCTGCAGCTCGGCTCGTCGAAGAAGATGCTTGCCGTAGGCAGCGACATAGCCACAGGCAACGCCCCCGACGCCATCTCGGCCATCACCGACGAGGTGATGCCCAAGATCAATGCCATCCTTCCGCGCGTCGACACGCTGCTCTACAACCTCAACGTGCTGGTGGCCGACCCGGCCCTCGCCGCCTCGATCGGCCGCCTTGACGGCATTTCGAGCAATCTGCTTCTTACCTCGCAGGGCCTCAACACGGCCATGAACCGTCAGGTGCCCGGCATACTCGGAAACGCCGGACGCATCACCCGCAACATCGACACCATCACCTACAACCTCACCGACCTCTCGCGCCAGCTGCGTGAGCTCCCCCTGCAGTCTACCATGAGCGATGTGGAGCAGATAACGCAAAACCTCAGCCGGTTCTCCGAAAGCCTCAACAACTCGAAGTCGACACTCGGCAAGCTCACTTCCGACCCCGAGCTCTACAACCGCCTCAACACAGTGGCCGCCGACATCGACTCGCTCATAGTCGACATCAAGAAGAATCCCAAGCGCTACATCAGCATCAAGCTGCTTTAAGCATAAGACGCATATACCGCTTTCGGCAGAGCGCGTGAACATTTGACGCGCCTGCTTGTAAAAGATATAGGACGCCTCGCCGGCGTCCTGTATCTTTTAAAGTATACGACTATGCCGAAAGTTAACAAGAAGATGGCGCTCGACTATCATGAAGATGGTCGGCCCGGAAAAATAGAAGTCATACCCACCAAACCTTACCGGTCGCAGCTCGATCTCTCGCTCGCCTATTCGCCCGGGGTAGCGTTCCCCTGCCGCGAGATTGAGAGCAATCCCGCCGACGCCTACCGCTATACCGACAAAGGCAACCTCGTGGCCGTAGTCTCCAACGGAACCGCCGTGCTCGGCCTTGGCGACATCGGACCGCTCGCAGGCAAACCCGTGATGGAAGGGAAGGCCCTTCTCTTCAAGATATTCTCGGGGCTCGACTCTTTCGACATCGAAGTCGACGAGAAAGACCCCGACCGGTTTGTGGAGATAGTGAAGAGCATAGCGCCGACCTTCGGCGGCATAAACCTTGAAGACATCAAGGCCCCCGAATGTTTCGAGATAGAACGCCGCCTCAAGGAGGAATGCGACATCCCGGTGATGCACGACGACCAGCACGGCACGGCCATCATCTCCGGGGCAGGGTTGCTCAACGCCCTCGCCCTCCAGAAGAAGGAGATTGCCGACGTGCGCCTCGTGGTCAACGGCGCAGGCGCCGCCGCAGTGAGCTGTACGCGCCTCTACATCGCCCTCGGCATCAATCCGGCCAACGTGGTGATGTGCGATTCCAAGGGGGTGGTCCGGGCCGACCGCACCGACCTTAATCTCCAGAAGCGCGAGTTTGCCACCGGCCGCGACATCCACACCCTCGCCGAGGCTATGGAAGGCGCCGACGTCTTCCTCGGGCTGAGTGTGGCCGACGTGGTTACGCCCGATATGCTGCGCTCCATGGCCCCGCGCCCCATAGTGTTCGCCCTTGCCAACCCCGACCCTGAAATCGACTATGAGACGGCGATGGCCGTGCGTCCCGACATCATCGTAGCCACAGGGCGAAGCGACTATCCCAACCAGATAAACAACGTCATCGGCTTCCCCTACATCTTCCGCGGCGCCCTCGACTGCCAGGCCACCGGCATCAACGAGGCCATGAAGATAGCAGCCGTGCACGCAATCGCCGACCTCGCCCGTCAGCCAGTGCCCTCTATCGTCGACGATGCCTACGGCAACGTGTCGATATCGTTCGGGCGCGAATATATCCTTCCCAAGGCCCTCGACCCGCGTCTGCTGACGCATGTGGCCCCGGCCGTGGCACGCGCCGCCATGGAGAGCGGCATTGCGCGCCGTCCGATCGAAGACCTCGACGCATACCGCGAGCGTCTCACCCGAATGATGGGCGACAAGGGTCAGCTGATGCGCCATGTCTGCGAGCTGGCTGCCAAAGACCCGAAGCGCGTGGCCTTCACCGACGGTGCCTCCGACAACGTCATACGCGCAGCCGGGCGTCTGGCCCACGACGGCATCTGCCATCCCGTGCTTCTCGGCGAGACCGAGGTCATAGAGCGCCGTGCCGCCGAGCTGAAGGTGTCGCTCGACGGAGTGGAGATAATCAACGTCAGGAGCGACGTCAATGCCGGGAAGCGGGAAGAGTATGCCCGCCTGCTTTCGGAAATCAGACAGCGTGAGGGGATGACGATGCGCGAGGCCTCCGACAAGATGTGGAGCCGTACTTGGTATGCCGTCATGATGCTTGCCGCCTCTGATATCGACGCTGTGATCGAGAGTACATACTCGGCGGCCAACAAATCTGCCGCGCTGGCTGCCGAAGTAATCGGCCTGCGCGAAGGCTTCGACCATTTCGCCACCATGCACATCGTCAATACGCGCCGGGGCACATTCTTCCTCGCCGACACGGCCATCAACCCCGTGGCCGACAAGGAGACGATAGCCGACATAGCGCGTCTGGCTCACCGCTCGGTGGGTTTCTTCGGTTTCGACCCTGTGCTGGCCGTGCTTTCATACAGCAACTTCGGCTCCAACGCCGACGAAGAGGAACCCCGCCGGTGTGCCGATGCCGTGAGGATGCTTCACGAGCGTTATCCGGAGATAGCTGTCGACGGCGAGATGCAGGTCAACTATGCCCTCGACGCTCCGCTGCGCGATTCCACCTTCCCCTTCAACACTATCAAAGGGAAGGAGGTCAACACCCTCATCTTCCCCTCGCTGGGCGCGGCCAACTCCACGTTCAGGATGCTGCTTGCCCTGGGAGCGGGGGATGTGGTAGGCCCGATACAGATGGGTCTCAGAAAGCCGATTCACTTCATCCACCACAACTCGGAGGTGGCCGACATAGTGAACCTTGCCGCCATCGCCACGCTCGACGCCGGTTGTCCCATAGGCTCGTCGGCCGGCAATGCCTGTCCCATCGACCGGCGATGAACCGGCAGCAGATTCTTACGGGAGGCTGCGCGGGAATCCGGTTCCGGCGCAGCCTCCGGCTTATCCATGACGTAAAAACCTGAAGAAAGCGACGCGGCCGACAAAGATTCTCAGTCAGGTATTTTGAAGTGTCGGAAATTTTCACTATTTTTGCAAATTCTCATTCCTCGGCTTCCCTTCTCGGCCATCGAGCGGCTCTTCCATGCGCGGATCGGGCTGCCCGTAACTCATTTTCCGAATCGGGCCGATTCCCCTTTTCCGGAAATTCAACCAACGAAAAAAAAACGACACAACATAATGACTTATAAATGGAACTATCAGCCGCTTACCCTACAGCAACGCCAGGAAGCCGAAGAGTTGCTGCCCGTCTGCGGAAATCTCGCGCCGGTGGCCGAGGTGCTGCTCCGGCGCGGCGTCAACACGCGGCGCGGCGCTGAGCGATTCTTCGCGCCGGCGATTTCCGACCTCCACGACCCCTTTCTGATGAAAGACATGGACAAGGCCGTGGAGAGGCTCAACAGGGCTATGGGCTCCAAGCAGCGCATCATGATCTACGGAGACTACGACGTGGACGGAACCACGGCCGTGGCCCTCGTCTATAAATACCTCCAGAATTATTACAGCAACGTCGAATACTATATCCCCACCCGCTACGAGGAGGGATACGGCATCTCGCGCAAAAGCATCGACTATGCGCTTGAAAACGACGTGAAGCTCGTCATAGTGCTCGACTGCGGCATAAAGGCCATCGAGGAGATACAGTATGCCAAAGACCGCGGCATCGACTTCATCATCTGCGACCACCACGTCCCCGACGAGGAGCTCCCTCCCGCCGTCGCCATCCTCAACCCCAAGATGCCGGGAAGCACATACCCCTGCCAGCATCTTAGCGGATGCGGGGTAGGCTTCAAGTTCATGCAGGCGTTCGCCATGAGCAACGGACTCTCAAACCACAACGAACTTGAGTCGCTGCTCGACCTCGTGGCCGTCAGCATAGCCGCCGACATAGTGCCCATAGTCGACGAAAACCGCGTTATGGCTTATCATGGCCTGCGCCGCATCAACAGCAATCCCAATCTCGGACTCCGGAGCATAATCAGGCTCTGCAAGCTCACCAACAAGGAAATCACCATTTCCGACGTCATCTTCAAGATCGGGCCGAGAATCAACGCGTCGGGCCGCATGCAGAGCGGCATCGAGGCCGTCGACCTCCTCGTGTGCCGCGACCTGCACGACGCCTACGAGAAGGGGAAGGCCATCGACCAATACAACAAAGACCGCAAGGAGCTCGACAAGCGCATCACCGACGAGGCCAACCGCCTTATCGCCAACGACGTCAGCATAATCGAGGGGAAACGCTCGATCGTGATCTACAACAAAGACTGGCACAAGGGCATCATCGGCATCGTGGCCTCGCGTCTCACCGAGCTATACTACAAGCCCTCGGTGGTGCTCACATTCTCCAACGGAATGGCCACCGGCTCGTCGCGCTCAGTGCAGGGCTTCGACATCTACGCCGCCGTCAATGCCAGCCGCTCGCTGCTCGAGAATTTCGGCGGCCACACCTACGCCGTCGGACTCACGCTCAGGGAGGAGAACATCGAGGAGTTCAGCCGCCGCTTCGAGAACTATGTGTCGGAGCACATACAGCCCAACCAGCTCTCGCCGCAGATCGAGATCGACGCTGAAATCGAGTTTGCCGACATCACACCCGAACTGATGGGCTATCTCAAGAAGTTCAACCCCTACGGCCCGGGCAATCAGAAGCCCGTCTTCATCACGCGCAACGTGTTCGACTTCGGCACCAGCAAGCTCGTAGGCAAGAACATGGAGCATATCAAGCTCGAACTCGAAGACGACAGCACCAGCCGTGTCATCAACGCCATCGCCTTCAACATGGCTCCCTATTTCGAGCATATCCATGCCCACAAGCCCATCGACATCTGCTATACCATAGAGCAGACGCGCCGCGCCGGGCATCCCGACAGCGTGCAGCTGATGGTGCGCGACATCCGCCTCTCGGAGAAGCGCTGATACGCGGCCTACAAACCAATTCCTACTTTACCCGATGCAGACCGGCGGAGATAAGATGCGCAAGGCGGAAGAGACGCTCAGACGACACTGGGGCTATCCCGGTTTCCGGCCTGTGCAGAGAGCCGTAGTCGAGGCGGTGCTTTCCGGTGCCGACACCCTCGGGCTTATGCCGACCGGTGGAGGCAAGTCGATCGCCTTTCAGGTGCCGGGTCTGTTGTCGGGAGGTCTGACCGTGGTCGTTACCCCCCTCATCTCGCTGATGAAAGATCAGGTCGACAACCTGAGGAGCAGGGGCATAAAGGCCGTCTTCCTCCATTCGGGCATGACCTCAAAGGAGATACGCATGGCGTGGGAACGACTCACCAACGACGGGTGCAGTTTCCTATATGTGGCTCCCGAACGTCTTAAAAGCGACCGTTTCCTCGACGAGCTCCGCCATCTTGACGTCAGGCTCATAGTGGTCGACGAGGCTCATTGCATATCGCAGTGGGGTTATGATTTCCGTCCGTCTTATCTCGGCATCCGCCGGCTGCGCAAGGTGGCCCCGCAGGCTCCCGTCATGGCGCTGACGGCCACGGCCACGCCCGAGGTGGTGGCCGACATCTGCCGCGAACTCGGTTTCCCGGAAAGCCACCGGGTGGTGCGCGACAGCTTCGCACGCGACAACATCAGTTACCTCGTGCGTCCCACCGACCTGAAAATCAACGAAACCCTGCATATACTCCGCCGCACCTCCGGGTCGGCTATCGTCTACGTCAGAAGCCGCAAGCGCACCCGCGAGGTAGCCGAGACGCTTGTGGCCGAAGGTATATCGGCCACGCATTACCATGCCGGTCTGTCGTACGAATACAAGGAGGAGCGTCAGAACGCATGGAAAGAGGGGCGTATCCGCGTGATGGTGGCCACCAACGCCTTCGGCATGGGT
Organism: uncultured Porphyromonadaceae bacterium; assembly: GCA_945873625.1. GTDB lineage: Bacteria > Bacteroidota > Bacteroidia > Bacteroidales > Muribaculaceae > Lepagella. Next base: position 3,236 of record CAMCDS010000014.1, on the reverse strand, counting down.
ATCGACAAGCCCGACGTGCGCGTCGTGATCCACTACGACATGCCCCCGTCTCCCGAAGAATATTATCAGGAGGCAGGCCGCGCCGGGCGCGACGGACTCCGCTCGTTTGCCGTGCTGCTGCGAGGCGGGCGCGACAAGGCTCTGCTACGCCGCCACGTTACGGAGGCATTCCCGGAACGCAGCTACATCAAGGACGTGTATGAGAAGCTGTGTGTGTTTCTCGGCGTGGAGATAGGCAGCGGCTATCAGCTTCTCAAAGAGTTTGACTTTCAGAAGTTCTGCACCGTGTTCGAACTGCGCGAGCAGGACTGCGAGGCCGCGCTGAGGATTCTCGGACGCGCCGGATATATCGACTATATCGAGGAGAAGGAGACCCTCTCGCGCGTCATGATACGCGCGCGTCGCGACGAGCTCTACGGCTATTCCCTCTCGCCCGATGCCGAGAAAGTGCTGACATCGGTGCTGCGCGGCTATCCGGGCGTCTTCTCCGACTATGTCTTCATCTTTGAATCGAGGATAGCCCTCGACACCGGTCTTACGGAGGAACGCGTCTGTCAGGCGCTCGTCGAGCTGGGGAGGATGCACGCTGTCTATTACGTGCCCCGCACCCGTATGCCCTACATCTATTTCCCCACAGCACGTGAGGAGAAGGAATGGATGCTCATACCCCGCGAGGTCTATGAGACGAGGCGCGAAGCCATGAAGCGGCGCACCGAAGCCATGATTTCGTATGCCTACGACGACAGCCGGTGCCGCGTAGGGCGCCTGCTTGCCTATTTTGGCGAGACCGGTGCCGCAGACTGCGGCAAGTGCGATATATGCCGTGCCCGATCGGCGCGACCTCCGTCTGTGCGCGGCCTCGACAGGAGGGTGCGCGAGTGGCTTTCCTCTAAGGGTGGCATTGCCTCCGTGAGGCAGCTTGAAGCCGATTTCGGCAAGCTGACGCCGGAAGCCTTCCGCGAGCTTCAGGAGCTTGTCGACAGGGGAGAGGCCGTGGCCGACGAACTCGGGTATTACCGGCTCACCGCATCAGGCAACCCTTGAACGTAAATGATTGTTATTTATTAGAGTATGTTTGAGTTTAACTTCAAGGGGATAGAAAGAATTTTTCCGGAGTATGTTCAAATCAATTCGTGTTAAATTCAAACATACTCTTAAATCAGTTTTAAATTCAAACATACTCTAAAACGACCGAATATGAAAAAACTCTTCAAATTGACGGCACTTGTTCTCGTCGGACTGCTCGCATCGTGCGGCAACGCCGGAGAGTCGGCCACGGATGCCGCTGCCGGAAACGCCGCCGACGCGGCTTACGATAATATAATGACCCGCGTCAGCGTGCGCGACTATGAGGCACGCCCCGTGGGCCGCGACACCGTCGAGTTGATACTCAAGGCCGCCATGCAGGCCCCTTCGGCCATGAAGAAGTTTCCGCGTAAATACGTGGTGGTGGAAGGAGCGGCGCTCGACTCGCTGCGTGCCGAATTTCCCAACGCCGCCCATTCCGAAGGGATGAAGAAGGCTCCTCTGGCCATAGTGGTATGCGGCGATATGTCGAGACTCGACAAAGATGAGGCAGCCGCCGGCGACGGCTTCTGGGTGCAGGACTGTTCGGCCGCAGCCGAAAACATACTCCTTTCAGCCCATGCGCTCGGCCTCGGAAGCTGCTGGACCGGTGTCTGGCCCGCGCCGGGACGCTCAGCCGATATGGCTCGTCTGCTCAGTCTGCCCGAATCGCTCCGTCCTCTCTGCGCCATCCTAATCGGCTATCCCGGCAAGGACGTGGCCGAAGCCGAACCCCGCTGGAACCCCGACGACGTAATCTGGATGAAATAACCCGATACCTTAACCACCTGCTGCCCAAATGAAATCCTTTCACCGACTTGCTGTCATCGCCCTGATGCTGCTTCCGCTCAGTGCCTGCGGAGGCTCCGACGGCAGAGAGAGCTCCGAAGCTGCCGACGGAGAGGATGGAGCGCGCACCGTCATGGACTCGGCGCGCCCCGACTCCATGCCGCCTGAAAAGGAACTTCTGAAATTCGACTCGCCTGAAGAGGCCATTGACTATATGAGGCAATCGGGCCACTGGGACGAGTATTCCCGAGGAATCATCCCGTCGGTGGCCGAAGAGTGTCTTGAATACGCCACCGGTCTGCTCAATAACGAGTACAGCCGCTTCATAGTGGTCGACAAGGGGAGGATGGAAGTGATACTCTACGACAAATATGGACGCGTGGAGAGGCAATACGGCATGGCCTGCGCCAAGAACTTCGGCACCAAGCATCGCCGCGCAGACTCACGCACACCCGAAGGATTCTTCACGGCCGAGGGTATCTACGACAGCACCGACTGGCTCTTTACCGACGACAACGGAAAGACCAGCGACAAGAAAGGGCAGTTCGGCCCGAGGTTCATACGTCTGAAATGCCCAAACACCTCGCAGATAGGCATCCACGGCACTGTGGCGCCGTGGAGCATAGGCCATCGCGTGAGCCACGGGTGCATCAGAATCACTAATGAAAACATCCTCGAGCTTGTGGAGCTCGTCGAAGTGGGCATGCCGATAATCGTCTCGCCCGGCACACGCGACATGAAGGTAAACCTTAGCGAAGGCTACGACATACCTTCGATTACCACTGTCCCAGGCCGGAGCCGCATCATGTTGCGTGAGGAGAAGGAAGAAGCCGCAGACCGGGAGATTCACGCCGATTCCATAGCGCACCATCATCCCGAGCCCGAACATGCCGACACGGTTCCGGCCCACGTGCCGGAACCGGAGGATGACGAATACCTCGAATGACACTCAAAACCGCTGACTGTGAGGAGATGCAGACCCGTCTGCATCTCCTCACGCGCTATAAGCCCTTTCGTGTATATCATGCACCTGATTCACGTAAGTCGAAAGTATGATACTATATTATCTTAGAACGCGAGTTCGGGATAACGATATCCAACTCGGCGACATTACAGTTAGGCATGAATTATCGGGCGGCCAGTCATTGATCGCCTGAATTTTTAACCGTTGCTGTTTATTGCCAGAGGACGAGCAGCCCGTTGGATTGTGGCACTTCGTAATCGAAATTGACTTCGGGCTTTGTGGAGAAGAAGCAATATGCGCCCATTGCCGCAAGCAGATTCATGATGAAATTATGGACGCTCCGGTGGCGGGAATGCACCAGCCGGGCCACGTTCCTGAGCATATCGTTGATTGACTCCATGATACTTCTTTTCCGGAG
>CAMCDS010000013.1 GCA_945873625.1 uncultured Porphyromonadaceae bacterium | reverse complement strand
GTCGTTCCGTGCAAGCTCCGGGTTACTCGTAAATCTTTTCCTCAAGGTGGAAAATTTGGTCTTTTTGGGACTTTTTCACCTTAAAAGTTTGTCGGCTCGGAATTATTCCTTAACTTTGCACACGAATAAAGATTGTGTGCATTTTCGATGCACGCATATCATTCAGCCCGTAGAGACTATGGTAAAGAAAACGCGCGATAAATTCATAGAGGTGGCCCGTCAGCTTTTCGCCCGGAAAGGTGTGGAAAACACCACTATGCACGATATCGCGTCGGCTTCCGACAAGGGACGCCGCACAATCTACACCTACTTCAAGAGCAAGCGCGACATCTTCAATGCCGTCATAGAGCGGGAGACCGACCAGCTTCTGTGCCGGCTTCAGGAAATAGTGAAGCGCAATATCTCTCCAGAACGCAAGCTCGAAGAGTATGTGGCGTGCCGTTTCGAGACCATGCGCGAGATCGTGAGCCGCAACGGCTCTCTGCGGGCCGGCTTCTTCCGCGACGTGCGCAAGGTGGACCGTGCGCGCAAACTCGTGTCGCGGAGAGAAATCGACCTGCTTTGCGACATCCTGCGGGAAGGAAAGACCATCGGAGCTTTCGAAATCGACGACTGCCGCCATCTGGCTGTAATCATCATCCATGCCATCCAGGGACTCGACGTGCCTTACATACGCGACAACCTTACGGAGCAGGGAATCTCGAAGCCGATGCTCAGCGAGTACATAAGCCATTTGATACTATATGGACTAAAAAAGAGACGCCAATAGGCTGGCATACCGCTCCTTATGGCTAAACTTCCGGCGCGGGACGCAAGTCTCGCAATGCCGGCTAACAAAAATCGACCATGACAATGTATATCAACGCAACAGGATTCTACATACCGGAAGACCGCATCCCCAACAGTTATTTCGAGAATATCAACGGTCTTACCGACGAATGGATTACACAGCGCACGGGAATAAAGACCAGATCCCATGTAGGCGAGGGGGAAAACTCTGATTCCATGGGTTTCGATGCCGTGGAAGACGCAGTAGGTAAGCTCCCTTATCCTATCGAGGACGTCGACCTTATAGTGGCGGCTTCTTATTGTGTGTATGATTCGGTGGCTACGCTGGCTCATAAGGTGCAGCGCAAATATTCGATAGCAAAGGCAAAGGTGATGTATGCCTCTTCGGCCTGTTCGTCGTTCATCAACGGACTGGAGATAATTGAGGGGTATTTTGCCATGGGAAAGGCCAAAAAGGCACTGCTGATATGCAGCGAGCAGAACTCATACTATTCCAATCCCACCGACCCCAAGGCCGGACACCTCTGGGGCGACGCGGCAGTGGCCTTCTTCGTCTCGAATGAGAGGCAGTCGGCCTCTGACCTTATTGTCAGAGACGTGTTTACCGAAGGTCTCGGACAGGTGGGCAAGGGTCCCGACGGCGTGCGTCTGCGGCCGAAGGAAGACGGCATCACCATGCCCGACGGGCGCGACGTGTTCATCTACGCCTGCCGCTATATGATTTATGCGCTCCAGCAGTCGCTGGCCAATGCCGGCCTGCAGCTGCCCGACATAAAGAAACTGATCTGCCATCAGGCCAACAAGAGGATTGTGGCCCAGGTGGCCCATCAGCTCGACAAGCCGATGACCGACTTCCTCAACAACATCGAGGAGCTCGGCAACACCGGCTCGGCCTCGGCTCCGCTCGTGCTTGCCCAGCATATCGGCGATTTCGAGGGAGGCGACAAGGTGGCGCTGATGGTGTTTGGCGGCGGCTACAGCTGCGGATGCTTCATCGTGGAGTTTCCCGAAAAGGCGGCCGCAGCCGGAGAATGATATATAAATGAAGAAAACCCTCCTGCCCCGATTCGCGCAAGCGGAGCGGCGGCAGGAACAACACATCAGAAAATCAATGAAATTGTTAGAAGGAAAGACAGCCCTCATCACCGGCGCCGCCCGCGGCATCGGAAAGGCAATCGCACTGCGTTTTGCCGAAGAGGGAGCCAACATCGCCTTCACCGATCTCGTGATCGATGAAAACGGCAAGAAAACCGAAGAGGAAATCAGCGCTCTCGGAGTGAAATGCAAAGGTTATGCCTCCAACGCAGCCGACTTCGCACAGACCGAAGAGGTGGTGAAAGAGGTGATCAATGATTTCGGCCGTATCGACATTCTGGTCAACAATGCCGGCATCACCAAAGACGGCCTCATGATGCGCATGAGCGAGCAGCAGTGGGACGCCGTGATTGCAGTCAACCTGAAATCGGCATTCAACTTCATCCACGCCGTAGTGCCCGTGATGATGCGTCAGCGCGGCGGTTCGATTATCAATATGGCATCGGTGGTAGGTGTCCATGGCAATGCCGGACAGTCGAACTACGCAGCCTCGAAGGCCGGCCTCATCGCCCTCGCCAAGAGCATCGCGCAGGAGGTGGGCTCGCGTGGCATCCGCGCCAACGCCATCGCTCCCGGATTCATCGAGACTGCCATGACAGCAGCCCTTTCCGACGAAATCCGCGAGGAATGGAAGAAGAAGATACCTCTGCGCCGCGGTGGTCAGGTGGAAGACATCGCCAACGTGGCCACGTTCCTTGCATCCGACCTGTCGTCTTACGTTACCGGTCAGGTAATCCAGGTAGACGGCGGCATGAACATGTGATTTTACGGGAGGCACGCTTCCCGTCTGATATCGTAAAACCGATAGCTGCGGCAGGCCGTCAGGTCAGGCCGCGGCTATCGCTCATGTTTTTAAGTAAGTATCAAATTAGCAAGTGCTTAATTTAAACACTTGTTTGTCAACCCCCTTCAACGTTATGGAAAAATATTATGCCGTTATCGTGGCCGGCGGATCGGGTCAGCGCGCCGGAGGCAACCTGCCCAAGCAGTTTCATCTGCTTCAGGGGAGGCCGATGCTGTGGTGGTCGATGAAGGCCTTTGCCGATGCCGTTCCGGGAATAGAGATAATAGTGGCTCTGCATCCCGGATTCTTCTACGACTGGGACCTCCTCTGCGAGGCCATGCCCGAGGATGAGCGCATTCCCCACAAGGCAGTGGCAGGAGGACGCACCCGCGCCGAGTCGGTGTGCAACGCCCTCATGTCGGTGCCGGCTGGCGAAGACGTGTATGTGGCTGTCCACGACGCAGCCCGCCCCCTCGTAAGTCGGGAGATGATACTGGGCGGTTTCAGGGTCGCGAAGGAGAAGGGGACGGGCGTGGTTCCGGCAGTGGCCGTTACCGATTCGCTTCGCAGAATCGAAGGCGACGGAAGCGTGGCCGTCGACCGCGCTGATTTTGTGGCTGTGCAGACGCCGCAGGTGTTTCCCGCAAAGCTGCTTCATGAGGCATTTGCCGGTGCCGACGTGCTCGACAGCCGGCTGACAGACGATGCCTCGGTGGCCGAGGCCGCCGGGCGGAAGGTGGCTCTCTATCCCGGTGAGGCTGTCAACATGAAAGTAACCAATCCGCAGGACTTCGCCATCGCCGACCTGCTCCTTGCCCGCCGACTGACTGAATGAACCGACTCGCGGCTACCGACATAAAGTATCTGAAGGGTATGGGCGACGCCCGTGCGAAGCTCTTTGCCTCGGAGCTTGACATACATACCTTTCGCGACTTGCTGTATACGTTCCCGTTCAGATACGTAGACCGTAGCCGTTTCTTCATGATTTCAGAGCTGACCGACGATATGCCGCTCGTGCAGATACGCGGCCGGTTCGTGCGCTTCTCCGTGGAAGGGGAAGGCGCCAAGACGCGTCTCGTCGGCCTCTTCACCGACGGGCGCGGCATGATGGAGATAGTATGGTTCGCGAGAATCAAACAGATAAAGGCCATGTATTCCACCGGAGTGGAGTATGTGGTGTTCGGCCGGCCGTCGTTCTACAGGGGGGCGTTCTCAATGGCTCATCCCGAGGTAGACCGTTTCGATCCGGCCAAGCCTCCGCAGGGACTCAGGGGTGTGTACACGCTGACCGAGAAAATGAGGGGGAAACAGATAACGGCGAGGACGTTCAACACTCTGCTTACCAATCTGTTGGAGCACGAAAAAGTGCGCGGTATGCAGGAGACGCTTCCCGAAGAGACAGTGAAGGCATTGAATCTGATGCCGCTTCGAGAGGCAATCTACAACATGCATTTCCCGACAAGCCATGCAGCCCTCAAGGCAGCGCGGGAGAGGATGAAGTTTGAGGAGCTCTTCTATGTCGAGATGCACATTCTCCGCTATGCGCGAGAGCGCGGCGAGAAAATTTCGGGCATCCCCTTTCCACGCATCGGCCGGGCGTTCAACGACTTCTACTCGAAGGTGTTGCCGTTTCCGCTCACCGGAGCGCAGAAGCGTGTGCTCCATGAGATACGCGACGACATGGGCTCGGGACGGCAGATGAACCGTCTGCTCCAGGGCGACGTGGGATGCGGAAAGACACTTGTCGCCTTCATGAGCATGCTGATGGCCGTCGACAACGGATACCAGGCCTGCATGATGGCCCCGACAGAGATTCTGGCTACACAGCATTTTGAGAACCTCAAGGAATGGGGCGACCGTATTGGCGTCAGCGTCAGACTTCTGACCGGAAGCACCGGCACGGCGGCGCGGCGCGAGATTCACGCCGGACTTGCCGACGGGTCAATCAATATTCTTGTAGGCACCCATGCGCTGATTGAAGACACGGTAGGGTTCAGCCGCCTCGGCCTTGCCGTAATCGACGAGCAGCACCGTTTCGGCGTGGAGCAGCGTGCGCGGATGTGGAAGAAGAACAGTGTGGCTCCCCACGTGCTTGTGATGACTGCCACTCCCATACCCCGCACCCTTGCCATGACCGTATACGGCGACCTTGAGGTGTCGGTCATCGACGAGCTTCCTCCCGGACGCAAACCGGTCGACACGCTGCTGCGCTATGAGGAGCAGCGGCAGAGCGTATATTCGCTCGTGGGGCGTGAGCTCCGCGCCGGCAGGCAGGCATACATTGTCTATCCGCTCATCCACGAAAACGAGAAACTGAGCCTCAAAAGCCTCGAAGAGGGGTATGAAAAGATATGCGACACGTTTCCGTCGTATGAGGTGTGTAAGGTTCACGGACAGATGAAGCCGGCCGAGAAAGACCATCAGATGGATCTCTTCGTGAGCGGACGGGCCCGCATCATGGTGGCAACCACGGTGATTGAGGTGGGCGTCAATGTCCCCAACGCTTCGGTGATGATAATCGAGAATGCCGAGCGGTTCGGTCTTTCGCAGCTCCATCAGCTCAGGGGGCGTGTAGGGCGCGGAGCCGACAAAAGCTTCTGCATACTCATGAGTCATCCCAATATAGGGAAAGACACCCGCAAGCGGCTGAACATCATGACCGAGACCACCGACGGTTTCCTCGTGTCGGAAGCCGACATGAAGATTCGCGGCCCCGGCGACATGGAGGGTACCCAGCAAAGCGGCATCGCCTTCAACCTCAGGATAGCCGACCTCGCGCGCGACGGCCAGATTATCTCTCTGGCGCGCGACGAAGCCCGGCGTGTGCTCGACGGCAATCCCAGGCTTCTTGCGTTTTCGCGTGCCGACGCTCCGCCTCCCCCGGGCGGCCGACAGCTCTCAGAGCAAGGTCTGGCACTGGTGGCCTCCGAGATGCGTCTGCGGTTTGCGAAGACGTTTGACTGGAGCATGATCTCCTGAAAGAATATATTTTTAACAATTTCGCCGTTACGGTTGTTATATAGAGGTGAAACGCCGGTTCACGCAGTGAATCGGCCGACGACGGCGAAACTATCCCATAGAAATGAGAGAAAAAGAGTTTCTGCCTCTCGTAAGCGAGAGGCTCGGCATAGACAAGATAAACGCGATGCAGGCGAAGATGCTCGAGCAGGCCACCGGGCAGCGCGACATCATACTGCTTTCACCCACCGGCTCCGGAAAGACCCTCGCTTTCACGCTGCCGGTGATGCGTATGCTCCGCCCGTCGACCGGAAGGGTGCAGAGCGTCGTCATTGCCCCGTCGCGCGAACTTGTGATACAGATAGCTTCGGTGGTGCGCGAGATAGCCAGAGGCTTCAAGGTAACGGCCCTTTATGGCGGCCACAACGTGGAGGATGAGGTCAACACCCTCTCCGTAACCCCCGACATCATCGTGGCTACCCCCGGGCGTCTGCTCGACCATCTGAGGCGCAGAAACGTCGATGCCATGCCGACGCGGATGCTCGTGCTCGATGAGTTTGATAAGTCGCTCGAGCTCGGATTCGAAGAGGAGATGCGCAAGATAACAGGTAGGCTTAAAAACGTCAGCCGCGTGATTCTGACATCGGCCACCGACCTGCCGGTGCTCCCCGAGTTCCTGAAGCTCGACAATCCGGTGAAGCTCGATTATCTTGAAGCCAACGCCGACCTCCGGTCGCGTCTGCGCGTGCACCGTGTAGACTCCGACGGACGCGACAAACTCGCCTCGCTCCTTGCCCTTCTGCACACGCTCGCCTCTCGCGAGGGTATGCAGCGCACGATAATTTTCGTCAACCATCGCGAGAGCGCGGAGAGGGTGGCCGACTTCCTGATGCGCAACGAAGTGGACTGCGCCCTCTATCACGGTGCCCTCGAACAGCGCGACCGCGAGAAGGCCCTCTCTATGTTCAACAACGGTTCGCGCCCCGTGCTTGTGGCCACCGACCTTGCAGCCCGCGGACTCGACATAGAGCGCGTAGGGCGCATCATCCACTATCATCTGCCGCTCACCCCCGAGACATACACCCACCGCAACGGCCGCTCGGCCCGAGTGGAGGAGGAGGGCGACGTCTACCTCCTTGTAGGCCCCGACGAGCAGCTCAAGCCCTTTATGGAGGCTGACGACACGGTGGAGACCGACAGCAGCGCCGAGGCAAACCTTCGCTCAAATCTCTCCACCCTCTGGATTTCGGCCGGAAAGAAAGAGAAACTATCGCGTGGCGACATAGTCGGCTTCCTCGTGAAGGAGGGCGGACTCGAAGCCTCCGCGATAGGAAAAATCAACGTATTCGACCATTATTCCCTTGTGGCGGTGCCCTGCAAAGGAGTGAAACGCCTCGTGGAGCTCCTTTCAACGAAGAAGATAAAGGGGGAAAAACGGAAGATAACACTTGCCGGACGCTGACCTGACATCGGCGCTCCGGAAAAAATATTTGCTGGAAAGGATAAAAATTGCGATATTCGCGTTTTGTAAACCCGAATTCAGACAACAGGTAAAAAATCAAATTAACTAAATATATCAGGTAATTAATTAATTATGGACAAAGCTAAGAAATACCTCACCTGCGACGGCAATCAGGCTGCGGCTCACATAAGCTATATGTTCACAGAGGTGGCGGCCATCTATCCCATCACCCCTTCGTCCACAATGGCTGAGCACGTCGACGACTGGTCGGCGGCCGGAAGAAAAAACATATTCGGCGAGACCGTGCTCGTGCAGGAGATGCAGAGCGAGGCCGGCGCCGCCGGCGCGGTCCACGGTTCGCTTCAGGCCGGTGCCCTTACTACGACCTACACCGCTTCGCAGGGTCTGCTGCTGATGATTCCCAACATGTATAAGATAGCCGGCGAGCTTCTCCCGGGTGTCTTCCACGTGTCGGCCCGCACCCTCGCGTCGCATGCCCTCAGCATATTCGGCGACCACCAGGACGTGATGTCGTGTCGCCAGACCGGATTCGCCATGCTCTGCGAAGGCAGCGTGCAGGAGGTGATGGATCTCGCCGCCGTGGCCCATCTGTCGGCCATCAAGGGACGTGTGCCCTTCGTCAACTTCTTCGACGGCTTCCGCACGTCGCACGAGATTCAGAAAGTAGAGCGTCTCGACGCTGAAGAGCTCGCTCCGCTGCTCGACCGCGAGGCTCTCGAAGCGTTCCGTCAGCGCGCCCTCAACCCCGACAGCCCCGTGGCACGCGGCATGGCCGAGAACCCCGATGTCTTCTTCCAGCACAGAGAGGCCTCAAATCCCTACTATGAGGCAATACCCGAAATAGTGGAAGGCTACATGAAGGAAATCAACCGTCTGACCGGACGCAACTACGGCCTTTTCGACTACTACGGCGATCCAGAGGCAGAGAACGTCATCATCGCCATGGGTTCCGTTACGGAGGCCATCAGGGAGACAATCGACTATCTCCGAGAAAAAGGGAAGAAAGTCGGACTGGTGGCAGTGCATCTCTACCGCCCCTTTTCGGCCAAACATTTTCTCGCCGCTCTCCCCGCTTCGACGAAGCGCATAGCCGTGCTCGACCGCACCAAAGAACCCGGATCGAACGGCGAACCCCTCTACATGGATGTCAAGGACGTGCTCTACGGACGTGAGAACGCCCCGCTCGTGGTAGGCGGACGCTACGGCCTCAGCTCCAAAGACACCACTCCGGCGCAGATTCTCGCCGTATATGAGAACCTCGAGCTCCCAGAGCCCAAGAACGGATTTACAATCGGCATCGTCGACGACGTTACCTTCAAGTCGCTCCCCGTGCTTCCCGAGATGCACCTCGGCGGCGAGGGTATGTTCGCAGCCAAGTTCTATGGCCTCGGAGCCGACGGAACCGTGGGCGCAAACAAGAACTCCGTGAAGATCATCGGCGACAACACTGACAAATACTGTCAGGCATATTTCGCCTACGACTCGAAGAAGAGCGGTGGCTTCACCTGCTCGCATCTCCGCTTCGGCGACCATCCCATACGCTCCACATATCTGGTGAACACCCCCAACTTCGTGGCATGCCACGTGCAGGCTTACCTCAATATGTATGACGTTACCAACGGTCTGCAGAAGGGCGGCACGTTCCTGCTCAACACCGTATGGGAGGGTGAGGAACTCGCCAAGAACCTCCCCAACAAGGTGAAGCGCTATCTCGCCCAGAACGACATCACGCTCTACTACATCAACGCATCGAAGATCGCTCAGGAAATCGGTCTCGGCAACCGCACCAACACCATTCTCCAGAGTGCGTTCTTCCGCATCACGGAGGTGATTCCCGTCGACCTCGCAGTAGAGCAGATGAAGAAGTTTATCGTGAAGAGCTACTCCAACAAGGGTCAGAATATCGTCGACATGAACTTCGCAGCCGTTGACCGCGGCAACGAGTACCATAGACTTGACGTCGATCCCGCATGGGCTACGCTCGAAGACAATCCCAAACATCCCGAGGGTGTGCCCCAGTTCATCACCAACGTGGTGAACCGCATCAACGGCCAGGAAGGCGACCTCATTCCGGTGAGCGCTTTCGACGACCGCGCCGACGGCACCTGGCCGCAGGGCACGGCAGCGTGGGAGAAGCGTGGTGTGGCCGCCTTCGTGCCTGAATGGAATCCCGAAAACTGCATACAGTGCAACAAGTGTTCCTTCGTATGTCCTCACGCAGCCATCCGTCCGTTCCTGCTCGACGAGGCCGAATACGCCGCCGCTCCCTTCAAGGACGACCACTCGATTCCGGCCATCGGCAAGCAGTTTGCCGGAATGAGGTTCGTGCAGCAGGTCGACGTGCTCGACTGCCTCGGATGCGGCAACTGCGTGGATGTATGTCCCGGCAAGAAGGGCAACAAGGCCTTGCAGATGAAGCATATCGAAACCCAGTATCCTCAGCAGCACAACTGGGAATACTGCCGCGAGCGTGTTACTTCAAAGAAAGACCTTGTCGACGTCAGCCTCAACACAAAGAACAGCCAGTTTGCCACTCCGCTCTTTGAGTTCTCCGGCGCCTGCTCAGGCTGCGGCGAGACTCCCTACATCAAGCTCATCACGCAGCTCTTCGGCACACGTCAGGTGATTGCCAACGCCACAGGCTGCTCGTCAATCTATTCCGGCTCTGTGCCCTCCACTCCTTACTGCAGCGACTCCGACGGACACGGACCCGCATGGGCCAACTCCCTCTTCGAGGATTTCTGCGAGTTCGGCCTCGGAATGCATATCGCCTACGAGAAGATGCGTGACCGTCTTGTGGAGCTGATGAAGAGTGCGGTAGAGAAAGACGACACCCCCGCCGACTTCAAGGCTCTCGCAGGCGAATGGCTCGAGAACAGGGAAGACGCACCCAAGTCGCGTGAGCTGGGCGACAGAATCGTGGCCGCGCTCAAAGAACCCGCCGAGAAGGGATGCGAGTTCGCCAAGACCGTCATCTCGATGGACCGCTACTTCACGAAGCGGAGCCAGTGGATCATCGGCGGCGACGGCGCAAGCTACGACATCGGCTACGGAGGTCTTGACCACGTGATAGCTTCCGGCAAGAACGTCAATATCCTCGTTCTCGACACCGAGGTTTACTCCAACACAGGCGGACAGGCATCAAAGTCGACTCCTATCGGAGCCATTGCCAAGTTTGCCGCCGCAGGCAAGCGCATCCGCAAGAAAGACCTCGGTCTCATGGCTACCACCTATGGCTACGTATATGTGGCCCAGATAGCTATGGGCGCCGACAATGCCCAGACCCTCAAGGCTCTGCGTGAGGCCGAGGCCTACGACGGTCCCTCGCTCATCATAGCCTATTCCCCCTGTATCAACCACGGCCTTAAAGCCGGCATGGGACGCAGTCAGGAGGAGGAGAAACTTGCTGTGGAGTGTGGCTACTGGCAGCTCTGGCGCTACAACCCCGCTCTCGAAAACGAAGGAAAGAACCCCTTTAGTCTCGACTCAAAGGAGCCCGACTGGAGCAAGTTCAGCGACTTCCTCAAAGGCGAGGTACGTTTCGCATCAATATTCAAGGCATTCCCCGACGTGGCTCAGGAACTCTTTGATGCAGCTCAGGCCAACGCCAAGTGGCGCTACAACAACTACGTCCGCCTCTCGAAGCAGCAGTGGGGTGCCGATCCCCTACTCACCCCTGAGGAGGAAAAGCTCCGTAAGGACTGATATACAGGTAATCCCAGACCGGGATAGCCCAACCGACTGAACAGAAGTGCCGGGACGCTCGCCGCCCCGGCACTTTTACGCTTTAGTAGACCGCAAAATCTTCATACTTGCTTTTTCCGTGTCAAATATTATTAGTAATTTTGCTTTATAGAATCTCTATTTATGAATCGCTATACGAAACTGTCAATTGATTTAGCTAATCAAAAAAATTATCTTGATGAGCTTTTTCGTGTATATCCCTTGGAACCCGATACTATCCGTTCCATAGCCGATGAAGTGTAGACAAAGATTGAGAGTGCTTTCAATAGCAATGATAATATTGCTTTGTTAAAGACTCTTTTAGAATTAAAACTGTTTCCTATCAAGGATGGCTATGTGCCATATTTAAGAAAAGATAAATCGGCAATTGAAAGAAATCCAAGAACGGTAAATCGAATTTGTGGACGTGTAAGGGAACTCGGGTTAGACAGACTCTATGAGAAAATAACAGAGCCAAAAGAAACTAACCGACAGATGGGTCCTCTTTTCAGACAATGGATTGCATCCGGAACTTTAGGAGTTAAACCATGTGAAGTCGAAACATTCCTTTCAAGCAAGACTGATGCCGTTTTAAGTGGTTCAGATTCTGTTCTGAAAGATTTTGCGACCTCATATCTTGGGTTTCAGCGATATGATGGAAAGGGGCTTGATTTTATCGGTAGATTTAACAATAAGTATGTAATTGGCGAAGCTAAGTTCATCACCGATGAAGATGGCCATCAGAATGACCAGTTTCTGGATGCGATGACTCTGCTTAAAACCCGTAGCCGGCGTGATGTGATTAAAGTGGCTATTCTTGATGGTGTGCTTTATATTCCAGGAAAGAAAAAGATGTATACTTCAATCACCTCTAAGAATGTGAACGTGATGAGTGCCCTTCTGCTCAGAGATTTTCTTTATTCCTTATGATAGACTATAATCTGATTATAAAGGGAGATAACGTAGTAGCTCTGAAATGGCTTCTTGAAAACGGATATGAGGGGGAAAATAGATCTGGTCTATATCGACCCTCCTTTCGGTACGGGTGGCACTTTCGGCATTGACAAAAGCGGCCGGATAGCTACCATCAGCAAATCGAATGATGCGGAAATAGCATACAGCGATACGTTGCGCGGTAGGGAGTTTGTGGAGTGGCTGCGCGAACGTGTTGTCCTTCTCCACAGATTGCTTTCGCCGAAAGGGTCGTTGTATCTTCATATCGACTATAAAATAGGGCATTACGTCAAGGTGATGCTCGACGAAGTATTCGGAATGGAGAACTTCAGAAACGACATCACCCGTATCAAGTGCAATCCAAAAGGCTTTCGCAGGGTCGGTTATGGCAATGTGAAGGATATGATACTTTTTTATTCAAAGGGAGAGAAGCCGATTTGGAACGACATCAAAATTCGTTGCTCCGACGAAGATATAGCAAAGAGGTATAATAAAGTCGATTCGAAAGGGCGGAGATACACTACGGTGCCCATTCATGCTCCCGGCGAAACCAAGAGCGGTGATACCGCACAGTGTTTCAGAGGCATTTATCCTCCGAAAGGGAGGCATTGGAGATGTTCGGTTGCCGAGCTTGAGCGTCTCGACGACATGGGGCTCATTGAATGGTCGGCATCGGGAAACCCGCGTAAGATTAATTATGCCGACGACCATCTGAGCAAGAAGCAGCAGGACATCTGGGAATACAAAGATCCGGCATATCCGGTCTATCCCACTGAAAAGAATCTGGATATGCTTAAATACATAGTATGCAACTCGTCTGATTCCGGTTCAATAGTGCTTGATTGCTTCTGCGGGTCCGGAACCACTTTATGTGCTGCGGCATGTAGCGGCAGAAGATGGATTGGCGTCGACCGCTCCGACATCGCCATAGCGGTGTCGGCAGAGCGGCTAAACGCGCTTAAGCCCGAGGATTCGGCATCGTACGAACTTATAGACCTTTCTGAATAAAAAATGTATTATTCCGATTGAGATCGTAATCGGAATAATACAAGATTCGGGAGCCGCAGTCTGTAGACTATCCTGCGGTCGGGACTTTTGTTGCCGCTTGCGTGGAGTCGGAGGCAAAAGAGTCGGGGCGTGCCGTAGGCAGAGCCTTTCCTAGTCGGCGTGCGCGAATCTCCACGTAGGTTTCGGTAAGCATGAAGAGCGTGTCGTTCTCACCTTCGGTGAGCCAGATGTCAGTCTCGGGCGGAACGCTGAGGTTCAGTTTTGTCAGTTCGGCAAGGTAAGTGCTGTCAAGCCGGTTGACGGTAGCCGAGTCTTTGGCGGCCTGGATGCTGTCGCCGTAGAGTTTGGCGAGTTCCGCGCTTCGTATGTAGAGGCGCCTGGCGTCTGCCCGTTTCGACTGGTCTGTCGTCTGTACGCATGCTGCCAGAATGATGGCGCACATCAGGGCTATGAAGGGGAGTGTTTTCATTTCATTCGGGTGAGTTTCGGCAGCAGATACCTGGCCGTGTATGATTCTTTTGATTTCACGATATTCTCGGGAGTACCCTCGGCTATGAGGCGTCCCCCTTCGTCGCCACCTTCCGGACCGATGTCGATTATGTGGTCGGCGCATTTGATGACGTCCATGTTGTGCTCGATGATAATCACCGTGTTGCCTTTGTCGATGAGGTCGTTGAGCGACTTCATGAGGGTGGAGATGTCGTGGAAGTGCAGACCGGTGGTCGGCTCGTCGAAGATGAAGACGGTGTGTCCCTGTTTCTCCTGACTGAGGAAGTAGGCGAGCTTCACGCGCTGGTTCTCGCCGCCCGAGAGTGTGGACGACGACTGTCCGAGCTTGATGTAGCCGAGACCTACGTCGGCAAGGGGCTTGAGGCGACGGATGATGCGTCGTTCCTGCGTGCCGTCGCTCTCGCTGAGGAAGGCGATGGCCTCGTCGATGGTCATTTCGAGCATATCGTAGATGCTCTTGCCCCGATAGGTAACGTCGAGCACTTCTTTCTTGAAGCGTTTGCCATGGCACACCTCGCACTCTACGCGTATGTCGGCCATAAACTGCATCGGTATGTTGATGGTGCCTTCGCCCTTGCATTCCTCGCAGCGTCCGCCTTCTGAATTGAACGAGAAGTATGTAGGGGTGAATCCCATCTGTTTTGCGAGCTGCTGTTCGGCGAATAGGCGGCGGATCTCGTCGTAGGCCTTCAGGTAGGTGGCGGGATTGCTTCGCGAGGAGACGCCTATGGGGTTCTGGTCGACAAACTCGATGGCTTCCACCTCCCCGATATCGCCTGCGAGTCCCTTGTGGGTGCCGGGGGCATCTCCGGCCTCGCCCAGCTTTCGGAGCATGGCCTTATAGAATATCTCCTTGACGAGGGTTGACTTGCCGGAACCGCTCACGCCGGTTACGACCGTCATAACGCCGAGGGGGAAGCGGACGTCTATGTCTTTGAGATTATTTTCCATCGCGCCCTGCACCTCGATGTATTGTTTCCATTTGCGTCTGCGTGCGGGGTAGGGTATCTCGCGCGTGCCCCGCAGGTAGTCGACTGTATATGAGCCTGTCTCGGTGTCGCTTTCGAGAGTCTTCTTTATGTCGCCCTGGTATACGAGCCGCCCGCCGAGCCTTCCGGCATCGGGACCGATGTCTACAATCTCATCGGCCGCAAGCATTATCTCTTCGTCGTGTTCGACCACCACCACTGTGTTGCCTATCTGCTGCAGACGGCGCAGCACGCTTATCAGTTGCTGCGTGTCGCGCGAGTGGAGGCCGATAGAGGGTTCGTCGAGGATGTAGAGCGAGCCTACGAGCGACGACCCGAGGCTTGTGGCCAGATTTATGCGCTGGCTCTCTCCGCCCGAAAGCGTGGAGGAGAGCCGGTCGAGGGTGAGATAGGAGAGGCCCACTTCCTGAAGGAAACCGAGGCGGTTGCGCAGTTCGGTAAGCAGGCGTGCGGCGATGGGAGCGTCGGCCTCGGGAAGAGAAAGGACGTCGAACCATTCGCGAAGCCGGCCGATGGGCATGCGCACCAGTTCCGTGATTGTCTTGCCTCCGACCTTGACGTATTCTACATCGGGACGCAGACGCGACCCGTGGCAGTCGGGACACTCTGTCTTTCCGCGGTAGCGCGCCTTGAGCACGCGGTATTGTATCTTATACTGGTTTTCGTCCACCCATCGGAAGAACCCGTCGATGCCTTCCCAGTCTCCCTTGCCGTGCCAGAGGATGTCTTTCTCCTCGCGGCTGAGCTGAATGTAAGGCTTGTGGATAGGGAATCCGATGGAAGGCGCTATGTGGACGAGGGCATTCTTCCATTCGCTCATCTTGTCGCCGTTCCAGCATTGCACGGCGTTCTGATAGACCGAGCGGCTCCTGTCGGGCACCACCAGGTCTTCGCTGATGCCGAGCACCTTGCCGAACCCCTCGCACGTGGGGCAGGCTCCGAAGGGATTGTTGAAGTTGAACATCAGGTCGGAGGGCTCGCGAAACTCTATGCCGTCGGCGGTGAATTTGCGCGAGAAAGTAAGTTCCTTTATCCCCTCCGGTGTCCAGAGCTTTATGATGCATTCGTCGCGCCCTTCATAGTAGGCGGTCTCGACTGAATCGGTGAGACGGCTCACCTCGTCTTTCTCGCGGCTCACTGAGAGGCGGTCGATGAGGAGGCGGTAGTATTCCGGAGCCGCGGGCGCGCCCGATGCGAGGAGCGAGGCTATGTCGATAAATTCGCCGTTCTTTTCAAGACGCGAGAATCCTTCCTTGAGATAGATTTCAAGCTGCTGCTCGAAAGTGCGTCCCTCAGGCACGCGGATTTCAGTGAGCACGGCCAGGCGCGTGCCCTCCGGGTATGCGCAGACCGACTCCACTATGTCGGAGATGCCGTGGTGGCGCACCTCCATGCCGCTCACGGGGGAGAATGTCTTTCCCACGCGGGCGAAGAGCATGCGCAGATAATCGTAAATTTCAGTGGCGGTGCCGACGGTGCTTCGGGGATTGCGCGTGTTGACCTTTTGCTCGATGGCAATGGCCGGCGGCAGACCCTTGATGTAATCACATTCGGGTTTCGACATGCGCCCGAGAAACTGGCGTGCGTATGCCGAGAGGCTCTCCACATAGCGGCGCTGTCCTTCGGCATAGAGTGTGTCGAAGGCCAGCGACGATTTGCCTGAGCCGCTTACGCCGGTTACCACAGTAAATCGGTTGAGCGGGAGGTCGAGGTCGATGTTTTGCAGATTGTTGACCCTCGCTCCCTTTATGTTGATATATTTCGGTTCCAATTCAGAGTATGTTTGAATTTAACTTCTATTCACTTGAAGAGGATTTTTTGAGATGATTTCGCAAGTCGAAGAGGGAGCGATGCGGGCATCGTGACCGATGAGGCCTGGCGAAATCAGCCAAAAAAGACCTTCAGGGGGATAGAAAGAATTTATCGCAGAAGTATGTTTAAATCAATTCGTGTTAAATTCAAACATACTCTCAGATAAGTTATTCGGAAGTGTCGATCACTATTGCCTGTTCGTCGTCGTCGGGAGGCTGGAAGCCCCTGAAAAAACGTTGAAGCATTGCGCCAGTGATTCGGATGTCGTCGTATCCTTTCCCTTCGCGCGTCTCCAGACGGCGGAGCGAAGTGCCGAAGTCGGCCTTCAGGTAGACGAGCCGTGGTTCCACACCGGCGAGTCTCAAGGCTTCTCTCATGCTGTCGCGTTTGGCACGCTTGCAAAGGCATCCGTCTATCACCACTTTCTCACCTTTGCGTGAGGCCTCGCAACCCTTCTCGGCAATGCGCCTCTCGGCTTCAGCCGTGAGACGCCACTGCTCCTCGCCGGAGAGCGACTGAAACTCCTTGCCGTAAGTCTCGCCGATAAGGCGGTCTAACGACAGACGGGTGAATCCGGCCTTTTCAAGACTGCGGGCAAAATGCGTCTTTCCGCTGCCGCTGATGCCGCAGAGCATCACAGCCTGCGCTTCCCGCAGACCGGGATGACGACTGAATATAACGTCTAAACCGTCGCTCATATTGTATTATAGGAATTGAGGTCGAGCGCGGCTTTGTCGCGGAACAGCCTGAATGCCTCGATGTCGATGCCCGACTCTTCGAGCATGGGCATACATTCGGCTGCTGCCGCGTCAAATTCCTTCAGGCCATAGATGCGTATCGCTTCCTTGAAGTAGCCGAGAGCCTCCCTGCGTTTGCCGAGCGACATGGCCGCGAGACCGGCATGGAGGTAGTTGTCGCCACTCGGGTTAGTGAGCAGCAGACGCATATAGAGATCGGCGGCTTTGGCGGTGTTTCCGAGTCGGAGTTCGCACCATGCTATGGAGTTTTCAGCATCGGTGTTGGCCGGGAAGAGGTAGTTCACTTTATAAAGTGTCTGCAAAGCCTCGTCGTAGTTTCCGGCCAGATACTGGCATCGGGCGAGGCGCATCAGCATCTTCTCGTTGGAGGTGTCGTCGGCCACGAGTTTCTTATATATCGAGGCAGCCTTTGCATAGTCGGGGAGCGAACAGTGTTGCAGGGCGTGGGCATATCTGCGCAGAAGCCATTTGCTGTCGGGGTTTGAGGCGAGGGCCAGGTCGTAGCTGGCTATGGCGTTGTCGTATAGCCCCAGGCGCTCGTAGCAGAAGCCTACCTGCTCGGTGATGCCGGCCTCGGTGCCGGAATCGACGCTTTTGAGTAGCGGGAGCGCTTCCTTGAACATGCGGCGCTTGAAGTAGAAGGCTCCGACGAGGCTGCAGAAGTCTCTGTCGCTCACGGCCTGCCAGAGCTCGCCGAGTCCATCGGCCTTGATGGGGGCCGACTCGGAGGCGAGGAAGTTGACTCCGAAGTCTTTGTCTTCCTCCTTGCGTGTGCCGTAAATCTTCAGAAACCGGTAAAGATTTCTGACAAATTTGCGCGCACATTCGGCCGGGCCGTCGGGCCGGGCATATAGGGAGGCTTCTGCGGTCGCCTCTTTCATCTGCTCGAACTGGGCGCTCATGTTGGCGGTCAGGTTTCCGAGCATGGCCGGATCCATGTTGCGGAAAGCGAGTGCGAGAGAATAGCTGTCGGAATCGCACAGCATCGCGCCGCTTGCGAGCACGTCGGCCACGGGATCGAGATTGCCGTCGGGTGCGACGGCCACTGCCGAATGACGTCGGTCGAAGGGGAGAAACCAGTTGGCCGCGCGGTTGAAGAAGGGAAACTGTTTGAGTTTTGAGAATGCCATCGCCATCACGTCGGCTCCGTCAATCTGCATCTCGGTTAGCTGTTCGAGCTTCGACCGTATGCCTGTCTTGTCGAGGAGGTCGGCCCATTCGGGATTGTCTTCAAGAGAGCTGACATCGGCCGTGAACGAGGCGTCGCGCATACGCTTCACTATGTCCGGACCGAGTTTCATTATCTTTGGCATCACGTCTTCGGTCATTGTCTTGTTGACCCTGTCCGTGTCGATTGTGCGGAGAAGCTCGATGTATGTGTCGCGCACGGCGCGTGTCATCTCCTCGTCGTCGTGCCAGAGGGCGAGCCGGTCGGCCACTTCGGGATTTCGCGAGATTCTCCCCGAGAATTTGTTGAATATCAGTATCACGCCTGAAATGGCCACGGCACGCAGCATCGGATCCATGCCGGGCAGAGACGCCATGTCCATGAAGGTCAGGAGCTTCTGCTCGTCGTAGACTCTTGTGCCTCCGAGCATGAGGGCAGTCGCGGCCTGCATTCGGAGTGCGAAGTCGGCCTGACGCGACAAGTCGGTAGGGGAGAGCAGCAGCTCGCGGACGCGGCGGTTGTCTTCGGGAAGGAGATGATAGCTTACCGAAATGATGTCGAAGATGTCGGCAAGGAGTGAATCGGCTTCGGTTCTTCTCGATGCGGTTTTGCTGTCGCCTGCTCCGGCGTCGTAAAGCGCGTCGAGCTCCCTGCGCATATTGGTGAATGAGTCGAGCATGGCCGGCAGTCTGTCGCCTCTGAGGCGGCGGAAACGCATGGTGGCAAACCATTCGTCGGCCGAGGTCTGCATCTTCGATTCGATGGCGGCTGCGTCCTCGATGCGCCTCAGTTTCTCCCTCAGCGCGGCCAGATGCCTGTCGCGTGTAGGGTCGGAGTCTCCTTCGAGGGCGTATTGCAGCAGATAGCTGTAATTGCGCTCCACCTCGGCGAGGGAGTCGCGCAGGGCGGGCATGTCGGCCGGGAGGGCGGAGCGCAGGCGTTGTATATGGTCGAAAAGCGATTCGCCGGCTGAGCGACGGACGCCTTTTGTGTCGGATGTGTTCATTCGAATGTCGTAGCTACTTAAATAACCTTATGTCATAACAAATAACGTGCCAAAATTGTCAGTCTGATTCTTTTTTATTAATTTTGCAGCGATAATGGGGCACCGGAACGTCCGGTGCCTGTTATCCTATTGAACATCAGAAGAAAAATAATATCATAGCAATTATGGTGATTCAAAGAATCCAGACTCTCCTGCTTCTCCTCGCGGCCATCGTGATGGGCTGCTTCACATTCTGCACCGTCGGTCAGGTGTCGACCGAACAATACACCTTCGCGCTTTCATCGCTCGGATTCCAATACGAGGGTATCGCCACCGACGGAGCCCCGACCGGATGGTTTCAGCACACGTGGTTCTTCTTCACCGTGAGTCTGCTGGGATGTCTGCTTCCTCTGATATCCATCTTCTTCTTCAAGAACCTGCGGTTTCAGAAGCAGCTCACACTCGTGTCGGCGCTCTTCGCCGTTGCCTCGCTCTGCGTCGCCCTCACGCTCGGCTACAACACGGTTGCCGACTCGCGTGTAGAGTGGAACTATGGCATGATGTGTGCTCCGGTAATAGCCGTTGTGTCGCTCTGCCTCGCCTGGCGATACATCAACCGCGACAAGAAGCTCCTCTCGTCGGCCGACCGTCTGCGCTGAGGTTTCAGAATCGACAATCATACAAGGATCAAAAATATTCTTACATCGACATAAAGTCATGGCAAAAGAACTCAAATACTTCACCAAACGCTCGGAAGACTATTCCAAATGGTACAACGAGCTGGTGGTCAAGGCCGACCTCGCCGAGGTATCGGCGGTAAGAGGCTGTATGGTAATCAAGCCCTACGGCTATGCCATCTGGGAAAAGATGCAGCGTCAGCTCGACGATATGTTCAAGGCCACCGGCCACCAGAACGCCTATTTCCCCCTTCTCATTCCTAAATCGTTCCTCAGCCGCGAGGCCGACCATGTGGAGGGATTCGCCAAGGAATGTGCGGTGGTTACCCACTATCGCCTTAAAAACGACCCCGAAGGCAACGGTGTGGTGGTCGACCCCGAGGCAAAACTCGAGGAAGAACTGATTATCCGTCCTACTTCGGAAACCATTATCTGGAACACATACAAGAACTGGATTCATTCATATCGCGACCTACCGATTCTCGTCAACCAGTGGGCCAACGTGTTCCGCTGGGAGATGCGTACCCGCATGTTCCTGCGCACGGCCGAGTTCCTCTGGCAGGAGGGACACACCGCCCACGCCACCCGCGAGGAGGCCGAGGCCGAGGTAAAGAAGATGATTAACGTCTATGCCACTTTCGCACAGGACTTCATGGCAGTGCCCGTAATCACCGGTGTGAAGTCGGCCAACGAGCGCTTCGCCGGTGCAATCGACACCTACACCATCGAGGCCATGATGCAGGACGGAAAGGCCCTCCAGTCGGGCACGTCGCACTTCCTCGGCCAGAATTTCGCCAAAGCTTTCGACGTTACCTTCATGAATAAGGAGAACAAGCCCGAATATGTATGGGCTACCTCGTGGGGCGTGTCGACACGTCTGATGGGTGCGCTCATCATGACCCACAGCGACGACAACGGCCTGGTGCTTCCTCCGAAACTCGCTCCTATCCAGGTGGTGATTGTGCCTATTTACAAGGACGAGGCCCAGCTCAAATCCATATCGGAGCGTGTGGAGCCTCTCGTGGAGGAGCTTCGCAAGCGCGGCATAAGCGTGAAATACGACGACGCCGACAACCGCCGTCCGGGCTTCAAGTTTGCCGACTACGAGGTGAAGGGCGTCCCCGTGCGTCTCGCCATCGGAGCGCGCGACCTTGAGAACGGCACCGTCGAAATCATGCGTCGCGACACTCTCGAAAAGGAGACCGTAGGCTTCGACGGCATAGTAGACGAAGTGGTGCGCCTGCTCGACGACATCCAGAGCAACCTCTTCAAGAAGGCTCTCGCTCACCGCGAAAGCATGACCCGCACCGTAGAGACCTACGACGAGTTCAAGAAAGAAATCGAAAAGGGTGGATTCATCCTGGCCCACTGGGACGGAACCACCGAGACCGAAGAGAAAATCAAGGAGGAGACCAAGGCCACAATCCGCTGCATTCCCCTCGAAGGCGACACCACTCCCGGCGTATGCATGGTAACCGGCAAGCCCTCGGCCCGCCGCGTGCTCTTCGCCCGTTCCTATTGATAATCCCTGTAGGGAAGCCGGTCTGCCCATGCGGTCAGGCCCGGCTTCCCCGCACTTATATCCTCTGCTCCGGTTTTCGACACTACACCTTAACATGAAAAGACTGACCAATATACTCCTCGCTTCATGCGCTGCCGCCAGCACGGCCGTACCTGCGCTTGCGCTCACTCCCGAAGACTATTGCGACCCTAAAATCACAGCTCCTGCCGCCATCACTGCCATGCGCCCGCTGGCCGACGGCAGCACTTATGCGGCTATATCCGCTGATAAATCGTCGATTGAGGTATTCAGCTACCGCACCGGCAAGAAGACAGGTGTGCTGTTTTCGCTTTCCGGGGTGAAGGGGGATGTGAAAATCGACTCCTTCGACGGCTATACAGTTTCCGGCAACGGAAAGAAGATACTTCTCTGGAACAATGTGGAGAAGATTTACCGCCATTCGTTCACGGCCGACTACTACGTGTACGACGTGGCCCGCGAGACTCTGAAACGTGTCTCCGACGGAGGCAGGCAGAGGGGCGCGACCCTCTCGCACGACGGAAGGATGGTGGCCTATACCCGCGACAATAATATCTATATCTCCAACCTCGACTACGGTACCGACAACGCAATAACCACCGACGGCAAGGTCAACGAAATCATCTACGGCACTCCCGACTGGGGGTATGAGGAGGAATTCGGCGTGGTCAACACCATGCGTTGGAGCGGCGATGACAACACGCTGGTGTTCATGCGTTTCGATGAATCGAAAGTGCCTACCTATTCGTTCGACGCTTACAAGAGCTATTGCGAGGATGGTGCCGACGAAGACCTTTATCCTGCGAGATACAACTATAAGTATCCCCTCGCAGGCTATCCCAACTCTGTGGTGTCGCTCTATGCCTACGACCTCAACAACCGCACCACCAAGAAGATGGACCTCCCGCTTAAAGAGACCGACTACATCCCGTCGGTGGAGTTTGCCGGCGAAAGGGTGATGGCCATGGTGCTCAACCGCGACCAGAACCATCTGACTCTTTACAGTGTCAACCCCGGCTCGACCGTTGCAAAAGCTATCCTCACCGAAAAGAGCGAGGCGTGGCTTGCCCCCGACGCCTATCAGATGGTGAGCTACGAGAAAGACTATTTCGTAATCGGCAGCGAGCGTTCCGGCTACCGTCATCTCTATAAATACAGCTATGCAGGCTCGCTTATCGGTGCCATCACGAAAGGAGACTTCAACGTAACCGCTTTCTATGGAGTCGACGCCAAAGGAAACACTTACGTTCAGTGCACCAAGCTCGGTGCCGTGTGCCGCAACGTGGCTCGCGTTGACCGCAAGGGTGGCATGACCCTGCTTCACGACAGGACCGGTTTTGAAAGCGCTTCGTTCAGCTCTGATTTCTCGTTCTACGTCCGTACTTACAGCAACGCCTCTACGCCCACGCAGTATACGCTCTGGACAGCCGGCGGCTCGAAGGTGGCCGACCTTCAGCTCAACGAAGAGTATGCGGCAAAGTATGCCTCGGCTCCCAAAAAGGAACTTCTGAAAGTGAAGAATGCCGCAGGGCAGGAGATGAACGCCTATATCATCAAGCCCGTTGATTTCGACCCGTCGAAGAAATATCCCCTCGTTACGTATCAGTACAACGGCCCCGACTCGCAGCAGGTGCTCGACAGATGGAGCATGGAGGGCGTGTATTACCTCGCCGCTCAGGGTTATATAGTGGCCTGCGTCGACGGCCGCGGCACGGGCAACCGTTCGCGCGAATGGGCCAACTGCGTATATAAGCGTCTTGGGAAGTATGAGACTGAAGACCAGATTGCCGGAGCCCGCTATTTCGCCTCGCTCCCTTATGTGGATGCTTCGAGAATGGCCTGCTTCGGATGGAGCTACGGCGGCTACATGACGCTTATGGAGCTGACAGCCGCCGACACCCCCTTCAAGGCCGGCGTGGCGATGGCTCCCGTTACCGACTGGCGCTATTACGACTCGATCTATACCGAGCGCTACATGCTCACCCCGCAGCAGAACGAAGCCGGCTACAACGAGGCATCGGCCATGCTGCGCACCAAGAACCTCAAATCGAAACTCCTCATAATGTCGGGTACGAGCGACGACAACGTTCACTTCTACAACACCGTGAAGTATGTGTCGAAACTCAATGCCGAAGGCACCCTCTGCGACATGATGGCCTACGCCGGATTCGAACACAGTCTGCCGATGTGCAACGCACGTACGATGCTTTTCCGCAAGATAGCATCCTTCCTCGACAAGAACCTCTGAACCGACTCTTTCACTGATTCCTGCGCCGTGCGTCCCCCCGACGCCGGCGCAGGAACAGGACTAACCATAAAACACAGACCGCCGTGCCATCATTAAGCAAAGTAAGCACCATACAGCTCTATTCCATGTGGAAGCGACTCGCCCTGTCGCTGCTGTTGCTTATTGCCATGATGACCCTGTCGAAGCTGTTCCCGCCGATATTCTCGCCGGTAGCATCGCTTCTGTGTGCGGCGTTCCTGTATACATCCATCATCTCCTACCGCAGGGAAAACCGGACGTCGTGCATCCTTCTCCCTTACGCAATACTCGTGTGCCTTCTGGTATACTCCTTTGTTACCATTCTGGCCAACATATTGTGGATGTGGAATGTGATATCGTTGTCCCATGAGTTTGTGGTGTTCAGCGATCCTTTCATTCCGTCGCTGATACTCAATCCCATTTGCTTTGTCTGCATCTCTATCATGTATATGCGGCGCAAGAAACTCGGCATCTGTGTCGAGTGCCGTCTGAGTGGTGCCGGCAGTCCTGACCAGGGCCGCCTTAACGGCATATTCACCCATGAGTCATACCTGCAGCTGCGCAACCTGATGTTCATGTTCGGCATGCTCTCGGCTGCGATATGGATATATTACCTTGAGTTTTACATCAAGATAAACGCCAATGCGCGCGACTGGTATATATTCACGTGGCTTACGGTAATCGCGTTCCTGCTCGATGAAATCTATTTCCTCTTCAGATACTACAACCTTTATCTCGACCTAAAGGAGAACAACGAGATAATAAGCGAGGATGAACTTGCCGACATTGGTGCGCAGACTTACCTGCGGTTCTACGTGGTGTGTTGCAACAATGTGTATGTCGACCCCCACGGCACAGAGGATTATTCTGTGTATGACGAGGTAATCGACACTCCGTTCCAGACGCGCTGCTCCGTGAGCGGCATATCGACGGCCGAGGTGAAGCGCATCATCTCGCAGATGACCGGCATATCCGGGGGCGAGCTCCGTTTCTTCTTCGGACGCAAGAACCCGAATCTCCCCAACACCAGTCTGCTCCGCTATTTCTATTTCATTGAGCCTCTGCCCGACGGCAGCTGCCCGACGCTCCGAACCGACGGTGAATGGATGGATTATGACGAGATACAGCATATATATGCGACCGACCCGAAACGGCTCGCCTCGATTTCAGTGTCGGACACGAGCCGCCTTGCGACTATAATCCTTACGGAGAAGATTTTCGACGAGGAGGGCAACCGTAAGAACCGTCTGAGGAGCTATAACCCGACGTTCAATCTTTACGACGTGCGGAAGTCGAAGCTCGATTTTCAAGACGACAAATGGATACGTGTCTCACTTTTCAACAGCGACACGCCCTTCTTCCGGTTTAAGCGCAGGTGGCGCAGGATGATGGGCGGAGGCCGCGGCAACGGAACAAGATAGCGGCTATGGCAGACTACGATATGATTGCGATTGTGGGGCCTACCGCCTCCGGAAAGACGCGCCATGCGGTCGACGTGGCCTCGCGCCTCGGTGCCGAAATCATCAGCGCCGACTCGCGGCAGGTGTATCGCGGCATGGACATCGGTACCGGTAAGGATATAGAGGAATACGGCGACGTGCCCTATCATCTGGTGGATGTTGCTCCGGCCGGATCGAAATACAATCTGCATCTGTATCTACGCGACTTCAGAAAAGCATTCGACTCGATTCGCGCCCGCGGCAGGATGCCGGTGATGTGCGGTGGCACGGGTCTCTACGTGGAGTCGGCCATTGCCGGTCTCTCGCTTCCCGACGTGCCTGAGAATCCGGAGCTGAGGTCGTCGCTCGAAGGGAAATCGCTTGAAGAGCTTACGTCGATGCTCGCCTCGATGAAGAAGCTCCACAACACTACCGACGTCGACACCGTGAAGCGGACTGTGCGGGCGATTGAGATATGCGAGTACTACAGGCTTCACCCCGAAGAGGCTGAAGCGGCCGACAGGGCGCGTTCAAAGCCGATAGCCACCCGGATAATAGGTATCGACATTTCGCGCGACGACAGGCGCAGGCGTATTACAGAACGTCTGCACCGCCGTCTTGAAGAGGGAATGGTCGACGAGGTGAGGAGTCTGATCGACTCCGGAATCGATCCCGAAGACCTGATATATTATGGTCTTGAGTATAAGTTTCTGACACTTTACGTTATCGGACGTCTGGCGTACGACGAGATGGTGAAAGACCTCGAAATGGCCATCCATCAGTTTGCCAAAAGGCAGATGACATGGTTCAGGGGGATGGAGCGGCGCGGCTTCCACATCGAGTGGTATCCCTACGACAGGCCGCTGCCCGACGAGGCGATACTCTGACGCACCGCCTCATCGATTATACTATTATTTGACTTCCGAGACGCCTTCGGGAGTCTTTTCTTTTTCGGAGCTCTTGCCGCCGTCCGACTTATTATTGAATACCCTGGCCGTGAATGCGAATCTCACGAGCAGGTAGTTGATAGGGAAGCAGATGGCTATTGCCGGGAGCAGTGCAAGCGACGGCCCCACGAGTCCCTTGAATATTGCCACGAGTCCGGTCTGCAGTCCCATGTTGAAGAGGTGGCTGAGCGTGAAACCGACTCCCTTCTTTGCGTTGGGGCTGGAATGAAACGTGAAATAGCTCGACATGAAGAAGTTGAACACGAAGCTGATGGCATAGCTTATCAGCGCCGAAGGCACGGCCGGCACCTTCACGAAATGTACGAATACAAGGTAAAGTCCGTATTGAAGCAGCGTGGCGAGAAAGCCTACCATGCCGAATCTGAGAATCTCGAGAAAGCGGCTTCTGCCGTTGATTATCTTCTTTACATCCATTCTTGTGC
Organism: uncultured Porphyromonadaceae bacterium; assembly: GCA_945873625.1. Taxonomy (GTDB): domain Bacteria; phylum Bacteroidota; class Bacteroidia; order Bacteroidales; family Muribaculaceae; genus Lepagella. Next base: position 34,542 of record CAMCDS010000013.1, on the reverse strand, counting down.
GGGTTAGTTCATGGTAGAGAGAGAGGACATTGGGTTGTATACTTATGGGTCAGTTTTCTGAATCTTCAGTTTCGCCGCACTGCTCCCTTACTGCGGCATTGGTGTCGTCGATGAATCCGAGCAGTTCTTCGCGTCCGGTCTTCTTCTCCGACGAGGTGATGAATACCGGCGGAAGCTCCTCCCATTCCTTCAGCAGCTCCTTGCGGTAGAAGTCGACGTTGGCCGAGACGGCAGTCTTGCTCAGCTTGTCGGCCTTGGTGAAGATAATGGCGAAGGGCACGCCGTTCTCGCCGAGCCATCGGAGGAAATCCATGTCGACTTTCTGGGGCTTGTGGCGCACGTCGAGAAGCACGAACAGACAGGTGAGCTGTTCGCGCCGCAGTATGTAGGAACGGATTATCCGGTCGATTTCCTCCCTCTGCTTCTTCCCTCTGGCCGCGAAGCCGTAGCCCGGAAGGTCGACGATGTTCCATTCGCCGTCGTTGATGCTGAAATGATTGATAAGCAGGGTCTTTCCGGGGATCTGCGAAGTCTTGGCGAGAGCCTTTCGGCGTGTCAGCATGTTGATGAGCGACGATTTTCCGACGTTAGAGCGCCCGATGAAGGCATACTCCGGGGCATTGCCTTGAGGACACTTGTCGACGTCGACGTTGCTGATTACGTATTTCGCGTTGTTGATTTCCATTGTCTGTCGGGTAGGTCTGATGGGCTTGGTTCGGGGTTCATTCGAAAAACATCTCGTGGACGAGTCTGAGTGCCTCGTTTGCATCGGTCTCCGCCACGACACATGAATGATTGGCCGAAGAGGCGCCGTGGGTGCTCGCTCCGACCCTTATGCCGGCGCGTTGCAGCGTGTTGCTTATCCTTGCCCCGATGCCTCTCACCGACCCGATGCTTTCGCCCACCACGGCGAGAATGGCCTTCTCGGGCAATGTGCGGATCTCGCTCACGCTTCCGTTTTCCATATCGGGGGCAAACTCATCGTAGAGGGCTTTGAGCGCGTTTTCTGAGTCGGCGCTCGCTATGGCAAACGAGAACGGTTTGGCCGGAGTGGGTTGCGACACGAGGAGCACGCTCACTCCGTTCTTGGCCAGAGCGTTGAAGCTCCGTGAATTGATTTCGGGCACATTCTCTATACCGGGCCCGTAGAGCTCTATCAGACTCACGCCGCGCAGCACGCTGACGCCGCGGGCACTTATCTCCTCAGCCTTTTTCTTTGAAGGGTCGGCTATCAGGGTGCCCGGACGCTCGGGGCGGAACGTGTTGAGTATGCGGATTGGTATGTTCTTGTGGAACACCGGATAAATCGTCGGGGGATAGACCACTTTCGCGCCGAAAGAGCATAGCTCCATGCTTTCCACAAACGAAAGCGTGTCGATTACGCGGGCGCCGGGTATGATTCTGGGGTCGGCCGTCATGAAGCCGTCAACGTCGGTCCAAATCTCGAGGATGTCGGCGTTGAGGGCGGCGGCTATGAGGGCGGCGGTATAGTCGCTGCCTCCACGGCCCAGATTGGTTATCTCGCCCGTGTCGCGGTCGGTGGCTATGAAGCCCCCGCAGATGGCCACGCGGCCCGCATCGGGCTTTATGGTCTCGCGTATGAGGCGTTCGGTGAGCGCCGAGTCGGCGATATTGCGGTTGAACCATTTTTCCGTCTTCACTATCTTGAGCGAGTCGTAGTGCACGGCGCCTTCCACTATCCGGCTCACAATCACCGAAGAGATGCGTTCGCCGTAGCTCACTATCTGGTCGAGCGTCTGCTCCGGGAGAGTGCCTATAAGTGCCACCCCCTTGTAGAGGTTGGCCAGCTCGGCGAGGAGCGGCTCTACTATGGCAAGCACCTCCTTGTGCTTGGCCGGCGCCACAGTGTCGGAGATTATCTTGTGGTGGCGTTCGGAAATACGTTCCATCTCGTCGCGAAACGACGCGTCGCCTCCGGCAGCGAGCTTAGCTGTCGAAATGAGCTTGTCGGTCAGCCCTCCGAGGGCCGACACCACAACCACGGCAGGCTCCGTCAGAGCCTCTACTATCTCTTTTACGTGCGCCAGACTCTCGGCCGTCCCGACCGATGTGCCGCCAAATTTCAGTACTTTCATAGTTTCTTACCATCTGAGTGTGGGACAGAGAGGCCTCCGGCTCGCTTAGGCCTTGAAAAACGGGCTGTGGAAAAGCACCGTTTTCTCTTACAACGCATTTGGATCTGCAAAGATAATTGTTTCGCACGGTAAATCCGCAATTTATGCCTGAAAAAGCGTAACCGCACGTGCCGGAGTCTCTTTGCACCCCTGCATTTTTGGCAGTTTCAAAAAAAAACGCTAACTTTGCAGCTTGATATATGATAACTCCATCGATGCGAAAATATATTGCTTTCATTGCGGCCCTCGCAATATTCTGCTCTTGCGGCGAATACAACAAAGTGCTCAAGAGCCGCGACGTGAATTATCGTTTTGACTACGCCAAGCGTGCCTTCAACGAGAAGAAATACGTCAACGCGGCCACGGTGCTCACCGACATCATCACCCCCCTCCGTGGAGGTCCGAAAGGTGAGGAAGCACTCTATCTGCTCGCGATGTCGCACTTCGAGAATAAAGACTATCTCAACTCAGGTCTTTATTTCAAGACATACTATCAGCGTTATCCGCGCGGCAAGTATGCCGAGCTCGCACGGTTCTACGGCGGCTACGGCTATTACCTCGACTCGCCCGACCCTCAGCTCGACCAGTCGGCTACGGTGAAGGCTATCGAGGAGCTTACCGGTTTCCTTGAGGCATACCCGAAGAGCGACCGCGTCACCGTGGCGCAGAACGCCATATTCGAGTTGCAGGACAAGCTCACGCTCAAGGAGCTGCAGAACGCCCAGCTCTACTACAACCTCGGCAACTTCCTCGGCAACAACTACGAGGCGGCAATCATCACCGCTCAGAACGCCGTGAAAGACTATCCTTACTCAAAGTATAAGGAAGACTTCGAGATGCTTATCCTCAAAGCAAAGTATCAGGAGGCCCGACAGAGCATTGATGAGAAACGTGCCGACCGATACCGCGACGTGGTCGACGAATACTATTCGTTTATCAACAACTATCCCGATACGAAAAACCGCAAGGAGGCCGACAATATCTTCAAAATCGCCTCGAAGCACGTTAAGGACTGAACCTCCCTCCCCCTGAATCTGTTACGAAACATATTGAACTCTGTATAAATATATGGACTACAAGAAAACAAACGCTCCGCTCAACACCGTAACCCGCGACATGACCGCCATGGCCGAGCAGACCGGTAACGTCTACGAGACTGTCTGCGTAATCGGCAAGCGCGCCAACCAGATCGCTGCCGAGATGAAAAGAGACCTGGAAAAGAAACTTCAGGAATTTGCTTCAACCGACAATCTCGAAGAGGTGTCGGAAAACCGCGAGCAGATCGAAATATCGCGTTTCTACGAGAAGCTCCCGAAGCCCACTCTCATCGCTACGCAGGAGTACGTGGAGCATAAGCTTTATTTCAGCAACCCCGCCAAGGAGAAAGACCGTCTCTCCGACTGAGGAGGGCGGGCTTCCGTGGCCGGATGCACCGAATGGCGCGGCGTCCGCATCCCTGCGATGCGGACGCCCGTTTTCTTTAAGTCTGCTTTTTCTGACCGCCATGAGCAAGCTCTTCATCTTCAATCCGCATACAGATTTCGCGCGTGCCGACACCGGGGCCAACTATACGCCCAAAAGCAAGATACGTGCCTTGGCCTGCGACGGCCTGCTGACGCAGCTTCCCTTTGCTTCGGCAGGCGACGTGTTTCTTGTCCCGTTTCCCGACTGCATCCCCTCTGAGAGGCATCTGCGTGAGGCGGCTGATGCAGGGTGCGGAATTATCGGATGGCATGAGCTTCGTAAGATGGATTTTACAGACGTGGAAATAGAGCCTTGGGGCTGGGATCCGACTCTTCGCCGGGTGCTGGCAAAATACGGTGTTCCCGTGTCTTTGCTCCCGTCGGAAAGCGATGTTGAGACCATAAGGACTCTCTCTCACCGACGTATCACCATCCCTTTTCACCAGGAACTTAAAGAAGCCGGACTGCATCGGTCGATACCTCTCCCTGCGGAGGTACGGACTGCAGATGAGCTTAAGACGCTGCTCGCTGCATGGCCCGATTCATATCTCAAGGCCCCGTGGAGCAGCTCGGGGCGCGGAATATGGCCTACCGCCAACGCCCGGATGGAGGAGGCGGTGCAGTGGGCGTCGGGCATAATCTCACGGCAGGGGAGTGTGATGGTAGAAAAGACTTTCGACGGCACATTCGATTTCGCGTCGGAATGGATGATAGAGTCGGGAGAAGCGCGCTTTCTCGGCTATTCGGTGTTCAGCACCAGCGGCAGGGCAGTCTATAAAGGCAACGCACTGTTGCCTCAGCATGAGATAGAGGCTATGGTCAGAGATGCCGTTGATGCCGATATGGATTTCGTTGTCGACGTGCAGCGGCTTATTCTTGACCGTCTCGTATCACCGCATTATTCGGGGCCGGCCGGCATCGACATGCTTGCCGACGGCAAGGGGGAGGTAAATGCCTGTCTCGAACTCAACCTGCGTACCACGATGGGGCACGTGGCGTTAGAGCGTCAGTCGGCAGATTGAGCCACACAGACTTCAATTCTGTATGAAATGAAATACGGCATCTCGGGAAAACCGAGATGCCGTATTTCATGTGTCTGTACGTATATGAGTATCTCTTCTCTGAGTTCAATAGAACTTCTCGAGTATGCTTTCGAGCTCGGCTGCCGAACGCACGCCGCTGTCGCGCCATTGCAGTTCCCCTTTCTTGAATATCATGAGGGTAGGCACCGACTGCACGCGGTAGACGGATGCGAGCTGCTGGTTTTTGTCTATATCGATGGTGATGATACGAGCTTTCTCGCCGATATTGGCGTGGAGCTCCTCGAGGATGGGATGCATCATCTTGCAGGGGCCGCACCAGGTGGCGAAGAAGTCGATCAGCACAGGCTTGTCGGAATTGATAATCTCTTCAAATTTTTCCATAGTCTTCTCTTGGTTTTGATTTTATTCTTACAACAACTCACTTGCGTCAAGTGTTCAGCCCGCGTGTGGCCTTGCGGATTACGTTAGATGAGAAAGAAGGCTTCCCTGCCGAAGCGGAGAAGCCTTCTTTAGCGGAATGGTTAAGGATTTTATTTGTTTTCGACTCCGACCATGATGGTCTGGATGCGGTTTTTCTTAACCTCGGGGAGGAGCTTGGTCTTCATGAACTGGTTGAGGCCTTCGAGCGTGATGCCTGCGATGGCTTCCTGACGTCCGGTAATCATGTCGTAGCCGCGGCCGGCGAGGGGGAGGTAGTTGAACCAGAAGTTGTTCTTACGCTCCTGAATGTCGCACTGCTTGGCTGTGGCTTCCTTCACCTTGTTGAAGTCCTCGCTCTTGGCGCCGTTCTCAAGCAGGCTGATAAGCTCTGCGTGAGCGCGGTCGAGCATCACCTGACGCTTCTCCTCGCTGGTGTTGAAGAGATAGAGGAGGGCCCACTGGTTCATGGTGGGGTTGATGCTGCCGTCAACCTGAGCGCCGTAGGTTCCGCCGATTTCCTCGCGGAGGGTACGGGTGAAGATCATGTCGAGGATTTGAGCCATCATGTCGAACATGAGGTCGTTCTTCAGATTTAACTCGAGGTTGTTGCCGGTGTAGGTGTCAAATACCATGATGGCGGGGTTGGCCATGGGCTGGTCGAACGTGTCGTTCTTGTCGCCGGCAACGTAAGCTACCTTGCTGATCTCCTTGGCTACGGTCGGCTTCTTGGCGGGGAGAGTGGCCACATACTGCTCGAGGAGGGGCTTGAGGACGTTGATGTCGACGTTGCCCACGAAGTAGAACGTATAGTCGGCTGCGTTGGCGGTAGCCTTGCGGATCATCTCCACCATCTCGGGATAGTTGGCTTTATCGAGGTCTGCCACAGTGGCGGGGTCGACGAGGGGGTTGTTGCCGAACTGGTTGATGGTGTTGCGTTTGAAGAAGATACTCTGAGGATCTTTCTCATTGCGCTGGAGCGAAACGGCAAGGTTGGACTTGGTGCCCTCCCATTCATCCTGATCGGGGCTCACGAGGGTGAATCCGGCATAGAGCATCTCCATGAGCACGGGGAGGTCCTTAACGGTCGAATAACCGCTGAGGGTAGTGGTACCCATGTTGACGCCGAAACCGATGCCGGCCTGCTTGCCTGCCATGTATTTCTCAAGTGTGGAGCGCTTGAAGTTGCCGAGCTTGGACGACTCGAAAGCGTTGTCGATGAATTTGAGGTTGGTTGCCTGGCTCATGGGGTAGGTGAGCTTACCGCCCTTGCGCACGGCAGTCATCATTATCTGGTCCTGAGCGAAATCGGTGGGCTTAACCACTACCTTGACGCCGTTGGAGAGCGTGAACTCTGTGGTTCCGAACGAGGCGTTGTTTGCGGTCGATTTGATCTTGCCGGGCTTCGGAAGCTTGGAAATCAGGGGGTCGGTGATTTCCTCGTCGACATACGGTTCATAGTCGGCATGGATTGTTTCGCGCACGAGTCCGGTCATCACGGTCTCGGGGAGGGGCTGGTTGCCTTCCTTCTTCTGGCGGGCAACTACGATAGCCTGGTTCTCATCGGTGAGGAGGTTCTTGCCGATCTCGTTGTAGATCTGCACGGGAACGTTGTTGAGCGCCTGCTGAGCGAGCTGGTATTCGGTCTCGGCTCCGGGATTGGGCTCATTGTCGATGAAGTGGCGGATGATGCCCTGAGCCACGGAGTTGTTGTTCGATTTGTCGCGTTCGTTGTAGGCGCGCTCAAACTGCGAGAGAAGTTCGTCTTTCGCGCGGTTGATTTCGCCGGGGAGGAAGCCGGTCTTGCAGGCCTGGGCCACGATGGCCATTGCCGAACGGGTGGCTTTCTCAATGTCGTCTTTCGGGATCACGAGCACGACGAACGAAGCCTTGGTCTTGGCAACCCAGAAGTCCTGGAAACCTACCTGAGCGGCAGCGAAAGGACAGTCGGCTTTGCGGGCCTCTTCGCCCAGACGGTTGTTGAGGGCCATTGCGAATACATTGAGAAGGAGCTGGTCCTGAACGAAGTATTCGGCGGTGTTGCGGAGTTCAAAGGGAGTCTTGTCCTGCTTGAACCAGATGAATACCTGATTGTTGGCAAGCTCGGGATCCTCGAAGAAGGAGTATTTGGGCTCCTTGTTGTCGCTGACGACGGGATAGGTGCGCTCGGGGGCGTTCTCGGGCATGGGAATCTTCGAGAACAGCTCGATGACCTTCTTCTCCATTACCTCAGCGTCGAAGTCGCCGACAATCACGATGCCCTGCTGGTCGGGACGATACCATGTCTTATAGTAGTCGCGTATCACCTTCGGGGGGAATGTCTTGACAATCTCCATCTTGCCGATGGGCATCTGCTGATACTGGTATTCGTCGTAAACCTGTTTGAATGAATACTCCATCATGCGGAAGCCGGCGTTGTTGCGCTGACGCCATTCGCCCTCGATCACGCCGCGCTCGGCGTCGATCTCGCTTTCTTCGAGCAGGATGCCGCAGCTCCAGTCGTAGAGGCAGAGGAGCACGCTGTCCATGAGCTGGACGTCGTTGGAGGGAACGTTGTTGATGTTGTAGACGGTCTCGTCAAAGCCTGTGTAGGCATTGATGTCGGCGCCGAAACGGATGCCCTTGCCCTGAAGATATTCGAGCATGTTCTTACCGGGGTAGTGGGTGGTGCCGTTGAAGGCCATGTGCTCCAGGAAGTGGGCGAGGCCGAGCTGTTCGGGAGTCTCAAGCGACGAGCCTACCTTCTGTGCGATGTAGAAGTTGGCGCGGTTCTTGGGCTCTTCGTTGTGCTGCACGTAGTAGTGCAGTCCGTTGGGAAGAACGCCGCTCTTCACCTTGGGGTCGAGAGGGAGCTCCTGGGGCTGCTGCATGGGTGCCTGAGCGAAGAGAGCGGCGCCCGAAAAGAGTGCAATAGCCAAAGAAAGCAGTTTCTTTACCATCTGTGTCGTGTTTTGGTTAGTTATATGTTTGTATTTCAGTTAGTTGTTTCAGTAGAGTGAAATCTCGCGCCGTAATGCCCGGGTTTCATGCCGCAAAGATAGTGCAATTCGGCCAATTCACCAAATATTTATCGAAAAACAATAAAAATTTTTGATTTTTCGTTTCTTCTCTAATTTCGTTCACCCCTTCTTGAGCCTTATTCCCGCCCAGTCTTTGTCGGTGCGTGTCTCTTCGAGCGTCAGTCCGAGAGGCCCGGCCGCCTTCATCACCACAGGAATGTCGGCCTCATAGAATCCGCTCAGCAGCATGGTGCCTCCGTCGCGGAGCGCGGCGCAGTAGGCGGGCAGGTCGGCGGTGATGATGTTGCGGTTGATGTTGGCTATCAGTATGTCGGCCTGGGGCAGGGGAGCGAGGGCCGAGGCGTCGCCGAGTATTATCTCGGCCTCGGCATGGTTGATGGCCACGTTGTCGACGGCGTTGTCTTTGGCGAACGGGTCTATCTCGATGCCGTACACCTTTTCGGCGCCCCTCATGGAGGCGAGGATGGCGAGGATGGCAGTTCCGGTTCCGACGTCGGTAACGGTTTTGCCTTCGATGTCAAGGTCGAGAAGATAAGAGAGCATGAGGCTCGTGGTGGAATGATGTCCTGTGCCGAAAGCGAGGCGCGGGTCGATCACTATGTCGTATTCCGCTTCGGGAACGTCAGTATGGAAGGATGAATGCACGGCGCATCTTCCCCCCACGACTATCGGTCTGAAATAGTTTTTCTCCCATTCCTCGTTCCAGTCGCGCCCTTCGACGAACTTCGATTCAAATGAGAAATCGGCCGGAATCGGGAAGCCGGCTATCATCTCGCTGATGGCGTTCTCGTCGAAGCTCTCGGCCTTGATGTAGGCCGTAAGCCCGGACTCTGATGCCACAAACGATTCATAGCCGAGGTCGGCCAGAAAGGCGGCCAGAAGGTCGGTGGTGTCTTCGGAGCAGGGGGTGGCTGTGATGGTCAGTTCGGTATAGTCGTTCATGATATGGGTTGGATAAGCTTGGCAACTCTCTAAAATCGTTTATGTGAGATGTATAATTACAGCAAGTTGCCCGGCAGGTTTTTAAACGAAGAGTCCGCCGGACCCTGGATGGGCCCGTGCGGAGGCGTGGAGGTGAGACGTAAAGCCGTAACCCGGACGTATGAGAGCGTCCCGGTTTCGGCAAGGAACGTCATTTCTTTTTCTTTCGTCCGAAAAATGAAGCTATCTTTCTCACTGTGCCGAATGCGCTTATTCCGATCATGGCATAGTCGAGATAGTTCATTCCCGAAAGTATCCTTGAAGCTATCGAGCCGGCGCGGACGAGTCCCGACGATTTCGAGCCTGAGGCCGTTCCGGTGAAAGCGTTTGTCATCCTGATGGTGCGCAGCTTATGGTTCACCTTCTGTTTGGCGAACTCCCTGCGCAGCATGACGAGCGCCCGCTGATAACGCAGTTCATCAAGCGTGTATCCCTTGAAAGCAGGCTTCTCCTCGGTAATCACGTCCTCGGGACGGTTGTCGGTGTTTTGTTTCAATTCAGCCATAGTCATAGTTTTTTGTCAAGGAACAGACGCGTGAGGAATCTGGCGATGGGGTTGATGATAAGAGGCTTCCTGAGCAGGAAGAGCAGCAGGGCGATAAGCAGCACGATTCCGGCCACCGACAGAAACGCCAGCGACGGGGTCATGAACAGCTTGAAGAGGTCAACGAGCGCCATCGACATGAGGGCGAGGGCGAAAAGACCGAGCGCGAGACATACGGCCCCGAGCACAAGGCTGCTCATCAGCACGGTGAATTTCTCGGCGGCTGTGAGTTTTATATAGTCGGCCTCACATTCGAGCCATGCCTTCGACTGCGCGAGCACCTCTTTTATTTCGTCTAATAGTTTTTGTTTCATTCTCAACGTTAGCTTTCGTATTAACAGCTTTCTTGGATACACCGAAAGCGCGGAGAGCAGTCATGGTGGTTCCGGCTGCTCTCCGCGTTGTCCGGTCGAGGGCGCGCTCGGCTCCCGCGGGTGCCGGCGGAGGGGTTTCTCACTCGCCTCCTGCGAGTTCGGCCACAAGGGCGTCGACCTCGGCATCGCTGATTTTCACGCCTTTTCTCTTGAGAATGGCGACAATCTGCGAGCGGAATTCCTCACCCTTCTTCGGGGCGAAGAGGATAGCGGACGCGCAACCTACGAGGGCACCTCCGACAAAGGCGGATATATAATACAATGCTTTCATATCTGTCTGTTTTTGGTGAGGGGGGTGATTGGATTAGATGTGCTTCTCGATCTGGTCTTCGATCTCATCCACGAGCTCCTCCATCTTGTCCTTCTTCAGGCAGATGCCTTTCTCCTTGAGGAGCTTCATGATGTTCTTGCGGGTGTCTTCGCCTTTTTCGGGGGCGAGAAGAAGACCTACTGCAGCTCCTGCGATGGCGCCGCCTACTACTGAGAGGATGATGTGTAAGGGTTTCATTTCTTTAATCTGGTTTTATGCGGACACGGTCGCTGACCTTTCCGCCGGTTATTTGTTTCTTTCTTTTTGCTGACGCTTTAATCCCGGTCTGAGTCCGTATTGAGGGTTTCGGAAGGAAATCTTTTCAATCGGGTTGCTCGAGAGTGGAATCAGCGCTTTTCAGGTCCGGACACCGAACCTCTGTATCTTTATAACAAAGTTTCGGCCAGAATGATTGTGCCCGGGTGTGATTTTTTTTAACTTTGCCGATGGTCAGCGGTTCAGGGCCATCAAGCTCTTAGGCGCGGCGCTTGCCTGATAGGCCATCACGCCCTGCTCGGAAAGCTCTACGGTGGTGAAGCTGCCGTCGGGCATTATCATCTTCACGTGGCCGGGGTCGAGCATGGTCATGAAGGGATAACTCTTGCCGTCGACACCGAGACTCCACGTCTGCTCGTCGGTGTCGAAGTCGAGGCGGAACGATTCGCCCGTAGCCTCGCATGTTACCGTGTAGCCCTTTCCGTCGCACGCTATCATGTAGCGGCCCGATTCATTGTCGATCACTTTCGTCGAGGCCGAGACAGGATTGTTGCCGCTCCAGAACTCTATGCTGTTCACCACAAGGAGGTCGGCGATGCTCGTAACCTCATACACGGGAAGCACCCAGAAGGCGAAGAAAACCAGCTCGTTGACGAATTTCGAGCCCACCTGCTTGTTCCAGTTGAGCACGCGGTTGGTGAGTGCGAAACTGCCGATGCAGCTTGTCAGTGTGGTGGAGCAGAGGAGAAGAGCCGCCAGCGCGGCTGAGATGTAGATTTTTCTCATCAGATATGTGGATGTGGTTAAATCAGTTTATAGTTTGTCGTATCTATATAACAGAATCGGCGGCAAAAGATTATTCCGGGATGCGGAAAAAGCACACATTTTACGCATTATAGGACAACTTTTTGAGCCACGGCATCAATAAAAACTTTCGGCACGGAATAATAATAGGGCTATTATGTGTGTTGTTAAAGAAAAAATTGATAACTTCGCGTATCGGAATCCTCCCTCCGCCCCGAACGTAAACAGACAAAACACCCAACGATGATCTACAGATTCAAGATAATCAGTGAAGAAACGGCCAATTTCAGAAGAGAGATAGAGATTGACCCCGACGCTTATTTCATGGAGTTGCGCGACGCCATTCTCGACAGTGTAGACTATTCGAAGGATGAGATCAACTCATTCTATATCTGCGACGACGACTGGCGGCGCCTCGACGAGGTGGCCATCGAAGACTTCGGCACCCTCAGCGACAGAGACCTCTATCTCATGGACGAGACCAGGCTGAGTGAGCTCATCGAGGATGAGGGGCAGAAGATTGAGTTCGTGTTCGACGGACTCACCGAGCGCTCCTTCTTCATGGAGCTGAAGGAGATTATCACCGGAAAGAACATTTCCGAACCCCTCTGCTGCCTAAAGGAGGGGAAGGCCCCCGCCCAGCATGTCGACATCGACGACTTCGAGAAGAAAATCGAGAAGAAGGCCGCCGACCTATCGCGTGAGCTCGACATGGACTTCTACGGCGATTCGGAGTTTGACGCCGATGAACTCGACGACAGATTCGTAGACCTCGAATCGATGTAATCCGCCTCATCTGTAAATAATATGGAGCAAAATGCCATTTCGCGATGCGGCGCGGTAAAATAGATTTGGTCGAATCGAAAGAATTGGTTACCTTTGCACCGAACTCAAAATTTTAAGAAAAATGAGAAAGAATATAGTCGCAGGCAACTGGAAAATGAACACCACCCTCGAAGAAGGCGTGGAACTCGCATCCAACATCAATGAGGCCCTCAAGGCTTCAAAGCATAATTGCGACGTAGTGGTCTGCGTTCCGGCCACTCATCTTGTTTCGGTCAACGGCGTGATCGACCGTGAGCTTCTCGGTCTCGGAGCCGAAAACTGCTCCGAACACGACAAGGGCGCCTACACCGGCGAAATCAGCGCTGCAATGGTGGCTTCGACCGGAGCCGGCTACTGCATCATCGGCCACAGCGAGCGTCGCCAGTACTTCGGCGAGACCAACGAACAGCTCCTCGCCAAGACCCGCCAGGCCCTTGCCAACGGCCTTACCCCCATCTTCTGTGTGGGCGAGGTGCTCGAGCAGCGCGAAGACGGATCGTTCAATCAGGTGGTGCGCTCGCAGATCGAGGCTCTCTTTGCTCTCGACCCCGCCGACTTCGCCAAGGTGATCGTGGCTTACGAACCCGTATGGGCAATCGGCACCGGCAAGACTGCCACTGCCGAGCAGGCTCAGGACATGCACGCCAACATCCGCGCCGCCATCGAAGAGAAGTACGGCAAGGAGATTGCCGGCGACACTTCCATCCTCTACGGCGGAAGCTGCAAGCCTACCAACGCACGCGAGCTTTTCTCGAAGCCCGACGTCGACGGTGGCCTCATCGGAGGCGCAGCCCTGAAAGCCGACTCATTCATGGGTATCGTGGAAGCGTTCGACTGAACATCGACGTCCGAAAAAATATAACCATCCGAATACTTTCGAACTGACCTGACCGGGGTCCGGCGCCGATTCCGAGGTGCCGGCCCCGAATTATCCTCATCGGCAGAGGCGACATCAGTCGGTATGTCCTCCGGTCGGGTCTTCAATGCCGGGAAGTATCCGCGACACGACAATCACCAAAATCATACTGTAACTGCGGAATGAATTTCAGGATTATCCTTATCTGTCTGGCTCTGACGCTTTCCATGTCGGGGGCGCTCCACGCCCAGACCGAAGAGCCGCGTGAGACGCAGGCCGAAGAGAAGAACCCTATCGAGAAGATAGTGGAGGAGTCGGAAGGAAATGTGGAAATCATCATGTCCGACGACCTGCTCGAACAGATTCTGGCCACTCCCAAGGTAGGGACGCAGCGTCCGTCGTCGGGGCAACATTCCCGCCAGTCGGGCGCCAGACGCACCGGATATAGAATACAGGTGTTCAGCGACGGACACAACCCTTCGTCGCTCCAGGCGAGGGCAAAGGCTCGCGGAAGCGCCATATCGGCCCGCCTCCCGAAATACCGCGGACAGGTCTACACTTTCTCCAAATCGCCCTACTGGTACACCACGGTAGGCAACTTCGCGACCATAGGCGAGGCTAACGCCGCCCTGCAGGAGCTTAAAAGGACATTCCCGTCGTTCAGCTCCGAGATGCGCGTCGTAAAGTCGTCGATTGTGAAGCTTAAATAAAAAGGAGACGACTCGCGGATTTTTCATCACCACTACTCAAGCGGACTTTAATCTCATAAGACAGTGAGCAGAAAAGAACCCCATGACGAGAAGCTCGTCGAAGAGCTTGCTTACCATTATAAGGAAATAATGCGCCTCATAGGCGAAGACACGGAGCGCGAGGGACTCGTGAAGACCCCTATACGCGCCGCCAAGGCCATACTCGACTGCACGGCCGGCTACCGCCAGGATCCGAAGGAAATAGCCAGCAAGGCGGTGTTTGAACATTCAGGCTCCCGGATAGTGATAGTCAAGGATATAGAGTTCCATAGCCTTTGCGAGCACCATATACTCCCCTTCTTCGGCACCGTCGCCGTCGGCTATATACCGAAAGGGAAGATAATCGGCCTCTCGAAACTCGCGAGGATAGTCGACTGCTTCGCGCGCCGGCTGCAGGTGCAGGAAAGGCTCACGGCGGAGGTTTGCCGTGTCATTTCCGAGACTCTACCCAACGAGGGCGTGATAGTCAGCTGCACGGGCCAGCACCTCTGCATGAAGATGCGTGGTGTGGAGAAACAGGAATCGCTCACCACCACCTATGAATATTCCGGACGGTTTGCCGACGACGCCGGTCTCCGTGCCGAGTTCCTCCGTCTCATCGGGCAGTGATGCGTAAGGCCAGCCCTGCAGACGCCACAAATAGGACGCCACATATAGAAGGAGTCTCCTCCGGGGCACGCGCCTCGCGGAGACTCCTTACTCTATACAGGAGGCTTTATGCGGAAGCTCACTGACGGCGTCGGTGAGGAAAAATACACTTTATGAAGAAAAAAATAGCGCGGAGATATTGTCTTCTTCAAAATTTTATATAACTTTGCATGATGAAAGAGATTTTATGACAGTGATGCGTCGCAAGGTAGCCTTAAAGTCTATGCTTAAAGTTCTTATATGTACTGATTTTTAGTATATTAGACCGGAAAGCCAGGCGGTGGCTACACAGAAGGCACGGAAAGGTCATGAAACCGTCAGCAGGGTTTCGACAGGAAATTGTTTAATCAGGATTATTCCTGCCGGAATAACGGATATAATTAAGGATTGCTTTATCCGTTATTGGATATGAGGTCTGAGCCGCGGAAGGCATTTCACCGCCTCTTTCAAGTTTAGGTCTTAATATCTGCTCCTCGCAAGCAATCAGAACTGTTCAGAAAAGTAACAAATCAACAAACACTTTAAAATAAACAACAAAACACAAACAGACACATTATGGAGACAAAGAATCCTACGCCTCAGGCTCCGAAGCCTGTAGCTCAAAAAATCAAAAAGGAGGAGAAAATCAGCAACGTTCGCGGCATCCGCAACGCATTCCTGGTAATCATCGCCTGCGCTATCGCAGCTGTCTGCATCTTCCTCTTCGGCATGGGCTATTCGGGCAACTTTGAAGGCGGCGACACCGCCAACCACCCCCTGAACCTGGCCGGCACCGTCTACAAAGGTGGATTCATCGTGCCTATCCTGATGACCCTTCTGCTCACCGTTATCGTTCTCTCGATCGAGCGCTGGATCGCCATCAGCTCCGCTTCGGGCAAGGGCAACACCACTAAGTTCGTAGCCGACATCAAGGCTGACCTCGCTGCCAACAAGATCGACGCTGCCATGGACCGCTGCCGCAAGCAGAAAGGCTCTGTAGCTTCCGTAGTCTACAACACTCTCGTGAAGTACAAAGAGATGGACCAGAACACCGTGCTCAGCAAAGAGCAGAAGCTCACCACTCTCCGCAACGAGGTTGAAGAGGCTACCGCCCTCGAGATGCCTTCGCTCTCGCAGAACCTCCCCATCGTCGCTACCCTCACCACTCTCGGTACCCTCGTCGGTCTTCTCGGTACGGTAATGGGTATGATTAAGTCGTTCCAGGCTCTTGCAGCTTCCGGCTCGCCCGACTCCACTGAGCTCTCGACTGGTATCTCTGAGGCACTTGTGAACACCGCCTTCGGTATCGCAACCGGTGCTTTCGCAGTTATCTCCTACAACTTCTTCACCAACAAAATCGACAACCTCACCTACGCTATCGACGAAATCGGTTTCTCTATCGTAGCTACCTTCGCTGCCACTCACTAATTCCGACTTCACAGTCTATGATTAGTGCAGGCTAAAATATTCACAAAACCGAATTAAGTTAATAGCTAATATGGGAAGAGTAAAAATCGCAAGAAAATCCACATTCATCGACATGACGGCGATGAGTGATGTGACCGTGCTTTTGCTTACCTTCTTCATGTTGACCTCGACCTTCCTCGCCAAAGAGCCCGCAACGGTCGTTACCCCGCCTTCCGTCTCAGAAGAGAAGGTGCAGGAGACGAACTTCGTGCAGGTGCTCGTGAGTCCCGAAGGTAAGGTATGGCTTACAATGAACAACGACACAAGTGCCAACTGGAGCAACGAAAGAATGCGCATGGCACTCCTCGACAAAGTAAGCGAGATCTACAACGAGTCGCATAAGAACAAGGTGTCTTTCACACCGCAGCAGAAGCTCACCTTCAGCAAACTGGGCGCTTTCGGAGTACCTCTTTCGCAGATGGGTGAATTCCTTGACCTTGCCGGAAACACCACTACTTCCACCCAGGCCGACAAATGGCTCCAGGGAGAAAGTGAGAATCCTAAGCATATCACGGGTATACCCATCGACGACAACAAGGATGAAAACCGCCCCAATGAATTCCAGATGTGGATGAAGGCTCTGCGTCAGACCGACAATGAGATCCTCGCCGGAGCCATCAAAGACGGCACTGGCGTGGCCATCAAGGCCGACCAGAACACCAGCTATGGCACGATGCATCGCGTCATGGACAACCTTCAGACTATCCACATGAACAAATTCACTTTATTGACAGCACTTAAAGCAGGAGAATAATATGGCAGAAGTTCAACAGAACGATGGCGGCGGCAAAGGCAAGAACCATCAGAAAAAAATGACGATCCGCGTGGACTTCACGCCTATGGTCGACATGAACATGTTGCTTATCACATTCTTCATGCTCTGTACCACGATGATCAAGTCTCAGACGCTCAACATCGCCCTTCCCTCTAACGAGAAGGTCGACAATGTCGAGAACATGAGCCAGGCCTCGGCCGACGATGCTATCACTATCATCCTCGACGCCAAGCGCAAGACCGGCTCAATGGTGCCCGACACCGTCAACGGCAAGGTTGTCAATGAAGTCTACTATTTCGACGGCAAACCCCTCAACGGCGAAGCTGTAACAAATGAGTCGGTTGCCGCAAACAACAATCTCCAGAAAGCTGAGTTCCTCGCTGACGAGGTCAACGGTCAGGGTATTCCCCAGGCCCGCGGCATCCGCAAAATCATTCAGGAGCGCAACAAGGAGGTTCTCAAGAAACTTGAGGAATACAAAAAGCAGTTCCGCGACGGCAAGATCGACCAGGCTAAATACGACGAGCTCGCCAAGCAGGTTCGCAAGGATGAAAACCTCAAGAAGCCCGTGATCATCATCAAGTCGACACCCGAGGCATCTTATGGCGCACTCGTGGAAATCCTCGACGAGATGCAGATCAACTCCATCTCCAAGTATCAGATCGACAATATGGAGAAGGTGGACTCGCTCATGCTTATCGACTATCAGAACCGTCACCACAAGTGATCCAGATTTATTAACCTTTAAAGCAGTAAAAGTAAATGGCTAAAAGAAATGTAGATCTGACATCAAAGGATTGGCGTGATATAGTATTCGCCGATAAGAACAAGGAGTTCGGCGCCTATCAGCTCCGTGCGAAGAGCGACAAGCGCCACAACATGGCCGCCCTCTACACTCTCGTAGGTCTTATCGTGGTTTTCTGTCTGATTTTCGGCTACTCAAAGTATTCCGACTATCAGG
The DNA here is from genome assembly GCA_945873625.1 of uncultured Porphyromonadaceae bacterium. Lineage (GTDB taxonomy): Bacteria > Bacteroidota > Bacteroidia > Bacteroidales > Muribaculaceae > Lepagella. The sequence goes on along the minus strand of CAMCDS010000013.1, from coordinate 16,975 downwards.
CCGAGAAGGCTGCCCTCGAGGCCAAGGAGAAGGCTGAGAAGATGAGCCAGGCTATCCTTGAACAGGTTGAGGAGACCCCCGAAGAGGAGGAAGTGGAAGAGCAGAAGTTTGAGCAGAAGGTTCCTGAGGTTCCCCAGGAAGTGCTCGCTACTGTTCAGGTTACCCAGATTGCCATCGTCGACGCCGATAAGGTGAAGAACGAGGTGATGGACATGGAGACCCAGAGGGAAGACAACACCGCGCGTGGCGTTGTCAACCAGGAGGGTTCAGACGATGTTGACAAATTCAAGGCAGTTCACGAGCAGGTTGTCGTTAAGGAACCCGAACCTGAAGTTGTGAAACCCAAGGAGGAGCAGATCTTCGTGGCTGTAGAGCAGCCCGCAGAGTTCCCCGGCGGTCAGGCAGCGCTTATGAAGTGGCTCAGCAACAACATGCGTTATCCCGAGGCCGCTCAGCAGAACGACATCCAGGGTCGCGTAGTTGTTAACTTCGTCGTTGAGAAAGACGGCAGCATCGGCCACGTGAAGATTGCCAAGGGCGTCGACAAAGACCTCGACCGTGAGGCTATCCGCGTAGTCAAAAAGATGCCGAAGTGGCAGCCCGGTAAGAACAACGGTGTACCCGTACGCTCTTACTTCAACCTGCCCGTTACCTTCCGACTCCAGACTCAGTAAGCATAGACGACCGTCAGTCCGACGGAAATCTAAAAATACCCGGCGGGCGCGTCATCCAGAATGGCGCGCCCGCTTTAATTTTTCTCTGAGTCTATTATTTCCCCTTATCCCGTCTGTTTATTGGTGTTGTGCCGGCTTCTTTCTTGAGATATATCATGTCTGCGAGGGTAACGCCCTCTTCAATGATAGGGTTCGGATAGTTGGCTGTGAAGAAGTCCGGAATGCGGTGTGAATAGCGGAATCCGCACCCGTAGTAGAATCTGAGAGTGGAGGGCGTCTCGCCGGTGCCGAGAATCAGCGTCTTTCCTGAGTTTTTATGTTCGACGAAATCAAGCAGTTGTCGCCCTATTCCGTGCCTTCTGAGTCTTGAATCTACCGCAAGATTCTTTATCTCGACTTGATTGTCGGCCTCATCTGTAACGAGGCATACTCCGACAGGCCGGTTATCTAAGCATGCGACATATAGTCGCCCCCGATTGATGTATTTACTTACCATCTCCTCTGATTCATCGCCGGTGAGAAGCAGTTTCATATATTGCCGTCTGTCTCCTCTCTCTTCGCGAATCTCGATTCTTAATTCAGTCTCTGACATAGCATAGCTCTTTGCAGTCGTTTTGGTTCGCGGTGTGGTGATATTTGAAACCGCATTTCTCAGCTACACGTTTCGATTTATGGTTTCCGTCGAAGAATGTAATCCATAACCGTTTGTGTCCGAGTTGGTTCTCGATATAACCGGTGAGGAGTTCTACTGCTTCAGGAATGAATCCCTGTCCCCAGTATGGTTTGCCGAGCCAATAACCGATTTCTACGTCATCGCGAGGAATTCCTTTTTCGCAGCTGATTTCCGAAGGTACAACTCCGCAGCATCCAACGGCTTCGTCGGTTGATTTCAGTGCGACGGCAAACGTATGCGGAGCAGAGAATACGGCTCGTATCACTTCAAGACTCATTTCTACGGATGTGTGTGGAGGCCATCCGGCAGGATTTCCCACGTCCGGGTAAGAGGCATAGCGGTAAAGAGTCTCGGCGTCCGTCTCACGCCACCGGCGCAGAGTGAGACGGGCGGAGGAAAGATGTGTCATTATCTCTGTCATATAATCCTTTTCGACAAAATTAGTAATAATGAGGGATAATTGCTAACTTTGCATAGTTATTTAACGTTTCATTTACGCATTACTTCAACGATTATGAGACCAATGAGAAAATCAGGCAGGCAGCGGGATGAAGGTTTCGCCTTGAGTGTGTTTGATAAGGCACCATACATTACTGTCGGCATGATGCGTCCTGACGGCACACCTTATGCCATTCCGCTCTCTATAGTAAGGAAAGACCCGCGCACTTTCTATTTTCATTGCGCCGGCGAAGGTGAAAAGCTTGATTGCCTGAAAGTGAATCCTGTGGTAAGTCTGTCGGCCGTGAGTCGTTGCAAGCCGGTGTTTGAAACCGAGACCTCAAACTTCACGGAGCATTATGATTCAGCAGTGGCCGTCGGCAGAGCAGTGCTTGTAGAAGATAATGAAGAGAAGACAGAGGCCCTTAGGCTGTTGTGTCGGCGTTTTCTGCCAGACTATATGGATCATTTCGATGAGGCAGTGGCCAGAAGCCTTGACCGTACTACGATAGTGAGAATTACGCTCACCGAACCTCCGGTAGGAAAGTCAAAAGGATTTGTCTGAGTCTGAGTTTTTGACGGTCAATGCGTTATTAAACATCTAATTTGTAGTTTATTATGATTTATCAGAAAGAAATACGTCTCTCTCCCAAATCTCGTGGTTGCCACCTTATCACAGGCGAGATCTTGGCCTCGCTTCCCAATCACCTACCTCAGGCGGGATTGCTCAATCTGTTTGTTAAGCACACATCGTGCGGTCTCACGATTAATGAAAACGCAGATCCGGACGTGCGTGCCGATATGGAGCGTATCTTCAACCGCCTCGTGAAAGAGAATGAGCCTTACTATGAGCACACGCTGGAAGGTAGCGACGATATGCCGGCTCACGCCAAATCAACGCTTACAGGCGTATCGTTGACCGTGCCGGTTTCCGACGGTAGGCTTAACCTCGGAACGTGGCAGGGAATCTATCTCTGTGAGTTCAGAAACAACGGAGGTCCTCGTTCGATTGTTGTTACGGTTTTCGGTTGAATGATGAAGTAAACCGTCTGTTTTGTTCATCGCTGAAATTCAGGATGATATGCTGAACATCTACAAAGAGTGTAAATTTTAGATAAATTTTTTTATCGGAAAATTTGGTGGATTCGGAAATAGTTGCTAACTTTGCACTCGCAAACGGGGAGGTGCCTCGGCAACCAACTCTAAAGCACAAAAATATGGCGGGATAGCTCAGTTGGTTAGAGCGTCGGATTCATAACCCGGAGGTCCCGAGTTCAATTCTCGGTCCCGCTACTTAAAAAGAGTTTCGCTTTTGCGGAACTCTTTTTGTATACAGCCCGGTCTCAACTTCGCCCGTATCTGAAATGATGGGTCATCGCGGATTTTATCGTTTATGTAAGGCAGATATCGCGGGCGTATTCACCTCTCAGAAAAATCCGTGCTCATCCGTTTAAAATCCGTGTTATTCCGGAAGGAATAGATAAGATCGATGTGCACAAAACCCTTCCTTTCTTTTTGATTATGATGGGCTGGGCACGCGGATTTGTTAGGCTGCTGATGCAGCCGACACGGATATGACGGATCTCTACGGATTTTATCGTTTATGTAAGGCAGATATCGCGGGCGTATTCACCACTCAGAAAATCCGTGCTCATCCGTTAAAAATCCGTGTGATTCCGGAAGGAATAGATAAGATCGGAGTGCACAAAACCCTTCCTATCTTTTTGATTATGATGTGGCTGGGCACGCGGATTTGTATGGCTGCTGATGCAGCCGACACGGATATGACGGATTTATTTGCGAGGATCGGAGGCGGGTTTCTGCATGAGCAGGAGGTCGACGTTGCGAGCAGTAGCGGGCGAATAGAGCCAGTCGGTGAATCTGCCTATTTCAACAAATCCCGCCCGGTGAAGCATCCGTATGCTTGCCTCGTTGTCGGCGGCGGCTTTAGCGGCAAAGCGATTTATTCTCAGCACGCTCTTGGCATATTCCACGGCTGCCTCTATCAGCTTTACAGACCATCCTTGCCTTCTTCGGTCAGGAAACACGTAGACGCCGACAATCGCCGTTAGCGAGCGCATGTCGATGTCGGTGAGATCTATTATCCCGACAGGAGTATCGTCGGCGATGTCTATGCCAATAAGGCGTAGCTGTCTGTCGGCCACGGGGTCGGCAGAGTAGGAGAGGGCATATTCGAGCAGTTGTCGCGCCGAGTATGGAGCAGTAAATCCATTGTACGCAAGGTTAAGCGGGTCGTTCTCGGCCTCATAGACAAGTGATGTGTCGTCGGGTTCGAGAGCCTTCAGTGCAATGCCGTTATGTTGGTATATATAGCTTGCCATCTGTCATTTAGGTGTAGCAAACGGTATGCGGTTCGATATGGAGCGGCCGAGTGTCAGCTCGTCGGTAAATTCAAGTTCGTTTCCTATGCTAAGTCCACGGGCAAGCACTGTAATCTCCGCGCCCGAGTCTTCGAGACGTCGGTAGATGTAATAATTGGTTGTGTCTCCCTCCATAGTGGGACTGAGGGCGAGAATCACCTCCTCAATCTTTTCTTCGGCCACTCTCTTCACAAGGCTGTCAATCTCAATGTCGGAAGGTCCGATGCCGTCGATGGGGGAGATGAGGCCTCCCAACACATGGTACAGCCCCCGGTGTTCATGTGTGGCCTCTACGGTAATCACATCCTTTACGTTTTCGACCACGCATACGATTTTCGGATTCCTTTTCGGACTTGAGCAGATGGGGCAAAGCTCTTCTTCGGTGATATTGTGGCATCGGGGACAGTATCTGACATCGCGCCTCATTCTTATGATAGCCTCGCCGAGGCTGTATGCCTCCTGTTCGTCTCTGCGAAGCAGGTGCAGGGCAAGCCTCAGAGCCGTCTTGCGTCCGATGCCGGGGAGCTTGGCGAGCTCGTCGACCGCGCTTTCGAGAAGTATGGAATTGAAATTTCCGTTCATAACAGACGCGAAGTTACAAAAAAATACGCGTCTCCGACCATGCGTGAGCCATAATTTTTTGTACTTTTGCATCGTTTTAGGGACATAATCGAGGTAACCTGCATGATAGACTATATATCCGGCCGCGTGGCCGAACTGATGCCGGCCTACGCGGTTGTAGACTGCCATGGCATCGGCTATGAAATCAATATCACCCTTATCGACTATTCATCCCTGCAGGGGAATGAATCGGCAAAACTTTACATCCACGAGTCGATACGCGAAGACGCTCACGTGCTCTTCGGATTCACGGACAAGGAGAGCCGCGAGATGTTCCGGCTGCTGATAGGAGTGAGTGGCGTCGGCCCCAACACCGCTCGCCTCATCCTCTCGGCCATGACGCTCGACCAGCTCAAGACGGCTATCGCCACCGGTTCCGACTCTGCCCTGAAGTCAGTGAAGGGGATAGGTGGAAAAACGGCTCAGCGTATCATTGTTGACCTGCGCGATAAAATAAAAGAGGGTTCGGCTACGTTAATTTCGAGTACGCCTATATCCACGCAGGCCTACGACGACGCCCTGTCGGCACTTCTGATGCTCGGCTTCGCGGCGCCGCAGAGCCGGAAGGCGCTCGACAGGCTTTTTGCCAAAAACGCCGGGCTGACCACCGAGGAAGCCGTGAAGCAGGCTCTCAAACTGCTCTGACGCATCGGGGACGGCCGGGTCATCGACCTGATAATATGAAGCGAAGCCGAAACATCACCCGTCTGCTGATTATCTGCTGCTCCGCCCTGTGCGGACTGGCAGGCGGCTCCATATTCGGACAGTCGCAGAGTCAGCGCGTTCAGCCGCAGGCTCCTCCGCCGCCCCCCACGCCCTATCTCGACAAGACGGCGATCCCCGACAGCGTGATTCTCCCTTCCCCCGTGCAGACCACTATTCCGCAGGGGTATGAGGATTACGTCGGGCGCGAGTTCGTGGCCGACCTGCGAGACCCGCAAAACATCACCACTACGGCCGAGTACGACCCCGAGACCGGTATGTACTGGATCCGCACAAAGCTCGGCGACCAGGAGATTGTTACGCCCTACATGATGACCGCTCAGCAGTATCACGAGATGGTCAACCGTCAGGAGATGTACGACTATTTCCAGTCGAAAAACTCCGAAACGTTTGAGAAGAAATCAAAAGAGGCGTTCAACATCTTCGACATGAACTTCGCCCTCGGTCCGCTCGAAAAGATTTTCGGCCCCGGCGGAGTGCGTCTCACCACGTCCGGCTCCATCCAGGTGTCGATGGGCGTCAAGAGCAACAAGACCGACAATCCCGCTCTTTCACTCAAATCGCGCCGCAAGACGTTTTTCGATTTCGACCAGAAGATTCAGGCCAACATCAACGCCTCGGTGGGCGACAAGCTCAAATTCAACATGAGCTATAACACCGACGCTACATTCGACTTCGACTCCAAGAACCTCAAACTCAGCTATGAGGGTAAGGAAGACGAAATCATCAAAAGCATCGAGGCCGGCAATGTGTCGATGACCACCGGCTCATCGCTCATACGAGGCGGATCGGCACTCTTCGGTGCGAAGGCCAAGCTGCAGTTCGGCAAGCTCACGCTTACCGGCCTCGTCTCGCAGCAGAACAGCGAGTCGCAGACCATCTCGACGCAGGGCGGCGTGCAGAGCACGAAGTTCTCGGTGAAGGCCGACAACTACGATGCCAACCGCCACTTCTTCCTCGCGCAGTATTTCTATGACAACTACGACCAGTTTGCATCCAAACTGCCCCATGTCTCCTCCGGCATTAACATCACCCGAATCGAGGTGTGGGTAACCAACAAGCAGAGCAACTTCAACGAGAGCCGCAACTTCGTCGGCTTCATGGACCTCGGTGAGAATCAGAACCTCGGAAGCGATTTCTGGGTTCCCAACGCCGGCATACCTGTCCCCTCAAACCAGAGCAACAACCTTCTTAACGTAATTAAAGAGGAGTATCCCGGAGCGCGCAACATCAATCAGGTAACTCAGGTGCTTGAGCCGCTTCAGGCTTTCGGTATCCGGGGCGGTCAGGATTTCGAGAAGGTGGAGAGCGCGCGTCTGCTTAACTCATCGGAATATACGCTCAACTCGGCGCTCGGATATATATCGCTCAAATCAGCGCTCAACACCGACGAAGTGCTTGCCGTGGCCTACGAATACACGTATCAGGGCAAGGTGTATCAGGTAGGCGAGTTTTCGTCAGATGTCTCGTCGACTTCCGAGTCGCTCTACCTCAAGATGCTTCGCGGCACTACCATCAACACCCGCCTCCCGATGTGGCGGCTGATGATGAAAAACGTCTATTCGCTCGGAGCTTACCAGCTGCAAAGCAAGAACTTCAAGCTCAACATCAAATTCCTGAGCGACACCACGGGTACGGAAATCAACTATCTCCCCGTAGGCCCGATAGCGAGCAAGCCTCTTCTGCAGGTGATGAACCTCGACCGACTCGACTCCAATCAGGAATCGAATTCCGATGGTTTCTTCGACTATGTGGAAGGCTACACCGTGCAGTCGTCTACCGGCAAGATTATCTTCCCCGTGGTCGAGCCCTTCGGCTCCAACCTTGAGCGTAAGATCGGCGATCCGGCTCTTGCCGCGCCATACGTATATAAGGAACTGTATGACTCTACGCTCGTAGTGGCCCGTCAGTTTGCCGATAAAAACAAATTCACCCTATCCGGTGAATATCAGGCTTCGTCGGGCGCCACGATTCGCCTCAACGCGATGAATGTGCCGCGAGGATCGGTGGTGGTTACTGCCGGCGGCGTAACGCTTGTTGAAAACAGCGACTATACCGTAGACTACAGCATGGGTATAGTTACGATCACCAACCAGAGCATCATCGATGCCGGCACCAACGTGAGTGTAACCCTCGAGAACCAGTCGCTCTTCTCAATGCAGCGCAAGACGCTTCTCGGCCTCGACGCGCAATATCGGTTCAACAAAGAGCTGACCATCGGCGCCACTATACTCCATTTTTCGGAGAAAGCACTCACTGAGAAGGTGAATATTGGCGACGAGGTGATCAACAACACCATGTGGGGTCTCAACCTGAGCTGGAACAAGCAGTTCATGTGGCTGACCAACCTCCTCAACAAGGTGCCCACCATCAACGCCACCGCCCCCTCGTCGATAAACGTTACCGCCGAGTTCGCCCAGCTCGTGCCCCACAAGCAGAAGAGCGGTTCGAACAAGGGCTCGAGCTATATCGACGACTTCGAGAATACGCAGACCGGCGTCGACCTCCGCTCGCCTTATTCATGGTTCCTTGCCTCTACTCCGGCCGATCAGTCGGCTGACGCCCTCTTCCCCGAGGCGCTTCTCTCCGACAACGTGGACTACGGCAAAAACCGCGCCCTGCTCTCGTGGTACTACATCGACCGCCTTTTCACTCAGAAAAACTCGTCGATGGTGCCCGGCTATCTGAAAAACGACACCAAGCAGATGTCGAACCCTTACGTGCGTGAGGTAACCATCAACGAGATATTCCCCAACCGCGAGCTTTCGTACGGAGAAGCCGACTATATCCAGACGCTCAACCTCTCGTTCTATCCCAAAGAGAGAGGCCCCTACAACCTCGATGCGGAAAACATCACCAACGAGGGATTCCTTCTCAACCCCGAGAAGCGATGGGGCGGCATCATGCGCAAGATTGACAACACTAACTTCGAGAACTCCAATGTGGAGTATCTCCAGTTCTGGCTTCTCGACCCCTTCCTCGACGAAGAGAATCCCAACACCTCGGGTGGCGATCTCTATTTCAACTTCGGCGACATCTCGGAGGATATCCTCAAAGACGGAATGAAGAGCTATGAGAACGGTATTCCCATCGACGGCGACACCCGTTTCATCACCGAGACCAAGTGGGGACGCGTCAGCCGCCAGAACTCGCTCACATACGCGTTTGAAAATTCGGAGAACGCGCGTCCGATGCAGGACGTGGGTCTCGACGGTCTCCCCAATGCCGACGAGTTCACATTCCCATCATATCAGGAGTATCTCGAGAAGCTGCGCCTCAAACTGTCGCCCTCCGCTATGTCAACTATGGAAGACGATCCCTTCTCGGCATTCAACGACCCTGCCGGCGACAACTACCATTTCTTCCGCTCGCCCTGGTACGACGAGCATCAGACCGGAATCATCGAGCGCTACAAGCACTACAACGGTGTGGAAGGCAACTCGCTTTCGCCAGACCAGAGCGATAACCCCTACTATCAGTCGTCGCGCAGCGTGCCTGATGTGGAAGACATCAATCAGGACAACACGCTCAACGAATATGAGCGCTATTTCCAGTATAAGATATCGGTGCGCCCCGAAGACCTGCAGGTCGGCAAGAACTATATCTCCGACCGTCAGGAGAGCCGCGTTACCACCCCCGAAGGTCCCAAGACTGTGGTATGGTATCAGTTCAAGATACCCCTTTCGGCACCCGACAAGGTGGTAGGCGGAATCAACGATTTCTCGTCCATTCGTTTCGCGCGCATGTTCATGACCGGATTCCGCGAGACCACTCATCTGCGTTTCGCTACGCTCGAACTCGTCAGAGGCGAATGGCGCGACTATAAGTTCAACCTCAACAACCGAAACGACGCCCCCGCAGAGGGAGAGCTCGACATGTCGATTGTCAACATCGAGGAGAACTCTGGCCGTACCCCGGTCAACTACGTGCTGCCCCCAGGCGTAAACCGAATCCAGGACCCCGGTCAGTCGCAGGCCACCCAGCTCAACGAGCAGTCGCTGGCAATGACCGTTACCGGACTTCAGCCCGGCGACGCACGCGGCATCTACAAGAACACGCAGCTCGACCTGCGCGTCTATCGCCGCATACAGATGTGGAACCACGCCGAAGCTCTCATCGACGACAAGACCAACCTCCGCAACGGCGACCTCGCCCTCTTCGTACGTCTTGGCTCCGACGTCAAGAGCAACTATTATGAATATGAGATTCCGCTCGACATCACTCCGGCAGGAAACTACAACAACCTCTCGTCGGCCGACCGCCAGATAGTGTGGCCCATCAACAACTTCCTCGATGTGGCTCTCGACGAGTTCACCAACCTCAAGGCTGAGCGCAACCGCGAGAAGAGCGCCGGAACAGAGGGCGTGGGTTATGCCCGTGTGTTCTCGCGCCGCGACCCCGGCAACGAGAACAACACGATATCGATACTCGGCAACCCCTCGCTTTCCGACGTCAGGGTGATGCTTATCGGTATCCGCAACAAGTCGAACTCTGTGAAAGACGGTTGCGTATGGGTAAACGAAATGAAAGTAACCGACTTTAACGAGAGCGGAGGATGGGCGGCCAAAGCCAATGTAAATCTCGCCCTCTCCGACATAGCCACCGTCAACTTCTCAGGTCATATAGAATCCGCAGGATTCGGAGGAGTGGACCAGAGCCTTGCCGCGCGCAGTAAGGACGAGTACCGGCAGTTCAACATCGCCGTCCAGGGTGATGCCGGTCGCCTTGTGCCCGAGAAGCTGAAACTGTCCGCTCCCGTCTACTATTCAAAGTCGAACGAGACGATCACTCCCAAGTATAATCCCCTCGACCAGGACATGCTTCTAAAGGACGCGCTCGATGCCGCCACTACGAAACATGAGAAAGACTCCATCAGGAACTATGCCGTTACGCATAAGACCGTGGAGAGCTTCTCGCTGAGCAACTTCCGTTTCGACATCCGGAGCAAGACGCCCATGCCCTGGGACCCCGCCAACTTCCAGCTCTCCTTCTCATTCAACAAGCAGAAGAACATCGACCCGACTACAGAATATGAGAACACCAACGACTATCGTGGTTCGTTCCAGTATTCCTACAGCCCGATGATCAAGGACTGGAAACCCTTCTCGAAACTGAAAGGTAAGGGTAAATTCCAGAAATTCCTCAAAGACTGGGGTCTGCGCTGGATATTCAACTCGCTGACGTTCTACACCAACATGTCGCGCTACTACTACGAGCAGCAGACGCGCAGCGAGGTGGACGTCGACTTCCAGCTCCCGGTGCAGGTGAGCAAAAACTTCCTCTGGGACCGCCAGCTCAACCTCACGTGGAACCTCACGCAGAGCCTTAACTTCACGTTCGCATCCAACACCACGGCGCGCATCGAGGAGGCCATAGGCGCCGTCAACAAGCGACTCTTCCCCGATAAATACCGCGACTGGAAAGACACCGTGCTCAACTCGATTAAGCATTTCGGAACTCCGTGGAACTATAACCAGACGTTCACGGCTTCGTATCGCGCGCCCTTCTCACGCATACCTTTCCTCGACTATCTCAGCGGAAACGTAACCTACAACTCCACCTACCGCTGGGACAAGGGCGCGACTGTCGACGAGCTCTACATGGGTAACAGCATCCAGAACCAGTCGACATGGAATGCCGACGCCCGCCTCAACTTCGAGACTCTCTTCAATAAATCGAAGTATCTCCGCGAAATCAACCGCCGGTTCTCGTCGAGCAACAACTCGCGCAATAAGAATGCCAACGAGCGGAAGAATCCGAAAGAAAAGAAATTCGAAAGGGCGATTACGCTCTCGCCCGACACGCTCACCCAGGTGAAGCACAATCTGAAAACCAAGAAGATAAAGCTGACGGCTCTGGCCGACGGCAAGCCGATGAAGCTCGAGACGAAGATTGTGGACGAGAACACCGTCGACATCCTCACGCGCGGCACGCAGCAGATAAAGCTGACTATCCGCGAGAATCCGAAAGGGGAGAAGAAGAATGTATGGAAAGAGGTCTCGGCCCATGCCGTGCGCTTCCTGATGATGCCGCGCAACGCCTCGTTCCGCTGGCGCTCCACTCATTCGATGACCCTCCCGCAGTTCTCTCCGAATGTAGGCAACGCCTTCGGTCAGACACGTGCCTACGGCCCCATGGCTCCGGGCCTCGACTTTGCCTTCGGTTTCTTCGATGAGTCGTATGTCAACCGTGCGCTCGACCGCGGATGGCTTCTCACCGGCAACGACCTGACCTCGCCGGCCATATGGAACAAGACCAACGAGTTCAACTTCGAGCTTACCCTCGAACCCATACGCGGCCTCAAGATACTCCTCACCTCGAACCTTACAGACAACCGCACGCAGCAGGTGCAGTTCATGTACTCCGACATGCCCACCTCGCGCACCGGTTCCTACACGCGTACCCACTGGGCCTTCGCCACTGCCCTGCGCAACAGCAAGGCCGACAATGGATATGCCTCCGAGGCATTCGACAAGTTCCTCGCCAACATCCCCGTGGCTACGGAAAGGGTAGAGGCACAGTATGCCGGCACCCGTTATCCGAAGAACGGGTTTATGGAAGGCAACGCACTCGCCGGCATGCCTTACAGCTCTGAGAACGCCGGTGTCTCACCGATGAGCTCCGATGTGCTCATCCCGGCCTTCATCTCTGCCTACTCCGGACAAGACATAAAGAGTATCACTCTGCGTCATTTCCCCGGTCTCGGATCAATGCGTCCCAACTGGCGAATCACCTACGACGGTTTCCGCGACATGGGCAATATGAAAAAATGGTTCAAGACCTTCACGCTCACCCACGCCTATCAGTGCACCTACTCCGTGGGTTCCTACGGAAGTTACCTCAACTGGCTTGGTGTGGATGGCGACTGCGGATTCATACTCGACGAGCAGACCCAGATGCCGATGCCTTCGTCGCCCTTCAACATCACGTCGGTGGCCATCACCGAGAAGTTCGCGCCTCTTATCGGAGTCAACATGACGCTCAACAACGACCTGAGCATCAACTGCGAATACCGCGACTCGCGCACTCTGACGCTCAACACCTCGGCCGGACAGATTGTGGAGGCCAACAGCCGCCAGCTCACAGTGGGAGCCGGATTCAAGATTGCCAACTTCAATAAGGTGCTTAAAATGGGCAACCGACAGGGGGGTATCAACAACGACCTCTCGCTCAACTTCGACCTCTCGTGGGCCACGAACCAGGCTCTGATACGCAAGATTGAAAGTGCGTTCACGCAGGCCACATCGGGCACGCAGACGCTCTCCCTGAATTTCACGGCAAGCTACGTGCTCAGCAAGCGTATCACGCTCTCCGCCTTCTTCGACCATCAGGTCAACACGCCTCTCGTGAGCAACTCGTCGTATCCGACGTCCAACTCCAACTACGGAGTGTCGTGCAACATCTCGCTTGCCCGATAAGAGCCCGCCTCGCGTAAGAACTTCAGCGCCCGTAGGCGCGTTAGACCTCTATAAACGGTTCCCGTCAGGCATAAGCAACCGCGCTGCGGACGCTATCTCCTCCGCCGGCGTATGAACCATAAGAACATATAATCCATGAAGAATAGCAAGACAAACATAATGATGGTGGCGCTGCTGCTTGTTGTGATGGCGGCATTGTGCCCGTCGGCTTCGGCCGCACAGTTCGCCAACGAGAAGCTGCGTTACGTGATTTCCTACAAGTGGGGACTGATACACAAGGACGCAGGCGAAGCCACCCTCTCCCTCCATCGAAACGGCTCCAACTACAGCATAATGCTTGCCGCCAGGACCAAACCCTGGGCCGACAAGTTTTTTCAGGTGCGAGACACTCTGCTCGCGTCAGTACGCGCCGAGGGATTCAAGCCTCTTTCATATCAGAAAATCTCGCACGAAGGAGGGAAATACGGCAAGGACGACATAAGGTATTCCTATTCCGGCAACACCGTTACCGGACACTGCACGCGCTATCGCGACAAGAAAGGTAAGGTAAGCAAATCGTCGAAGACGCTCACCGCGCAGGGCGATGTGTTCGATATGCTGTCTATATTCTACTATCTCCGGCTGATTGATTATTCAAGGCTCAAGCAGGGACATATATTGAGAACCACGCTTTTCTCAGGCTCGAAAGTAGAGACGGTTTCCGTAAGGTCGCTGGGAGTTACCACCATAAAGATGCGCAACGGCACCAAGCGGGAGGCCTACCACATCCGCTTCAACTTCACCACCAAAGGCAAGAAGAAGTCGAGCGACGACATGGACACGTGGATTTCTACCGACAGCAGCCACGTTCCCCTGATGCTCGTCGGGCAGCTCCCCGTCGGCCAGGTGAAGTGCTACCTCCTATGATTCCTTCTCCTCCTCCGGGTCGGCGGTTGCTTCGAGGGCGTCGGTAATCTTGTCGGAGAAACGGCGGGCTGTCTTGGCTCCGAGTGCTTTCAGACGTTCGGCGCGGCTCACCAGACTGGTCGAACCGCTCGTCATGCTTGCAAAGCAGGCGTCGTAGGCCTTGCGTGCGTCGTCGATGCTCTTGCCGGCGCGTTGCAGCTCGGATGTGAAGGCCACAAGCTTGTCGTAAAGAAGTCCGCCGAGTTTCGCTATGCTCTCGGCGTTGCGGTTGCACTGCTCCACGCTCCACATCTGATTGATGAGATGCAGGATTGAGAAAACGTGCGTGGGGGTTACAATCACTATCTTATATCTGTAGGCGAAATCCCATAGTTCCGGGTCAAGCTCTATGGCCGCCAGAAAAGCGCTCTCGTTCGGGATGAACATCAGCACGTGTTCCGCAGCGTCGGCCACCTGTTTCTGGTATTGCTTGGCTGCGAGCTCCCTTACGTGTTGCCTTACGGATTCGCGGTGGCGTTTGCCCGCTGCCGTCTTCTCCTCGTCGGTGCGGGCGGAGCAATATTCGGTAAACGCTTTCAGTGACACCTTCGAGTCGATGATTACCGAATGTCCGCCCGGGAGCGAGACCACCACGTCGGGGCGCAGACCGCGTCCGGTGTCTTCGTCGCGCAGGGTGTCGCCCCCCTTGTCGCGTGTCTGCTGCGGAAAATAGTTTATCCCTTTCTTGAAGCCCGCGCGTTCGAGCAGCGATTCGAGCACGATTTCTCCCCAGCGGCCCTGTGCCTGCGAGTCTGATTTCAGAGCTTTGGCGAGATTGCGAGCCTCGTCGCCGATGGTGCGGTTAAGCTCCGAGAGCCGGTCGATGCGGTCGGCGAGCGAACGGCGGGTGGCGTTGTCGTTGACGTATGCGTCGCGACATGCCTTGCTGAAATCCTCTATCTGATGCCTCAGCGGGGCGAGGAGGGTCTCCATCTGCTCGGCGTTGGTCTGCCTCAGCGACCCGGTCTGTAGTCGAAGCGTCTGCTCTGTGAAAGCCTTGAACTGAAGCTCCGACTCGCGTCTGACGGCTTCTACGCGTTCGTCGGCCCTGCGGGTTATCTCCTCTTCGCGCCGGGCCATTATGCGGTCGAGCTCTTCGAGGCGCCGTCTGTAATCCTCGTCGCGCCTTATTGCCTCTCCCTTACCCGAGTTAATGCGAAGCAGAAGCAGGGTCAGCATCGCAATTGCGGCCATGAGGAGTATTATTATAAGTATGTCGCTCATACTGTCGATGTTATATTACTGTTGTCTGATTTCGGTGAACGCCTTGCTTTCCCACACAGCTGAATCCGACATTACGAAGAAGACGGCAAGGCCGAGCCTGTCGGCCATCTCCGAGGCCTTTTTGAATCCCATGGCCATGCAGGCAGTGGCGTAGCCGTCGGCCTCCATTGCTGTCGGGGCTATGACCGTGGCGCTCAGCATGTCGTTTTTCACCGGGCGTCCGGTCAGCGGGCTGATGGTGTGCCCGTAGGCCGCCTCGCCGCTGCCGTGGAAGTTGCGGTAGTTGCCCGAAGTCGCCATTCCGGTGTCGCTTACTCTCACTGTTATCTGCGATTGATGGGTGGAGCCTTTGGGGTCCGGGACGGGCGCGTCGACGCTCACATTCCATTTCTGATTTCGCGGGTTCACGCCCGCGCAACGTATTTCGCCTCCTATTTCCACCAGAAAGTTGTCTACTCCGTTGCGGCGGAGCATGGCGGCAACGGCATCGCATCCGTAGCCCTTGGCTATGCTTGAGAAATTGAACTGCATTGCCGGGTCGCTTTTGCGTATCACTTGTCCGTCGAACGATGTCTTCGTGAATCCTGTCAGCGCGAGCAGACTGTCGAGCCGGAGCGTATCGGCCGAGGCCTTGTGTCCCTTGCCGAACCCCCATGCCTGTATAAGCGGGCCGAGCGTAGGGTCGAACAATCCTCCGCTTTCTCTGTTAATAATAGCCGAGGCCCGGTAGACGCTGGCCAGGTGGCTGTCGACCCGGCATGAATCCGCGCCGTTGAGTCTGCTGACAAGCGATGCGGGGTCGAAAGCCGATAGGCTGCCGCCTACTTCATCGAGCGTTGCGGAGATGGAGTCGGCGAGTCCGGCAGGGCCGGAATACGTGATGTGGTAGGTGGTGTTCCAGACCACGCCTTCGGCAAATTGATAGCCGTGGCCGCCGTTGCATGACACCGAAGCCACTATCAGAGCCGAAAAAACGACCGAAAGAAGAGAAAATCTGTTTGAAATAGACATTATTTGACTCTTGATTTCATTTTTCTCTGCAAAGTTAGTGAATAATCGGAAAATTGATATTAAATTTACAGCGGAATTTTGGAGCGGGACCGTGCGGACGGTGTAAAGCCTGACCGGCGAAGCGCCCGAGTAGCGCCTGAACGCTCCGAACAGCTAATTCACCTTTATCCTTTAGTCAATAGTATGAAAGAATCTTTTGTGTTTCTCGCGGATGGCTTCGAAGATGTAGAGGCAATCACCGTAATTGATATCCTGCGTCGTGCCGGCATGCCGGTCAAGACGGTTTCAATCACCCCCTCGCTGCAGGTGCGTTCGGCCCACGGCGTCACGATGACGGCTGACGTGATGTTTGACAATACCATCCTCGCTTCTGCGGCATGGCTCATCCTCCCCGGCGGTATGCCCGGAGCCACCAACCTATATGAGTTCGCACCCCTTCAGGGGCTGCTCGCGCGTCAGGCCAAATCGTCCGACGGCCGCATAGCCGCCATCTGCGCCTCGCCCGCCGTGGTGCTCGGTCAGCTCGGCCTTCTCGAGGGGCATGAGGCCACTTGCTATCCCGGCTTTGAACAGCTTTTGAAAGGAGCGAAGCATATCGACGAGCCGGTGGTGGTGAGCGGCAAATTCGTTACCGCCTCCGGTCCCGCGCTTGCCATGAAGTGGGCACTGCGCATAGTGAAGGAAGCGCTCGGTTCAAGCAAGAGCGAGGAGGTGGCCAACGGTCTTCTCTACTTCCCCCGCGCCACCGACGACATCGACTATGCCTTCGGATAATACCTGCATAGAGTAGCCCGCGTCCGAAAGACGGAGACAAATGTCTTGCCCTGAAAAAAGTTGACTCATAAAAGAGTCAAAAGAATGATCAAA
>CAMCDS010000012.1 GCA_945873625.1 uncultured Porphyromonadaceae bacterium | reverse complement strand
GATGGCTCGAGGAGAAGTATCCCGACCTCACCCATTGGCTGTGCATCGTGCTCATCGAGCAGATGTATAGCTTCGAGGTGCTGTATCGCAAGATGTCGATGTCGTCGCCCGAGGAGAGGCTTGCCAGCTTCATGGATTTCTCGGCCGACAAGCTCCCCACCATTACCCCCGCGGAGCTCACCAACGTGGTGCCCCTGAAGCTCATCGCCCAGTATCTGGGCATGACGCCGCAGACGCTCTCAAAGGTGCGTCGCAAATACGTAGGGCGCTGACAGCGTTACCCTCCGTTACCCCTTACTGACTGAACAGACGTCTCCCCGATGCATCCGTCGATGCTTCGGGGAGACGTATTGTTATATAAGTGTCGTCGGGATGGTCAGAAGATAATCTGCAGTCGGGCCATGAAGCCGTTGAGCGTCATTGAGGGAGCTCCGGCGCGTCCCCAGGTGTGGGTGTAGCTGTAGTGCAGGCGCGCTATCATGTATTTGTTGATGTAGTAGTTGAATGTGCAGCTGAGGTCGTTGAGGCGTCCGCCGTAGATTCCCGCATTGGCATTGGTCAGCGTGGTATAGTTGTAGTTGAGCACACATTCCAGAGCGCCTTTGCGCGGCGTGGCGAGTCCGGCGTCGGGCATCGAGTAGGCGTAGTCGCCGCCGAGGATGAGGCCGCGGAGGGTAACGTAGGCACCCTGGGCCGTGTAGTGGCGCATATTGTCGCGGCGGTTCACGCGCTGGAAGAAGTACTGGCTTTCAAGCGCCACGGGGCCGTAGTTGAGCAGCAGCTCCGGGGTGAACTTCCAGAGGTTCATGGCGTGGTCCACGGTGGCGTCGATGGCCGTAACCTGCGCTACGCGGGTCGGGAAGTTGCTCTTGAACCGGAAGGAGTTGTGGGGCGTGTTGGGGTCGTTGACGTTCTGCGGCGTGGCGAAGCCTCCCGAGAAGCCTACCTGCACCACCTTGCCCTCCTCATGGAGCGGACGGGCCACGAGGCGCGAGCGGAATCCCCAGCCCTCCTGGGTGAACTGGTCGGGGCGAAGCACCACGGTGGTGGCCTTGGGCTCTACGTGAACCGACGCGGTGCCGAAGAATTTGTCGCCGTTGTAGACATACATGAGGCCGATCTGGCGCGAGTCGTTGAAGACGGCGTTGCTGACGGGCTCCTCCATGGTGGGCTTCATCGACGAGCTTGTGGCGCTCTGCAGGCCGTATTGATGGATGAACGAGCCGGCGCGCAGCAGATTGTGCTCGTTGAAGTCGTATTCGAAATAGAGGTCTTTGAGGCCAACTTTATTGTAGGCGAAGCCCACGTCGATCTTGGCCTTCCATTTGCCGTATTGCACTTTGGCTCCGAGGCGGGCGTCGGGGATGGCGAAACCGTCTTTGAAGTCGTATTTCTGAGGCGAGGCGTAGAGCGCTCCGTCGAGCAGGATGCGTCCTGTAGGGTTGATCTTGAGTTTGGGCTCGTCGTCCTGGGCCATCGCGATGTTCGCGCCGCAGATAAGGGCTGCCGACGCAAGGAGTATAGTCTTCTTCATAGTGGTAATCTTGGTTAAAGTCGGCAATAAGGTTTTCCGAAGGAGAGGGATGAGGAGAGAGGAGGGGTTATCGTGATTCAGTTATGGATCGCGTGGTTTTTCTTTCCGGGTTTCACTTTTCCTTCTTTCTGGAGTCGGGCAAACTCCTTCTTCGCTTTGTCGAGCTGCTTGTTGAAGCCCTCGTCGGCGTGGAGTCGGGCCACGGCTCCGGCAGCCACTACGCGGCCGGCGTCGACGTCGCTCTGGAAGTGGTAGCCGCAGATGACTCTCGATTCGCCCATCTGGAATCCGCGGTCGAGAATCTCGTCGATGCGGTCGGGATTGATTTCAGAGAGCACCAGTGCGGTGGCCCATCCTATCGAGGTGTGTCCCGACGGGTAGGAGCCGTTGGTCGAGAGCTCTTCCTGCTGCTCGGGGTTGCAGGTCATCTCCTCGAAGAAGGCGAAGGGGCGCACGCGGTTGTAATAGTTCTTGGCGTCGCGGGTGGCGAGGTCGCCGGCGTCTTCGCGCATCCCTACCACGAGCTTGTAGATTTCGGGAGTGCCGTCGGCCGTGATGTCGATGCCGAAGGCCTCGGAGAATGCACGAGGCACGCCGTCGCCGCCTACGCGGGCGTCCTGAAAGGCCTGTTCGCCTCGCTCGGTCTTGCGCTGGGCCTTGCCCCAGTCGTAGCGGGCCTTGTCATATAGAAACTGCACGGAAGCCATGTCGGGCGGGGGCGGAAGCAACTCAAGGCTGTTGGCCACGTCGCCTTCCTGCAGGAAGAATACTTCGGGCTGCGTGCGGTGGTCTTTCACTTTCTTCTGTGTGGCGGGAGCGGTCTGGGCCATAGCCGATGTGGCGAGCATGGCGCCGAGAAGCATGGCCGTGATTCTTAATGCTTTCATAGTATGGATAAGTTTAGTTTTTTGTGTGAATAGTCAGTGGGTTTTCGTTGATGGCTCAGGTCTCGTTCGCGGCCGCGGCGTCAGTGTCTCAGTCGAATGGAGGTCGAGTCAGAGTTGTTGATTGCCGTTAAATCAAAATCGCCCTGCGGTGTCGATTTTAAGATTCAATAACGACTACGAATCTTTAACAAGGCGAGAAGTTAAAAAGTTTGAATCTATGTCATAAAAATAAAAGAAAAAGCATCGCGCTTCCGGCGGAGGAAGCGCGACGGCGATAGATGTCCGATTCGGGAAAACGCAGACTTATTTCTTCATCATGCGGTCGAGCGCGTCGAGGTCGTCGGCACGGTCGATCAGCTCGCCTGCCGCGTTATAGAGAAAGAAGGCCGGGAGACGGCTGACGTTGTATTTCAGCGCTGTCGACGAGCGTTCGCCTTCGGTGTCGAACACGTTGGTCCACGGCAGGTTGGCGGCCGCGTCGCGCCATGCGTAGCGGTCGTCGCCGATGCTCACCTGATAGACGTTGATGGCGCCTCCGGCATAATGCTTTGCTATTTCGCGGTTCACGAGCGGCGCGTCGGGATGCGAGAGCATCGAGAACACGAGGAGCGTGCGCTTGCCGTTGCCGAGCAGCGACGAGAGTGTGCGCTCCTTGCCGTCGGTGCCGGGCAGCGAGATGTCGATGGCTTTCAGCTCCTGCGCCTCGACCACGTTGGCGCGTCCCTTGCGCGTGTTGCGCTCGCGCAGTGCGCGTATTGTGGTCTCTTCAAGGTATTTCACCCTCGGGTCTGTCGGGTTAAACTCCTTGAATGCCGTAGCCACGGCGGCATAGTATCTGAGGTCGTCCTGATTGGCGGGGTCGAAAAGCAGACGGTCGCCGACGGTCTTTGTAAGCACGTAGAAGCTGAGCAGAGAGCCGCGGCTGTCGCGGATATATGTCTGAAACACACGCTTCTTGAAGTCGTCGAGGCTCTTGCCGGAAGCGGCCTCGGCGCTGAGCTGATGGTCGAACTCGGCCATCTTCACGGCCTGCTCCGAGCCTTCGAGTGTATAGTTGAGCGCGAGTCCGGGCATCCTGCCCCCTACGGTGATTGTCTCCGTAGAGTCGATCGGGAGGTAGACGTAGGCTGAGCCTATCTTAAGGCGGTACACCTCCGGCGCTCCCGGCGCGGCCATCGAAATTGAAAACTTGCCGCTCGGCGACGTGCGCGTCGAGTCGAGAGCCTGCCAGGCTCCGCGATAGTCGGATTTCTCGATTACCACCGACGTCTCGGGTGCGCCCTCGATCTCGCCTTTCACTTTAAACTCGCGTTCGCGGCACGACGCGAACACTATGGCTACGACCATAGCCGACACCATGAGCGTCAGTCTCGATGATATGCGTGGGGGAAAGTTCAGTTTCATCTCTTTTAATCAGATTGAGATGCAAAATTAGCAAAAAAGTTTTAGAAACTGTTTAAATTTATTGCGAAAAAAATATCATAGAGATTCTTTCAGGAATTTTGAGGTTCTTTTGGGCTGCTTCCTCCAAGTTTCGGCAGTCGAAACCGATAGGTTTCTCCTTTCTCAACTCGCGGAATCACCACAAAAACAACTCTCAAACTTCCTCGAAAATAAATTTAAACTATTTCTTATTGCGCGGTGCGGAGGACTCAAAAAATGGACAGGCGGGCTATGCAGTCAATCAAGCTGCCGTGCTATGGAGGGCTCGGAGAGATGAGATTTTATGCTTCAGCCCGGCCTTGTCCACTTTCTACTTCACTTTTTCATCAGCCGCGGTCTCTGCGCCGGCCTGTGCCTGCGTGTGTGCCTGTAGAGATGTTGTCGGTCTTGTCGCCTCTCTGGCGTAGAGCCAAACGGCGGTGCAAAGTTACAAAGTCCCGGGCAGTCGCGCCAAATTTTCGGTCGAAAAAATTTTCGTCAGTCGCTTTCACAATCGTCTGAAATACAATTGGTTGCAAAGGCGGAAAAATTAAAATTTTCTTCACTTTGTTTTCGGTCTTATAACATGCTGAGAATCAGTGGATTAAGTAATTTTTATTCTTTTTAAAGATTAATACGCTGATTGTCAGTGTCTTCGGTGTGAATGATTTTGTTCAGGCGAGAGATAATCAGAGAATCCGGAATTGCCGGAGGGATATGAATGTCGGTGCGGGCCACCGGAGGGGATGGACGGCATCGAAGCGGTATGGCGGCGTTTCCGTCAAATCTATTTATTATTTATTAAGGAGGAAAATGCGGCGGAATGGAATAAAATTCGTAACTTTGCATGATATTTTACGCGAAGAAACGATTGCATCGGGAAGAGCGACTCAAAGTCCCCGGTGCGCACGACGGATTTTCGAAGAAAAACAAGAAAGATTTTTTATGTTAAAACCAATCAAGAAAACCATCGAACTGCCCGACGGCCGCACGATAACCATCGAGACCGGCAAGCTCGCGAAGCAGGCCGATGGAGCGGTAGAAGTAAGAATGGGCAACACGATGTTGCTCGCCACTGTCTGCTCGGCTGAAGATGCCAACGACGGCGTGGATTTCATGCCCCTGACAGTTGAATACAAAGAGAAATACGCCTCAATCGGTCGCTATCCCGGCGGTTTCCTCAAACGCGAGGGACGCGCAAGCGACTACGAGATATTGACCTCGCGTCTCGTGGACCGAGTGCTCCGTCCTCTCTTCCCCGACAATTACCATGCTGAGACTTTCGTAAACGTTACCCTCTATTCGGCCGACGAAAACGACGCCCCCGACGCTCTCGCAGGCATCGCCGCCTCGGCTGCACTTATGGTGAGCGACATCCCCTTCAACGGTCCTATCTCCGAAGTGCGTGTGGCACGCGTCGACGGCGAATGGGTGATCAACCCCACCTTCGACCAGATGAACCGCGCCGACATTGAGCTGATGGTAGGTGCCACCTACGACAACATCATGATGGTCGAAGGCGAGATGAACGAGGTGTCGGAAGCCGAGCTCCTCGAAGCCCTCAAGGTGGCCCACGCTGAAATCAAGAAGCAGTGTCTCGCCCAGATGGAGCTCATGAAAGAGGCCGGCAAGGAGACGAAGCGCGAATACTGCCATGAGGTGAACGACGACGACCTCCGCAAGGATGTGGCCGAGAAGTGCTATGCCAAGGCCTACGAGATCGCCAAGGCCGGAAGCGCCGACAAGCAGTGGCGCAACGATTCCTTCAAGGCTATACGCGACGAATACATCGAGTCGCTCCCCGAGATGACCGAAGAGCAGCTCGAAAACTATACCGAAGACCAGCGCATCGCCATGGTGAAGCGCTATTACCACGACGTGGAGAAAGAGGCCATGCGCCGCTGCGTGCTCGACGAGGGAATCCGCCTCGACGGCCGCAAGACCACCGAGATCCGCCCCATCTGGTGTGAGGTGGACTATCTCCCCGGTCCTCACGGAGCTGCAATCTTCACCCGCGGCGAGACCCAGGCTCTCGTTACGGCCACGCTCGGCACCACGCTCGACGAGAAGATCATCGACGACGTGCTCAACCAGAGCAAGGAGCGCTTCCTCCTCCACTACAACTTCCCCCCCTTCTCCACAGGCGAAGCCCGTCCGCAGCGCGGCGTAGGCCGCCGCGAGATCGGCCACGGCAACCTTGCGCACCGCGCCCTCAAGCGCATGTTCCCCGACGGATTCCCCTACACCTGCCGCATCGTCAGCGACATCCTCGAGAGCAACGGCTCCTCGTCGATGGCCACAGTCTGCGGTGGCACTCTCGCCCTCCTCGACGCAGGCGTGCAGATGAAGCGTCCGGTGGCCGGCGTAGCCATGGGTCTCATTTCGGATAAGGACAACGTGAAATACGCCATCCTCTCCGACATCCTCGGCGACGAGGACCACCTCGGCGACATGGACTTCAAGGTTACCGGTACCACCGAAGGCATCACAGCCACCCAGATGGACATCAAGTGCGACGGCCTCAGCTACGAGGTGCTTGAAAAAGCCCTCAACCAGGCTAAGGAAGGCCGTCTCCACATCCTCAATATAATTAAGGAAACCATCCCCGAGGCACGCGAGGACTACAAGCCCCACGTTCCCCGTCTCGTAACCATCGAGATTCCCAAAGAGATGATCGGTGCCGTAATCGGTCCTCAGGGCAAGGTGATTCAGGGCATTCAGGAAGAGACCGGCACCGTTATCTCTATCGACGAAGACGAGAAGCTCGGCATCGGCAAGGTGGAGATCGCTTCGAAAGACAAGGAGAGCATCGACAAGGCACTGGCCCGCATCAAGGCTATCGTGGCCCAGCCCGAAGAGGGAGAGGTCTACGAAGGCACCGTGCGCTCCATCCTCGACTTCGGAGCTTTCGTGGAGTTCATGCCCGGACGCGACGGCCTGCTCCACATCAGCGAGATTTCGTGGAACCGCCTCGACGACATGGCCGCCAGCGGCCTCAAGGAGGGCGACAAGGTGCGCGTGAAACTCATCGAAATCGACAAGAAGACCGGCAAATACCGTCTCTCGATGCGTGTGCTCACTCCGAAACCCGAAGGCTACGTAGAGCGTGAGGCACGTCCCCGTCGTGAAGGCGGCGACCGCGGACCCCGTCCCCGTCGCGATGGCGACCGTGGCCCGCGCCGTGAAGGCGGCGACCGCGGCCCTCGCGGACCCCGTGAGCCCAGACACTGATACAGGTTTCAATACCTCGGTATAACTACAGCGAAGAGCGCGCTCAGGCCCACAGCCCAAGCGTGCTCTTCCCCGTTTTTCGGTGGCCAAATCCCGGAATGATACTTTCAGTAGTCCATTGGTTTAGGTATGTCGCGAGAATAATGACAAAGCTTATTACGCATCTCTATTACCGAAATGCACTCCGGAAGTGGCGGCGAATATGGCCATAACGCTAATTCATCAGGCAGACTATCTGATTGGGCGCCTGATGAAGAGAGCTGCAGCCGACTTCGTGGAGAATGGAGGCATTCGCGAGCAAATGACTCGCGCCCGGCTTCGTCACCGCAACTCTGGGAAATAGGAATAATAGGAGTAATAGGAGCTTTGACTCTTATAATTCCTATTCACTCCTATAATTCTTATAGCTCCTATTATTCCTATCAAAAAGCGCACCCCGGAAAATCATCTTTCCGGGGTGCGCGCGTATGAGGGTAGGAAGCGATTACTTCTGGAAGCCGCGGAGGCGGAGAAGAGCGGAGGCGTCGGGCTTGTGGCCGCGGAAGCGCACGAAGAGCACGTTGGGATCCTCGGTGTCGCCGCTTTCAAGGATGTTTTTCTTGAAGGAGTCGGCAGTCTTCTTGTCGAAGATACCTTTCTTCTCGAAGAGCTCCCATGCGTCGGCTTCGAGCACCTGTGCCCAGAGGTAGGTGTAGTAGCCCGAAGCGTAGCCGTCGTCGCCGAAGATGTGCTTGAAGTAGGGCGAGCGGTAGCGGTAGGTGATTTCGGCAGGCATACCGATCTTGTCGCCGATTTCCTTCTCGAAGGCTACCACGTCGACGTTCTCACCATTGTGCTTGCCCCAGTTGAGGTCGAGCAGAGCGGCTCCGGTGAGCTCGGTGGTAACGAAGCCCTGGTTGAACTTGGAGGAGGCGTTGAGCTTCTCGATGAGTTCGTCGGGGATAGTCTCGCCTGTCTTATAGTGCTTTGCGTAGGTCTTGAGGAGTTCGGGAGCGAATGCCCAGTGTTCGTTCATCTGCGAGCACATCTCTACATAGTCGCGGTCTACGTTGGTACCGAAGAGGCTCTTGTAGGGGGCCTTAGAGAGGATAGCCTGAAGGGCGTGGCCGAACTCGTGGAACGTGGTCTCCACTTCGTCGATAGTGAGCAGCGAGGGGGTGTCGCCGGCGGGACGTGTGAAGTTGCCGACGTTGTAGACGATGGGGCGCTTCATGGTGCCGTCGCCGTAGAGGCCGCCGCTCTGCAACTGCTCCATCCATGCGCCCTGACGCTTGGTGTCGCGGGGGAAGTAGTCGCACATCCATACGGCGATATGCTCGCCGGTCTTGGCGTCCTGCACGTCGTAGACGGTAACCTCATCCATGTATTTGGGTGCGTCGGGCATCTCTACCATCTTGATGCCCCAGAGGCGTTCGGCAGCTGTGAAGAGGCCCTTGAGTACGTTGTCTACCGAGAAGTAGGGGCGCACTTCAGCCTCATCGAGGTCGAATTTCTGCTTCTTCACCTTACCCTGGTAGTAATAGTAGTCCCAGGGGGCGATCTTGAATCCGCCGCCGTTGGCGTCTACGTATGCCTGCATGTCGGCCACTTCCTCGTGGCTGCGCTGCACTGCGGGCTCAAACACCTGAAGCAGGAGATTTTCGGCAGCTTCGGGAGTGCCGGCCATCACGCGCGAGGTCATCATCTGGGCGAAGTTGTCGAATCCCATGATCTTGGCTTTCTCGGCGCGGAGCTTCACGATTTTCTCGATTACGGGGATGTTGGAGTTCTCACCGTTGTAGGCGAGGGTGGTGTAGCCCTTGTACATGGCTTCGCGCAGGCCGCGGTTGTCGGCAGAAGAGAGCACCGGCAGGCGGCTGGGAGCATGGAGGGTGAACACCCAGAGGCCATCGAGACCGCGTTTCTTGGCCTCGTCGGCGGCCATTGCTACCGATGATTCGGGGAGACCGGCGAGGTCTTCCTTGTCGTAGACGGTGATATAGAAGGCGTTGGTGGCGGCGAGGAGGTTCTTGTTGTACTGGATGAAGAGCTTAGAGAGCTCGTTGTTGACCTTCACCAGCTCTTCCTTCTTGTCGGCGGGGAGAGCGGCACCCTGCTCGGCAAACTTGCGATAGTATTTCTCCACGAGGCGCTTCTGCACGGGAGTGAGCTTCATCTTGTTGCGGTTGTCGTAAGCCTGACGGATACGGTTGAAGAGCTGCTCGTCGAGGTTGATGGCGTTGCTGGCCTCGTTGAGCAGGGGTATTGCCTCTTCGGCCATGGCTGCGAACTCCGGAGTGGAGAGTGCGCCGTCGTAGTGGTAGAATACTCCGGCCACGCGCTCAAGGATGGGGGAGAGGTTCTCGAGCGGGAGGATGGTGTTGTCGAAGTCGGGAGTCGCGCGGTTGGCGGTGATGGCGAAGAGGTTTTTCTTCTGCTCCTCTATTCCGGCCTTGATGGCGGGGATGAAGTCGGAAGTCTTGATTTTCTCGAAGGGAGGAATCTCATACTTTGTTCCGTAAGGTTTCAGGAACGGGTTGTCGGCGTTCTGTGCCATGGTGGTCATTGTTGGTGCGGCGAGCGCCAGCAGCGCGGTCGCACATGTCAGAATCAGTTTCTTCATATTATGGAGTTTGGTTATTGTGTTTGTCGCATTCATCGGTCGAGGGGTTCGGCAAACTCGAAGGTGGTCATCACCGGGTAATGATCGCTGCTTCCCTCCTTTATTCGCTCCGATTTGATAGCCCTGAGGTCGCCCCGGTATAACACCTGGTCGATGTGGAAGGGCATGCAGTGGGCGTGGTATGTAGGTTTGTGGCCGAAGTTGGTCTCGGCGAAGGCATCGGTGAAGTCGTCGTCTTTCACCTTCTTATATGCCCATGAAGCGGGCACGTCGTTGAAGTCGCCGCATACTATGGTGGTGCCGCTGAGCTGGTCGAGCAGTTCGCGGATTTTGGCGGCCTCGTCGGCGCGTTGGCGGAACGAAGCCTTCATCTTGGCCATTATCGAGCCTTTGAACTCGCGCAGGCTGCGGCGTGCCGAGTCTACCGAACGTATGTCGGTAACCACTTTGCGCTCCTGCTCCGAGAGCATATATGAGGCCAGGTGGGCATTGACCACGTTGATACGCTTGCCCTTGACGTTGATCGAATAGATGTCGGCGAAGAAGTTTTTGGCCGAGACGCTGACGTGGTACTGCGCCGGATACTTCGAGAGGAGCGTGAGGCATCTGGCTCCGTCTATCAGTCGATATGGGTAGGCCTTTTCGAGCGAGTCTACTGTGGACTGCTGCAGTCCGGGAACCGCGCCGGCCTTGAGACTGCCGAGCTCCTGGAGACATACGATGTCGGCGCCCGACGAAAGCACATATCGGAGCGAAGCGCCGTTGTTGTCATCGGGATTGCCTGAATTGACGTTATCAAGGATATTGAAGGTCAGGAGGGTAAATTCGGGCGTGCCCGAGGGCGTCTTCTCCGAACCGAAGGGGAACGCGCTCATGAAAGGCGACCAGATGGCCACCATCACGGCCACACCGACGGCTGCCATTATCAGTCGGCGGCTCACGGCCCAGAGCAGCGTGGCTATGAGCGTGGCCATCGCCAGATAGGGGAAGGCGAGGGTGAGAATAGAGGGAGTGCCCCAGATATGGGGATTCACGGAGCCACCGAAGGCCGCTCCGATTGTAACCGCGTAGAGAACCACGGTCAGTATTTTAGCTGCCAGACGCAGCGCGAACGTTACCATTGTCGATAAGTCTTATTCATGTTTCAGCGGTCGGAGAGGCGCCGTAGCTCCTCTTTCTCCTTGGCTGTAAGGGAATCGTAGCCTGAAAGCTTTATCTTGTCGAGCAGGGCGTCGAGCCTCTGCATGTCGGTCATGGCGCTCTCCATGGCCTTCGCGGTGCGTCGGGCCGAGCGTCGAGGAGCGCGCGGCGTGCGGCAGCGTATCTTTCCGCTCATGTACAGACCCAGTCCTGCGAGGGCTCCGCCGAGGTGGGCCGCCTGTCCTCCCGAGTTGCCTCCGCCGAGGCCGAGCAGGAGCAGGGCAAGCGAGACGAGCGCGAGCCATTTGAGCTTCACCGTCCCGAAGAGGAAGAGGCGGAACTCACGGTCGGGCGAGCGCAGGGCCGCCTCCACCATCACCGCCACCACCGAGGCCGAGGCTCCCGTCAGGCATGCGTGGCCGAGCGAGGGGAAGAGGAGCGTGGAGACAAGGAAGAGCAGCCCGCCGGCAACCCCTCCCGTGAGGTAAGCGCGCCACACTCCGCGCTGTCCGGCCCTTTCGGCCAGCACCTGTCCGAACCAGAAGAGCCATAGCATATTAAAGAGCAGATGCAGCAGGCTCGTCTGCGTGAACATATATGTAAGCAGTGTCCACGGGCGCGAAGCGAATGCGGCTGCCGAGGCCGGCACCCCGAGCCAGGATACAGGCTGCACATGGTGGCCCGGAAATACCGACACCGCCCAGGCCAGCCAGCCGACAATGACGTTGACGGCTACTATCGACCACAGCGCCGGCGAGCGGCGCCATGCCATCCTTACCTCATATCTGAAATCGCTGTAAGCCATGTAAGTATGTCGGTGGGTTCAGAAGAAGTTTCCGCGCAGCGTCCCCTTCTTTTTCCAGTAGAGGAGCATCGCCAGGCCGAAGAGCATGCCGCCCAGGTGGGCGAAATGGGCCACGGTAGACTGCGTGCCGGTGATTCCGAAGAAGAACTCGAGCACGGCATATCCGGCCACCATGTATTTGGCCTTTACGGGCACCGGAATGAAGAAGAGGTAGAGCGGAAGGTTTGGGAATACGAATGCGAAGCCGAGAAGCACGCCGAAAATGGCTCCGGAGGCTCCGATGGTGAGCATCTGGTTGCGGAAGGCGGCCACGGCGTGCATGAACTCCGGGTCGCCGGACGAGAGAGCCTGGTCGACCACGCTCTTCATCTGCGCCACGGAGAGCCCGTTGAGTCGCGCTATGCCCGACACGTACTCGTCCATCCACGTGAACGACCATACCGCCTCCTGCACGAGCGCGGCGCCCACGCCGCAGACGAGATAGAAGGTTAGGAACCTGCGCGACCCCCACACCTGCTCGAGCAGCCGGCCGAACATCCAGAGCGTAAACATATTGAAGAGGATGTGGATGATGGATGAGGGGGAGTGGAGAAACATGTAGGTGAACAGCTGGGCCGGATTGAAGAGCGAGCCTTCGAAGAAGTGGAGCCCGAGTCTGTTGATAAGCGTGTCGCCGAATCCGGCCGGATTGATCCATTCAATCAGCCAGATTGCGATGTTGATTATGAGTAGATGCTTGGTTACCGGCGGAAGCTGGCTTCCGCGGCCATGGCCTGAGTTGTCAAACATACTGCAAAGTTAGTAATAAGTTAACGAATCGACAAGTTGGTTTGGTGTTCAGCACCCCCTTTTTTTCGTTGTCGGATACGCATATAACGCCTTTTGGAGAATAAAATGCGCTAAATCAACGTTTTTTTCGACAAAAATAGTTGCTGAATCGTTATTTAATAGTATATTTGCCCGATAAAAATGTCCGGTCGGCGGATTCTGACTGCCTCTCACGCCATCCTGAGCGGCAGTGAAGTGCGCTTTAAAGAGCCGCCGGGGCAAATCCCGAAACTGACTTTACCCAAATTTTAACTATACAATTATGAACAAAACAGAACTTGTCAACGAGATTGCTGCGAAAGCCAACCTGAGCAAAACCGACGCCAAAGGCGCCCTCGACGCATGCCTCGAGTCGATCGCCCAGGCCCTCGCCAACGAAGACAAAGTGCAGCTCCTCGGATTCGGCACCTTCCAGGTGGTGGAGAAGAGCGCCCGCACAGGTCTCAACCCCCGCACGAAAGAGAAAATCGAGATTCCGGCAAAGAAGGTAGTGAAGTTCAAGCCTTCGATTGAAATCGGCAAGTAAGCCGTCCGCATCCCGACCCGCATACCCTCCCTCTCTGACATGGCTCCCGCGCCCCTTCCGCATGGATATGGCGCGGGAGTCTTTTCCGTTACGGAAAGATTTGCTATCTTTGCACTCCGGCGCGCACCGCAGCGCGCCTCATTCAAACCATACTCATCATGGACTGGAAAGATACACTTGCCGCCCTCGCAGCCGGAGGCACGCTTCCCGAGGGCGACGACACCCCCCGCGAGGAGCCGGCCGCCCCGGCAGCCCCCAAGCCACAGCTGAAGGTGCTGCTCGACCGCAAGGGACGAAAGGGGAAGAGCGCCACCATCATCGAGGGATTCACCGAAAGCGACGAAGAGGTGGCCGCCACGGCCCGTATGCTCAGGCAGAGCATAGGCACCGGAGGCAGCTCGCGCGGCGGAGAGATACTGCTGCAGGGCGACTGGCGCGAAAGAGCCGCCGCGCTGCTTCGCGAAAAAGGTTATAAAGTAAAGACCGTCTGATGCTTACGTTGCAGAGAGCCTCGGCCGGCTCCGGAAAGACCTACACCCTGGCCCGGACATTCATCAGAATGTTGATTTCAATCCCCGACGGAAACGGACATCTGCGTCTGCGCGAGGTGCCGGAGGTGGCCGACGCCGCCTCCCACATACTCGGCATCACCTTTACCAACAAGGCCACCGCCGAGATGCGCGAGAGGATAGTGGAGCGTCTGGCCGACCTCGCCGGCCGCACGCCCGACTCCGCCACGCCTTACCTCGACGACTATTGCCGTGAGTTCGGATGCCAGCCGTCGAAAATCCGCGTGCTTGCCCGCGCCGCCCTGGAGTCGCTGCTCAACGACTACAGCAACTTCCAGATTTCGACAATCGACTCATTTTTTCAGAATGTGCTCCGCACGTTCGCCTACGAGGTCGATATCAACGACGGCTATCAGGTGGAGCTCGACAACGAGCTCCTCATCGACACAGGCATCGACATACTGATGCGCGACGTGGCCGACGGCAAGAGCGACCCCGAGACCATCCACTGGCTCCGCGAGCTGATGGACCGCTCACTTGCCTCGGGGGGTAAATGGAACATGTTTATCGCCGATTCAGGCACGAGCCACAAGGTGTCGGTGCGCAAAAGCCTCCGCACCGTTGTGGCGCAGATGGACCGCGAGGAGTTCAAGCGTCGCCGCAAGGAGTTTGACGAATATTTCGCCGAGCATCCCGACTATTCCGACACAGTGGCCCGCTACCGCAGCCTCTATGTGGCTCCACTCGAGAAACTTCAGCGCGAGGCGCGGAGCAAGGCTACCGCCCTCAGAGACGCCTTCGCCTCCAGGGGTCTCGACATCAGGGAGGCCGGGGCAGCCTACATGCACTCACACGCCGACAAGGTGGCCGCGGCCGCGTCGCCGCTCGAGCTCCCGGCTTTCAAATATGAGGGGACGGTAGACAAGATCTCGGCCTCTCCGGCAGGTGTGCTCTCCGCCAAAGGGAAGAAGATGGGTCTCTCGGCGGCCGACACCGAGGTGCTGGCCGGCGCCGCCCTTGGCTTCTACGAGGCCGTGGAAGCGTGGGAGCGTGCGCTTCAGACCCCCGAGACCATGCTCTGGCTGCTCTACGAGCCTACGCTTTCCTATCCGGCACTCATGCACCGCATCCGCGAGAACGTCAAGGAGTTTCTGCAAAGCAACAACCTCGTCGAGCTCTCCGACACCAGCACCCTGCTCGGCCGCATCATCGGCGACGACGAGACCCCCTTCATCTACGAGCGGCTCGGACCGAGGCTCCACCATTACCTCATCGACGAATTTCAGGACACCTCGGCCCTGCAGTGGGAAAACCTGCGCCCCCTTGTGTCGGAGTCGACGGCCAACGCATTCGACAACCTCATAATCGGCGACGCCAAGCAGAGCATCTACCGCTTCCGCAACGCCGACCCCTCGCTCATCTCTACCGTGGTGCCGGCGCAGTTCGCCGCCATGCCGCTGAGAGTGGCCGGGGCTTCGCGCGCCGAAAACACCAACCACCGGAGCCTGCGCCGCATCGTGGAGTTCAACAACCTCTTCTTCCTCATGGCCGCCTCGCAGCTCGACCGCGCCGACGAGGCCACCGGGATTCCGGCCGAAAACCATTCCCTCTCCGAGCTTTACTCAAACGTGGTGCAGTTTCCGCGCAAGCGCGACGACGAAGGGTATGTCGAAATCCGTTTCCTCCCGAAAGAGGCGGCCGGCGGCGGCTCAGACGATGACGACAGCCCGTCGGAGTTCCACTACGTAGGCCCGATGATCGACCGCCTGCTCGACCGCGGCTACCGCCAGAGCGACATAGCGGTGCTCGTCGACACCAACAAAGACGGAGCCGAAGTGATCTCGGCTCTCGTGGACCACAACAACCGCCCCGACGCCACCCGCCGCATCGACTTCATCAGCGACGAATCGCTCCGCCTCGAAAGCTCCCGCGCCGTCAGAATCATCGTCTCCACCCTCGAGATGGTGGCCGTGGCCTCCCTCCCCGACGAGGAAGACACAGGCAAACCGCTGAAAGACAGCGTGTCAAAGTCGGAGCTGAACTCCCTCTTCCGCCACTTCGCCGAGTCGCATCCCGAGCTTGACCCGGAAGAGTGCATACGCGAGTTCTTCAGCTCGCCCGACGCGCGCAAGCCGCTCACCGACATCGTGGAGGGTATCCATTCCGTAACCCTCCCGGCCCTCTGCGAGGCGATAATCGACGTATTCGTCCCCGACAGCCTCAAGGAGGCCGAGGCACCGTTCATAGCGGCTTTCCAGGACGCCCTGCTCGACTATTGCGACAGCTATCCGGCCGATGCCGCCTCGTTCATCGAATGGTGGAACCTCAAGGGTGCGCGCATGTCGCTCAGCTCCCCGGCCGGCATCGACGCCGTGAGGGTCATGACCATCCATAAGTCGAAAGGCCTGGAATTCAACTGCGTGATTCTCCCCGGATTCAACCCAGAGTTCGGCACCACCACGCAGCGCGGCACCAAGAAAAGCTACCTCTGGCTTCCGCCGCTCCTCTCCGTGCCCGAGCATCCCCTTCCGCCGCTCCTTCCGGTGGAGATCAACCATACGCTGATGCCCGCGTCGCCCCTTGCGCCCGAATACCTCGAAAACCTCTACGGCGAGACAATGGACCGCCTCAACTTCGCCTACGTGGCCTTTACGCGTGCCGTGAAGGAGCTTTACATCGTGTCGACCTGCCCTTCCGACCGCATACTTAAGGAGTGGGAACTGCCCGCCGGGGCGAGGGGATTCCGCGAGATGGCGTGGTTCTTCTTCGCGCCCGACAAGGATGCTCCCGCCCGTCATGAGGCTGAAGGAGCCGACGCCGAGACGGCAGAGTCGCTTCCGGGTCTGGGCCAGGTGCGCTTTGAGGAGGATTCCGCAGAGGGGGGATGGACCGTCATCTACGGCTCGCCCGTGGCCGAACCGGCAGCCGGCTGCACTTCGGACGACGAAAACACCGGAGGCCCGAAGGTGGTGATGGCAAGAAGCTATGCCCCCAACTCGCGCAAGCTGAACCTCACCTACAAGAGCCGCGCCTCGATAGGCGAGGAAGACGATGTAGACACCGACACCATCTCGTCCGACCCGCGCAAGCGAGGCAACCTGCTCCACGACATCCTGTCTGACATCGCCGTGGCATCGGATCTCGACATGGCCGTGCGCCGCAGGGTGGTGAGCGGCGAGCTTACCCCCGAGGGAGCCGCGGAGGCCAAGGCTATGCTTGCCGAAGCTCTCGGCCGCGAAGAGGTGAGGGAGTGGTTCGACGGCTCGATGCGCGTCATCAACGAGCGCCCCTTCCTCGCCGGGGGAAGCGAATGGCGTCCCGACCGCATGCTCATCGACGAAGCGGGCCGGCGCGCCGTGGTGGTCGACTATAAGTTCGGCTCCGTCAGCGACGCCAACTATAAGAAGAACCATGCGGGCTATAGCCGTCAGGTGGCCCGCTACGTGTCGATGCTCTCGCAGGCCACCGGCTATAAGGACGTGAGCGGCTATATATGGTATATAGGCCGCGGCACCGTAGAGAAGGTGTCCTCTGAATCAAAATGAAGTGAATCGCCTGTCGGTTAGTTGAAATTAATCAGACATAAATTATTTAAAACTTTGATAATCAAAGCCGGAGGTGCAAGTGTGCCTCCGGCTTCTGTTGTGGGATGCGTGCTGCAGTCTCGTAGCGGATGTCTTCCCGCCGGTCTCTACATCTACGGTGGCAAGAAGATCGTAGTCCGCAAGTAAACTTACATGGCCGCTTATTCCGGCCGTTTCCCTCCGCCGCAGGGCCCGAGCGCCCTGCGGCGGTTTTTTCATCGTCGAAGCGGCGGCCGATAAAAAAGATTTGTAGGAGTCGGCAAATTTGGTTACCTTTGCGCAATAATCAACATATTCTTAATCTTGGATACAGATCCTTTGCCGTCGCCTGTTGCGGCGTTAATCAATCTTTCAGTGTTATTGCAGCGGGCGATAGAGTTTCATAGCCCTGAGTCCATGAGCTGGCCTGCGTGGTCGGTGCTCGTTGTGATAGCCTGCGTATGTCTGATGCTTTCGGCTTTCGTCAGCGGCTCGGAGATAGCTTTCTTCGGGCTCACCCCGGCCGACATCGACAACCTCCGCGACGAGACCGAAGACCGCGGAGCGGCCAAAGCCTACAACCTGATGAAAAATTCGGAGCGGCTGCTGGCCACAATCCTGATTTCCAACAATCTGGTCAACATCACGATGGTGGTGCTGCTGACGTTTGCCATCAACCAGACGGTAACGTTCGGAAGCACTGTGGTCAATTTCCTCGTGCAGACCGTCTTCCTGACCTTCCTGCTGCTCCTCTTCGGCGAGATATTCCCGAAGCTGGCAGCGCGCGGAAGCGCGTTCAAGTGGGCTAAGTCGGCGTCGGGATTCATGACCGTGCTCTATCGGCTCTTCTCTCCCCTGGCCCGGGTGATGGTGAAGTCGACCTCGATAGTCAACCGCATCGTTACCAAGAAGGCCGAGACCATCTCGACCGACGAGCTCGAGAAGGCCCTCGAGATTTCAGACCTCAAGGAGGGTAAGGACAAGGAGATGCTCGAAGGAATCCTCTCGTTCGGCGAGAAGGAGGTGTGCGAGATAATGATACCCCGCATCGACGTTACGGCCATCGAATACCACGACTCGTGGGACGACGTGCTCGAGACAATCACCACTACGGGATATTCGCGCATACCGGTCTACGACACTTCGCAGGACTCTATAGTCGGCATCCTCTACAGCAAGGACCTCCTTCCCTACATCGAGAGCCGCCGGCCCGACTTCAAGTGGCAGAGCCTGCTCCGCGAGCCCTACTACGTGCCGGAGTCGAGGATGATCGACGACCTGCTCGAAGACTTCCGCCGCCGCAAGATGCACATAGCCATCATCGTCGACGAATATGGCGGCACGCGTGGCATCGTTACGCTCGAAGACATCATCGAGGAGATAGTGGGTCAGATCGACGACGAATACGACCAGGAGGAGAAGATGTATAAGAAAATAGCCCCCGGCACCTATATCTTCGATGCCAAGGTGTCGCTCGGCGACTTCTGCCGCATCACAGGCGTGGAGGAGGAGGAGCTCGGCGACGACGTCGAGGCCGAATCGCTCGCCGGACTGCTGCTGGAGATAAAAGGGGATTTCCCCGTAAGGACGGAGTCGCTCGAAAGGGGACGGTGTCATTTCCTCGTGCTCGACATCGAGCGCCACCGTATCACCCGCGTGCGCGTCTCGATAGTGGCCGCCGAGGGCGACAAGGAGTCCTGAACAACATTACAATTGCCAATGGAAGACGAATTTATTTACTGGCGACATATCACTCCCATCGGGGTGAAGGTGGAGGAAGTGATGGGCGGAGGCGCCTATCCGAAGTCGGCGCGCATGAGCATGGCCCGGCAGATATACTGCGAGAACGGACGCGACGGCTGCTACCGCACAATCCTGCATCTGCCAGACGGCGCTCCGCTTCTCGAAGAGGAGGAGACCCGCATATCCATAAGCCACACCGACGGCCTCTTCGCCGTGGCATCGCTCCCGAAGACTCCCGAGGCCGACTTCACGAAGTTCAATCAGCGCACGGCTGTCGGCATAGACGTGGAGCGGCTCGGACGCGAGAAGGCGTATGACGTGCGCGAACGCTTCCTCAGCGACGAAGAGCTGAAGTTGGTGGGTGAGTCCGCAGAACTGGCGCTGCTCGCCTGGACGATAAAGGAGGCACTCTACAAGGCTGCCCTCGACACGTCTGTCGACTGGCGCACCGGGCTCCGCATCCTCACCCTGCCCGAGCCTCAGCCCGAAGAGGGGGAGGGGGGCTATACCCTCGGTCGCGCCGAGATTGTGCGTCCCGACGGCACGGTGCTCCCGATGGACCTCTACAGCTACGTCTCGGCCGGCTGCATCGTCTCCGTGGCCTGCTCGCCGAAGGCCGCCAAGTATGGGGTGAAGAAATAAAGCGGATGTAAATGCGGCATAAATGCCGCATCACGGAACTGAAAGCCGCGCTTCCGAAAATACGGAGGCGCGGCTTGCTTTCTGACGTAGGAACGAGGAGGCCGGGGCGCGGCATGAATGCCGCTGCACGGGACTGGGCTACTCGGGGATGCGGATGCACCGGGCGGGGAGAAAAGGGCGGCCGGCAGACGCGATCTCCGCGCCGGCCGGCCTCATTCAGTAGTTTTCTGTTGTCGTTTCGCAGGAATTGTTGTCCGTGCCCGGGTCGGGTCAGAGCAGACTGCGTATCTGCAGTGCGACCACGGCCAGGCCGGTCGAATAGATAAGATAGAGCAGATAATTCTCCTTTGTCTTTGCGATGATCTTTTTCATAATTCTGACAGTATTAGTTCGTTTTGACACTGCAAAGTTAGAGCCGTCGGCTGCAAGAGGTTTGCGGTCGATTGTGAAAAGATGTTAACGATGGGGGCGGGGTGGTCAGAAGCGTACGCCGACGCTGACGGCGAGGTCTTCGATGGAGCTGAAAAGCGAGTAGTCGCTGCTGCGGTACCAGCTGCCGTCGAACGAGGTCTGTATGCCGAGGAAGATGTCGGAGATGTTCCATGTGAGCGACATCTTGCCCTTTATGCCGAGCGATAGCATGTACTGGCGTCCTTCGAGCGAGTCGAGGAAACTGCGGTTGACGCCGACGGCGGGGATTGCAGTGGCGTTGAAGAGCCAGTTGTGGCCGAAGACGAGGTTGTAGCCGTAGCCGGCCATGAGGCAGTAGTTTGAGTAATGAAACTTGTATTTCTGTGCCGGAATCTTGAGGTAGGGCTTCAGGTTTTCGGGCAGGGTGGTGAAGTCGAGGGTTATGTCGCGGTTGCCGTATCTGAATCCCACGATGAACGAGCCGGCATTTTTCTTCTGGTATTTCGAGAAGTTGTAGGCGGCGCCCTGTGAGTATTTCCGGTGGTTGATGAAATAGTAAGCGTCGATGCCGAACGACACCATCCTTACGCCGGGGAAGCGTTCCTTGAAGAGGTGTCCGTCGTTGTAGTCGCCAAAGGTGCGGAGGTATGAGCCGCCGGTGTTTTCGTGGTAATAGCCCTCCACGGTGAAGAGCGCGCAACTGAAT
This sequence comes from uncultured Porphyromonadaceae bacterium, assembly GCA_945873625.1. GTDB lineage: Bacteria > Bacteroidota > Bacteroidia > Bacteroidales > Muribaculaceae > Lepagella. Next base: position 40,839 of record CAMCDS010000012.1, on the reverse strand, counting down.
CCGGCGCCCATCTTCTTGTGGAGCATCGGTTTGTTGCCTATTACGTTGCTGAGGTCGAGCGAGTATCCGGCGCTGACGGCCATGTATTGCAGGTAGACTCCGGCGTTGCAGTATATGTCGCCCATCAGGCGCACGGGCATGTCGTGGTTGAGGTTCATTGCGTAGCTGTCTACCCAGTTGTCGTTGCGCACCACGGCTTTCCAGCGTTTGCCGGTGCCTACCACGTAGGTGGTGTCGTAGCTGTTGAAGGTGCGGTCGGCCCAGTTGTAGACATCGACGCAGAATCCGAGAAACTTCGGGTATATGACCGTGGTGTCTTTGAGCTGCAGCGTTCCCTGCTTCAGACGGTTCCACCACCAGTCGGCGAGCTCGCTGCGCTTCACGTCGTCTTTCCCTTCGTCGCCGACATCGCTCGAGGCTGCCGAGGCATGGCCGAAGCATAAAAGGACGGCTGCGAGGGCAACCGTCAGTATGCGCAGACTATGTCGCAACGAAGTCTCTGTCAATGCTTTGATATGCGTTTTCTGTAGTTCGGTAATCTAAGTGCGCGGGCTTTTCGGGGGAGCCTGTGCATTTGAAAATGCAAAATTACAAAAAATAGTGCGAACGCGTATCAGAAAAAAGGGGACAAAGTTGGTCAGAAATGTGTTTTTAGTGTTCTCTCAGTAGCCTGAGGGCCTCTTCGGCCTTTGCAGAGTCTACATAGAGTGATGTTTCTCCGATTCCGCCCATGGGAGCGGGGAAGAGTTCGGAACCGGCGCTTTCGCTCACTTCGCAGGCGATGCCGTTGCTGCGGAGCATTCCGGCGGCGATATAGGCGTTTTCGGGCGAGCCGAAGGTCTCAAGAAGTGTCATGGCGGTTGGTGTTTAGGTGGAAATCAGCGTCCACTGCCGTTGCCGATTCACTTTATCTGCAACTCGTTGAGCTTTTCTTGATAACGCCTTGCGTTTGAGAGATGTTCATCGTAGCTCGACGTGAAGTCGTGGTAGCCCGAGAGGTCGGCGCGGGCGCACATGTAGATTTCGTCGGTCGGCTGCGAGTCGAGGATGGCGTCGACAGTGCGCGGGTCGGTGATGCGTATCGGTCCCGGCGGCAGACCGGCGTTGCGATACGTGTTGTAGGGCGAAGCGACGTCGAGGTGGGCCTTGGTGACGCGCTTTATGCCGAAGTCGCCTACGGCGAACTTTACGGTCGGGTCGGCCTGCAGGCGCATCCCCTTGGCGAGGCGGTTGAGGTATAGGCGCCCCACGCGCCCCTTCTCGTCGGCCTTGTTGGTCTCTTCGTCGACTATCGAGGCGAGGGTGGCGGCCTGGGCCGGAGTGAGTCCGAGAGCCGATGCCTTCCTCACGCGCTCGGGCGTCCAGAAGCGGCGGTAGCGTTCGCCAATCTTGCCGATGAAGTCTTCGGGCGAAGTAACCCAGTAGAGTTCATAGTTGTCGGCTATGAACAGGGCCATAGCGTCGGCCGGGGTGAGTCCGTAGGGAGCCAGCGTTGCGGGGTCGTCGAGGCGGTCGAGCAGCTCGTCGGCGGTCATCCGCATGCGCGATGCCACGCGTGCTGCGAGCTCGTCGGCGGTGCGGATGTTGTTGAGCGGGAGGTTGACGATATACTGGCGGCCGCGTCCTATGATGCGCGCTGCCGAGAAGGCACGTTCGCCGCTCTTTATCTCCCATGCGCCGGGACGGAGGCGGAAGGCGCTGCCCATGAGGCGCGCGGCACGCATCGTGGCGTCGGAATAGTCTTTGCCGAAGCGGCTTGTGAGCGTGTCGGCGAGCTGGTCCATGTCGGCCGAATCGGGCACAACAACTATGGCGCGCGAGGGAGCACGCTTCGTGAGCATCGGCAGGGCGTAGACCGCGCCGGCGGCAATGAGGACGAGGACGGCCGCAAGGGCTATGAGCCACCCCCGGCGGGAACGGCTTTTCTTTGAGGCTGGTTTTACCATCAGGAATATCTGTTGATTATGGATGCTATCTCGGCTGCGTCGGAGGGGGAGGTGTTGGCGATCGGGAGGCTGAGCACTTCTGCCGCGAGACGGTCGGCCACCGGGAAGTCTCCTTCGAGCACTCCGCGGTAGCACCGTTGCCGGTAGGGGGGCACGGGGTAATGAATCATCGTCTGCACGCCGTTGGCCTCAAGCCAGGCCTGCAGGCGGTCGCGCTCAGGAGTGCGCACCACATACTGGTGCCATGCGTGGCGCACGCTCGGGGAGTCGTAAGGCAATCCCACGAGCGGATTGGTTATCGACCCGGAGTAGACGCGGGCCGTTTCGGCGCGGCGGTCGCGTTCGGCAGCGATATAGGGGAGCTTCACCCGGAGCATGGCCGCCTGGATTTCGTCGAGGCGGCTGTTGTAGCCCTGATAGTCGTAATGGTATTTCACGCTTCCGCCGTAGTTGGAGAGCTGGCGTATCGTCTCTGCGAGTCGCGCGTCGGATGTTACGACTGCTCCGGAGTCGCCGAGGGCTCCGATGTTCTTGGCGGGATAGAAGCTGATTGCAGCCGCGTCGCCGAGGGTACCGGTAGAGAGCCACTTCCCGGAGGCCGGGTCGAACGTTTCGGCACCGATGGCCTGGGCGTTGTCTTCCACTATCACTATCCCCCTGTCTCTCAGCCGGTCGAAACCTTCGCGGTCGAAGGCCGGCAGGCCGTAGAGATGCACGGGCAGCGCGGCCTTCACCTCCGGATGCTTCTCTACCTCGTCGGCCATGCGCGAATAGCTGACGCTCATGGTCTCGGGGTCGGGGTCCACAAGGCGCGGACGCAGTCCGAGCTGCGTGAGGGGTAGTATGGAGGCGATGAACGTGTTGGCCGGGACGAGGACGGTGTCGCCGGGGGCGAGACGCCCGTTCTCTATGAGGGCGCGGAAGGTGAGCCTGATGGCTTCCAGACCGTTGGCCGTGCCTACGGCGTGAGCGCAGCCGAGGGCTTCGGCCAGCTCGCTCTCGAAGGCGGCTGTCTCCCGGCCTGTGAGGTACCAGCCCGAGTCAATCACCCGGCAGGCGGCTTCCTTCAGCTTCTCGCCGAAGAATGCGTTGGTATCGGCGAGGCTTTGAAACTTATACTGCTTCATTCAGGGGGTAAGGTGGATGTTCGTTCAGAGAATGGCGCGCTTATCTTCGGGAAGCGCTTCGACAAACCTCTCGAACTCCTCGTAGTCGCGGATATAGTCTTCCTCCTCATATTCGCGCGAACACATCGCAAGCACCACTGTGCCGGTGGTGAACTCGTGCATCGTGCGCCACGTGCCGGCCGGAATCAGCAGTCCGCGGTTTGAACGGTTGAGCTGATAGCTGACTTCCTTCTTTCCGTCGGTGAGGCGCACTTCGAGCGAGCCGGCCACTGCTATGAGCACTTCGGCACACTGGCGGTGGGCATGCGCGCCGCGGGTCTCGCCGCCAGGCACGTCGTAGATGTAGAACACGCGCTTGATGGGGAAGGGGATATGGCGCGAGCCTTCGATAAACGAGAGGTTGCCGCGCGGATCGCAGATTTTGGGAAATTCTATGAGGGACGCTTTGGTCAGTCGGTTCATGGCATCGGGTTGAGGGGTGGTGAAATAAAAGAGGCTTGTCCGGACGGCAGAGCGCCCGGACAAGCCGATCCGGATGGGATTATTTCATCTTGTCTTTGTCTTTGTTTTTCTCGAGCTGCTTCTCGATGGCTTCGAGAGCGAGGTCGACGGCCTCTTCAAACGTGTCGGCCGTCTTGGAGGCGAAGAGGTCGGGGGTGCCGGGCACCATGAGCTTGATGCCGGCCTCCTTGTTCATCGCCGTCTCGGGCTTGATGAGGCGGAGGTTGACGTCGGCGTCGGTGATGTTCTCGAACCGGCGGGTGAGCTTTTCGATTTTTTTATTTACGAAGGAGATGAGTTTGTCGCTGATTTCGAAATGAATGGCTTTGATGTTTGCTTCCATATCTCTCTTTGGGATTAAAGGGTTGATATACACGAACATATCTTCTGCTCCAATCGTTACGGCCGCTGTAAGGCCGTCGTGGAATTGGTTTCATGAATTGTCCGTCTACAAAGATAAACAAAATTTCTAAAACTTTTGCTCATTTTCGGGAAGAAATATCAATTTTTTATTTCGCCGCGGCCGTCGGGCGGGGCGTCTTTTTGCCCTGCGGAGTCCCCTTCGCGGCCTCGTTCGCGGGGGTGGGCGTGCATATAGTTGGCGCGGAGCTCGTTGAAGCTCAGGTGGGTATATATCTGGGTGGTGGCCACAGAGCTATGGCCGAGCAGCTCCTTTACGGAGTTGAGCTCGGCTCCGTTGTTGAGGAGGGTGGTGGCAAACGTGTGGCGGAGCACGTGCGGGCTCTTCCTGGCCGCCGACGTCCCTTCGAGTCCTTCCCTGACGATTTCCGTCAGGCGCGTGGTGCTCATCGCCTTCCCCTTGTGGGTGAAGAGGAGCCCGGCCCCACGCCCCGGGCCTTCCGCCTCCTTTTCCTCGGCCTCCCGACGACCAAGGTATTCGCGCAGGGTGGCAGCCATCTGGCGCGGAAACGGGATGAGGCGCTGCTTCATCCGCTTTCCGGTTACTTTGAGCTGCATGGCCGAGAGGTCGACGTCGGCGTCGCGAAGGCCGATTATCTCGGCGCGGCGCATACCGGTGGTGTAGAGCAGCTCGAGAATGAGGCGGTCGCGGAAGGGGTAGAACCCCTCGTCCACTTCCCGGCTCAGCACCTCCTCCATCTCCGACTCCCTCACGAACTTCGGCAGGGGCTTGTCGGGCTTGGCCATGACGATGTCGGCCGCCGGGTTGGCCACTATCTCCTTCCTTTTGAGCAGATACCTGAAGAGCGCCCTCAGGCTCTGCACCTTGCGCCTCACCGACCGCGGCTTCTCCCCCTGCTCGGCCAGCACCCCTATCCATGCGCGTATGTCGGCCGTCGAAGCCTTGGCGAGAAGCTCCTCGCCGCCGGCCTCATGCCGCCGCTCCATGAATGTGGCGAACTGGCGTATGTCGCGCAGATACGCCTCCACGGTCAGCGTGCCGCGGTTGAGCTCATAGCGCAGATAGTCTGAAAATTCGGTCAGCATTTGGTGTGGGAGGGTGATGGGGGCCGGCGCAGGATGAGCCGGAGGCGGATGCCGGTTCGTATCTCGGTTCGTATTTCGGTTCGTATGTGGGTGATAATGTAGGTATACGTCAAATCGATGCAATCCCGGCCGGGATTACATCGACTTTAAGCGTTGCTTCGTCTAAGCGAAAGAAATCAAGCGGCCTTACGGATCCGCAAAGCAGCCTTTGAGCGAGGGTGGTTCTTACTGCTCGGCCTGACGGAGCTGCTGCACGTAGATGGCCTTGATCATTTTCTTGCGGTTTCTAACCGAAGGTTTCTCAAAAGCCTGACGGCGGCGGAGTTCCTTTACGATGCCTGTTCTCTCATATTTGCGCTTGAATTTCTTAAGCGCTTTCTCGATGTTCTCGCCTTCTTTTACTTGTACGATAATCATTTTTTATTGGTATGTTTTATTTATTTCTTGTTGTTTGCGCGCGCCCGAAAGGGGCACGCATGCATTTAGCGGTGCAAAATTAGATAATCTATTTCGTTCCGCAAAATTTTTGTTGATTTTTTTGTCGGTTTTTCTCTCAAATTATGAAACCTGACGCTCAGAGAGCCACTTTGCAGGTGATCTCGCCTGCTTTCACGATATAGATGCCGTGGGCGCCGAGGTGAAGCTGCGACGTGCCGCTGCCCAGCGTCTCCGACGAGACGAGCTGGCCGAGGATGGTGAAAATCTTTACCTGCACGGGGTGGGACGAGGTGATGATGATCACTCCCTTGGCAGTCTTGATCTCGAGCTCTCCCGCCTTGGCCACGGCCTTGGCGTCGGCCCGCTCGCTTCTGACGGTCTCCCATCCCTTGGGAGCCGACATGGCGACCGGAGCGGCCAGTAGGGCCGCCGCAAGCATCAGGGCTTTAAGTCTGCGGATAATCATGCTCGTGATGGGTTATGAGGTTGTTCCTTAATTTGTTAGCGCGAAATCCGGGCTGAGACCCGTTTTCGCGGCTCAAAGGTAATACTTTTTCTTATATCTGACAAGAAAACGGCCTCAAAGTTTACCCCGCGGAGAGAAAAAGTGCTTATTCGGGGTCGGCGCATACAATAAAAACGACCCGGAGTCGTTTCCGGGCCGTCGGTATGAGGGTGAGGGTGTGCGTCAGTCGCGGCTGCCTCCGCCGAAGATGCGGAGCAGGAAGATGAAGAGGTTGATGAAGTCGAGATAGAGGTTCATCGCGCCCATCGTGGCGAGCTTGTCGGAGAGCGAAGGCTCGAGGTTGGCCGCAGCCAGCTGCTTCACCTGCTGGGTGTCCCATGCCGTGAGACCCACGAAGATGAGCACGCCGACGATCGAGATAACCCAGTCGAGAGTGCTGTTGGCCCAGAAGATATTGACTATCATGGCGATGATGAGGCCTAAGAGAGCCATCATCAGGAACGAACCCATCTTGGTGAGGTCGGTCTTGGTGAGATAGCCGTAGACCGACATGGCGCCGAACGTGCCGGCCGTGATGAAGAAGGTATAGACGATGGTTCCGAGCCTGTAGACCAGAAATATGGGGGCCAGCCACGCGCCCATCATTGCCGAATAGACGCAGAAGCAGGCGAGCACGGCTCCGGTCGACATCTTGTTGAGGCGCGCCGGTATCACCATCGCCATCACGATCATCGCGATGGGGATGAGCCAGAACACCAGCCTGTTGCCGAAGAGGAACATGATGGCCGACTGGGATGAGGCCACGCCCAAGGCCACGAAGGCCGAGATGAGGAGGCCGATGAACATTCGCAGATAGACCTTGCGCATGACGACGTTGGTCTGCGCCGCTACACTCCGTCCGCCGTAGTAGGGGGGAGGAGTGGTGGAGTGCTGATTGTTGTAATCCATTATAGTTTGGTTGGTTGTTTGTATTCTATTAGATAGCGGATACGCTAAAAGGTTAACGCTCCGGAGGGGTAAAAATTTCATTTTCTTCCCCTCCGGAGCATTTTTTCGGTCTTTCAGGCCAATGGAATCACATTCTCTCGGGCATCTCGATGCCGAGAAGGCCGGCGGCCGAACGCAGGGTGCGTGCCACAACCGATGAGAGTTCCAGACGAAGTGCCTTCACACTCTCGTCGCTCTCCTTGAGGATGGAATAGTCGTGGTAGAACTGGTTGTATTCCTTGGCCAGGTCGAAGCAATAGTTGGCTATCAGCGCGGGCGATAGGGAATTGCCGGCTTCGGCCACCACTGCCGGGAAGTCGCCCAGCTTCTGGATGAGGGCTATCTCCTTCTCGTTGGGGTGGGCCTTGGCTATCTCGGCCGTATTGATGTCGCCGGCCTTGCGGAGCACGGAGCGGATTCGCGCGTAGGTGTATTGCAGGAAGGGACCGGTGTTGCCGTTGAAGTCAATCGACTCTTTCGGGTTGAAGAGCATGTTCTTGCGCGGGTCTACCTTGAGCAGGAAGTATTTGAGCGCGCCGAGACCCACCATGCGGGCTATGTCGGCGGCCTCTTCGGCGGGCAGCTCTTTCAGACGGTCGGCCGATGCCTCCGAGGCGTCGGCGATCATGGTGTCCATGAGGTCGTCGGCGTCGACCACGGTTCCCTCGCGGCTCTTCATCTTACCCTCGGGAAGCTCCACCATGCCGTAGGAGAAGTGCACGAGGTCCTTGCCCCACTTGAATCCGAGCTTGTCGAGCAGGAGCGAGAGCACCTGGAAGTGATAGTTCTGTTCGTTGCCCACCACGTAGATCATCCTGTCGATGGGGAAGTCGAGATAGCGCAGCTTGGCGGTGCCGATGTCCTGGGTCATATAGACCGAAGTGCCGTCGGCGCGGAGCAGCAGCTTGTGGTCGAGGCCGTCGGGCGTGAGGTCGGCCCACACCGAGCCGTCGTCCTTGCGATAGAAGATGCCTTCGGCCAGACCCTTCTCCACCAGCTCCTTGCCTTCGAGGTAGGTGTTCGACTCGTAATATATCTTGTCGAAGTCTACGCCCATCCGTTTGTAGGTCTCGTCGAATCCGGCATACACCCATTCGTTCATCATCTCCCAGAGGCGGCGCACCTCAGGGTCGCCCTGCTCCCAGCGGCGCAGCATCTCGCGTGCTTCGGCCATGAGGGGGCTTTTCTTCTCGGCCTCCTCCTTCTCGATATTCTCACGCTCCATTATCTCGGCCACTTCGGCACGGAAATGCTTGTCGAAGGCCACGTAGAAGTCGCCGATGAGGTGGTCGCCCTTCTTTCCGGTCGATTCGGGAGTGGCGCCCTCGCCCCATTTCTGCCATGCGAGCATCGACTTGCAGATATGGATGCCGCGGTCGTTGACGATGTTGGTCTTCACCACTCGGTTGCCGTTGGCTTTGAGTATGCGTGCCACGGCGTTGCCGAGCAGGTTGTTGCGCACGTGTCCGAGGTGGAGCGGCTTGTTGGTGTTGGGCGAGGAATACTCCACCATCACCAGAGGCGACTCTTCCGTGGCCTCGCGGAAGCCGAAATTCTCGTCGGCGGCTATCTGCTCCAGGCGGTCGCGCCAGAAGTCGGCTGCTATCGAGAGGTTGAGGAATCCCTTTATTACGTTGAATCCCTCGATGGCATCGGTGTTGGCCACGAGCCATTCGCCTATCTCCGTTCCGGTCTGCTCGGGAGCTTTGTGCGAGGCTTTCAGGAAGGGAAACACCATAACAGTAAGGTTGCCCTCAAACTCCTTCTTGGTGGGCGAGGGCGAAATCTTTGCCGGGTCGGCGTCGATGCCGTAGAGGGCCTTCACGGCGTCGGCCACCCCTTGCGATATGATCTGCTGGATAGTCATTTTTTTTGATCTTGTTTTTCGGGAGCGTGCCTGAAAAGCGGCTTAGGCTCCGAACGGAAGTGCAAATTTAGCAAATTATTCATTATCCGCAAAATCAGACAAAAAAGAAGGGCGGCGGCCGCAATGCAGCAGCCGCCGTCCTGTGGGGTGCGGAAGGGGTTTATTTTTCGCCCTCCTCCTGCGTCTCCTCATACCATTTGGAGTACATCAGATAGTTGTGGGCTATCTTCTGGTTCATCTCCTTCGCCTTCTCCGGCTCCACCATCTTCACGAACTTGGCGGGAGCGCCGGCCCAGAGCTCGTGGGGGCCTATCTTGGTGCGGCTGAGCACTACGGAGCCGGCTGCCACGAGGGCGCCTTCGCCCACTTCGGCGTCGTCCATCACCACAGCGCCCATTCCGATGAGGGCGTAGTCGTGGATTTTAGCGCCGTGGATCACAACGTTATGGCCTATCGAGACGTCGTCGCCGATCTCGATGGTCGATTTCTGATAGAGGGTATGGAGCACGCTGCCGTCCTGGATGTTGACGCGGTTGCCGATGCGGATGGAGTTGACGTCGCCGCGGAGCACGGTGCCGAACCATACGCTGCATTCGTCGCCCATCACTACGTCGCCTATCACGCAGGCGTTGTCGGCCAGGAAGCAGTCTTTGCCGATTATGGGGGTGAATCCCCTCACTGATCTGATTATTGCCATTTCTCGATGCGTTTTTATTGAGGAAAGTCCGGAGGCGGGGAGGCCTCCGGACCGGTATTGTTACAGTATGTTGCGAATTAGCGCTTTACGGGACGGGTCTTCTCTTCGAGCCACTTGGCCTCTTCGGCGGTGAGCAGCGGAGTGAGGCGGCTGCGCACTTCGGCGTGGTAGGCGTTGAGCCATTCGATCTCCCGGTCGGTCATGATCGAGGTCTCGAGCAGACGAAGGTCGAAGGGGAAGAGCGTCATGGTGTCGAACTTGAGGAAGCGTCCGAACTCCGTCTCCATGGCGGGAACGGTAACGATGAGGTTCTCCAGGCGGATGCCATATCGGTTTTCGAGGTAGAGACCCGGCTCGTTGCTGGTTACCATGCCCGGCTGCAGGGGAGTCGGGTTGATGTTGAGGCGGATGTTCTGCGGGCCTTCGTGGCAGTTGATAAAGAAGCCTACGCCGTGGCCGGTGCCGTGGTAGTAAGCCTTCCCTTCCTGCCAGAGGAACTGGCGGGCCAGGGCGTCGAGCTGATGGCCCGTGGTGCCTTCGGGGAATATCTGCGTGCCGAGGGCGATGTGGCCTTTGAGCACGAGCGTGAAATCATGTTTCTGCTCATCGGTCGGGGTGCCGAGGACTATGGTGCGGGTGATGTCGGTGGTGCCGTAGGTGTACTGGCCGCCGCTGTCCACGAGCAGGAGGCCGTCGCCTTCGATGGCCACGTCGGTTTCCTCTGTAGCCTCATAATGCACGATGGCACCGTGGCCGTTCCATCCGAGGATGGCTGCGAAGCTCTCGTCGACGCAAGCGGGGTCGGCGAGGCGCAGGGCGCGCAGACGCTTGCCCAGCTCCACCTCGGTGAGCTTGCCGGTGGGGTATTCCTTCTCCACCATCATGAAGAAGCGGGTGAGCGCCACTCCGTCTTTCTCCATGGCCGTGGCCAGATTGCGGAGCATGGTGGAGTTTTTGATGCTCTTCAGCTTGGCCACGCGCGAGCCGCCGAACACGGGCGTGCATCCCACGCGGTCGTAGATGCCGCGGGCCGTCTTGTCGGGGTCGAGCAGCAGACGCGTCTCCTTGGGGAGCGTGGCCACGAAGTCGAGCACGTCGTCGTAGCCTCGGGTCTCGATGTGGTATTTCTCGAGGTGTGCTTTGACCTCGTCGGTGAGCTTGTCGCTGTCTACGAAGAGGATTCGGCGCTCGTCGTCGAGATAGAGGAAGCCTACGAAGATGGGGGAATAGTTGATGTCGCCGGCGGTGCGGAGGTTGGTGGCCCAGGCGATGTCGTCGAGAGCCGAGAGGAGCACGGCGTTGGCGAGCTCGCCCTTCACCTCGGCCATTATGCGGGTGGCCTTGCTGTCGACTGTCTCACCGACAATCTCCTCGTCGTGGATGAAGAGCTTGTTTTTGGGACGCTCGGGGCGGTCGGGATATATATAGTCAAACTGGGGGAAGTTGTCGTTGAGCTTCATGCCGTTGTCGCTGAGCTGCTGCTCGAGGCGCTGGGCAAGCGAGATGGAGAAGGTCATTCCGTCGATGCCGACGGTCTGCCCCTTCGATGTGTGCTCGGTGAGCCAGTCGATGAGGTCTACGGCCTCGGGACCGTCTTCCTTCATCATCTTGAATCCGGTGTCTTTGAGCTGCTCTTCGGCCTGGATGAAATAGCGCGAGTCGGTCCAGCAATAAGCCTCGTCGGCGAGCACCACGGCCGTGCCGTTGGTGCCGTTGCCAGATTCGAAACCGGTGAGCCACTCGCGGCCGCGCCAGTGATGAGGGGGGAGTTCACTCTGGTGAGGGTCGGTGCCGGTGATCACTACGGCGTCGATGCCCTTTTCTTTCATCACCTCGCGCAGGCGGGTGAGATACTCATAGTTTTTCTTCATATCTGAGATAAGTAGCTTTTTTTCGTTGCTTGTTCACCGGTTGATTCGCCGGTCGGGTTGCGGATTGAACCTCAGGGTATTAGCCGGTTTTGTAGCGTGTTGATGCCGGCCGGCGTGCCCCGTCGGGACTGTCGGCGCAATTTCAAGCCGTAAAGTTACAAAAAAAATCTTTAGCCGCCAAACATTCACACCCGATTTATGCCGGCGGAAAAACCTGAGGCGCAGGTGGCGCGTTTAGAATGTAAAAGCCGGCGTCCCGCTCTTCAGAGCCCATGGCTGCGAATCAGTCGCCCCTCTTCCTCCCGATATGAAAAACACACCACTATAAGACTATTGATTATGGATTGGATCGTATCTGTTTTCCGGCAATATCCTCCTCTGGCTATATTCCTTACCCTTGGCCTCGGCTTCCTCGTGGGTAAGATAAAGTTTGGAAACTTCAAACTCGGAAGCGTTACCTCTGTGCTGCTCATCGGAGTGCTCATCGGACAGCTCGAGATTCCCGTGTCGGGACCCATCAAGATGTTCTTCTTCATGCTCTTCCTTTTCTCAATCGGCTACACCGTAGGCCCCGACTTCTTCAAGTCGCTGAAAGGCTCGGGCGCCAAGCAGGCGCTGTTTGCGGTGCTGATGAGCTCCACCTGTTTCGCCTCGACGCTCTTCATCTCGTATCTGTTCGGATATACGAAGGGTGAGACCGTAGGACTATTCTCCGGCTCGCAGACCTGCTCGTCGCTCTTAGGCGTGGGCAGCGAGGCAATCCAGAAGCTCGGCCTCCCCGCCGACGTCGCCTCGCGTGAGCTGGGTATAATCCCTGTGTGCTATGCCGTTACCTATATATTCGGCACCCTCGGCACGGTGATTATTCTCGGCAACTTCGGCCCCAAGCTGCTCGGCGGCATGGAAAAGGTGAAGACCAAGACAGCCGAGCTCGATCGGAAGCTCACTCCCGGCCATCGGATATACAGTAACCTACGTCGTCAGCAACATCCTGCTCGTGATATGGGGTCTCGCTGCCGTGCTGATAACACCATAGGCTATATGAACATACGACGAATCTTCCTTCCCTTGCTTCTGCTTGCAGCCGTCTGCCTCCCCGCCACAGCCCAGAAGCGCCCCGAGGTCTATATCCAGACCGACCTCGTAAGTTCCTATCTCTGGCGCGGACAGCGCAATGCCGGAGTGAGCCTGCAGCCCACCCTCGGACTCAAATGGCGCGGACTCCACTTCTACGTATGGGCCAACGAACAGCTCTGCCCGCCGTCGGGCCAGCCCGTGAAGCACGAAATCGACTTCTTCCTCAAGTATTCGATAACGCCCCACTTAACCGTAGGCCTCAAAGACGTCTATGTCAACACCCGTGGCGACGGATTCTTCAGTTTCGGCTCCATACCCCACGCCGCCAACGGCCTCGACGTGCTGCTGGCATACGATTTCAAATACGTCAACCTCGAATGGACCACCACCATAGCAGGCTACGACGGATATACCCATTCGGGCAAGCGCTCCTATGGATCGTATCTGATTATCAACGCCCCGTTCAGTTTCGCGTGGCTCGACTGGAACGCGCAGGTGGGCATCGTGCCCTACTACTGCTCGCGTTACTCCGACGACGACTCCGGCGGATTCCACGTCAACATGTGTGCCCTGAAGGCTTCCCACACGTTCACTTTCCCGAAATGCCACATCTCGCTGACGCCGTTCACGCAGCCGATGGTCAATCCCTCGTCGCGCAAGGCAAACTTTCAGGTCGGAGCGCGTTTCCTCTTCTCTCCGGGCAAATGACGCCACTCTGACGAAATGCGGAGCTTCCTATATATATGCTTGCTATATGCTATATATTATAGGAGGCTCTAAATTTTGTCCGGTCGAAAATAAGATGTAATTTTGCAGCCGGAAAACAACTATATCTTTCAATACCGATGAAAACCCGTATCATAGAGTGTGTCCCCAACTTCTCCGAGGGACGCGACAAAGCTAAGATTAAAGAGATAACCGACGCTATCGAAAGCGTAAAGGGCATAAAGCTGCTCGACGTAGACCCCGGCGAGGCAACCAACCGCACGGTGGTTACCTTCGTAGGTGAGCCCGAGGCTGTGGTAGAAGCTGCCTTCCAGGGCATCAAGCGTGCGTCTGAACTCATCGACATGCGCGGACACCACGGCGCACACCCCCGCATGGGCGCAACCGACGTATGCCCCCTCATCCCCGTGGCCGGTGTGTCGCTCGAAGAGTGCGCCGAGCTCGCCCGCAAGCTCGCCGAGCGTGTGGCCGAAGAACTCAACATCCCGACCTACTGCTACGAGGCTGCCGCCCGTACCCCCGAGCGCCGCAACCTCGCCGTATGCCGTGCAGGTGAATACGAAGCCCTCCCCGAGAAGATGGGCAACGAGGAGAAAGGTCCCGACTTCGGCAACCGCCCCTTCGACGAGGGCGTGGCCCGCACCGGCGCTACCACTATCGGCGCTCGCGACTTCCTCATCGCCGTCAACTATAACCTCAACACTACCTCCACACGTCGCGCAAATGCGATTGCATTCGACGTGCGTGAGAAAGGACGCCCCATGCGTGAGGGCGGAAAGGTTACCGGCAAACCGATGAAGGATGAAAACGGAAAGCCCATCATGATTCCCGGGTCTCTCAAAGGCACAAAGGCCATCGGATGGTTCATCGACGAATACGGCATCGCCCAGGTGTCGATGAACATCACCGACATCGCCACCACTCCGCTCCACGTTGCCTTCGACGAGGTTTGCAAGAAGGCCAACGAGCGCGGCGTGCGCGTAACCGGAACCGAAATCGTGGGCCTCGTGCCGAAGCGCACCCTCATCGACGCCGGTAAATACTTCCTCCGCAAGCAGCACCGCTCGGTGGGTATCCCCGACGCCGAAATCATCCGCATCGCAGTCAAGTCGATGGGTCTCGACGAGCTCAAGCCCTTCGACCCCCGCGAGAAAGTCATCGAATATCTTGTTGAAGACACTTCGGCCAAGAAGCTCATCGACCTCACCGCACGCGGCCTGGCCGAAGAGACCGCAAGCGAATCGCCCGCTCCCGGCGGCGGCTCCATCTCCGCCTACATGGGTGCCCTCGCCGCTGCCCTCGGAACCATGGTGGCTAACCTCACTGCCCACAAGGCTGCTTACGACGACCGTTGGGAAGAGTATTCCGACGCAGCCGAGAAGGGCCAGGCTCTCATGGAAAGCTTGCTCCACCTCGTAGACGAAGACACCGCCGCCTTCAACCGCATCATGGACGTATTCGCAATGCCTAAGAAGACCGATGCCGAGAAGGCTGCCCGCGCCGAGGCCATGGAGAGCGCTACACTCTACGCCACCGAGGTGCCCCTCCACACCATGGAGACCGCTTTCGAGACATTCGACCTGCTCCGCAACATGGCTTCCAACGGCAATCCCGCTTCCGTAACCGACGCCGGTGTAGGCACACTCGCAGCCCGCGCAGCCGTACGCGGTGCTTTCCTCAACGTGAAGATCAACGCATCCGGTCTCAAAGACCGCGCCAAAGCTGATGAGCTCATCGCCCGCGGTGCCGAGATTGAGAAGAAGGCTGCAGAGGCAGAGGCCGAGATTCTCGCAGTGGTAGAGTCGAAGATCTGACCCTCATATTCCTTTTAGGCAACCTCACATCAGGGAGGAGAGAATCCGGCGGCCGTCGCGTCTCCGGATTCCCTCCTCCCTCTCTCTTTCCCGGGCATCCGGTGTCGGAGGCAAATGAATTTTTGAGGCGGTTTCGGGCGGGCGGCCGGCCTATTTCCGGCCGAATAATTTGGGTCTCTCTGGTTTTATTATTACTTTTGCAGTCGGCTTTGAAGATTCTACAAAACTATCACCATGAATACTACCGTGTCTGCCGCTTCGGGCGATGCCCGCAAGATAGTGCTTTTCGACTCAGAGAAGCGCCATGCCGACCTGTTGCCTATATCGTTTACACGTCCTATCGCGGAGTTCCGCGTAGGCATCCTCTCTATAAAGGAGAAATGGGAGTTCCTGTCGGGACTGCAGTGTGTAAATCTCCCCGTCGACTATCTGCGCTATAAATTCCCGCTGTCGCCGTTTGACGAGGCGGTGTTTGCCGCCGGATGGATTCTGCCCGACAGGGAGTTTATAAATGCGGTGTGTTCGCTTCCGGCCGGCCATGCGCTCTGCATAGGCGACGAAGTGGTGGCTTTTCGCGGCACTCTCGCCGTGTTTGCCTCGATGCTCGAATCGAAGGCCATACCGCCGACGGCCAAGGAATATACGGGCGAGGTGGATCAGCTCACCTACGTCTACGATGTGTTCCGGCTCACCCACAAGGGCATACTCGCCGACTATCCCCTGCTTGTGAAGGGGCGCCGGTCGCAGCCCCTCTCGGCCACCAATACCGTCGTGGGCGACTATCTGCTCCCGTCGGGCCTTCCGGCCATCTTCCTTGAGGAGGGTGCGACGGTGGAAGGCGCCGTGCTCAACGTGAAGGACGGCCCTATATTCATCGCTGCCGGAGCCGAAGTGATGGAGGGTGCCTGTCTGCGCGGTCCGGTATCGCTCGGCTCTCACTCAAAAATCAACATGGGCTCGAAAATCTACGGAGCTACGGTAATAGGCCCTTGGAGCAAAATCGGCGGCGAGGTCAACAATGCCGTGATTTTCGGATACTCCAACAAAGCGCACGACGGCTTCCTCGGCAATGCCGTGATAGGGGAATGGTGCAACATCGGCGCCGGCACCAATGCGTCGAACCTTAAGAACGACTATTCGAAGATACGCCTCTGGAACTATCCGCGCCACACTTTCATGCGCACCGACCTCCAGTTCTGCGGACTGATAATGGGCGACCATTCGAAGATAGGCGTCAACTGCATGCTCAACACGGCCACCGTGATAGGCGTCGGCGTCAATCTCCATGGCTCCGGCTTTCCGCGTCCGTTCATCCCGAGTTTCAGCGAGGGCGCGCCCACGGCCGGATTTGCCGACGTGCCTCTCAAGAAATTCTACGACATTGCCGAGCGCGTGATGTCGCGCCGCGGCGTGAGCCTTACCGAAGCCGACCGCATCATCTTCGAGAGGGTGTATGAGGTGGCGTCAAAATTCAAGTAGACCCGACGTGAAAATAAATAGAAAATTTCGCGGTTACCTCCTTGGGGCGGTAGCCGCTGCCACTTATGGGCTGAACCCTCTTTTCGCCCTTCCGCTCTACGAGGACGGCATGAACCCCGACTCGGTGCTCTTCTTCAGGTATCTGCTTGCCCTGCCGATAGTGGCCGCCATGCTTCTTTTCAGGCGCCGCTCCTTCAATCCCGGGCGGAGAAACTGGCTGCCGCTGCTGATGATGGGCTTCATCTTCGTCGTGTCGTCGCTGTCGCTTTTCGAGAGCTACCGCTATATGCCCGCCGGGCTGGCCTCGACACTGCTTTTCGTCTATCCCATAATGGTGGCGGTCATAATGGTGCTTTTCTATAAGGAGAAGCTCACGCTGCTCACGGCCGGGTCGATAGTGACGGCCACGGCCGGAATAGCGTTGCTCTATCAAGGCGACGGGGCTCCGGTGAGCGCCGTCGGGTCGGTGCTGGTCTTCGTGTCGTCGCTCTCCTACGCCATATATATTGTCTACATCAACCATTCGAGACTCACGGGCGTGCCAACGCTGGCCGTAACGTTCTATGTGCTTCTCTTCGGGTGGAGCATGCTCGCCGTGAAGGCGTTGGCCGGCTCCACGCTGATGCTTCCGTCAGAACCGGCCCACTGGCTCAACATCGGCGCCCTTGCCCTCTTTCCGACGGCTATCTCGCTTCTTTGCACCACGGCCGCCATTCAGGACATCGGCTCTACGCCTACGGCCATCCTTGGCGCCCTCGAGCCGGTAACCGCTGTTGCGGTCGGTGCGGTGGTGTTTGGCGAGGCGCTCACACCGCGCCTCTGCGTGGGGCTTGTGATGATAATCGGGGCTGTGAGCTGCGTGGTGGCGGGAGGCCGCGTCAACGAGGCCCTTACCCGTTTTCGGCGACTTTTCCCCTCGCTGCGCCGTCGGCGCGGTTGACTTCCCCGGCTCCCTGCTATGGTGTGGGGGAGGAGGCTTCACAGTTAAAAATTCGGAAAAATATATAAATTCTGTCCGTAAAGCTTGCATAATCCGTTGATAATTCGTAACTTTGCATCGCTTTCGAGGCTTAACGCACATACGTGGCGGCTAATTGATTGGAATGCAATCGATTAGTAGCTCAAACTGCGTATAGGGCGTTAGGTCTGAAAGTGTGCCGGAAGCCTGTGTCTGCGGATGCGGCAGCGGCGGAAGAAGTAAAAACCAAGTAATAACAACCAAAAAACTAAGATGCCTACTATTCAGCAATTAGTAAGAAAAGGACGCGTAGCCCTCAAAGACAAGAGCAAATCGCCCGCTCTGGACTCCTGTCCGCAGCGTCGCGGTGTGTGTGTCAGAGTCTACACTACGACCCCTAAGAAACCTAACTCGGCCATGCGTAAGGTAGCTCGTGTGCGCCTCACCAACGGCAAGGAGGTTAACTCCTACATCCCGGGCGAGGGCCACAACCTTCAGGAGCACTCGATCGTGATGGTACGTGGCGGTCGTGTGAAAGACCTTCCCGGTGTGCGCTACCACATCGTTCGCGGCACGCTCGACACCGCCGGTGTGCAGGGTCGCACGCAGCGTCGCTCCAAATACGGTGCGAAGCGTCCCAAGGCAGCTAAGAAATAAGCCGCCCTTACCTTAAATCATCAACATTTTCAAATCTCGTTTTTGATTTATTTTTGGACGGCTAAGCTTCGCGGCAGGCTTCTGTCTCCGCAGGCGCTGACGGGCTTCGGAGCCCGCGGTTGAGTAAACCGGCGGCCACCATCATTCAGGGTGTTTCTCTGCCCGGTGGCGACGGTTGAAGTTCTCATCTCGAAGCAGCCAAAAACAAAAACAACAAGTTTTTTTCTAAAACAATGAGAAAAGCAAAGCCTAAAAAAAGGGTGATTCTTCCCGACCCCATCTTCCACGACGTGCGTGTCACCAAGTTCGTGAACCATCTCATGTATGATGGCAAGAAGAACACCGCCTACACCATTTTCTACTCCGCTCTTGAGATTGTCAAGAACAAGCTCCCCAACGAGGAGAAGTCGGCTCTGGAAATCTGGAAGAAGGCCCTCGAAAACGTTACTCCCCAGGTTGAGGTGAAGTCGCGCCGTATCGGTGGCGCCACTTTCCAGGTCCCCACTGAGATCCGCCCCGACCGCAAGGAATCTATCTCCATGAAGAATCTCATCATCTACGCCCGCAAGCGTGGCGGCAAGACGATGGCCGACAAGCTCGCCGCTGAAATCGTCGATGCCTTCAACGACCAGGGCGGAGCCTTCAAGCGCAAGGAGGACATGCACCGCATGGCCGAGGCTAACCGCGCCTTCGCTCACTTCAGATTCTAATCAGAGCAGAATTTTCCTTTTAGAGACGTTTTTCACCATATTTACAAAATGGCTAAACACGACGAACTTAAGTTCACAAGAAATATCGGCATCATGGCTCACATCGATGCCGGAAAAACCACAACTTCAGAACGTATCCTCTTCTATACCGGTCTGACTCACAAGATCGGTGAGGTGCACGATGGCGCCGCCACCATGGACTGGATGGAGCAGGAGCAGGAGCGCGGTATCACCATTACCTCCGCGGCTACCACCACGTTCTGGAACTACAACAACGATAAATTCAAAATCAACCTTATCGACACTCCGGGACACGTTGACTTCACCGTTGAGGTTGAACGTTCGCTCCGCGTGCTCGACGGTGCCGTGGCTGCTTTCTGCGCAGTAGGCGGTGTTGAGCCTCAGAGTGAGACCGTATGGCGTCAGGCTGACAAGTACAACGTGCCCCGTATCGGCTATGTCAACAAGATGGACCGCTCGGGTGCCAACTTCTTCGAGGTTGTACGTCAGGTTCGCGAAGTGCTCGGTGCCACCCCGCTCCCCATCCAGATTCCTATCGGAGCCGAGGAGACTTTCAAGGGCGTGGTTGACCTCGTTACCATGAAGGCAATCTTCTGGCACGACGAGACTATGGGTGCCGAATACTCCGTTGAGGAAATTCCCGCCAACCTCGTTGAGGAGGCTGAGGAATGGCGCGACAAGATGCTCGAGACTCTTGCCGAGACCGATGAGGTGCTGATGGAGAAATATTTCGACGATCCCTCCACTATCACTGTTGAAGAAATCAAGGCCGCTATCCGCAGGGCTACCCTCAAGATGGAGGTTAACCCCATGATCTGCGGTTCTTCGTTCAAGAATAAGGGTGTGCAGACTCTGCTCGACGCAGTTTGCGCATATCTCCCCTCGCCTGTGGACGCAGGTGCCGTTGAGGGACACGCCGTCGGCGACCCCGACACTGTGCTCACCCGCGAACCCAGCCCCGAGGCTCCCATGGCGTCGCTCGCCTTCAAGATTGCCACCGACCCCTACGTAGGCCGCCTCTGCTTCTTCCGCGTTTATTCCGGTCAGATCCCCGCAGGCTCCTATGTGCTCAACTCGCGTTCGGGCAAGAAGGAGCGTATCTCGCGTCTGTTCCAGATGCACTCCAACAAGCAGAACCCGAAAGAGGTGATCGGCTGCGGCGATATCGGCGCAGGCGTAGGCTTCAAGGATATCCGCACCGGCGACACTCTCTGCGACGAGAATGCTCCCATCGTGCTTGAGGCCATGGAGTTCCCCGATCCCGTAATCGGTATCGCAGTAGAGCCCAAGACTCAGAAAGACCTCGACAAGCTCGGCGTCGGACTGCAGAAGCTCGCTGAGGAGGACCCCACTTTCCGCGTAGAGACCAACGAGGAGACCGGCCAGACCGTTATCTCCGGTATGGGTGAGCTCCACCTCGACATCATCATCGACCGTCTGCGTCGTGAGTTCAAGGTAGAGTGCAACCAGGGCCGTCCCCAGGTTACCTATAAAGAGGCTATCACCAAGCCCGTCGAGCTTCGCGAGGTATTCAAGAAGCAGACCGGTGGCCGTGGTAAGTTTGCCGACATCATCGTCCGCATCGAGCCGGCCGATCCCGATTTCGAGGGTTCGCTCCAGTTTGTCGACGAGGTGAAGGGCGGCAACGTGCCTAAGGAATATATCCCCTCCGTGCAGAAGGGCTTCCAGACCGCCATGAAGAACGGCGTGCTCGCCGGCTATCCCGTAGACCGTCTGAAGGTAACTCTGCTCGACGGCAGCTTCCACCCCGTTGACTCCGACCAGCTCTCGTTTGAGCTCTGCGCCATCCAGGCCTTCAAGAAGGGTTCGGAAAAGGCAGGCCCGGTTCTCATGGAGCCTATCATGAAGATCGAAGTCGTTACTCCCGAAGAGTCGATGGGCGACGTGATCGGCGACCTCAACAAGCGTCGCGGTCAGGTGGAAGGCATGGAGACAAGCCGTTCCGGCGCCCGCATCGTGAAGGCGAAGGCACCTCTGGCCGAGATGTTCGGCTACGTAACCGCCCTCCGCACCATCACTTCGGGCCGCGCTACGAGCACCATGTCGTTCAGCCACTACGCTGAAGTTAGCAACTCCATCGCCAAGAATGTCCTGACCGAGTGTCAGGGCCGTGTCGACCTCATCAAGTAATCAGCTTGAAGGAAGGCATGCATCTTATTCTCACAACAAAAGTGCACACCCAAAAGATATGAGCCAAAAAATCAGAATCAAACTGAAATCTTACGATCACAACCTCGTCGACAAGTCGGCCGAGAAGATCGTCAAGACAGTGAAATCCACCGGCGCGGTAGTCAGCGGTCCGATACCTCTGCCCACCCACAAGCGCATCTTCACTGTCAACCGTTCGACATTCGTCAACAAGAAATCGCGCGAGCAGTTCCAGCTTTGCTCTTTCCAGCGTCTCATCGACATCTACAGCTCGACCTCGAAGACTGTAGACGCGCTGATGAAGCTCGAACTCCCCAGCGGCGTAGACGTGTCAATCAAGGTCTAAGCCTCTGAAAAGCGCTTCAGCCACGCCGGTGCCCCACGCCGGAGCCGACTAAAAAGCCCGAGGGCGGCCACTGCCGTTTTGGCTCATGCCTGTGCGGCCGCCCGAAGGCAAGGTACGGCTCTCCGCATCTGCGGAAACCGCAAGAAATGCCGGCGAGGCTAAAACCCAAACATAGAAACAACCAACAACACTCCAACCATTCAATTACCAAGTAAAGAAATGCCAGGATTATTAGGAAAGAAAATCGGAATGACATCCGTTTTCAGTGCCGACGGAAAAAACATTCCGTGCACTGTTATCGAAGTAGGTCCTTGCGTGGTTACTCAGATCAAGACTGTGGAGAAGGACGGCTACGAGGCCGTTCAGGTGGGCTTCCAGGACAAGAAGGACAAGCACACCACCCAGCCGATGGCCGGCCATTTCAAAAAGGCCGGTGTAACCCCCAAGAGACACTTGGCTGAGTTCAAATCGTTCGAGACCCTCCCCGCGCTCGGAGATACCCTCACTGTGGAGCTTTTCACAGAGGGCGGATTCGTCGACGTAGTCGGCACCAGCAAGGGTAAAGGTTTCCAGGGCGTAGTGAAGCGTCATGGCTTCGGCGGTGTCGGCCAGTCGACCCACGGCCAGCACAACCGTCTCCGCGCCCCCGGTTCGATTGGTGCGTGCTCCTATCCCGCAAAGGTGTTCAAAGGCCTCCGCATGGCCGGCCAGATGGGCAACGAGCGCGTTACAGTCCAGAACCTTCAGGTGATAAAGGTGCTTCCCGAGCACAATTTGTTAATGATCAAGGGCTCTGTCCCCGGCCCCAAAGGTTCAATCGTTTTAGTTGAGAAATAATGGAAGTAGCAGTATTCAACATCAAAGGTGAAGACACCGGACGCAAGGTAGTCCTCAACGACCAGGTTTTTGGCCTTGACCTTACAAAAGGCAACGCTGAACACACCGTTTATCTCGACGTGAAGCAGTATCTCGGCAACCAGCGCCAGGGAACCCACAAGAGCAAGGAGCGTTCCGAAGTAAGCGGCTCTACCCGCAAGCTCGGTCGCCAGAAAGGTGGCGGCGGCGCTCGTCGCGGCGACATCAACTCCCCGCTGCTCCGCGGCGGCGGCACGGTGTTCGGTCCCCGTCCGCGCGACTACCGCTCGAAGCTCAACAAGAAGATGAAGTCGCTCGCCCGTAAGCTCGCCCTCACTTCGAGAGCAAGCGAAGGCAAGATCATCGTCATCGAGAACTTCACTTTCGAGGCTCCCAAGACGAAGAGCTACATGAACATCGCCAAGGCATTCAAGCTCGAAGACAGCAAGGTGCTCCTCGTCATGAACGACGTGGACCGCAACGTGCTGCTCTCCGTGCGCAACGTGCCCAACGCCCTGATGATGCAGGCCGTCGACCTCAACACCTACGCGGTGCTTAACAACGACGCTATGCTCGTAACCGAAGACAGCCTCGCTGTAATTAACGAATTCTAAGGAAACACCGACATGGACATCCAGATCAAACCCATCATCACCGAGAAGGCCAACGCCAGCAGCGAAAAGCAGAACTGCTACACGTTTGCAGTGTCGCCCGACGCCAACAAGTTTCAGATCAAAGACATCGTCGAGAAGCTCTACAACGTTCGCGTCGTGAAGGTCAACATCGCCAACTATGCCGGCAAGCGCAAACAGCGCTACACCAAAGGCGGACTCATCCGTGGCCGCCGCCCGGCGTTCAAAAAGGCTTACGTAACCGTAATGCCCGGACAATCAATCGACTACTATAGCAATATTTAAGGATAATGGCAGTTAAGAAATTCAAGCCCACCACTCCGGGCCAGAGACACAAGATTATTGGTGTATTCAAACGCGAAGAGGCCGTTGTCAAGGATGGCAGCGTAATCGTTCGCAAATCCACTGCTAACGCACCAGAAAAATCTCTTACGGTCGGCAAGCGCTCAACCGGCGGCCGCAACACCTCCGGTCAGCTCTCCACCCGCTATCGCGGTGGCGGCCACAAGAGAAAATTGCGTCTGATCGATTTCAAGAGAACCAACGACGGCGTTCCCGCAATCGTCAAGACTATCGAGTACGACCCCAACCGTTCGGCTCGCATCGCTCTGCTCTACTACAAAGACGGCTCAAAGGCCTACATCATCGCCCCCAACGGCCTTGAGGTAGGACAGACCGTAATCAGCGGCGCCGATGCAGCTCCCGAGGTAGGCAACACTCTTCCCCTTGCGAAGATCCCCGTAGGTACTCTTATCCATTGTATTGAGCTCAAGCCCGGCCAGGGTGCATCCATGGCCCGCTCCGCCGGCACTTTCGCTCAGCTCACCTCGCGCGAAGGCGACTACGCGATTATCAAATTGCCTTCCGGTGAAACTCGTAAGGTGCTCCTTACATGCCGCGCTACTGTAGGCGTTGTCGGCAACTCCGACCACGCTCTCGAGCAGAGCGGCAAGGCTGGCCGCAGCCGCTGGCTCGGCCGTCGTCCGCACAACCGCGGCGTTGTCATGAACCCTGTCGACCACCCGATGGGCGGTGGCGAAGGCCGTCAGAGCGGCGGACACCCGCGCTCGCGCACCGGTCTCTACGCCAAGGGCCTCAAGACTCGTTCGCCGAAGAAGCACTCGAACAAGTACATCATTGAGAGAAGGAAAAAGTAAATTGATTAATCGTTAAGAACACAACTTTATGAGTCGTTCACTTAAAAAAGGACCGTTTATCAGCGTCAAACTCGAGAAGAAGGTGGCCGCCATGGACGAATCCGGCAAGAAGTCGGTGATCAAGACATGGAGCCGCGCCTCGATGATTTCGCCCGACTTTGTCGGCCACACCTTCGCTGTACACAACGGCAACAAATTCATCCCCGTCTACGTCACCGA
Organism: uncultured Porphyromonadaceae bacterium; assembly: GCA_945873625.1. Classification (GTDB taxonomy): domain Bacteria; phylum Bacteroidota; class Bacteroidia; order Bacteroidales; family Muribaculaceae; genus Lepagella. The sequence continues at coordinate 16,652 of CAMCDS010000012.1, read as the reverse complement.
GAACATGGTCGGCCACAAGCTGGGTGAATTTGCACCTACGCGCACATTCCGCGGACACGCCGGCAACAAGAAGAAATAATCTTCGGATGCCAGCTCTGAATCCACGAATTCATTCCTGAACAAAAAAACGAACACAATACAATGGGTTTAAGAAAAAGACAATCAGCTGACGCTATAAAGGAGGCCCGCAAGAGCGAATACTTCGCAAAGCTGCGCAACGTCCCCTCATCGCCCCGCAAAATGCGACTCGTAGTCGACATGGTACGCGGTCAGGAGGCTTTCAAGGCTCTCGGCATCCTTAAATTCTCCAACAAGGAAGCTGCCAGAAAAGTGGAGAAGCTGCTCCGCTCGGCTATCGCCAACTGGGAGCAGAAAAACGAGCGCAAAGCAGAGGCCGGCGATCTCTACGTGAAAACTGTCTTCGTAGACTGCGCCCCGATGCTCAAGCGTCTCCGCCCCGCTCCGCAGGGCCGCGGCTACAGAATCCGCAAACGCTCCAACCACGTGACTTTGTACGTAGATACTATCAATAACGAAAACGCTTAATTCAGGCAAGATGGGACAGAAAGTAAATCCGATTAGCAACCGCCTCGGTGTCATCCGTGGCTGGGATTCCAACTGGTATGGCGGAAAGAAATACGGCGACACTCTTCTTGAGGACTCCAAGATCCGCAAATACCTGCGCACACGTCTTGCCAAGGCCAGCGTTTCGCGCATCATCATCGAGCGCACGCTCAAGATGGTGACCGTTACTATCTGCACTTCGCGCCCCGGTGTCATCATCGGCAAGGGCGGTCAGGAAGTGGACGCCCTCAAGGAGGAGCTCAAGAAGCTCACCGACAAGGAGGTGCAGATCAACATCCACGAGATCAAGCGCCCCGAGCTCGACGCCGAGATCGTGGCCTCAAACCTTGCCCGCCAGATCGAGGGTAAGATGGCCTACCGTCGTGCCGTGAAGATGGCCATCGCATCCACGATGCGTATGGGCGCCGAAGGCATCAAGGTGCAGATCAGCGGACGTCTCAACGGTGCTGAAATCGCGCGCTCCGAGATGTTCAAGGAAGGACGCACTCCGCTCCACACTCTCCGCGCCGACATCGACTACGCCCTCGTTGAGGCTCTCACCAAGGTGGGAATCCTCGGCATCAAGGTGTGGATCTGCCGTGGCGAAGTGTATGGCAAGAAGGAGCTCACTCCCTCCTACGCCATCGGCGCCAAAGAGCCGGGCGGACGTCGTGAGCGCGAACGCAAGGGTGGCTTCCGCGGCAAACGCGGCGGCGACCGTGGCGACCGTGGCAACCGTCAGGACCGCGGCGAGCGTTAAATCGTGCAGACTGAGAGTATACGATACAAAGATTTAAAACGACCTCTAAGAGAAAAGAGATAAAATGTTACAACCGAAAAGAACCAAATTCCGCCGCTCGCAAAAGGGCCGCATGAAAGGCGAGGCCCAGCGTGGCAACCAGCTCGCATTCGGCTCCTTTGGCATCAAGACGCTCGAATCGAAATGGATCACCGGTCGGCAGATCGAAGCTGCTCGTATCGCTGTAACCCGCTACATGCAGCGTCAGGGTCAGATTTGGATACGCATCTTCCCGGACAAGCCCATCACAAAGAAGCCTGCTGAGGTGCGAATGGGTAAAGGTAAAGGTAACCCCGAAGGATTCGTGGCACCCGTTACTCCCGGACGTATCATCATCGAGGTTGAGGGCGTTCCCTACGACGTGGCCAAGGAGGCTCTTCGTCTGGCAGCCCAGAAGCTCCCGGTGATCACGAAGTTCGTGGTGCGTCGCGACTACGACCCCACCCAGAACGTCTGATTCCCTAGGATCTACGCCGGGGCATCCCGACAGCGGACGACGGCCTGATTCGAAAAAAATGATTTTTTTCGTGCTCTGCACAATAATCACGGCCGGCGTGCGTTGATGAAACGGATTCCCCAACAACAGCCAATCAAAGCCGACACCGCTCTTCCGCCGGGTCATCCGGCCCGGCGGAAGCAGCGGCGAGGCACAAACAGATAGAACAAATCCAAATGAAAAAGGAAGAAATCAAGGAATTAAGCCTTCAGGACCTGCGCGACCAGATCGAGGTCGCCGAGAAGGCTTATCGTGAATTGAAAGTAACGCACGCGATATCTCCCATCGACAATCCCGCGAAGATCACCAAATCGCGTCGCGAGATCGCCGTTATGAAGACCGTGTTGCGTCAGAAGGAACTCGCCGCAGTGGCCGCAGCTCCCGAAGTAAAAGAATAATCCCCAGAAGCATTCAGAAAAATGGAAGAGAAAAGACATTTGAGAAAAGAAAGAATCGGGGTTGTTTCGAGCAACAAATGCGACAAGACCATCACGGTCGAAATCAAATGGAAGGAGAAGCACCCTATCTATGGCAAGTTTGTCAACAAGACAAAGAAATACCACGCTCACGATGAGAAAAACGAGTGCTCGATCGGCGACACCGTGCGCCTGATGGAGACCCGCCCTCTGAGCAAGACCAAGAGATGGAGACTCGTTGAAATAATCGAAAAAGTTAAGTAAGCATGATACAGAGTGAATCAAGACTGACAGTCGCAGACAACAGCGGTGCAAAGGAAGCTCTCTGCATCCATGTGCTTGGCGGAACAGGCCGTCGCTATGCTTCGGTAGGTGATATCATCGTAGTTGCCATCAAAAGCACCATCCCCTCGTCCGACGTGAAGAAGGGCACAGTCTCGAAGGCTGTGGTGGTACGCACCAAGAAGGAAATCCGTCGCGCCGACGGCTCCTACATCCGTTTCGACGACAATGCGTGCGTGCTCCTCAACAACGCCGGTGAAATCCGCGGCACGCGTATCTTCGGCCCGGTAGCCCGCGAGCTTCGCGCCACCAACATGAAAATCGTCTCGCTGGCACCCGAAGTACTTTAACCTCTAAACACTAAAATCCTTATGGCAAAATTGCATATAAAGAAGGGAGACACGGTCTACGTCAATGCCGGCGACGACAAAGGCAAGACCGGACGTGTCCTCGAAGTGCAGGTGAAGAAGAGCCGCGCTATCGTCGAGGGTGTCAACATCGTCTCGAAGAGCACTAAGCCCAGTGCAAAGTACCCCCAGGGCGGCATCGTCAAGATCGAGGCCCCGGTACACATCTCCAACCTCAACCTCGTCGACCCCAAGTCGGGCAAACCCACCCGCATCGGTCGCCGCGCCGACGACAAGGGAAAATTAGTACGTTACTCTAAAAAATCAGGAGAGGAGATTAAGTAATGAGCACCACACTGAGCAAAGAATATAAAGAGAGAATCGTGCCCGAACTGATCAAGGAGTTCAACTACTCCACGATCATGCAGGTGCCCAAACTCGAGAAAATCGTCATCAACCAGGGTCTCGGTGCAGCCACTCAGGACAAGAAGCTCATCGAAACCGCAATCAACGAGATTACCGCCATCACCGGCCAGAAGGCTGTGGCTACTCTCTCGAAAAAGGATATCGCTGCATTCAAGCTGCGTAAGAAGATGCCCGTAGGCGTCATGGTTACGCTCCGCAAGGACAGAATGTATGAGTTCCTCGAGCGTCTCGTGCGCGTGGCACTTCCCCGTATCCGCGACTTCAAGGGTATCAACTCGAAGCTCGACGGCCGCGGAAACTACACGCTGGGCATCACCGAGCAGATCATCTTCCCCGAGATCAACATCGACAATGTACCTAAGCTTCAGGGTATGAACATCACCTTCGTCACCACCGCTAACACCGACGAAGAGGGTTTCGCGCTGCTTAAGAAGTTTGGCTTACCGTTTAAGAAATAATTATCCCCCGAAAGTCTATGGCTAAAGAATCAATGAAGGCGCGCGAAGTGAAGCGCCAGAAGATGGTGGCTAAGTATGCCGAACGGAAAGCCGCCCTTAAGAAAGCCGCTCTGGCCGACGCCGACGGTAACATCGACTACGAGGCTCTTACCAAACTTCAGAAGCTCCCCAAAAACGCTTCGAAAGTACGCCTCCACAACCGTTGCGAAATCACCGGTCGTCCCAAAGGATACATGCGTCAGTTTGGCATTTCGCGTATTCAGTTCCGCGAGATGGCTTCTGCCGGTCTCATCCCGGGCGTAAAGAAGGCAAGCTGGTAATCCATACTGCCTCAAATCAGATTTTTCCGGTTTATCCGCAAAATTCAATATCCGACTGCCGTCCGGCTTTGGCCCGATGGCAGTCGCACTTTTAGACCCCGTTCCCCAATATTTGTTGACGCCGGGGCGGTCAGGCGTCGTGCGGATGTGTTCGCGCAGTGAGGGAGCAATGCGGTTGAATTGTAACCGAAACAAGCGGACTCAGTTGCATGACGATTGGCCGGGGAGACGGTAATTTCTTCCACGGATAACTGATAATAAATATGTCTGTGAATAATCCGGGAAGGAGCAGAATTATATGGATTGCAACATAAACATCGCATACGCCACCATTGCAATCCCTTTGGCGGTATGAAGAATTACCTTAACAGCGCATCTCTCTGGCGCTTTTTGTCTTGTTCTTCAGTCACGTAGCTACTGCTACGCTCCTTCATCACAAGACAAAAATCACTCAGAGATATGCGACCCCAGCATCAACAAATATTGGAGAATGGGGTCTTAATATTGCTGCATGGAAAAAATTTCTCAACTGCACTTTGAATGTGATTATTCGCGAGGCGCGCATCCCGATGTGATTCGCGCGCTTGTCGACTCTAACATGGAGGTGTCGCCCGGCTACGGCCTCGATCCCTACTGCGACGAGGCCCGCAGGCTCATTCTTGAGGAATGTGGCCTCGACTGCGGTCTTGTAGCTTTCATGGTCGGCGGAACACAGACCAATGCTACTGTCATCGACGCGTTGCTCCGGCAGTGGCAAGGCGTAGTCTGCGCCGAGGAGGGGCACATCAATGTGCACGAAGCCGGTGCCATCGAAGCGTCGGGACATAAGGTCATAGCGCTCCCTGCATTCGACGGCAAGCTGACTTCGGAAGCTCTGCGCAGTTATCTCGAATCATACTACGCCGACGAGACACATGAGCATATAGAGGAGCCCGGAGCAGTGTATATCTCGCAGCCCACGGAGCTCGGCACGCTCTATTCACTCGATGAGCTAACGCGTCTCTCCGAAGTATGCCGCGAGTATTCAATACCCCTCTTCGCCGACGGCGCGAGGCTGATATACGCCCTCGCTGCCCCGGATAGCGACGTCGGCCTACGCGACATGGCCAGACTCTGCGACGTGTTCTACATTGGCGGCACCAAGGCCGGTCTGCTTTTCGGCGAAGCCGTCGTATGCCCGTCGGAGGAGCTTCTCCCTCACTTCTTTTCGCAGATGAAGCGTCACGGCGCGCTGCTTGCCAAGGGGCGTTTGCTGGGAGTGCAGTTCAAGGCGTTATTTGAGTCAGGGCTCTACCGGGAAATCGGCAGCAACGGTATTTCTACAGCGAGCCGACTTCGCGAAGGCCTGCTCGCCCTCGGACTCGAAGAAGCAATAGCTTCGCCCACTAACCAGCTTTTCTTCCACCTTCCCAACGAGCTTATCGACGCGATATCCCCGTCAGTCGGTTTCTCACTATGGGGTCCGCGCGGCGAGTCATCGTCGACAGTGCGGTTCGTAACCGACTGGTCGACCACCGAAGCCGATGTAGATGCGCTCATATCGCTGATAGCCTCCAAAGCGAGTGCAGCAAATCCTCCGACATAGGGGATTGCTATAAGTTAAAAATAGTTAAATATTCAGAAATAATAGCGCAAAGGGGTGTTCATAAGCGGAAAAGTTTGTATCTTTGCGCGTATTTTTGGCTGCGGAAAGGCGCAGGGAGCGTCAGAGCCGCGGAGTCCAAGGCGGGCGACGTCTTGGATATGATGGGGCCGGAAGCCGTAAGGGTTGCGAATCCAGCGCGCCAACCGCCTTATTATCAAACGTATAAAAAGACATATTAGAGAGTATTAAATATTGTTCAGTAAATCTGAATCAATTTAAACATCAAAACAATGACTGATCCGATAGCAGACTATTTGACCAGATTGAGGAATGCGATTCGCGCGGGACACCGTGTGGTCGAGATTCCGGCGTCGAAAATGAAAAAGGAGATCACAAAAATTCTCTTCGAGCAGGGCTACATCCTGAACTATAAGTTCGAAGAGGGTGAGACTCCGCAGGGAATCATCAAGATCGCCCTGAAGTATGATCCTGTCGATCGCGTGAATGCAATCAAGAACCTTCACCGCGTATCGCGTCCGGGCCTCCGCCAGTACACAGGCTATAAGGAAATGCCTCGCGTGCTGAATGGTCTGGGCATCGCTATTCTCTCCACGTCGAAGGGCGTGATGACCAACAAGCAGGCCAAAGACATGAAGATCGGCGGCGAAGTATTGTGTTACGTATATTAAAGACAGGAGGTATTTTTTTATGTCAAGAATAGGTAAAGCACCCATTGAGATACCTGCCGGCGTAACCGTACAGGTGAAAGACCACGTAGTGACAGTGAAGGGCCCGAAGGGCGAGCTGTCGCAGGAGATCAACCCCGACATCGAGGTAGCTGTGGCCGACGGCCACGTGCAGCTTACCCGTCCCGACGACGAGCGCGAGCACCGCGCCATGCACGGACTCTATCGTGCGCTTATCCACAACATGGTGGTAGGTGTGTCGGAAGGCTATAAGAAAGAGATGGAGCTCGTAGGCGTAGGTTACCGCGCCACAGCCACCGGCCAGGTGCTGGAGCTCGCGCTGGGCTTCTCCCACGCCATCTTCATCAAGCTTCCGAAAGAAATCAAGGTAGAGGCCAAGTCTGAGCGCAACAAGAACCCTCTGATTATCCTCGAGAGCAGCGACAAGCAGCTTCTCGGCCAGGTATGCGCCAAGATCCGCTCGCTCCGCAAGCCTGAGCCTTACAAGGGCAAGGGCATCAAGTTTGTCGGCGAAATCATCCGTCGCAAGTCGGGTAAGTCGGCCAATGCTAAATAATTAAAAGAAGGCAAATCATGGTATCCAAGATAGCAAGAAGAAATAAGATCAAAACCCGCATCCGCGGCAAAATCTCCGGCACACCTGAGCGTCCGCGCATGAGTGTGTTCCGTTCCAACAAGGGTATCTACGTCCAGGTGATCGACGACCTGGCCGGCAACACCCTTTGCGCAGCCAGCTCGAAAGGCATCGAAGCCGCCAACAAGACCGAGCAGAGCGCAAAAGTAGGCGAGGCCATCGCCAAGAAGGCAATCGAGAAAGGTATCACGGAAGTGGTGTTCGACCGCAATGGCTACCTTTTCCACGGAAGAGTAAAATCATTGGCCGATGCTGCCCGCAAGGCCGGTCTTAAATTCTAAAAAATCATGGCAAAAAGAAACAACAGAGTAAAATCGACGAATGATCTTGAATTGAAAGACCGTCTGGTTGCCATCAACCGCGTAACCAAGGTTACCAAGGGCGGACGCGCCTTCAGCTTCGCTGCCATCGTAGTGGTAGGCAACGAGGACGGCGTGATCGGCTGGGGTCTCGGCAAAGCCAACGAGGTGCAGGCCGCTATCGCCAAAGGCGTGGAGACTGCGAAGAAGAACCTCATCCGCGTTCCCATTCACAAAGGCACCATCCCCCACGAGCAGAGCGCCAAGTTCGGCGGCTCGCGCATCCTGCTGAAGCCCGCCTCCGAGGGTACCGGAGTGAAGGCCGGCGGTGCAATGCGTGCAGTGCTCGAGAGCGCCGGCATCACCGACGTGCTCGCCAAGTCGAAAGGCTCGTCCAACCCCCACAACCTCGTGAAGGCCACAATCGCCGCACTCGACGAGATGCGCAGCCCCGCACAGGTGGCTCAGAACCGTGGCATCAGCGTAGACAAAGTGTTTAACGGCTAAAAAGGAGACTCAGAGAAATGGCAAAAATAGCTATCAAGCAGATAAAGAGCCGCATCAACTGCCCTCAGGTGCAGAAGCGGACGCTCGACGCACTCGGACTCAGAAAGATGAACCACACTGTCGTGAAAGAGGACACTCCCTCGATCCGCGGCATGGTGAAGGCCGTGCACCATCTGGTAGAAGTTACTGAAGTGAAATGATGCATGCTCCCGGGAGCCGGGCCTCACAACTGCGGGGCACGGCACCGGCGGGAAGCCGCCCGGGAGGATGAAACAAGAGACTAACCGGAACAAACAAAAAGGAAAGACAATGGAATTACATAATCTGCAGCCTGCCGTAGGCAGCAACAAGAAGAACAAGCGAATCGGCCGCGGTCCGGGCTCGGGCTACGGCGGCACCTCCACGCGAGGCCACAAGGGCGCCAAGTCGCGTTCGGGCTATAAGCACAAGGTAGGATTCGAGGGTGGCCAGATGCCTCTGCAGCGTCGCCTGCCCAAGTTCGGCTTCAAGAACATCAACCGCGTGGAATACAAGGCTCTGAACCTTGACGCGCTCGAGGCTCTGGCCGAAGCAAAGAACCTGACCAGAATCACGGTTGACGACCTGCGCGCAGCCGGACTCGTGCCCAAGAAAGCGCTTGTGAAGATTCTCGGCAACGGCGCGATAACACGTGCTCTCGAGGTAGAGGCCCCCGCCTTCTCGAAGAAAGCTGAGGAAGCCATCACAGCCGCCGGCGGTACAGTCATCAAAAAATAATCGATAAACAATGGGATTTACACAAAACATTAAAAATATCTGGAGCGTGGAAGACCTCCGCAAGCGGATTGGCATCACCCTTCTGCTTGTGATCATCTATCGCTTCGGGTGCTATGTAGTGCTGCCCGGGATCAACCCCGACGAGCTCATGGCATTGAAGAATTTCACGTCTGACGGCCTGATGCAGCTGCTCGATATGTTCTCGGGCGGTGCGTTCTCGCAGGCCTCGATTTTCGCTCTCGGCATCATGCCCTATATCACGGCATCGATTGTCATCCAGCTTCTGGGCATGGTTTTGCCCCAGTTCAAGAAGATGCAGCAGGAGGGTGAAAGCGGACGTATGAAAATGAATCAATACACGCGCTATCTGACTGTGTTCATCCTCGTGCTCCAGGGCCCGGCTTACCTCATGAACCTGAAATATCAGGTGCAGGCCGCAGGTGGCTATGTAGATCTGGGCTTCTGGACTATCGTCTACATGACCATCGTCCTGGCAGCCGGTTCGATGTTCATCATGTGGCTTGGAGAGCGTATCGACCAGAAGGGTGTAGGCAACGGCATCTCGTTCATCATCCTTATCGGTATCATCGCCCGTCTGCCCGAGGCATTCATTCAGGAGTTCACCGGACGCCTGATGAACTCGGCCGGTGGCGGACTCGTGATATTCCTGCTTGAAATCGTAATCCTTCTGGCTGTCATCGCCGGTGCCGTGCTTCTCGTGCAGGGAACGCGCAAGGTGCCTGTGCAGTATGCCAAGAAGATTGTCGGCAACAAGCAGTATGGAGGCGCCCGCCAGTACATACCTCTGAAGGTCAACGCAGCAGGCGTGATGCCTATCATCTTCGCCCAGGCGATCATGTTCATCCCCATCACGCTCGTTGGCTTCAGCCAGAACCAGACAGGTTTCTTCGGTGCCCTCACCGACATGTACGGCTTCTGGTACAACGCCATCTACTTCCTGATGATCGTGGCCTTCACGTATTTCTATACCGCCATCACGGTCAATCCCGGCAACATGGCCGACGAGATGAAGCGCAACAACGGCTTCATCCCCGGCGTGAAGCCCGGCAAGCCGACCGTCGATTACCTTGACTCGATAATGTCGAGAATCACCCTGCCCGGATCCATCTTCCTCGGCATCGTGGCTATCCTCCCCGCAATCGCTCACATCTGCGGTCTGAACCGCAGCTTCGCATCGTTCTTCGGAGGAACGTCGCTTCTGATTCTCGTAGGTGTCATCCTCGACACTCTCCGCATTATCGAAGGCCACCTGCTCATGCGCAAATATGATGGACTGATGAAGGACGGCCGCATCAAGGGCCGCACCACAGGCAGCTCCGCATTCTGACGAATATTCCGCCGCGCGGCCTTTCTCCCCGAAAGGCGGAGAAAGGCCGACGGCTCACCCTTCAGGTCAAACCGAATAATAAACTTTCACAAATCCCGACAACCCCGCCCCCGGCTCGATGCAGCCGACGACACATCCGCAAGAACTGATGATTTACGTTAAGACAGCAGAAGAAATGGAAAAGATGCGTGCGGCAGCCGAGCTGACGTCGCGCACGCTTGGCGAAGTGGCACGCTGGATCAAACCCGGCATCACGACGCGCAAGCTCGACTCCATAGCCCGGGAATTTATTCTCGACAACGGCGGAAAACCTGCCTGTCTCGGTTATCAGGGCTTCCCCGGAACGCTCTGCATCGAAGTCAACGAGACGGTGGTCCACGGTTTCCCCTCGGGCTACGTGCTTGAGGAGGGAGACATAGTGGGCACCGACCTTGTGGTGGAGCTCGACGGTTACAACGGCGACAGCTGCTACACCTTCCCGGTAGGGGAGATAAGCGACGAAGTCCGCACGCTGCTCACCGTAACCAAAGAATCGCTCTACAAGGGGATTGAGGCCGCCCGCGCCGGAAAGCGCGTAGGCGACATCAGCAATGCCGTGCAGACCTACTGCGAACGCCGTGGCTACAGTGTAGTGCGTGAGATGTGCGGCCACGGCATCGGACGGAGCATGCATGAGTCGCCCGAGGTGCCCAACTACGGACGCCGAGGCATAGGCCCCGTGCTCCGCGACGGGATGTGTATCGCCATCGAGCCGATGATCAATCTCGGCAGCAAGAACATAGTGATCGGAAGCGACGGCTGGACCTGCCGCACCCGCGACAGGAAGCCCTCGGCCCACTATGAGCACACGATAGCGATACGCGGCGAAGAGCCGGAAGTGCTCACCACTTTCAGCTACATCAAGGAGGCGTTGGGAGAAAGTTACATCTGACCGGCGGAGAGACCGGGGCGCTGCTCCGGGAGCCGCAGGCGGAATTGAAATCGGAAAAAGCAACCAAATTCGACACATAAAGGACGAACAATGGCAAAACAAGCTGCAATCGAACAAGACGGAGTGATACTGGAGGCATTGTCGAACGCAATGTTCAAGGTAGAGCTCGAAAACGGTCATGAGATCACTGCCCACATCTCGGGCAAGATGCGCATGCACTACATCAAGATTCTTCCCGGCGATAAGGTGAAAGTAGAGATGTCGCCCTACGACCTTTCAAAAGGAAGGATAGCGTTCCGCTACAAATAAAAAGAAACACTACGATATGAAAGTAAGAGCATCAATCAAGAAGCGCACCGCCGACAGTAAGATTGTGCGCCGCAAAGGAAGATTGTACGTAATCAACAAGAAGAACCCGAAACTCAAACAGCGTCAGGGCTAATATAGCCGGGACGCGCAACATTACGAACATACGAAATGGCAGTAAGAATCGTCGGCGTAGATTTGCCGCAAAACAAGAGAGGTGAAATAGCCTTGACCTACATCTTCGGCATTGGCCGTAGCTCCGCCAACAAAATTCTCGAGAAGGCGGGTGTAGACAAAGACATCAAAGTGAAAGACTGGACCGACGTGCAGGCAGCTGCAGTGCGTGAGGTGATCCAAACCAACTTCAAGGTAGAGGGCGACCTCCGCTCGGAGATCCAGCTCAACATCAAGCGACTGATGGATATCGGCTGCTATCGCGGCATCCGTCACCGCATCGGCCTGCCCGTCCGCGGACAGAGCACGAAGAACAACGCGCGTACCCGCAAGGGCCGCAAGAAAACAGTCGCCAACAAGAAGAAAGCTACCAAATAATCATAGAATATGGCAAAGAAGACAGTCGCAGCGAAGAAGAGAAACGTCAAGGTCGATGCAATGGGCCAGCTTCACGTTCACTCCTCTTTCAACAACATCATCGTTTGCTTGGCCAACAGCGAGGGTCAGGTTATCTCCTGGTCGTCGGCAGGCAAGATGGGCTTCCGTGGCTCGAAAAAGAACACTCCGTATGCTGCCCAGATGGCAGCTCAAGACTGCGCCAAAGTGGCCTACGACCTCGGCCTGCGCAAAGTGAAGGCCTACGTCAAGGGACCGGGCAACGGACGTGAATCTGCAATCCGCACCGTGCATGGTGCCGGCATCGAGGTAGTCGAGATTGTCGACGTAACTCCGCTGCCGCACAACGGCTGCCGTCCTCCGAAACGCAGAAGAGTGTAATTTCCGAGTAGACAACGAGAAGAAAAAAAGCGTCGGTCGGCCAAGGCATCGCAAGCGTTGCCGCGAAGCCGTAGCTCCACGGTAAATAATAGACCGTCGGGGTCTCGAACCGAAACCCACCTACCTCTCAGACGGTCGCGGCTGCACCGCGGGGAAGGGCTGAGGCAACCGGCCTGAAGAAGACCGACAGTAAAAAGATAAGAACAATGGCAAGATATACAGGTCCAAAGACAAAAATAGCCCGTAAATTCGGGGAAGCCATCTATGGCGAGGACAAGGTTCTGGCAAAGAAGAACTATCCGCCGGGACAGCACGGACTCAACCGTCGTCGCAAGACATCGGAGTACGGTCTGCAGCTCCGTGAGAAGCAGAAAGCCAAATACACCTACGGCGTGCTCGAACGTCAGTTCCGCAATCTCTTCGAGACAGCCGCCCGCACCAAGGGTATCACCGGCGAGGTGCTCCTGCAGCTTCTCGAAAGCCGTCTGGACAACATCGTCTATCGTCTGGGCATCGCACCCAGCCGTCCGGCAGCCCGTCAGCTTGTGCTCCACAAGCACATCACCGTCAACGGCAAGGTGGTCAATATCCCCTCCTACCGTGTGAAGGCCGGCGATGTTGTGGCCGTGCGCGAGAAATCGAAATCGCTCGAGGTGATCGCCGACTGCCTGGCCGGCTTCAACCACAGCAAGTATCCCTGGATCGAATGGGACGAAAGCGTGAAGGGCGGCAAATTCCTGCACACTCCCCAGCGCGAAGACATCCCTGAGAACATCAAGGAGCAGCTGATTGTAGAATTGTATTCGAAATAATAAAGGATAAACCCATGCCTATTTTAGCATTTCAGAAGCCCGAAAAGGTAATAATGCTGGAGGAGACGAACTCTTTCGGAAAGTTTGAGTTCCGTCCTCTGGAGCCGGGATACGGGCAGACGGTCGGCAACGCGCTGCGCCGCATACTGCTCTCGTCGCTCGGCGGTTACGCTATCTGTTCGATCAGAATCGACGGCGTGGCCCACGAGCTTGACACTATCCCGGGGGTGAAGGAGGATGTCACCAACATCATCCTGAACCTCAAACAAGTTCGATTCAAGCAGACAGTGGAGGACAACGACACTGAGAAAGCTATTGTAAACGTTTCGGGCACAGATGTGTTCAAGGCCGGCGATTTGGGTAAAGTGCTCAGCGGGTTTGAAGTGTTGAATCCCGAACTGGTGATCTGCCATCTGGATTCTTCGGCAAGCTTTCAGCTGGAATTCACAATCAATCGCGGACGTGGCTGGGTTCCGGCCGACGAGAACCGCGAGCTTCTTGAGGGAGCCGACCCGAGCGTGATAGCCATCGACTCTATATATACCCCGATAAAGAACGTCAAGTATACGGTCGACAACTTCCGCGTGGAGCAGAAGACCGACTACGAGAAGCTTCTCATCGAGGTAACTACCGACGGCTCGATCAGTCCGAAAGACGCACTCAAAGAGGCAGCCAACATCCTGATCAAGCACTTCATGCTCTTCAGCGATGACAAGATGACCCTCGAGCAGCCCGCCGACCCGGCAGGCGAGGAATTCGACGAGGAAGTGCTCCACATGCGACAGCTCCTCAAGAGCAAGCTCTCAGACATGCCGCTCTCAGTCAGAGCGCTCAACTGCCTGAAGAGCGCCGAAGTGGAGACGCTCGGCGAGCTTGTGGGATTCAACAAGAACGACCTCCTGAAATTCCGCAACTTCGGACGTAAATCGCTTACGGAACTCGACAACCTGCTTGAAAGCATGAACCTGTCCTTCGGGATGGACATATCCAAGTATAAATTAGACAAAGATTAAATTCGACGATGAGACATAATAAAAAATTCAACCACCTGGGTCGTAAGAAGGCTCATCGCGAGGCGCTTCTCTCCAACCTCACGATCTCCCTTATCCTCCACAAGCGGATTTTCACGACACTGGCCAAGGCGAAAGCCCTCCGCATGTATTGCGAGCCGCTGATCAACCGCTCGAAGAAGGACGACATGCAGAACCGTCGCCTCGTGTTCAGCTACCTCCAGAACAAGGAGGCAGTGAAGGAACTTTTCGGCGTGGTTGCCGAGAAGATTGCCGACCGTCCCGGCGGCTATACCCGTATTCTCAAGACCGGCCACCGTCTTGGCGACAACGCCGAGATGTGCATGATCGAGCTCGTAGACTTCAACGAGGCTATGCTCGAAGGCAAGGGAGAGAAGAAGGCAAAGGCCACCCGCCGTTCGCGTCGCAAGAAAGCAGCTCCCGCCGAGGCTCCCGCAGCCGAGGCTCCTGCAGCAGAGTAAATCCCAACCTTTCCATAGAGAAGGCGCGGCTCCGGTGTTCAACCGGCGGCCGCGCTTTTCTATCTCCGCCCGCGTGCGTTTGTTTTGGTCGGGAGGCCTGAAAATAGCTTGCGCCCCCGGTCAAGGGGCGCATCGCTGAGTGTTTGTCGGTTTGGCCGGCAGACATCGGAGTGTAGTTGTTGCAAGCAGCTTCGCGCTGTCAGGGACCTTGCTCTTTGCAGTCTGCGGTCATGCGGAAAATCCGCAACGACTATGTAGATTCTATGTTTTCGACCTAAAACGGGCCGGAGCCTGATTCCGGGAGTGGGAGCTTTCCTCGCCGGGTCGTGCGCCCGCCGGAATCTCAGCCCGTTGTATCTTTATAACGCGCGGCCATGCACGCGGGTTCATTCTCATCAGATAGACGGGGAGGGGCGCGACATGAATGTCGCTTCACTGAACGGCAGAAGCGGCCCCCTTCGGGGAAAGGCTCCGAGAAGGGCTCTCGTGGGGAAGCGGTGGAGATGCTTTTGCAGGGCTTCGGGGGAGAAGCCGGAAGAATATGGAAAGGGCCATGCATCGGGTATGCATGGCTCTTTTATTGTCATGGCAGCGGGCGAGGGGGAGGAAGGGCGAGCTGCGGCCGGCGGGAGGGGCGGGTCAGCTGCGGTTGGCGCGCTTGCGCTCGTTTTCGTCGAGGATGATCTTGCGGAGACGCAGATGGTTGGGGGTTACCTCGACGTATTCGTCTTCCTTGATGTATTCCAGGGCCTCTTCGAGCGAGAATACCACCGGGGGCACGATGCGCGCCTTGTCGTCGGCTCCGCTGGCACGCATGTTGGTGAGCTTCTTCGATTTGGTAACGTTGACCACGATGTCGTTGTCTTTGGCGTTCTCTCCTACCACCTGTCCGGCATAGACATCTTCCTGGGGGAAGATGAAGAATTTGCCTCTGTCCTGTAGCTTGTCGATGGCGTAAGCGTAGGCCGTGCCGGCCTCCATGGCTATGAGCGAGCCGTTGGTGCGGCGTTCGATTTCGCCTTTCCAGGGCTGATATTCGAGGAAGCGGTGAGCCATTATGGCCTCTCCGGCGGTCCCGGTGAGCACGTTGTTGCGCAGGCCGATGATTCCGCGCGAGGGGATGGTGAATTCGATGTTGATGCGTTCGTTCTGCGTCTCCATGGCCGCTATCTCACCTTTGCGGCGGGTAACCATGTCGATCACTTTCGACGAGTATTCCTCCGGAACGTTGATGGTGAGCGACTCCACAGGCTCGCATTTCACTCCGTCGATTTCCTTGATGATTACCTGTGGCTGTCCCACCTGCAGCTCATACCCTTCGCGACGCATGGTCTCGATCAGGATCGAGAGATGGAGCACTCCGCGTCCGAATACGGTCCACTTGTCTTCCGAGTCGGCTTTCTTTACGCGGAGGGCGAGGTTGCGGTCGAGTTCGCGCTCGAGGCGGTCGGCAATGTGGCGCGAGGTAACGTATTTGCCGTCTTTGCCGAAGAAGGGGGAGTCGTTGATGGTGAATGTCATCGACATGGTCGGCTCGTCGATGGCTATCCGGGGAAGCGGCTCGGGCTTGTCGACAATCGAAACGGTGTCGCCGATTTCAAATCCGTCGAGACCTACGATGGCGCAGATGTCGCCGCTGCTCACTTCCTGCACTTTCTTGCGTCCCATCCCTTCAAACGTGTGGAGCTCCTTGATTTTCTGCCGGCTCACGGATCCGTCTTTCTTGCAGAGGGCAATTTCCATTCCTTCGCGGAGAGTGCCGCGGTGCACGCGGCCTACGGCTATGCGGCCCACATAGTTGCTGAAGTCGAGGCTCGTGATAAGCATCTGCGGGTCTCCTTCGAGCCTTGTGGGGGCCGGGATATACTTGATTATTGCATCGAGGGCGGCCGTGATGTCGGATGCAGGTTTCCTCCAGTCGGCGCTCATCCAGTTCTGCTTTGCCGAGCCGTAGATAGTGGGGAAGTCGAGCTGGTCTTCTGTGGCGTTGAGGTTGAACATGAGGTCAAACACCATTTCGTTCACCTCGTCGGGACGACAGTTGGGCTTGTCGACCTTGTTGATTACCACTACGGGTTTCAGCCCCATCTGTATAGCCTTCTGGAGCACGAATCGGGTCTGAGGCATCGGGCCTTCGAAGGCGTCGACAAGGAGCAGACATCCGTCGGCCATGTTGAGCACGCGCTCCACCTCGCCGCCGAAGTCGGCGTGTCCCG
>CAMCDS010000011.1 GCA_945873625.1 uncultured Porphyromonadaceae bacterium | reverse complement strand
CCGTCGGCCATGTTGAGCACGCGCTCCACCTCGCCGCCGAAGTCGGCGTGTCCCGGCGTGTCTATAATGTTGATTTTAGTGCCTTTATAATTGATGGATACATTCTTGGAGAGAATCGTTATGCCTCTTTCGCGTTCGAGGTCGTTATTGTCGAGAATAAGCTCGCCGGCGTTCTGGTTGTCGCGGAAAAGATGGCCTGCGAGAAGCATCTTGTCGACGAGGGTAGTCTTTCCGTGGTCGACGTGAGCTATGATTGCAATGTTGCGAATATCCTGCATTTTCTGTTCTTACTGATTTCAAGGTGCAAAGTTACAAAAAATCGGCCTATTTTAGCCTTACTTAGCCTAATTTTTAGTAACTTCGCAACTTGAACGTTAATCATGGACAGAATTATCAAACCGTCAGCCGCCCCGGTCCGTACCCGCGGCGGAATCATGGATTTCTCTGTCCCCAGAGTGATGGGGATAATCAACGTAACGCCCGATTCGTTTTATGCGTCGAGCCGCACGGTTGATGCCGCGGCTGTGTCGGCGCGTGTGGCCGGTATGGTCGCCGCCGGGGTCGACATCCTCGACGTCGGCGGCTACAGCACCCGTCCCGCCGGCTACAGCACCCGTCCCGGCGCTCCCGATGTGTCGGCCGACGAGGAATACGCCCGTCTGGCGCGAGGACTTGAAGCCATACGCCGCGACTATCCCGACATCCCCGTGTCGGTCGATACGTTCCGTGCCGGAGTCGCACGCCGCTGCGTGGAGGATTGGAACGCCGACATCATCAACGACATCGGCGGAGGCACGCTCGATCCCGAGATGTGGGACACCGTGGCCGACCTCGGCGTGGCATACGTGCTGATGCACATCAAGGGGACGCCGCAGACCATGCATAGCCATACGGACTATGACGACGTGGCTGCCGACGTGCTCTCCGACCTTGCGCGCAAGGCCGCCGAGCTTCATGCCAGAGGCGTGGCCGACGTGATACTCGACCCCGGATTCGGGTTTGCAAAAACCGTGGAGCAGAACTACCGACTGCTCTCGGCGCTTCCCCTCTTCCGCCGGCTGGGGATGCCGGTGCTAGCCGGGCTCTCCCACAAGACCATGATATGGAAGCCGCTCGGAATCACCCCTGCCGAGTCGACGGTGCCGACGGTGGCGCTCGACGCCATGGCCCTTCAGCTTGGCGCCGACGTGCTCCGCGTGCATGAGGTGGAGCCGGCCGTGCAGACCGTGAAGCTTTTCCGTCTGCTCCGCGACAATTCAGTCTAATCCCGATACAACGGCCCTGAAATGATAGACTTCGGAATAAAAGACATAATCGACATACTGATAGTGGGGCTGATGCTCTTCTATCTCTACCGCATGATGCGCAACAGCGGCACGCTCTCGCTCTTCTACGGCGTGCTTGCCTTCATAGTGATATGGGTGGTGGCATACGAGATTTTCGACATGCGCCTTACCGGCACTATCCTCGACAAGTTCATGAGCATCGGCCTCATAGTGCTCGTCATCCTCTTTCAGGACCAGATAAAGCGATTCCTGACCGACATAGGGTCGCAGGGACGCTGGAAATTCTTTAAACGCCTTTTCAAGCACGACGAAGACGAGGAGCATGCCCACGCCGAGGTGATGTCGGTGGTCTATGCGTGCATGAGCATGTCGAAGTCGAAGACGGGCGCCCTGATAGTGTGGCAGCGCCGGATGCCGCTGACCGACTATGAAAAGACCGGCGACATGATCGATTCGCTCATCAACATGCGTCTGATAGAAAACATATTCTTCAAGAACTCGCCCCTCCACGACGGTGCGCTCATCATAGCGGGCCACCGGCTCAAGGCCGCGGGATGCATCCTCCCCGTGAGCCACGACATGAACATATCAAAGAGCCTGGGTCTGCGCCACCGCGCCGCGCTGGGCATGAGCCAGGTGACGGACGCCGTATGCGTGATAGTCAGCGAGGAGACGGGCAATATCTCGGTGGCCAAAGACGGCAAGCTGACTGTGAAGGTATCGGCTCTCGACCTCGAGCATCTGCTTTCCGAAATCGATAAGTGAGCCGGGGAATCAGAAAGATTTTCTAAAGGATAGGCGACAGCAGCCTCACCACCGACTCGAGCAGGCGCTGAAGCACCGGGCGTCGGTGCCAGCGCGAGAATGTCAGCTTCACCGAGTCGTTGATGTCGTTGAAGAAGATGGTGCGCATCTCCTCGTTCACCTTCCGGTCGTAGATGAAAAGCGTCGACTCGAAGTTGTTTTCAAGGCTGCGGAAGTCGAAGTTGGTCGACCCGGCCACCACGAGGTCTTCGTCGATCACCATCGCTTTGGCATGGAGCATCCCCGGCTTGTAGAGATATACCTTGATGCCGGCCTTCAGGCATTGGGTAACGTAGGAAAACGAGGCGAGGCGCAGCAGGCGGGAGTCGCACCGCTCCGGAATCATGATTCTCACATCCACTTTTGAGAGCGCGGCGGCCTCGAGGGCATGCTGCAGGGCGTCGGTCGGCAGGAAATATGGCGTCTGCAGATATATCGATTTTTTTGCTGAAGAGATGGCTTTAAGGAAGCAGAGCGAAAGGTTGTCCCACGCGTCGACCGGTCCGGTAGGCACGAGCTGCATCCCCGTCATGCTCGGCTTCGATTCGGACACGGGTATGTCGGCGTCGCCTCCGTCGGGAATCTGCTGCCCCATGAACGACCAGTCGATGGCAAACGACAGAATCATCGACTCCACGATGTCGCCCTCCACCCTGAAGTGAGTGTCGCGCCACACCGGGTTGTCGGCCGTGCCGTGTATGTATCTGTCGGCGATGTTCATCCCGCCGATATAGCCGATTTCCCGGTCGATGATTACGAGCTTGCGGTGGTTGCGCCAGTTGATTCTGTTGGCGAGCTGCGGGAAGGTAACGCGGAAGAAGGGGTGGACGTCGACGCCCGCCTCGCGCATGCGGCTGAAGAACCCCGACTTTGTCGAGAAACTGCCTACATGGTCGTAGATGACGAGCACCTTCAGCCCCTGCCTCGCTTTTTCAATCAGAATGTCGGCGATTTCGTTGCCGAGCGAATCGTCGGCAAATATGTAATATTGCAGCAGTATCGACCGCCGGGCGTTCTTGAGGTCTTCCTTCAGTGCCTCAAACTTGTCGCGCCCCTCGGTGAAGATCCGCAGATGGTTGTTGATGGTGAATTTGGCCTTGGCGATGTTGTGGGAGAGCATTATCAGCTGCCGCCGGTCGTCGGCGATATCTATCTCCTTCAGGTTGACGTTGCGCGTGGCCGTGGCGCGCATCAGCTTCCTCTTTTTGTGGCGCGAGATCATGCGCATGTTTTTCAGACTCCGGCCGAAGAAGAGGTAGAACACGAGTCCTGCTCCGGGCAGGAATATGAGGGCCGTAACCCATGCGAGAGAACGGATGGGATTCCTGTTTTCCCGAAGCACCACCACGATGCATGCCAGAATCGTCAGCGCATAGGCGGCGAAGACCACCAGGGTGGCCCATCCCGACCAAGATGATACCATGTAGTTCATACGCTCTTGAAGTAGTGAGGATTCAGACCGCTAAGGTAATAATTTTTTCGCAAAGACGCACACGCATTTCACCCTAAAATTTATCCGCGTGGCGAAAAGAGGCAGACGGGCGCATGGCAGAGGATGCCCGCCGGGCATAAAAAAACTCGGGAGTCAATTTCACAATCAACTCCCGAAATAGCTTAACTAAATAAATTCTTACATGTTAGATTTTCTGAAAATTTTCCACTGCAAAGTTAGCAAAAAAGAACGGGACGGCGTCAAAATCGATTGTTAAAATTTATTAAAACGATGTTCCGGCGGCCGTCGGCGCAGGGGATATGCCATTATTTGTCAGCAATCGTTTTCAGATATTCCGTGGCCGTGAGGCACAGCTCGTCGTACCATTCCTGTCCGAAGCGGTCTGTGAGCGGCTCTTTCAGAAACTCGTAGGCCCTGATTCCGAGGCGGCGTCCGAGGGTCTCGGCCGGCTTGCATATCTTCCAGCGGTGGAGGTTGAGGGCGGTCATTCCGCCTACGTTCTTCAGGCGCACGGGGTAGAGGCGGCATGAGGCGGGCTTGCACCAGCGGGTGCGTCCCTCGCGGTAGGCCTTCTCGAGGGCGCAGAGCGTCATTCCCCCGGGGGCATAGGTGCAGAACACGCAGTCGCGGCCGTTGACTATCGAGGTTACGAGGTCGCCCTCCACGTCGATGTCGGCCACCCCCTGGGCTTCGATCACCTCGCGTGCCGCCGGGGTGATGTCGGCTTCCACGTGGGGCAGCGACTCTTCGAGCAGGGCTATCTCCTCCTCGTCGACAGGCGCTCCGGCGTCGCCTTCCACGCAGCAGGCGCCCAGACAGCTGTCGAGGTCGCAGCAGAAGAAACGTTCTATAAGGTCGAGGGAGACGAGGGTGTCGCGTATCAGCAGCATATCTTTTGTCGGTTTTTTTATCTTGGGAAAAGCTGCGCCGTTCCTATGAGGCGGTCGGCGCGTGAACCCGGTTCGCGGAGGTAGACGTAGACCTGGTATTCGTTGCGGGTCTCGTATTTGTTGCCCTCCACGAGCGAGTGGTCGGCCGGCGAGGTCTTCCCTTTGGGCACCGCCACATACTGATAGTTGTATGAGCCTTGCTTGAGCGGAAGCTCGAGGGTGTAGAGGCGCCGGTCGGGGTCGTACTTCATGCGGTTGGCCTCGCTGAATCCGTTGAGCGTCATCTGCCCGTCGACGTAAATGTCGGCGTTCATCACCTGCGGATGGTCGAGCTCGAAATGCACCGTTATGTAGTCGGCGCCGAGGTCGGGGTCGGTAGAGTTGTATTCGTCGATCATGAACCGGCCGTTCTGCGTGGCGTCGAACGAATAAGGCGAGAAGGCGCGCGGAGAGTCGGTGCGCAGCCAGGCATGGTAGTTGCGTCCGCCGAACCCTACGGAGTCGACGTTCATCCCCGGATAGTTGGCGCGCACGGTCTCGAAGCGCCGGTATTCGTTGGCGGCAGGGAATATTAGGTCGGGTATGTGTTCGTAGACGAGCGTGCGCCCCTTCATCTGCTGCGGGCGCATGATGGTACGCGTGGCGTCGGGCCGGCCGTTCTGGCTTACCACTAAGAAGACGTCGGTGAAAGGACTTTTCAGCGGGAAGTCGGATGTGGCCACCGACAGGTTTACCTGCTGCCAGTCGGTGTTGATGCCCCGGTCGGTGAGCGAGGTGGCCTCACCGCCGACGGCCACGGCGTTTTCGCTGACGCAGAAGCGTATCTGAAGGATAGTGCGGTCGGGGTCGTCTTGCGGAAACACCTGCAGCAGATAGTTGCCGCTCACTGTCGGGCTCATGCGCCCGTCGGGAATAGTGAGCGAGTAGTTGACGTAATGCACGTAGGTGTTGGAGGAGAAGGCGTAGTCGGTGATGTCGGCTATGTTGAAGCCGTCGAGGTATTCCGACTCCACGAGCTGCGACCGCTGCCAGTCGGCGTTGCAGTGCAGAATCCGGTACTGGAGATAGCTGTAGTCGTCGCCGAGCTCGTCGAAGCTGACGGTCAGCCTGTCGTCGGTGCCGAGTCTTATCACCGGCATGCCGGTGAAGACGTCGGGGTTCACGAGGCGCAGCGTGCGGAAACGCGGGTCGAAGACGCGCGAGGCTCCGTCGGCCGGCAGCGGGTCGGCGGCGGCAGCCGGCATGCATGCGGCAGCGGCGGCCGTGAGGGCGAGGAGAATGCCTCTCGGTATGTCAGTCATCGGTGCAGTATCGGGAATGGATTATCCTTACTCCCTGGCGTATCAGCTCGTCGCAGGGCACGGGCGTCGCCTTCCCTTTGAGCTCGCGGCACGTGATGCATCCGTTGGCGAGGCGGAAGGGTTCGGTCAGTTCGCGCACGGTGCGGTAGGTGTCGGCCTTTTTCTTAGGGTTGGGGTCGCCGAGCATTCCGGCCACGTAGGCGAAGGCGCTCACTACGCCGCACACTTCTCCCTGGGCGCCAACACCGCCGCCGAATCCGGCCAGCGCGCGGGCGGCGGCGCTGTCGTCGGTCTTCAAGAGGTCTGAGAATGCCATTGCCACGGTCTGGGCGCAGTTGTAGCCTTCTGCGCGCAGAAGGTTCACTTTATCTATTCTTTCCTGTTCAGTCATATCCGGAATATTCTTTATTTTTACCATATTATGGGGCTCTCGCCGCGCGATTCGAGGTATCGGTTGGCGGCCGCGAAATGTCCGTTGCCGAAAAATCCGCGGTGGGCCGAGAGAGGGGAGGGGTGGGGCGAGGTGAGCACGAGGTGGCGCGAGCGGTCGATGAAGGCTCCCTTGCCGATTGCAAAGCTGCCCCACAGCATGAACACTATCCCTTCGCGCCTTGCGGCGAGCCGGGCCACAGCCTCGTCGGTGAGAAGCTGCCATCCGAGCCGGGCGTGCGACATCGGCTGATGCTCGCGCACCGTCAGCGAGGCGTTGAGCAGCAGCACTCCCTGCCGAGCCCATCGCGACAGGTCGCCGTCGGCAGGCATGGGCGCTCCCGTCTCGGCCTGCACCTCCTTGAAGATGTTGACCAGCGAAGGGGGCATCTTCACCCCCGGGTTTACCGAGAATGAGAGGCCGTTGGCCTGTCCCGGCCCGTGGTATGGGTCCTGACCTATGATCACTACCTTTACGGCCGAGAAGGGGCATGCGTCGAAGGCCGCGAAGATGCGTCGCGCCGGAGGATAGACGGGCGTGGGGCCGGCATACTCGGCGCGCACCGTACCGGCCAGCCGGCCGAAAGCCTCGGAGGCAAACACGTCGGCGAGCTGTTCGCGCCATTCGGGGTCTATGCGTATCTCTTTCATCGGAGTGCAAAGATAATAATTTTTTCGGTGGCGATTACGACGGTTTCGGAAAAATTTATTACCTTTGCAGCCGAATCGTGCCGCCGCGCCCCTCCGGCGCAGGCGTCCGGACCGAAGAAGCACCCATAGTTCAATGGATAGAATAATGGATTCCGGTTCCATCGATTGGGGTTCGACTCCCCATGGGTGTACAATCCGGCCGACCATCCGGCCGCTGAGAACATAAGGCCTTCTGCCGAGAGGATAATACCGTCGGCCGAGGCCTATTTTAGTCTGAACACCCGTTGAAAGACGGGTCCTTGAACGCAATCCGCCAATACGACTCACACCAGAAATCATGGACGACAACAGGACATACCGCAACAAACCGAAACATCAGCCGGAGCTGACCGACCCCGTCGGCAAGCTGCCGCCACGCGACACTGAGATCGAGGAAGCCGTGCTCGGCGCCCTCATGCTTGAGAAAGACGCGTATATGTCGGTGTGCGACCTGCTTGTGCCCGATTCATTCTACGACCCTCTCAACCGCAAGATCTACGAGGCCATCTCCGCCCTCGGCCTCAACCAGAAGCCCATCGACATGATGACCGTAACGGAGCAGCTGCGCCAGAACGGCACCCTCGACGAGGTAGGCGGAGCCGTCAGAATCACGGAGCTGACCGCACGCGTCTATTCCGCCGCCCATGTGGAATACCACGCCAAGATAATCGCCCAGAAATACCTGGCCCGTCGCCTCATAGCCTTCGCCTCGCAGGTAGAGACCGAGGCCTTCGACGAGAGCAACGACGTCGACGCCCTGCTGCAGGAAGCCGAGGGCAAGCTCTTCGAAATCTCGCAGACACAGCTTAAGCGCGAGGTAACGCAGATTGACCCCGTAATCAACCTCGCCCTCGAGCAGATACAGATAGCCGCCAACAGTGATTCGGGCCTCTCGGGTCTCCCCAGCGGCTACACCGAGCTCGACCGGATCACCTCGGGCTGGCAGAACTCCGACCTCATCATCATAGCGGCGCGTCCGGCCATGGGCAAGACGGCCTTCGTGCTCTCGATGGCGAAGAATATCGCCGTGGACTATGACAAGCCCGTGGCCGTGTTCTCGCTTGAGATGGCCAACGTGCAGCTCGTCAAGCGTCTGATAAGCAACGTGGCCGAAATCGAGGGCTCCAAAATCAAGAGCGGACAGCTCTCACCCGAGGAGTGGGACCGGCTCAACACGCGCCTCAGCAACGTCTACTCCGCGCCCCTGTATCTCGACGAGACGCCCGGCCTCTCGATTACGGAGATGCGCACCAAGGCCCGTCGCCTCGTGCGCGAACACGGCGTGCGCATCATCATCATCGACTATCTGCAGCTGATGAACGCCTCGGGTCTCAAGCTCGGAAGCCGCGAGCAGGAGGTCAGCACCATCTCGCGCTCGCTCAAGGCCCTCGCCAAGGAGCTCGACATACCCATCATCGCCCTCTCGCAGCTCAACCGAGCCACCGAGACGCGCGAAGACAAGCGTCCCGTGCTCTCCGACCTCCGCGAGTCGGGAGCCATCGAGCAGGACGCCGACATAGTCTGCTTCATCCACCGCCCCGAATACTACACCAAGTCGGGCTTCGACGCCGAAGGCAACGACATCCGCGGCCAGGCCGAAATCATCATAGCCAAGCACCGTTCGGGCGGCGTCGGAACCGTAAAGCTCCGCTTCACCGGAAGCTATGCACGCTTCGAGAACTGGGACGACGCCTACGAGAGCGTGCGCGACGTGGTGGGGCAGTCGGGGCCCATGGTCCTCGAATCGCGCATGAACCGCGAGCCCGACGCGGGCAGCGACATGCCCCCTTTCGCCGACACCCCTTACGGCCCGGCGCCCGACGACCCCATGCCCGACATCATGCCCTCCTCGCCGGGCGAAACCTCCCCCTTCTGAGAATCTCGACATAAGAGCACGCTCCGCCACAGGCGGGGCGCTTTTTTTATACGTCGACTGAACCACATGGGGTGAAGCGGTGTTTTAAAGTTAAAATATTAAAAAATCAAAGGTTATGGACAGAAAGGAAACACACGTAAGAGAGAATGAGAGCCTCGAACAGAGAAGGGCTCACGAACATCTCGATGCCGACCAGCTGGCCGAAAGCATGCCTGCCAACGGCCGCAACCGCAAACGCGAGAATAGAAGAAAAACCAATCGCCTCTGGCTCTGGCTCGGAGTGCTGGTGCTCATCTTCATTCTCCTCTACTGGCTCTTCACGATAGGCATCTTCGAAGACCTCGCAGGCTATTTCAACGGCTGACAGGCAGCGCACACGATATTACGGCGGGTAGTGCCGCCGCCTTGATCTTGACAATACTATGGCTCCATGAGCCTTTCGAAGGGAACAGCGTTTCCCGATATAGGTAAAAAATTCTTACATGGTCAACACCCGGCCATTCAAGTTTCTTTTAAAGGGCGCAACCATCAGATAGAAAGACCGGGATCCGCCCCCGACTGCCCCCGCGCACTCGGGGACTTTTCGCGCCCTGACGCGAGGCGGCGCCTCAGTCCGTACGCAAGGCTCCATTCAGCAGACGTCGCTGCTGCGGGGAGCATAAGCAGTCATACCCGGTCTCTTCCGCATCCTTAAACGGGTGCGGAAGAGACCGGGTATGTGTGGATTTCTCGTTGATGAGCTTTGCGTTCCGGCCTCAGTCAGCCGGGGCTGCCATCACTTACTTGCCGGAGATGTGGTCGGATACGGTAAGCGAAGCGCGGCCTTTGGCGCGGCGGCGTGCCAATACTTTGCGGCCATCTTTAGTGGCCATTCTCTCGCGGAAGCCGTGTTTGTTCACGCGACGGCGGTTGGAGGGCTGGAATGTTCTTTTCATCGTGTATGGTTGTTTGTTATTTTCTGGATTGAAAGCGGCCGCGATGCCCTGACGCGCTGAGGCGGAGGCATACTACCCCTTTTTCGGACTGCAAAATTATCAAATCATTTTCGTTCTGCAAAATTTATCTCCACTTTTTTCGTGTTTTAAGCCTAATTTTCTCCGATTTCACACTTTTTGGGGCTGATTTATTGCGCAATCAACCCATTTTTTGTAATTTTGCGGTTGCTTTTCGGCTCTCGCATCCTATCGGGGCGCACGGGCCTTTTCAACGACAACAACACAAAAAAATAGATCCATCGATTATGATGAACGCCCAAGACATCAAAAACGGTACCTGCATCCGCATGGACGGACAGCTCTACTTCGTCATCGAGTTCCTTCACGTGAAGCCCGGTAAGGGCAACACCTTCATGCGCACGAAGCTTAAAAACGTGGTCGACGGCCGCGTGCTCGAACGCAGATTCAACATCGGCGAGAAGCTCGAGGACGTGCGTGTGGAGCGCCGCCCCTACCAGTATCTTTATGCCGACGGCAACGACGACATCTTCATGAACAACGAGACCTTCGAACAGGTGCCCATCAACAAGGAGCTTGTTACCGGAGCCGCCTTCATGAAGGAGGGCGACACCGTGGAGGTAGTGAGCGACGCCTCGACCGACACCGTGCTCTACGCCGAGATGCCCATGAAGACCGTGCTTAAGATCACCTACACCGAGCCCGGAATCAAGGGCGACACCGCCACCAACACCCTCAAGCCCGCAACCGTAGAGACCGGCGCCGAGGTGCGCGTGCCCCTCTTCGTCAACGAAGGCGACTCAATCGAGATCGACACCCGCGACGGCAGCTACGTAGGTCGCGTCAAGGCCTGAAGCCCGACAGCTTAACTTAACCGACATATATCAAGCCGGAGACGGATATGCCTCGTGTCGCAACCGCGAAGGATGCCGTCGCCGGCTTTATCATTCATCCATACCATGCCCATGAGCAAAGACCCGAAAGATTTTCTCTTCTCGATCATAGTGCCTGTCTACAACCGTCCCGACGAGGTGGCCGACCTTCTCGAAAGCCTCGTGCATCAGACCGACCGCGGGTTTGAAATAGTGCTCGTGGAAGACGGCTCAACCGTCAGGTGCGACACCCGGGCCGAGGAATACGCTTCCCGGCTCCGGATGAAATATTTTTATAAGGAGAACGAGGGACGTAGCCCGGCTCGCAACTACGGCATCGACCGCTCCGACGGCGACTACCTCGTGTTTGTCGACTCCGACTGCATACTCCCCCCCGACTACATCGCGCAGCTGCGGAAGTGCCTCTCTGAAAACTACCACGACTGCTTCGGCGGTCCCGACGCCGCCCACGAGTCGTTTACCGACACGCAGAAGGCCATCAACTACAGCATGACCTCCTTCCTCACCACCGGAGGGATACGCGGCGGCAAGGTGCAGCTCGAGAAGTTCGTGCCCCGCACGTTCAACACCGGATTCTCGCGTGAGGTCTACAGCAAGGTAGGCGGATTCCGCGAGATGTTTTCCGAAGACATCGACATGTCGACCCGCATACGTCTGGCCGGATTCTCGATAGCGCTCTTCAGGCCGGTAAGGGTGTTCCACAAGAGGCGCGTCGACCTTAAGAAATTCTGGCGTCAGGTGCACGTGTTCGGAATGTCGCGCATCACGCTCCAGCTTCTCTATCCCGGCTCGATGAAGCTCGTGCACTGGCTGCCCGCCCTCTTCGTCATCTTCTCGCTTGCGATGGTTGTCGGCGCCTTCTTCCGGAAATGGATGCTCATACCCCTTGCCGTCTATATCCTTGCCGTCTGGGTGGTAGGGATGATATGCACGCGGAGCGTGAAGATAGGTTCGCTCGGAGTGGTTACGAGTCTCATTCAGCTCTATGGCTACGGCACGGGTTTCATCCGCTCCTACGTATGGAAAATACTCCTCCGCCACGGCCGCGACGAGGCCCAGGAGCGGGAAATGCGCAGAGGGAAATGAACGCCGGGATGAGGCAGCCGGCCGCGGACGGCACACGGCGTTATGCCGAGCAT
Organism: uncultured Porphyromonadaceae bacterium; assembly: GCA_945873625.1. GTDB lineage: Bacteria > Bacteroidota > Bacteroidia > Bacteroidales > Muribaculaceae > Lepagella. The sequence goes on along the minus strand of CAMCDS010000011.1, from coordinate 59,251 downwards.
GAGGAGGAGCAGCAGAAGCCGCGCACGGTAAAGGAATTCGACAGCGACGACCAGCCCCGCGAGAAGGCCGAGAAATACGGCTGCGGAGCCTTGTCGACCGCCGACCTCTGGGCGCTGGTGCTTCGCACAGGGCTCCCCGGAAAGCCTGTTACGGAACTATGCCGCGACATGATGCGCGCCAACGACGGAAGCCTCCATAACCTCGAGCGGCGCGACCGACGTGAGATATTGCAGATAAAGGGGATAGGGAAGACCAAGGCCATTCAGATCGAGGCCGTGATGGAGATTGTGAGGCGCTATTGCGACGAGAAGCTGTCGGAAAGGCCGCAGATACGTATGTCGGCCGACATCGACCGGCTGATGCGCCACCGCATCGCAAACCTTCCTCACGAAGAGGTGTGGGTGATACTGCTCAACCGCAGCAACCACGTGATACGCACGCGAAGGATAACGTCGGGAAGCGCCACGGCCTCGGTGTTTGACATAAAGGCGATAATGAAGAACGCCATCCTCGAAAACGCCGAGGGGCTGATTCTGTGCCACAATCACCCGAGCGGAAACCTGCGTCCGAGCGTGCAGGACGACGATATCACCCGGCAGTGTCGCGCTGCCGCCGACACGCTGCAGCTGCGGTTGCTCGACCACGTGATCATATCTTCCGCCGGATATTATTCCTACTCCGATGAGTCGCGGCTCTGACGCCGCGCGAAGCGGTATTTGAAGAAGAGTACGCGCCTCACGTGCTCGTCGACATCCGATTCATCCAGCTCCCCCGTCTCAATCGCTTTTTCCACAGCCTCGATTGCCTCTTCCGTATCGGCGGGGGCTATCACTATGTCGGCTCCCGCTGCTATGGCGGCCACCGAACTGTCGGTGCCGTCGCCGGCCCCTACGGCGCCCTTCATGTTGAGCGCGTCGGTGAGCACCAGCCCCCGGAAGGCGAGGTCGCCGCGCAGAAGGTCGGTGAGCACCGGGCGCGAAAGCGATGCCGAGCGAAGCTCCGGGTCGATGGCCGGCACAGCCAGATGCCCGGCCATTATGCCTGAAAGTCCCGCCTCGCAGTATTCGCGGAAAGGCACGAGAGCCGTCTGTTCTATCTGAGCCAACGAGCGGTGAATCACACCCAGACGCCTGTGGGTGTCGGCTGCCACTCCGCCGTGGCCCGGGAAATGCTTGGCCACGCTCGCCACACCTCCGTCTTCGAGTCCGCGTGCGAATGCCACGCCCAGCTCCGCCACCTTTACGGGGTCGGAGCCGTAAGACCGCCGGCCTATATATCCGTCGGGGAGCGTCTCTACGTCGAGCACCGGTCCCAGCACCATGTTGATACCCAGCGCACGGCACTGGCGCGCCAGCTCGTGGCCGAGGTCGTACATACCCTGTCCGTCAGCCTCGCGTCCGAGAGTGGCCGCCGGTGGTATCGACGGCGTGCCTTCGAGGCGCATGGCGAGACCCGTCTCGGCGTCGACGGCCACCCATGCTCCTGCCGGGCATGAGGCCGCGAGGGTGTCGGCTATTGCTCGCGCGCCCGGAATGTCGCCGCGCAGAAGCACTATTCCTCCTACATGACACTCCCCGATGTATCGGCCTACGCGCTCCATTGTGGCGCGGTCGGCGCGGGCGTAGACGGCCGGCATGAAGAGCTGGCCCACTTTCTCGCGCCTACTCATGGCGGCCATCGCGGAGTCGGCGGCGCGCCAGGCCTCTGCCGTATAGTCGCGGGCTACGTCGGGGTGCCGCTGACCATGTGCCGCCTCGCGTCTGCCGCCCTGCCGGGAGCATGACGCGAAGAGCGCCGTCAGCATGAGCAGCCATATAACGGCCATAGCCCCTCTACGCAGTCTTCCGGGCTGCGGAAAGAGGCTATGGTGCAGGCTGTTGAGTTCGTGAGGATTCATGCGGGGAAGAGGGGAGAGGAGTGCGGGAGGGAATCAGAGAGTAACCTCTTTCTGGAAACGTCCGGTGAGGTCGGGGGCAACGGGAAGTCCCAGGCCGGTGAGATACTCTATGTAGCGGAGCACCGGGGCCGACATCTCCACGTCGTCGCGCCATATCACTTTGCCTCGGCCGAAGCCTTCGAGGTCATCGTTGCCGGCGGCCACATAGTCGATGGTGGCCATGGTGTAGACTTTGTCGGGATCCATCTCCCGGCCGTCGATTATCACACGTTTAAGGTTGTTGGCCGAATCGACCACCACACGCATGTTGCCGCTGATGGCCTCGCCCCCTTTGCGGGCCGCCACTTTCAGCGCGTCGATTACGTCGGCTCCCTTCACCTGCTCTATCACGATATGGTTCGAGAAGGGGAAGGTGGATAGCATCTGCCCCTCGGTGATGTCGCCCTTGGGCATATTCTGCCGGATGCCGCCTACGTTCATCACCGCGAAGTCGACGGTGCGCGGCATGCCCCCCTCGCCGTTGATGCTGTCGAGCTTCAGCTGTGCGAACCAGCGTCCGAAGTCGGCCGCCCAGTTGGCGTAGCCGCCGTTGCGGTCGTCGCTGCTGAGGTCGTAGAGCGATTTGCCTATCACGCGGTTGTTGACCGAGTCAACCTTCTGGCGGTAAGGGGCGATGATGTCGCTCATCTTCCTGTCGAGCTTCGAGGCCGGGAAGCGGTCGGTAACGTCGATAAGCTCGTAGTCAAACTGTTCGGGCGTGATTTTCTTAAGGGCGTCGAGGTCGATTTTTATGTATCCGAGCTTCTTGCCGTATTTGCCCGTCTGTGCGATGAGCACGGGACGCCCCTCGGCGTTTTCCACAATCGAGGGGAACTTCCCCTTGTTGCCCGGCTCGATAACCGTGTGGCTGTGTCCGCCGATTATGATGTCGATGTCCTTGCTGGCGCGGGCCAGGTCGTAGTCGGTGGTCTTGTCGTTCTCCTTCACCACGCCGATGTGGCTTACGACCACCACGAGGTCGCACTTCTTGTCGCTTTTAAGATATGCGGCAGTCTTGTTGGCCGTCGAGATGATGTCTTTGAACCGCAGACCCTCGTAGTTCTCCTGCGATATAAGACTCGTGGGGTCGACGTTGATGCCGATGAAGCCCACCTTTTTCCCTCCGACTTTCTTGATTACGTAAGGGTCGAACATCCCCTTGAGCGGAGTGTCGGTGAAGTCGTAGTTGGCCGAGATGCGGGCGGCCTTCACGTCCTTATAGTGTTCGGCAAGCTCCTTGAGTCCGTTGTCAAACTCATGGTTGCCGAGGATTCGGACATCGTAGCCCATCATGTTCATGAGCGGATATTCCACATCGCCGCGGAAATACTTGAAATAAAGCGTGCCCTGCACCATGTCGCCGGCGTCGACGAGAATCACGTTCTTCTCGGCCCTGCGCACGCTGTCGATTATCGCCTTGCGCTGCAGCACGCCGCCACGTCCGTCCTTGTCGGGGTCGATGAGCGAGTGGGTGTCGTTGGTATGCAATATCACGAGGTCCTCGGCCGAGGCAGCCGACGGAATCAGGGCCAGTGCGGCTAAAGCGAACCGGAAGAGCAACTGTCTGGTGTTCATAAACGATTATAGTTTTTCATGCCGTCAGTACTGGTGGCGGCGAAATATTCTGCAAATGTAACAAAATAGTCGGAAACTCAGTTTGATTGTCTCCGACTATTTTTCTATTTCAGCGGTTGCGAAATCCGAAAGCGCTGAAAGATCTGATCTCTGTTTGTGATGAAAAGTGGCGAAAAAAGGAAAGTGGCGGAAGAACCGGGTGAGGTCTTTCGCCACTTTTAGGGTCGGATACTGTGTCGGTAATTGGGACAGGCCGGAATCAGTCCTGAGCCTTCTTCACGCGACGCTCTTTGATGCGGGCCTTCTTACCGGTGAGACCACGGAGGTAGTAAAGCTTGGCGCGACGCACCTTACCATACTTGTTGACTGTGATCGACTCGATGAAGGGAGACTCGATGGGGAAGATACGCTCCACGCCGATGCCGTCAGAAATCTTACGCACGGTGAAACGCTTCTTGTCCTCGTGTCCGCTGATGCGGATCACGACGCCGCGATACTGCTGGATTCTCTCCTTGTTACCCTCTTTGATTCGGTAAGCCACAGTGATGGTGTCGCCGGGGCCGAATTCGTCGAAATTCTTTTTGGGAGTGGCAAAAGCCTCTTCCGCAATTTTAATCAGATCCATTATTTCTGGTGTTTTAATGAGTGATGGTGAGCAATATAGCGAGCTGCTTGAGCCTTAAGGGCGCGGCTCTCTCTTGCCAGAGATTGCAAACCGGCTGCAAAGGTAGTGATTTTTTTCGGATTGCGCAACCTTTCGTCCGATTTTTCGGGCAGAAAGCCCCCTTGAAAGGCGTCAGTGCATCAGCTCGTAGAGGTTGGTCGAGAGGTTGATCATGAGGTTCGACGCGTTCTTGTGGGGCATGGCGTAGGCCACTCCGAAGGCAAACGACTTCACTTTGAGTCCGAAGCCCAGGCGGAATCCTGAAAGGAAGTTGCGCTGGTAGGTCGACATGTCGGTAGCCGTCTTATAGTCGTAGGAGACGGCCAGATAGAGCTTCTCGTTGCTGTATTGCAGGCCGAAGATGAGGTGGCGGAAGAGGTTGCTCATGAATCCCTCCTTTATCTCCACCTCCTGACTGTCTTTCTTGTGGGCATAGTAGGGCATCTTCCAGCGCACGAGGTTGGTGGCCGTGATGCTGAGGCTGATGGGCGAGGTGCCGAGGGCCTGCATCCATCCGGCCTGAATGTCGAACGGCAGGCGGTCGTAGGCGTTGTGGAAGCGTTTGAGCTGTCCGCCCATGTTTTTGAATACGAGCGAGAGCGACATGTCGCGCTCCTCGTCGTAGTAGTTGATGCCGACGTCGGCGGCCATAGCGAATGCCGAATAGGCTTCGTATTCGCTGAATATCAGCTTCATGTTGATGCCTCCGCGCAGACGGTCGGTGAAGTCGTGGGAGTATGTGCCCTCGACCACCACGTCCTGGGGCGTGAACGTCCCTCCGGCGGTGCCGTCGGCCTCGGTGTTGCGTATGCTGCCGTAGTTGAGGTAGCGTATTCCGGCGGCCCAGGCTCCCCGGTCGCCCGCTGCCATTCCGAAGCGGGCGGAGGCGAAGTTTGAGCTTTGCAGATGAAGCATATATGAGAATCCGAGCTGCATGTCGATTTCCGGACCGAGCAGGGCGGGGTTCTGGTCGACGAGCGTGATGTCGTCGTCGATGACGTTGATGTTGGTGCCGCCGAGGGCGAAGGCATGGGCCGAGGTCGGAATCTCGAGAAAATTATAGACCGAGCGCCCGTACTGGGCACGTGCAGCCGACGGCGCCGTGAGGGCGACGGCGGCGGTCAGCAGGGGCAGACAGGGTCGTAATAGCTTCATAGCATCTATTAAACGCTGCCGGAAGACATATATTGTATTGAAAAGGTCGGGGCGATGTCGGCCGCGATGTGTGAAGAAAAGTAAAACTTACTTAATTTAGCTGTAATACGGCGCCGGGCGCTTGCACGCCTCGGCAACTATCTTTAAATTTGCATCGGTTTTCGGACGTGCCGCCGGATTGCCCCGGCTTTCTCCTCTCTGCGCCGGTTTTGGCGTCGTCCGGCCGAATATCGTGTTTTTAAAACTCATCCCTTCCCACCCGATGAATAAGCCAGGCTTATTGCTTCTACCCGTGCTCCTCTTTCCGTGCCTGCCCTCTCTGACGGCCTCTGCAATAGCGCAGACCTGCCGTGTGAACTGCGGCAGGTCTGAAAACGGACACCTCATGTATAAAGAGGTGTTTGAATATGACTTTGTAACCGAGAAGCCGTCGTATCCCGGCGGCGACTCCAAGCTGATAGGGTTCATCAACAGCACGCGCTCTTATCCGGCCGAGGCCTACAGGCGGGGAGTGCAGGGGAGGGTTACCTGCGCCTTCATAGTTAACACCGACGGGTCGGTGAGCGACGTGCAGGTGCTCAAAGGCGTGGAGCCTTCGCTCAACAGGGAGGCGGTGCGCATCCTCGCCCTCATGCCCCATTGGCAGCCCGGCAAGATCAACGGGCGTCCGGTGCCGGTGAGGGTGATACGTTCGGTGCCCTTCCGGAAGTGAAGGTCCGTTATTCCGTCAGGGTTACTGTCAGGTCCTGGTCGTTCTCTTCGATAGCGACCTTTCCCTCGCGGCCGAGCCATCCGAGGGCGGCCATCAGATAGTCTTTCTTCAGCTTTGTGGCTTTCTTGATTTCCTTAAGCCTAAGCGATTTTGTCTCAGAGGCTTCGAGCGCCTTATAGACGTCGCCGGCCCATGTTCCGATTGTTTCGAGATTCATCTTTTTCCCTTTTTTACCTTTTGATTTCTGTAGAAAGGCTCGGGCATGACTCGCCCTTACCTCTCATTATAACAAGATTAAACACTTTTTTGTTTTTCTTAGTCGAATTCCTGTCGCCGGCAGGGGCATAAAAAAATTGATTGTCATCGCGACAACCAATCTCGTTAACCTTAAAATCTAATACCATGAAAAACTCGTTGTATCTGTAAAACAAGGTTCGGCCTGTATGGTTTGTTCCGCCTGAAGAATTAACATATTTTTAACATTTGAAAATAGTTGGGGGGTGCTGCGGTAAGCTCTGCGACACCCCTCGATGTAAACAGCGGGTTGGCGTTCGGACGTCAGGGAACCACGGTCTTGATGGTATGCGTGCCGGAGCGGACGATATACATCCCTCGGCCGAGAGTGTCGAGCCTGAACGTTCCGGCTGCCACGTCGGCCCGCAATACCCCTTTGGCGTCGTATATCTTCATCGGAAGCCGGGAGGCGACTGCGCCGTCGACCAGCGTCAGCGGGGTGTCGTTCTCAATGCTGCCTACGCCCGAGTCGGTGAGCGAGACGATGGTGGCGAAGTTTTTCCAGATGTCGGCTTTCTTATAGGTGTCGATGGCCTCTTCAGGCACGTGGAGGATGGCGGTGGGATAGACGGTGGATACGAACGAGTCGTCGGAAGCGGTCGGGGGCACGGTGGCGTAGCAGTATACGTTGGCTATTTTGTCGCATCCGGCGTAGGCGTTTGAAGCCACGCTGGTCATCGAGGCGGGGAGGGTGATTTCGGTGAGCCCTTCGCAGCCGTAGAATGCTTCGCCGGTTACGTTTTCAAGCGTGCCGCCGAGTTCTATTCTCTTCATGGCGCGGCAGTATCCGAAAGCGTTTGATCCGAGTGAAGTCAGCTTGGGGAAGCTGAGGTCGGAGGCAAGGGCGTTGCAGTTGTTGAAAGCCTGTTCGCCGATTGAGGTGATGTCGCCGGCAATTGTTACATTGGCGAGAGCCATGCATCCGTTGAATGCACTTCCTGCGCTGAACGGACCCTCGTCTCCGAGGCAGGTGAGCGTAGAGGGGAGCGACACTTCGGCAAGCTGTCCGCATGAGCCAAACATGGAGTAGCCCAACGTGGTGAAGCCCTCTTCGATGACGGCCTTCTTGAGCCTGCACATCTGGAATGCGGAAGCTCCTACGGTCTTGACGGTGCCGGGTATGGTTACGGAGTCGATGGTCTTGCTGCGGAATGTGCTTGCAGCGATTTCGACTACGGTGTATTCGACGCCTTCGTTGGTAACTGTGGCGGGAATCACCACGTCGCCGCTCACCTGTTCGGCTTTCGAGAGTTTTACGGTCGTGTCGTCGATGGTTGTGAACTGAAGCTCACCTACCCAGAACGAAGCGGCCTGAGAAACGAATACGCCTGCCATGAGGGCGGCAGCGAGTGTGTAGAGTTTTCTCATGAAAAAGTGTTTTGAAAGTGGTAAATAAGCAAGTTCGAGAGCGGTCCCGGGCGCGTGGCTCTCTCGCCGGAGCGCCTTCCGTTCCGCCGCGTCAAAATTATTAAAAACCCGAACAACGGTGCTGTAATTTATCGTTAAATTTGTTAATCGATTTAAACAAATGTAAAGATATGAAAATGTCTTGCAAATTGCCACGCATTTGCGCTTGAATCGGGTGAAGCGGCCCTTGTGCGGTTTCAAATTTCCAATTTTTAAGACTCCGGACTTGTACTACTTTTAGATTGGAGTGTTAAATGTCTGATTGTCATCAGGTGTCAATTTGTTATCGACTTGACCTTCTTCAAATGGAGGTAGTGGGGTATATATTAAGGAGAGGCCGCGTCGATGTTGACGCAGCCTCCCGGTGTTAGACCCCATTCTCCAATATTTGTTACCGCTGGGGCGGTCAGGCGTCGTGCAGATGTGTTCGCGCAGTGAGGGAGCAATGCGGTTGCATTGTAACCGAAACAAGCGGACGCAGATGCATGACGATTGGCCGGGGCGATGGTAATTTCTTCCCATGGATAACTGATAATAAATATGTCTGTGAATAATCCGGGAAGGAGCAGAATTATATGGATTGCAACATAAACATCGCATACGCCACCATTGCAATCCCTTTGGCGGTATGAAGAATTACCTTAACAGCGCATCTCTCTGGCGCTTTTTGTCTTGTTCTTCAGTCACGTAGCTACTGCTACGCTCCTTCATCACAAGACAAAAATCACTCAGAGATATGCGACCCCAGCGTCGTTAACAAATATTGGGGAACGGGGTCTTAGTCGGCCGATGATGGAATCAGCGGGCGAGGATGAGCGCCGAATATGGCGCCACGGTGATCTTTCCCCCTTTCGAGACGCCGAGGTCGCCTTCGGGCGAGATGCGTCCGTCGATGGCCACTATCTTCCATTCTCCCTTCTTCACGTGGATGGTCTGGGGATAGGCGGCGCCGTTGAAGGCCACCTTTATCTCTTTCCATTCGTCGCCGTTGGCATGGTCGCGCAGCGTATAGCTGACGAGATTTGAGTAGCGTTTGGGGTCGTAGGTGTCGAAGACGAGGTGGCGGGCTATGTCGTCGGCCGAAGTCATGCGGAAGGCGGGGTGGGCCTTGCGCAGACGGGTGAGGCCGGCGTAGTAGTCAAACTGGTCCTTGTAGCGGGCCTTCTGGTTCCAGTCGATGGCGTTGATGGAGTCGGGGCTCTTGAAGGAGTTGTGCACCCCTTTCTTGTCGCGCCACACTTCCTCGCCGGCAAACATGAAGGGAGTGCCCTGCGAGGTGAAGACGATGGTCTGGGCCAGACGGGCCACCTTGCGGCGGAGCGAGTCGTCCATCTCGGGGAGCGACTTGCGCAGCTTGTCGGTGAGGCAGAGGTCGTCGTGGCAGCTCACGTAGTTGACAATCATCTCGGGCGAGGCGGCGTATGCGAATTTAGAGTTGGCGCCCTTTGAATAGTCTACCTGCGGATGGGCCGTGGAGGCTACGATGCCGATCTTCACGGTCTCTTCGAGTCCGGGCTTGCCCGAGGCGAATCCGCGGTCTTCGGCTTTGGAGTAGTGTCCTTTCACGGCGTCGCGGATGTCGTCGGAGAATACGGCTATCCCTTTCATCTTGCTCACATTCTCCTTGAGGGCGCGGTGCTCCGTGGCGAGGGGGGAGTCGCCGGCGGTCCAACCCTCTCCGTAGACGAATATCGAGGGGTTGACCTTTTTCAGCTCCTCGGCCACGCGGGTCATTGTCTCGGTGTCGTGAATGCCCATGAGGTCGAACCGGAATCCGTCGATGTGATACTCGTCGGCCCAGTATTTCACCGAGTTGACGATATAGTCGCCCATCTGGGGATGGTCGGAAGCCGTCTCGTTGCCGCAGGCCGATGCGTCGCTCCATGAGCCGTCGTTGCGGTGGCGGTAGTAGTAGCCGGGAGCCGTGAGGTCGAAGTTTGAGCCTTCGTTGAGAGCCGTATGGTTGTAGACCACGTCCATGATGACGCCTATTCCGGCATCGTGGAGGGCCTTCACCATCTCCTTCATCTCGCGCACGCGTGCCTCGGGGTCGGAGGGGTTGGTGGAGTAGGAGCCTTCAGGGGCGTTGTAGTTCAGGGGGTCGTATCCCCAGTTGTAGACGTTCTGCTGCAGGTTGAGTTCGTCTACGGAGTTATAGTCATACGAAGGGAGGATATGCACGTGGGTGATTCCGAGTTCCTTCAGGTGGTCGATGCCGGTGGCGAGTCCCTGCGGGCTTACGGTGCCCTCCTCGGTGAGCGCGAGAAACTTCCCTTTGTTGGCGATGCCCGACGAGGGGTGCTCGGAGAAGTCGCGGTGGTGCATCTCGTAGACAATCACGTCAGAGAAGCTGTCTACCTTCGGACCCTTGTCGGCGTCCCAACCTTCGGGGTCGGTCTTGTCGAAATCGATTATTGCGGCCCGTTCGCCGTTCACGCCTACCGCCTTGGCCCAGACGCCCGGAGTCTCGTCTTTCCATTTTCCGTCGAAAAGGATCTGGAATGTGTAGAACTTGCCGTAGAGCTTCTCTGGCGAGGAGGCAGTCCACGTGCCTGTGGCGGGGTCGCCCTTCATTTCGAGCACTTCGAGGGGGGAGCCGTGGCGGCCGTTGGCATAGATGTTTACTCTGGCGGCCTGCGCCTTGGGGCTCCAGAGGCGGAAGTGTGTTCCCGAATTATCGACGGAGAGCTCGAGGTCGTCGCCCGAATACGTCGGGTAGGCCATGAACTGCGCGTCGTAGCCGCTCTGAGCGCAGGCTGAGGGCGCGGCGCCCGGGAGAGCGCCGAAGAGGCCGAAAGCTGCCATGATGGTAGTGATGGTCGTAGTTTTCATTTTTGGGTAAGAATTATTCAGTGAAGCCTTAAATAGGGGGGTAAATGTGGGGTAAATAGGGTTATTTACGGAAAATCGACTACAAAGATAATAAATTTTTCAGCGAAAAGCAAATATTGGAAAAGTATATTGTACATTTTAGCCCTCCGGTGCCCCCTGTTTCAGAATAATTTAGTAATTTTGCAAATAGACTCACGCCGTGCGTCTTCCGCGAGAGGAAGCGAGGCGGGAGGTAAAAATAAAAGGCGTTTACTCGCGCTTTATTCTTGCCAAGCAAAAAAACCGACCAGTTATTTACAGCCAAGAATAATGCTAAAGTAGATGCTCACGGGTATGTCCATACCTATCCGGGCTCATTCCTTGCCTTTTGGCATGGGGTGAGTTTTGGGTGGCTGTATATACCGGCGTGAGGTCTCGAAAAGCATATTCTGCTGTAATCGGTTTAACTTTGGTCGGTTTTTCCGAGCTTGGAGAATATGTGAAGTACAGATTCTCACGCTTTTTTATTAAAAAACCGACCAAAATTGTCGCGAGGAGAATCCGCGATTCTAATGAATCGCCATGAAAGCGACTGACCGACATAAGCTAATCGACCGCATCAACACCTTGGAGGGGTTGACCGACGATGAACGCTCGGCGCTTCTCGGACTTCTCCGTGAACACAAAACCTACGGCCTTGTGTGGGAAGATAAGCCCGAAGATGTTGAAGAACGACTGCGCAACGAGCTTCCTGTACTAATCGAGGACAAAGAACGAGCATTGACTGATGCCGGTCCAGATGCTCCCAATCATATTCTTATCGAGGGCGACAACCTCGAAGCCCTTGCCACCCTCGCATATACCCATGCAGGTAAAATCGACGTAATCTATATAGATCCGCCATACAACACAGGCAACAAAGACTTCGTTTACAACGACTCTTTTGTTGATAGCGAAGATAGCTATCGCCATTCAAAATGGCTTTCCTTTATGTCGCGTCGCTTGCGCATCGCTAAAAAACTTCTTTCTGACCGTGGCGTTATATTCATTTCAATAGATGACAATGAATTACACGCGCTGAAAATACTTTTAGACGATAAAGATAGAGGTCTTTTCGGAGAAAGAAATTTTATCTGCCAATTTATTTGGCAGCAAGGTAAAAAGAGTTCTGGTAATCTTGTGGGTGTAAATCAAGAATATATTCTTTGTTATGCAAAGAATCGAACATTGATTGATAATCCTGAAATGTCATGGAAAACGAAAAAGCAGGGATTAGACAAGATTTATGCTAAATATCGGGAGCTTCGAAGAAAATATGGAGAAGACAATATAAAAATACAATCGGAAATACGCAAATTCTTCTCAACACTTCAGGAAAATGATCCTGCTTATGGCTCAAAGCATTACAACTATGTAGACGATAACGGCCTTTTCTTTGCTGATAATTCTTGCGCTCCTGATAGGCCAGAAACAAGGTGTCATAAACCTTTGATTCATCCAATAACGAAGAAGCCAACAGCGGTTCCACGATTAGGATGGCGTTGGAAAGAATCAACATTGGATAGGTTAGTTGATGAGGGAAGAATATATTTTGGAGAAACGGAAACAACTGTTCCCAAAATTAAGAAATATCTTAAGGATATGGAATTTGAAATGCCCTCTACGGTCTTTTATAAAGATGGAAGAGGAGCGTCAGCAGAACTTGATGCTATTTTAGGAGAGAAACTTTTTAACAATCCTAAAGACCGATTTATTATAGCCTCTTTACTTGCTTTCAGAGACAATCCTCGTATCCTCGATTTCTTCGCCGGTTCCGGCACTACTCTCCATGCTGTAATGCAGCTGAACGCAGAAGACGGCGGCAAGCGCACCTGTATTCTCTGCACCAACAACGAGAACGGCATCTGCGAGAATGTAACCTACGAGCGCAACAAGCGCGTGATTCAGGGATATACGAAGCCAAACGGCGAAGAAGTTGACGGACTTGCCAACAACAACCTCCGCTATTATCGCACGGATTTTGTGGGTCGCAGCCGCTCCACTAAAAATATGCGACGTTTGGTTCAGCTCTCCACTGATATGCTCTGCATAAAGGAAAACCTTTATGCAGAGAAAAAGTCGTTTGCCGGACTCCCGACTTACAAAAACATCTATCGCTATTTTGAGCACGGCGATAAGAAAATGCTCGTCATCTACGATGAACGATATGTTGATGAAATCGTCAAGATGATAGGTTCGGTGGAAACCACTTCGAAAATCAAGGTTTATGTGTTCTCGCCAAGCGAAGACCCGTGGGAGGCGAGTTTCGAGCCGGTCAGCGACAAGGTGGAACTCTGCGCTCTGCCACAAGCAATCTACAACACATATAAGCGAATACTGCCGAAGCATAGGCAGAAACCAATCGAGCCGACCGAGGAGGAAGATGCACTTGCCGGGGGCGATGATGATGAAATCGGTGGGCTGTTCAGTCAGGAAGGAGGCGAGGAATGAAAACGCTGAAATATCAACAGGACGCTATTAGCGAGCTTACCGACAAGACTGTAAAGCTACTTAATCTTGGCGGCTCGCGCCGTAAGATTGTTTTCGAGGCTCCGACCGGAGCAGGTAAAACCGTTATGACCTGTCAGACGCTCGCTAACATTGTTGACGAGCTGCGCACACGTGGCGACAGTCGCTTCAAGGAGTGCGCCTTTATTTGGTTTGCACCTCGAAAACTTCATCTCCAAAGCTACATGAGCCTCAAAGGTGCTTTCGGCGAAACTCGAAAGCTCACCCCGGTAATGTTCGACGAACTCGACCAAAGCGAGGGTATTCAGCCGGGCGAGATTCTGTTCGTCAACTGGGAGAGTGTCAACAAAGAGAAGAACTTGATGGTGCGCGACAGCGAAAGCTCCGCATCGCTCTATGAAATAACTCGACGCACACAGGAAGAACTCGGTTTGCCTATTGTCGCAGTGATCGACGAGGAACATATGTTCTGGTCAAACACAGCCGACAAAACAAAGGCGGTGCTTGAACGTATCAATCCCGCCGTGGAACTCCGCATCTCGGCTACTCCTAAAACATCTCACCCCGACGAGCGCACAAAAGTGTATCGGCAGGACGTTATCGCCGCCGAGATGATTAAAAAAGAGGTGGTGCTCAACCCCGAAATCGACATCAACGGCTCGGAGGACGAAATAGCCATGAACGAGCGATTGATTAAGGCCGCGCTCGAAAAGCGCAACCAAATCGCCGAGGCTTATCAATCGCTGGGCATCAACATCAATCCGCTTCTGCTCATTCAGCTTCCCAACGACAAGAAGGAATCCATGACTACGGAAGATGAAAAGGTGGCGGAGCAGGTCAAGACCTACCTTAAATATATGTGCGACATCACCGAGGAAAACGGCAAGCTCGCCGTGTGGCTCTCTAACGAGAAGTCGAACCTCGACGGGCTTGAAAACCCTACCAATCTCGCACAGGTGCTTCTTTTCAAGGAAGCTATTGCTCTCGGCTGGGATTGCCCTCGTGCTGCCGTACTGCTTATTTTCCGCAAGCTGTCGAGCGACCAGTTCACCATTCAGACCGTCGGACGCATACTCCGTATGCCGGAGCAAAGGCATTATCCCAATGAGCTGCTGAATGTTGGCTACGTCTATACTGACATTGCCAAAGATAAGATTGATATTGTAACCGCCGATGCCGGTTACATTTTGAGCGACACGATTACCGCACATCGTCGCGCTAATCTATGCAACGTATCGCTCAAAGCCGTATACTCAGAGCGACCGAACATTGAGCGTAACTATCTCGGTCCCGACTTCCGAAAAGTCCTCTATGACGAGGCTACCAATTTCTGGAAACTCGAACAGGGCGCCGGACTTTTCTCCATAGCCGAGCTTGCAGCGATGCGTGGCGAAGATGAAGATTATCAGCCACTCCCCGAAACCGACGATTTAACCATCAACGAAAACCGCCGTCGTGTTCAGAACTCAATTCGCCTCGATGTCAAGACTATCAACATCGAAATCCCCAAGGACGTACACTTCCAGAATGAAGTGCAGACCTTGACGGTGGAACGTGCCAAGTTTGCCCGTACCACAGGCGAGATTGACGGCGTTTTCATTGCCTACATCGATGGCAAAGGCGGTCAGTTCGAACGGAAAGGACGTACCGACAAAATAGCAAGCTTTCTCACCGAACTAATAGCTGACTTCTTCGGCATCTATGAAACAGACGCGAAGAAAGTTGTACTCTATCACGAAAACCGCCCCAAGTTCGACAGGCTTCTTGAAACGGCTCTTGAAAAGTATGCCCGCAAACGTCAAGTCGCTGCCGCAAAAGCCGCAGCCGCTCGCGTATATAAAGAACATGATTGGGAAGTGCCTGAACAGCGCGTATATGACGCGGAAACGAACCAAGTTGCCCCCGCTGAAAACCACGCACTTCTACCGTTCATTCAGCTTAATGCCGCTTCAAATCCCGAAAAGGAATTTGTCAAATTCCTTGAAGCCAATACACTGTATATTGACTGGTGGTATAAAAACGGCGATAATGGTAAAGCCAATTACGCCATTGAATACCACAAAGGGCAAGGTGGCGAAAAGGCGCTTTTTTATGTGGACTTCGTTATCCGCATGAAAAACGGACACTTCTATCTTTTCGATACAAAGAGTGCGGGAAGCGATATGTTTGCCGCCGATAAACATAATGCCCTGCTTGAATATATTAAGGAGAACAGCACAGCTGAGCAACCGCTCGCCGGTGGAGTCATCTTGCAGCGAGGCTCGAATTGGCTGTACTCACCGCTGCCTATCGAAAACACCACCGATACATTGAACTGGAATAGTTTCTATCCACAACAAGCGTAAGATATGAGCAACAAAGGAATAGACCAAAAATTCGTTCACTACGGTATACGCCGCGATGACCTCTATATGATTGAGGCCATCTGCGATGCCGAACAGATTGATTTCGACTGGTTGAGCGAGGAAATCTTGAAAGCCTATCACGCTAAAAAAGTTGACGTGATAGAAATTGACGATGCCACTACGGAAGATATTATCCGTACGGCGATTCAGAAAATCAAACAATAAATTTCCTCGCCATGCTTATTCAGAGAATCAAAGTCAGCAACTACAAGACATATCTTGACCTCGACCTCGATTTAACAGTTGACGAGGAACGCCCCATTATCCTTATCGGCGGCTCTAACGGCGGCGGTAAGACCACCTTGTTTGAGGCTATAAGCGGTGCCCTCTATGGCCTCAAAATCGAGAACCGCGACCACTTCATGGAGCTTGTGAATCAAGGTGCCGTCGGGCAGGTCAAGCCAGAAATATGCCTGCAGATTACTTTCAGCGGAAAAGTGCTTGGCCAGGAGCAGAAATACATCCTTAAACGTACATATATCCTCAATCCCGCAGGACGGCCGCTCGAAAGTGTCAGCCTTAACATGAACGGCAATATGTTTGTGTACGGCACGATGACAGCGCCCAAGGAGCGCATCAAAAACGAGCAGGAGGTCAACAAGATTATCAAGGCAAATCTCCCACAGGAGTTGAGCCAGTATTTCCTGTTCGACGCCATGCAGTCGAGCGAACTTCTCAAAAAGAACGTGTTCGCCCAGACCATCCGCGACAACTTCGAGAATGTGCTCGGCTTCAAGAAATACCTCCAACTCAAACGTGCCGCCGAGAAGTTGCAGCAAGATTGGGCGCAACAACGCTTGCAAGCCGAACAGGAGGCTGCCGAGTATAACGAACTCGTCAGCCAAAAGGATAAATTCACTGCCGACCTCAACGCTTGCATAGCCGAACAGGATGCACTGTATAAGTATCTCACGTCGATGGAAACCGAATATCACAAAGCGAAAGAGGGCGCGCAGCAAAGTGCCGCGCTCAATAAGCGCATTGTGGATATTACGGCAAAGATTGATGATATTGTTCGCCGTGCCGCATCTTACGCCGAGGACATAAAGGGTTTTATGGAAAACATCGAAATCAATGTTTTCCTTCCTAAAATGGCAGCTAATCTCTCCGTGGAGATTAACAATATTCTTCGGATCAAGGACGAACTCGCCAATTCGAGCACCGGCGCGTATCCTTTGGAAACGCTTCGCGACGTTACCGCAAAGATAATCGACTACCTCAAAGAGTTGTCGCTCTGCTCGCCCGAAGTTGACGAGGAAAACGTGGTGCGCCACATGGTCGCCATGCAGAACACCACCAACCGCCAAGACCCGTTTGATTATCTCGACAATGCAGAGATTGCCGCCTTGAAATCGCTCGTGAACCGTGGTGCCAACAATCAGTTTGTGGCTCTCTACCGTCAACGTCAGGATCTCGAAGTGCTTCTCGCAACTATCGAGGAATTGCGCACCGAGAAAAACAACCTCGAACAGACCCGCGCCGGTGGTAACGAGTTTATTATATCCAACTACGAGGAAAGTCAGCGCAAACTCGACAAAGCCAAGATTGCCGAGGGGCAGCTCAAACAAGAGATTCAAAAACTCGACAACCGCATACACCGCTATGATGTGCAGATTCAGCAAGAGCCGGATTTGAAATATGATACCCTCGTCAAGCTTAAACCGTTCTTCGAGAAAGTCGCCGACAGCTTGCTCAAAAAGAAAAAGGCGCAGATTGAAAGTGAGATGCAGCAGCAACTCAACCGCTTGCTCGTGTCATACAAAGGACATATCGGGCGTGTGGAGTTGAGCGACAGCATGGAAAACTTCAATATTAGAATTTTCCATACAAAAGGAAACCAAATCTCGCTCAATCAGCTTAACGCTGCCTCAAAGCAGATTTTTATTCAAGTGCTTCTGAAAGTGCTTCGCAACCTTGGTGACTACAATCCTCCCGTGATGATTGATACCGTGATGGGTGTGCTCGACAATGAGAGCCGCGAGATGCTTTTCGAGGAATATTTCCCGAACCTTGCCGAGCAGACAATCCTCCTTTGCACCACCTCGGAGGTGCGCCCCGACAGTGATTATAAGAAGCTCGAAGCTTTCATCTCAAAGACATTCACGCTTCATCGCGACGTGGAGGAACAGAGAACTACCGTCAGCGACGGCTATTTTGGAATCGAATTAAACCAGTAACGCCATGCCACTACAATTTGGAGATATATACGTTCCCGAAAATTTCAACTCGGAGTTTGCGCCGCTCAAAGAGAAGATAGAATCGCTTATCAATCTTTCGCGCTCCGCAGGCAATGAGCGTCGCTATGCAATTCCCAACAATAAGCTGATGCGTATCTGTTTGCTCGCAGGCCTTTCGACACCCGGCAAACGCGATGAAGCCGTTGTTGACTCTATGAAGCTGCAACAGGGCAACCGGTTTGTGCCGAGCTTCTTCACCCATCAGGAGCTGTCGCCGCTTTACTCGGCGCTCATCAAAATGCGCTACCATGACACTTCGCTCGACTTGGGGAACAACCGTGTGCTATCGCGCATAATCGGCGCAGAGATGTATCGCGGGCGCGACACGCTTCTCGCCGACAACAATCTCGAAAACTATCTGTTCTCGCAAAGTGGCCGCGCCGCGCTTGCCAAAGATATACCTGCTCTGAATCTGCTTATCGGCAACTATGGCGATGCCGAGATGGAAGCAAAGCTCGATATTAACAGCCGGGCCATCACCAATGCTCAAATCATTATCGCGGGAGCCACGGGCTCGGGCAAGACCAATCTTCTTGCCGTGTTGATGCAGCAGATTCGCGCTCTATCTTCCGAAAGTGCTTATCCGGTCAACTTCCTTCTGTTTGACTACAAAGGCGAGTTCAGCGATATTCAGAATAACCACTGGCTATCAAACTTCGACGTTGACCGCTCTTGCATACTCGACCCGATAGAGCGACCGCTGCCGTTCACTCCTTTCAAGGACTTCACCAACCGCCCAATCAACGAGATAAACCTGTATTCTACCGAAATGGCTTCGGCTCTTGCATCGCTCGACCGCCTTTCGCCAAGCTCAAATATGAGCAATCGTTTGAGCGAGGCTATCGTGGAATGTTACAAACGAACCAACGGTGCGCCTATAACATTCACCGATATGCGCAAAGAATATCAGGCTCGAATGAAAGACCCCGACAAGGACGATTCTATCTCGTCGATTCTTAAACAGCTCGACCGTGCCAACATCTTTGACACGGAGGATAAAGCTGACCTTGTCGGCGACAGCTTCATCGTTAAGATGGACGGCTATCCAAAGGACGGCCCGATAGCAAAAGCCATCGTTTACTTCCTTATGTCAAAACTCAACAACATCTATGAACAACTCGACAAGCAAGCCGTCAACGATGATGTTGTGCAGATTCGCCACTTCTCGATTATCGACGAGGCTCACTATATGTTGAGTTTCGACAACCGCCCGCTCCGCAACCTTATTGCGGTAGGTCGCAATAAGGGATTGTCTATTATTCTCGCTACGCAGAATATGGCTGACTTCAAAAACAAGGGCTTCGACTTCTATGCTAACGCGCAGTACCCCTTGATTATGAAGCAGCAGACAATCGACGACAAGGTTATCAAAGACCTTTTCGGCGTAAGCGGCACGGAACTACAAGAGATCCGCACCGCTATTGCCGGACTGCAAAAGGGCGAGCTTATCATAAAAGACCAGATGGCTTTTGCCCTCGGCATGGGTAGCAAGTACAAGAAAATCAACGTAACCCACCTAATATAATGTGCGATAGACGAGGATAAAAACACAGAAAAGGGGGTGGAAAATTTGGTGGGGTGGGGAAAAAGTAGTAATTTTGCGGCGTCTTTTGCCAAAAAGCTGTCCGGGCAGAGAGAGCCGCGGCCGGGCTTTTTAAAGAAAGGCTTTTTTTATTAACTTTATTAATTCTCTCATATTATGTATCTTACTTCCGAAAAGAAGGCTGAAATCTTCGCTACTTACGGCCAGGGCGCTACTGACACCGGCAGCCCCGAAAGCCAGATCGCTCTGTTCTCGTTCCGCATCAAGCACCTGACCGAGCATCTGAAAGGCAACCACAAGGACTACGCTACCGCCCGCTCGCTGAAGGCTCTCGTAGGTCAGCGTCGTCGCCTTCTCGACTATCTGATCCGCAAAGACATCAACCGCTACCGCGCCATCATCGCCAAGAAAGAGCTCGGTATTCGTAAGTAAGGCTTCAGCCCGGCGGGCGGCATAAGGCCGCATGGCCGGAACAGCCTGAAAAAATACAGCTGTCGCCGGGGGGATTCGTTCCTCCCGGCGTTTGCAGTTGTCGGAAAGCAGGTTTTTACATGGCCGGTGAACCCATCGGGGCTTTCCGGCATTAATCAAACAGGTAAAAGACTTAGGTATGGCAAAAAAAGCATTATTGATGATCCTCGACGGCTATGGCCTCGGAGACCACAAGAAAGACGACGCAATCTTCAACACCCCGACCCCCAACATCGACGCCCTCATGGCGGAGTATCCCCATTCGCAGCTGCAGGCATGCGGTGAGGACGTGGGCCTCCCCGCCGGACAGATGGGCAACAGCGAGGTAGGACACCTCAATATCGGCGCCGGGCGCGTCGTATATCAGGACCTGGTGAAAATCAACCGCGCCATCGCCGACGGCTCGATCATGAAGAATCCCGAGATTGTAGGTGCGTTCAGCTATGCGCGCGATCATGGCGTGCCCATCCATTTCATGGGACTCACATCGACCGGCGGCGTGCATTCGTCGCTCGACCACGTATACGCCCTCTGCGACATCGCAAAGGAATACGGCCTCGACAAGGTGTATCTCCATTGCTTCATGGACGGACGCGACACCGACCCGAAGAGCGGCGCCGGATTCGTGGCCGACCTGCAGAAGCACTGCGCCGCTTCGGCAGGCGAGATAGCTTCGGTGATAGGCCGCTACTACGCAATGGACCGCGACCACCGCTGGGAGCGTGTGAAAGAAGCCTACGACCTCCTCGTAGACGGAAAGGGTCGCGAGGCCTCCGACATGGTGAAGGCCATCGAGGAATCGTATGCCGAAGGCGTAACCGACGAGTTTATCAAGCCGATCGTCAACAGCACGGTCGACGGCCGCATCGGCGAGGGACACGTGGTGATTTTCTTCAACTACCGCAACGACCGCGCCAAGGAACTCACCACCGTGCTCACACAGCATGAGGAGGGGGGAATGAAGCCCGTGCCCGGACTGCAGTACTACTGCATGACGCCCTACGACGCCTCGTTCAAGGGAGTGCACATCCTCTTCGACAAGGTAGACGTGGCCGACACCCTTGCCGAGTATCTCTCGAAGAAGGGCCTCAGCCAGCTCCACATCGCCGAGACCGAGAAGTATGCCCACGTAACCTTCTTCTTCAACGGAGGACGCGAGCAGAACTGGCCTGGCGAGGACCGCATACTCGTGGCATCGCCGAAGGTGGCCACCTACGACCTTAAGCCCGAGATGAGCGCGTACGAGGTTACCGAAAAGCTCGTGGCCCAGATCGAGAGCGACAAATACGACTTCATCGTGGTCAACTTCGCCAACGGCGACATGGTGGGCCACACCGGTGTCTACGATGCCATCAGCAAGGCGGTGGCTACCGTCGACGAATGTGTAGGCAAGGTGATTGATGCCGCCAAGACCCACGGCTATTCCTCCATCATCATAGCCGACCACGGCAACGCCGACCACGCACTCAATGAGGACGGCACGCCCAATACGGCCCATTCGCTCAATCCCGTGCCGTTCATCTACATCTCGACGGATGCGGATGCCAAGGTGGCCGACGGACGCCTCGCCGATGTGGCTCCCTCGATACTCCACATCATGGGGCTTCCCCAGCCCGCCGACATGACCGGCACCAACCTCATCACCGACTGAAAATCTTAGATAAATAGAAAAGAGAGACGTGAGGCAGCAGATGCTTCGCGTCTCTTTTTTTCGATTTAGAGTGAGGAGATTAGCGGCCGCCGGCGGTCGAGCGGTCGGCGTTGGCATCTATGTCAACGAGTTTTCTGGCTCCGCGTTTCTGACGTCCCCATTGCAGGTTGTAGGCCACGGTGAGATAAGGCATACGCATGTCGAGGCGCATGTGCCGCTCGTTGCGGTCCCATTTGCTCAGCGACTTGCTTCCCTGGTCGTATCTGCCGAACGGCATGATTATTCCGGCCGAGAACTGCCATGCCTTCCAGTTGTAGCTGAGGTCGATTCTGTTGAGGTCTTCGCCCCAGCTGATTTTTTCGCCCCAGAGGTCGCGTTGCGCGCGTACATACTGGCCCGAAAGCACGAATCCCCAGTGCGTTACCTGAATCTGCGCATTGCCGCTCCATGCGTTGCTGCGGATGTCGTAGCCGGTGCCGCGCATGCGTTCCATGCGAAACTGCACGTATCCGCTTGCCGTGAGCCAGCCGGGTATGATTTCGATCTGAGGGGCGATGAAGAAGGAGAGGTTCTGCAGTCCGCGGCTGTTCTCGTAGGTGGTGATCAGCCGGTCTCCTTCCCATAGCAGGAGCGGGGTGATGGCGTCGGGCGAAGAGAAGGCGCGGATGCCGAACGTGCCGCTGACGCGCGGTAGGGAGAAGCCATAGCGGAGAGTGAGCATGTATGAGTTGGCCGTCTTGAGATTCTGGTTGCCAACGCGCCACTGGAATCCGTCGAGCTGCTGAGGCACTATGTTGGTCTCTGCAAGCGTCGGCGTTGACTGCCAGGAGTTGAAACTGAGGCGGAAATTGTGGTTCGGGTTGAGTGAATATGTGATTGTGGCCTGTGGGCGCGGACTCCATGTGTGGTTGCCCCGTCCCGACTCCCTGAAGAGGAAGTCGGTGTACTGCACGCCCATTCCGGCAGTAGCCGTCCATTTGCCGAAGCGGTGGAAATATTCGGCGTAGACATACACCTTGTCCTGACGCTGATGGAATATCTCCCCGCCGAGGTTCTCATACTGCGACCGGTTGCGGTTGGCCGTATAGGAGACTCCGGCGGTGAGGCGACCGTTGCCCCAGCTCTTTATATAGTCGGCCTCCACGGCGTAGGCCTGGTTGCGGTCTTTGATTGAAGTGTGTATGTCGGTGAGCCGGCTGTCAGTAGCCGTCGGCTGCTCGGTGTAGTCGGAATATGAGCGTCCGAAATAGAGCGAGCTGTTGAAGTTGACAATCAGAATCTGCCTGCGCGGCAGGGTCTGCTGCCAGTAGAGCGACAGCTTGGGCGTGAGTCCGTTGTGGCCGTTGACGTCGGTGAGCATCATGTCGTCGCGGACGTCGCCGGTCGAGACCAGTCCGTCGTATCGTTCGCGTGTGCGGAGGTTGGCGTTGATGCCTAACTCGGCCATTACCACGGTGGTGTCGGGCCTGATGTAGCTGTAAGACAACCATCCGCTTGCGGTAGTGTTGTCGGTCGAGCCTCCGAGCGGCGTCTCGTCGCGCGTAAGCGATGAGCCGTCGGGAAAGGTGAAGGTCTCGTAATAGTCGCGGTGGGCCTTTATACGGTCGGTGAGCTTGAAGTCGCCCCCTATCTCCCATTGCGAGCGGCCGGTGTTGAATTTGGCGTCGGCCATGTAGAATCCCCATGCGGTGTTGAGCGCCGGGCGGGCCGTGGCCATCAGCGAGCCTCCGAGAGTCGGGTTGGCCACGATGATATTCAGCACATAGCTGGCTCCGCCGTAACGCAGTCCGGGGTTGTCGATCCATTCCACGCGCCTGACGGTCTCAGGCAATAAGGCGCGCACCTGCTCTATTGACGATTCCCGTCCGTTGATGCGGATCTGCACTGCCTGTCCGGCGGCCTGCACCGCGCCGAGGGCGTCGCTGACGGAGAGCGACGGAATCATCAGGTTGCCGAGCAGCTGGAGTCCGTTTTTCGAATGTTCGACAGCGCTTTTCGACGGATGATAGACATCCATGTCGGCTTTCCTGACTACGGTCGGTGCCTGGATCACTACCTCATTTAGCTCGCGGGCTGAAATGGAGTCGGACGATTCTGTCTGAGCCATCGCAGTCAGCGCGCAGGAGAGTAGTGTAAGGGTGGTAAGTATATGTTTCATAAGCATATTGAGTTTCATTTTTCCGATGCAAAACTATTATGCAGTCATAATAGAGACATCGCGAATAATGAAATATGACAGCGCGGCCGTCATTTTTTCTCAATCCGCATACGGACGTAAGGAGCCTTCGGGAGATGCCGGAGGGATGGTTCAGAAGGGTTTGCGGTATTTGTCGGAGCCTTGCTCACCTTCCGCGTCCTCAAGCACGGAGAGGTAGGAGGCGTAGCGGCTCTGCGAGATGAAATGGTCGTCGACGGCTTTGGCCACGGCACATCCCGGTTCGCCGGTGTGGCGGCAGTCGCTGTAGCGGCAGTCGCGTCCGAACCGGAAAATTTCGGGGAAATAGTGCGACACCTCGGCAGGTTTGAAGTCGATGGTGCCGAAGCCTTTTACTCCGGGTATGTCGATAAGGCGCCCCCCCTCGGGGAGCGGAATCATTTCGGAGAATGTGGTTGTATGCGTGCCGGTGTGGTGAATGTCGGATATTTCTCCGGTCCGCAGCCCGGCTCCGGGCACAAGCGCGTTGATGAGGCTCGACTTGCCGACGCCGCTGTTGCCGGCGAGGAGAGTGGTCTTGTCGCGCAGAAGGTCGCGGAGCTCTTCGAGTCCCTGCCCGGTAGTGGCCGAGACGATGAGCGTGTTGTAGCCGATGGATGTGTAGAGGTGTTTTAGGGCGGCTCCGAGTTCACGGTCGTCTTCTTCCCACGTGTCGCATTTGTTGATTACGAGCACGGCCGGCACGGCGTATGCCTCGGCCGTGGCGAGGAAACGGTCGATGAAGGTGGTGGTCGTAACGGGTTCGCGCAGCGTGGCCACGAGCAGCGTCTGGTCGATGTTGGCGGCGAGAATGTGCGATTCCTTCGAGAGGTTTGATGCCTTTCGGATTATATAGTTCTTGCGTGGCTCGATGGCCGTGATGAAATCGGCGTCGTCGGCAGCCTCGCAGACGGCCACGCGGTCGCCTACGGCCACGGGGTTGGTGGTCCGGATGCCCCGGATGCGGAAATTCCCCTTTATGCGGCAGTTGGCCGTGGAGCCGTCGTCGAGAGCCACGGTATAGGAGCTGCCGGTGTTTCTGACCACCGTTCCGAGGCCGAGCATTCTGTCGGGGGCGGCCGGGGCCTGTCTTTTCTTCTTTGCCATTGGTGAAAACATTAATGAGAGGGGAGATTCTGCAAATTTAACACAAAAGATTGGCATTTCTTTCACTCCGGGGCATAAATGGAGCTAAAATCGGGTGTCGAGAGGCGGCACACCCCGATTTTGCTGCATATATGGCAGGCAGAGGGGAATTTTTTATTACCTTTGTAGGATGAAAAAAAGTGAAAAAGCCTTAACGGGGAGAGGAGACGCGCAGGGCGGAGAGGCCGGCGGCCTCCTGAGGCTGTCGCGTCGGGGGCCTGCATGGGTGCCGACAGCGGTGGTGCTTCTCGTAATAGGCTGGTTCACATTGGCGCCGCGCCCCGTAGGCGACATCGAGCCCCCTCTCTTCGAAGGGGCCGACAAACTGGCTCACGCCTGTTTATTCGGGATGCTGACGCTTTGCATCATCCGCGACGCCGTGCGCGGATTGCGGCTGAGGAGGGTGTCGCTCTCTCTGGCAGCCCTGGCGGCGACTGTAGCCACCCTTGTCGGCGTCGGCATCGAGTATGCCCAGAAATATATGGATCTGGGTCGCTCGTTTGAGCCGGCCGACATGGCAGCCGACTTTGCCGGAGCCGTGGCCGCTGCCGCGGCAGTATTGCTCTTCCGCCGTTTCAGCAAGAGGCGCCGGAGCCACAAACCATAATAAACCGACAGACAGTGAGCGAAAACGATAATAAGACCTACCTCCACGACTCCCGTCCGGCAGACGGCGGCGAGGCCATGCCCGACGCCCCCGGAGCGGAAAAGGAAGGAGATAGACCTGCGAAAGGGAAGAAGCACCTGATAAAGCCCAAATGGCTGAGGATAACGCTGAAGACTTTGGGATGGCTCATCTTTGCCATTCTGATGATTCCGGTGTTGCTCTACATACCTCCGGTGCAGACGTTTGTGAAAAACATTGCCTGCTCGGTGGTGAAGAAGTCGACCGGACTCGACGTGCAGATCGACCTCTTCCGCCTTCGCTTCCCCCTCGACGTGTCGCTTCAGGGAGTGAATGTGATCGAGGCCACGGGCGACACGATGGTGCACGCGCGCGAGGTGATAGCCGACGTGAAGCTGCTTCCCCTCATAGACCTCGACGTGAAGGTCAACAAGCTGAAGCTGCTCGACGGCTACTACCGCATGGTGAGTCCCGACAGCTCGATGATAATGAAGATACGGGCCGGGGAGCTTGACGTAGACGGCAAGAGCTCGGCCAATATCCGCACGAGCCTCATCGACCTCAACGAGGCGCGTCTGCGCGACGGCGACGTCAGCCTCTACATGAACGTATGGAAGAAGAAGCCTTCGCCGACCGACTCCACCTCGACCCCTTTTCTCATCAAGGCCAATCATCTGAAACTCGAGAACTTCCGGTTTGCGATGTCGATGCTCCCCACCATCGACACCCTGATGCTGCAGACCAACAGTCTGGAGCTTGAGAGGGGAGTGGTCGACCTCCGGCAGAACGACGTCAGCGTGCGCTCGCTTGCCGTGGCCGACGGCTCGTTCACATATCTTACGCCTACTGCCGAATACATCAAGACGCATCCCGCTCCGGTCGACACGGTCAGCGTGCCCGGTCCGCCGATGGTGATCCGAGGCGACAGCGTCTCGCTCGACGGCTTCAAGGCTCTCTACGGCGTGAAGGGTGCGGAGCCACAGCCCGGATTCGATGCCAACTATCTCAGCTTCACCGATGTGGGTATAGGTCTGCATGGATTCTACAACAAGGCTTCCGAAGTGCGCATACCCATCTCGCGCCTAATGGCCAAGGAGCGTTGCGGGCTGGCCGTAACCTCCGGACGCGGTCTCGTGGCCATCGACTCCGTAGGGCTCGACATCCGCGACCTTAACGTAACCACCCTCTACTCAAAGATATTCGCCAACGCCAACGTCCCCTTCGCGCTTATGGCCATGAATCCGAAGGCCGAGACAGCGGTGCTCGCCGAAGGCGACATCTCGCCCCGCGACATAGTGAGCTTCATGCCCTCGCTGAAGGCCTACACCTCGAAGCTGCCTACCATGCAGCCGGCGCGGGTGCAGCTTAAGGCCGACGGCTCGCTCAGCTCGATGAATGTGAGCTCGCTGAAGCTCAATGTGCCGAAAGTGCTCGATTTAGTGGCCAAGGGCACCGTCGACAATCCTCTTGACATCAAGAAGATGAAGGGCAACCTCAAGTTTGACGCCTCGCTGACGGGCCCCGAGACGGTCAACGCGTTTCTCGGCAATACGAGCTACGACATCCCGCGGCTGTCGCTCACCGGCACGGCCACGGCCGACCGCCAGACGTATGGAGCCGACTTCAGCCTCCTCTCCGAAGCCGGCGACGTGGTGGGCGACGGAGTGGTGTCGCTCACGGCCGAAAGCTACGACGCCGACATCGACATCAGCGGTTTCCAGGCCGGACGCTTCCTTCCCGACATGGGCATCGGCACTGTGAGCGCACACGTGAGCGCACACGGAGCCGGATTCAACCCGTCGCGTCCGGGAGCGCATACACTTGCCGACGTGGCCGTCAGCCAGGCCGTCTACAAGGGGCACGATTACAGGAACATAGACCTCCACGCCGAACTTTCGGGCGGGGAATACAGCGTGAAACTCAATTCACCCGACCCGCAACTGCTCGTAGACCTCGACGCCACAGGCACTGTAGCCCCCGACGACTATACATTCGACGTGCGTGCCCGCATCACCCACGCCGACCTGCAGGCCCTCGGGCTTACAGAGACAATCTGCTCGGGCAACGGCGACATCTATCTCAAAGGGTCGGCAAGCCCCGAACGCTGGCTCTACGACGCTAACCTCAGGGTCGACAACTTCGACTGGAACCTCCCCGACAGGTATATCCATCTTCCGCAGGGACTTACGGCCGACGTGCTCGCCACCGAAAACCGGGTGCAGGCCACCGTCGACTGCGAGAGCACCACGCTCGACTTCACGAGCGATTCGGGTCTCAAACACGTGGTTGACTGCTTTATGGCCACAATGCCCATTATCGACAAGCAGATAGCCGCCCGTCATCTCGACGTGGAGATGCTTCAGTGCGCGCTCCCCAATTTCAGACTTGATGCCACCGCTTCGGGCCGGGGACTGCTCCGCCAGCTGCTTACGGCCACCGGCATGGCCGTCGATACGGTTTATGCCACGGTGAGCAACGACTCGCTGATACGCGCCGACGTTGGCGCGCTTGGAATCAACACCGGCTCGCTCCGCCTCGACACGGCCCATCTCACTCTCGACCAGCGCGGAAGCCTCCTCGACTACCGCGCCCACGTAGGCAACGCCCCGGGCACGCTCGACGAGTTTGCCGAAGTCAACCTCAACGGTTACGTGGGCGGCCACCGCGTCTCGGCTTTCCTCAACCAGAAGAACCTGCAGGGCGAGACCGGCTACCGGCTTGGTCTTACCGGAGCCATAACCGACTCCATCATCTCGGTCCACTTCTCTCCCCTCAAGGCCACAATCGCCTATCTCCCCTGGACCCTCAACGCCGACAACCATATCGACTACACGCTCTCCAACTCACGTATCGACGCCAACCTGCTCGCCCGAAGCGCGCAGAGCAGCATACTGCTCATGACCGAGACCAACGACAAGGGACGCGAGGAGCTTCACGTCAACCTCCAGAACATCAATATCGAGGACTTCCTGCAGATGTCGGTGTTCGCTCCCCCGATAAAGGCCTCGGTGAGCGCCGACATGAGGGTGGGGTTGGTCAACAAGGCCCTTATCGCCAACGGCACGCTCAATGTCGACAACTTCTACTACAACAAGACGCGCGTCGGCGACTTCGAGATGCTGGTCAAGGCCGGCATGGGTGAGAAGGGTAATGCCGGTGGCTTTGCTTCGCTCAAGGTCAACGGCAAGCCTGCCCTCACTTTCCGCGGCGCGTTGATGAAAGACTCCGTAGGCAGCTTCACACCCAAAGGACTCAAGCTCGAGCTGACGCAGTTCCCCCTGAGCGTGGCCAATCCATTCCTCGGGGCAGACGTCGCCAAGCTCGAGGGATGCCTCAACGGCTCGATGGCCATGTCGGGCACATTCGCCGAGCCGCTGCTCAACGGCAGCATCGAATGCGACTCCGTCAGGGTCTTCATTCCGATGATCGGCTCTTCGCTGCATTTCGACCGCGAGTCGCTCACAGTGGCCGACAACGTCATAGACTTCAATAACTTCGAGATTTTCGCAGTCAACGCCAATCCGCTTACCATCAACGGAAACGTCAACGCCCGCAAATTCTCCGACATCAGCTTCGACATAGGCGTGGCAGGAAAGAACGTGCAGCTCGTGGGCAACGACAAACGCGCCCGAAGCCCCATCTTCGGAAAGCTCTTCGTGAACCTCGATGCCTCGGCACGGGGCCCGATGAAGCACTTCGACATCAACGCCGACGTGTCGATTCTCAACTCCACCGACATCAACTACCAGCTCCAGACCGAGGCCCAGACCCTCGTGGAGCAGCGCTCAAACGGCGAGATAGTTACCTTCGTGCAGTTTTCCGACACTACGCAGGTGGCCAAGGCCGACAGCGTGGAAACGACGATGAACATGCGCATACTCGCCAGCCTCAACATAGCGCCCGGCACGCAGGCCACGGTGCTACTCTCGCCCGACAATCCCACCAACCGCCTCGAAATCACCCCGTCGGGCACGCTGAGGTATTTCCAGAACTTCATGGGCGACATGCGCCTCAACGGACAGCTCAACATCGGCGAGGGATTCGTAAGGTATTCGCTCCCGGTGATGGGCGAGAAGAAATTTGTGTTCGAGCCGGGCGGCTACGCCCTTTGGAACGGAGACGTGATGAACCCGCTGCTCCATATCAACGCATACGACGACGTGAAGGTCAACGTGGTGCAGTCGAGCGGCAACTCCCGCCTCGTGAATTTCCGGGTAGGGCTCGCGCTGAGCAACACCCTCTCGGCTCCGGGCGTGAACTTCGACCTCTCGGCCGAAGACGATGTAGCGATACAGAACGAGCTGCAGTCGATGAGCGCCGACCAGCGCGCCACGGCGGCCATGAACATGCTGATTACCGGACAATACACCGGAGGCGACACCAAGACCGCCTCGTCGGGATTCGGCAACATGGCCAACTCGGCCCTCTACGGATTCCTCACCTCAAAGCTCAACACGTGGGCGGCAAACAATATCCGCGGCGTCGACCTATCGTTTGGCGTCGACCAATACGACAAGACCACCGACGGACGCAGCTCTACCACCACGAGCTACAGCTATCAGGTGTCGAAGTCGCTATTCAACAATAAGTTCAAGATTGTGGTAGGAGGCAACTATTCGACCGACGCCTCGGCCGACGAGAACTTTGCCCAGAACCTGCTGAGCGATATATCGTTTGAATACATGCTCAAGCAGACCAACACACTCAGCATGTATCTCAAGCTCTTCCGCCACAACGGCTTCGAAAGCATCGTGGAGGGCGAGATTACCGAGACCGGCGTCGGCTTCGTGATGCGCCGGCGAATGAGCAATCTGCGCCAGCTCTTCCATCTCGGAAAGAGAAAGAAACCCGTTGTGGCCGAGCCTGCCGACTCGGCCGCCGGAGCCAAGACAAACCCCGACTCAACCCGGACCACAGACCAGAAGAAATGAAGACAAAATCCGGATACCGCATAAAAATAGCCACCCGCCTCACCGCATTCATCATCGCGGCCGGGGTGATGGCCGCCTGTTCCACCACCAAGCGGCTCGGTCCCGACGAGACGCTATATACGGGCGTAACCAAATTCAACATCAGGCCTGCCGGAGGCGAGAAGCTGCCCGACGAGATGGTGGCCGACCTCAAGAAGACCATCAACGTGGCTCCCAACAATCCGCTGCCCTATAAGATAATGTCGCCCTACTGGCGCTCGCCCCTGCCTATCGGTCTCTGGGTCTACAACAACTGGAACGACTCGGCCAAGGGGATAAAGGGATGGCTCTACCGCAAACTCGTGGAGCAGCCGGTGCTTATCTCCGACGTGCGCCCCGAGGTCAGGGTGAAGATGCTCGAAGAGATTCTCGACCAGAACGGATATTTCGGCTCGACGGCCACCTACTCGCTCATCCCCGACAAGAAAAACGACAAGAAGGCCAAGATTGAATACGACCTCGACGTGAGCCGTCCGTATCCCATCGACTCTATAATCTATCTCAGCAACGACTCGCTGCCGATCTGCAACTTCATCGACTCGCTTGCCCGAAAGAGCGACTATCTCGTGAAGGGGGAGCGCTTCTGCGTCGACAGTCTCTCGGCGGAGAGGACGCGTATCACCAACCGCCTCCGCAACCGAGGCTACTACTATTTCCGACCCGAATACATACAGTTTCTGGCCGACAGCACCATCACGCCAAAGAAGATCGCCCTCAAGCTGACGCTTGCCGACAACACTCCGAAAGACGCCCTCGTGCAGTATCGCGTCGGCAATGTCTATACCACCGTCGAGCGCCAGAGCAACAGGAAGCCGGGCACGCCCGACACGCTTCATACCGACCGGGGCGAGCTGATAGTGATGCGTCCGGCAAGGCTGAGGAAGAACCTCGTGCCCTCGTGCATCACGTTCAGGAAGGGCAGGCTCTTCTCGGTGCGCGACATGGACCGCACGCAGACACGCCTCTCGCGCCTCGGTATCTTCGGCGCCATACAGGTGCAGCCCGTGCCGGCCGACTCCTCGGCATTCTCCGACCCGCGGCTCGACGTCTACATCACCTGTAAGTTCGACCGCCCGCTCGAAGCCTCGATCGAGGTCAACGCGACTTCGAAATCAAACTCCTACCTTGGCCCGGGTCTCATCCTCGGCCTGACCAACTACAACATCTTCGGCGGGGCCGAGAAGCTGAGCGTGCAGTTCAACGCCGACTATGAATGGCAGACGGGCCACGACCGTTCGTCGGTGTTCAACAGCTATGAGTTCGGACTGACGGCCACTCTCGCTTTCCCCCGCCTGCTGGCTCCGAAGTTCATCCCCCGGCGCCACCGCGACCTCAACTGGACCAACGTCTCGCTCAACGCCAGCATCCTCAACCGTCCCCACTATTTCAAGATTGCTCAGTTCAACGCCGGATTCTCTTACGAGTGGCGCTCGTTCCGCAACGTGCTCAACCAGCTCACGCTCTTCAAGCTGTCGTACACCAAGCTGATGGCCACCACCCACGACTTCGACAGCATCATGGCGCAGAACCCGGCAATCGCCCTCAGCTTCCAGAGCCAGTTCATTCCTCAGATGAACTATACCTACACGCTCGACAAGTTTCTTGAACGCGAGCGTATCAACGGCATCAACCTGCAGGTGTCGGTTACCGAGGCCGGCAACATATTCAGCGGCATCTGGCGCGCCTGCGGCGTCAAAGGCGAGAAGCGTCTCTTCGGAACCCCCTTCTCGCAGTTTGTCAAAGGGCATGCGCAGCTTGTCTACAGCCGTCGCCTCATCCGGGGGTCGGACCAGTGGCTCGTCAGCCGCGTGCTTATAGGCGCCGAGCATGCCTACGGCAATTCGCGTGAGGTGCCCTACACCGAACAGTTCTACATCGGAGGCGCCAACTCTATCCGTGCCTTCACCGTGCGCTCGCTCGGCCCGGGCAGCTACCGCGCGCCCAGAGACCAGGTGAACGGCTATTTCGACCAGACGGGTACGTTCAAGTTTGAGATCAATACGGAATACAGGTTCCCGATTGTCAGCGTGCTTCACGGAGCCGTATTCCTCGACGCCGGCAACGTGTGGCTGCTCCGAAACGACCCCTCGCGTCCGGGCGGACAGCTCAAAGGCTCCACCTTCCTGCGCGACCTCGCGTTGGGCACGGGCGTGGGTCTGCGTGTCGATCTCGGCATGATAGTGGTGCGCGGCGATCTCGGCTATGGCCTCCACGCCCCCTACGACATGGGAACGCCCCATTATTTCAACATAGCGTTTAAAAACGCCTTCGCCTTCCATCTGGCCATAGGCTACCCGTTCTGATGAGGTATCCGCTCAATGTCAGGGAACGTATCGGTCTTGCGGTGGTGGCGGCCATAGTGGCCGCCGACCTCTGCTGGGTGATGTGTACGCGCCGTGGCGAGCAGGCGCCGGCCTCCTCTCCGCAGTCTGTGCCCACCGCCGTACACGTAGTGTCGGAACCGCAGGACACCACCCCTCCGCGAACGCGCAAAGACCGCCGGGCAGACCATCGGCGGAAAGCCCCGGAGAGCCGAAGAGGCAGGAAGAAAAAGACTGACGTCCCGGCAAAAAAGAGAAGCGCCGGGAAGGAAATCCCGACGCCTCAGCCCTCGCGCGACTGGACCGGCGAGCAAATCCCCTCATCGCGCTGACCGCCCGCCCGCAGACAAAGTCATAGCTTATTTCGCAACTTCTGTAATTCGGTATTTACGAATCCGATGATTTCACTTCCCAAAAGATATTGCTCAGTGGAGAATGAACCGGGATTGCCGTTATCCTTCCTCTTGAAATTTCTTTTGGCGTTTTCTATTGCGTCCTTAAGTCTGACCGGGTCTCTCTGGTAATCAAATCCGCCAGCTATGGAGCTGTCGACAAATGCCTTCATGGACCGATGCTTATCTATATCCTCGATTTCGGGAGCCGACTCATAGTGGTGGTAATATAGCCATATCTCGAAACATGGATTGCTTTGCGCGACGTTCCATGCCTTATATGGCTTGACTTCATCATACTTGTCTGATATATGGCCGTTCTGGTCTGCACAGAAGTCCCGTAAAGGCTGGATCTTGCCTTCATCTTCCCATGTGTCGGTATCTATGGCAAACCATACTTTGTCGTTCTGCATGAAATCAAGTGTATGAGTCCTCGTTTCGCCTAATAGTTCACGATGTGCCAACTCCATAAGTTTCAACGGGTCAGTGCCTTCTTCCGGAGGTATCACGATAAGCTCAAGATTTGATGACAGGCCTTCAAAGAATCCGAAATAGTTTTTCTCTGTCTCGGCACCTTCGCAGACTATATATATCTTACTGGCATTTTTTGAGGGAGCATGTTTGCTGTAATCCTTACGACGTGTTATCATATCACCATTTCAGATCAGTGAGATTTGACAAAAACGGAATACCACCATATCGTCCGTTAAGATAGCCGTTCTCGATATTGGCGGTCTTGTGTATGTTGTAGTCGCTTAGGGGGTAAAGCTGTGTTGACTGATTTACATCTTTCTGGGCAAACCATATCTCGTCAGGACGGAAAATGGACTGGTCGAGCAGGCAGCTTTCATGGGTTGTGAAAATGATTTGTCCGCGTGCTTCCCTGTTTTCCGATATTTTGCTCATAAGTGTCTTAATCATTATCGGATGTATGCTGCGCTCTATCTCGTCAACCACAAACACATTGTCTCGTTTGAGAACGGCATACAGCAAAGGCATGTATTCTATGAGGCGCCTCGTTCCGTCCGATTCCATAGTCATGTTCATTTCCACATCACGACCATTGGCATCGGTATGTATCGCCACGAGAGTCTTGAGATATGCAATGCCGTCTTCTACAACTATATTGGAAATCTCATCGTTTCGGGTTTCCGCCAACATCTGAGGCTTGCCCGGCTTTTCTTTTGCAGCTGCAAGCGCTTTCGATATGGCCGAGTTTCCACGCGTCTCCTCTTCGTTGATAATCTCTTTGCGGACAGTTAGCCTTGATATGCCGGTCTTCAGCTCCGGTATCACATTATTCACAAGGTCTGCAAAGTCACTGTCTCCGTCGAGAACATGGGGGAGATAGCCGATACGCATTGCCGGAAGCACCACCTGAAGATGTGTCAGCCAGTCAAAAGCGTCTTTGACCAGTGGCAGTTCCTCAGGGTAATACTGGCCGAAAAATGACAGAGCCGGCATATCCGGACGGATTATTCTGTTCATTGCGTCAAGGAAAACCTCTATGAAATTTCCTTTGTCTCCCGGTCTCAGATATTCAGCCCGAACATTCACGTCATTGTTTTTACGACTGAATATGGGTATATCCTTATTTTTCTGACTGAGCATCAGCTCTTCCTCTATAACCTCCAGTCTGTTGAAAACAATATGATAGTAGAATATCCTGCCATTGGCGAAGAACTCAATCGCAAGCTCGGATGGCCTTGCCTTCCCCTGTTCGTCAAGACGGAAATACAGGTCATCCGTCAATGCCAGATCTCCTAATTTTTCTGCACCCACCATAGATTTCAACAGTGAAATACATTTCAGAAGATTGCTTTTGCCGGCGCCGTTGGCCCCGTAAATGGCACTCATCCGCAAGGCCGTGGCATGACCGCACGAAACCTTATGCCACTCGTGGCTATGGCTTCTGCTCGACGGAAAAGTATTGAACTCCACCGCCTCTTTGAATGACATGATATTGTCTGCCGCAAATCTCAGTAACATGGCGTATACGTTTAAAATTCACGGCAAAGATAATTCATAATGCCGTTATATGCAAATTTTGACGCTCATTGCGGTTATTTCCTATGTATTTTAACGGTTTTTATATTGCGGTCAGGCAAAAAGAGACGCCGGGAGGGCGATGGCGGATGCGGTCGGCGGGGTATTATCAGAGGGTGGCGGAGCGGACGCTTACTTTTTTTGAAAAGGTGCGTCTCTCATCTTCATATCTGACTATGTAGATGCCGTCGGGCAGTCTGTCGGTGCAGGCCATCTCCATCCCCGACAGATTGTAGATTCCCGACACCTTGGCGTTGCCGGGGTCGGAGACTGTCTCGCCGATGCCCGTCAGGGTATCGTAGTCGATGGCTTTCAGCCATTCTACAACCGTCAGTTTCTCTCGCGCAAGCCCGTATACAGCGACCTGCTTACCCGTTTTCAGGCTTTTCTACAGCATTGGTACGACAGCGGCCGTCAGGAGAAGGAGGGGCTTCCTACGGTGAAGGCATGCGCCGGACATCTCTGCATGTCGCCCAATTATTTCAGTGATGTGGTGAAGCGGCTCACCGGCGAGAATGCCGGACAATACATCAGGGAGTTTGTGGTGCAGAAAGCCAAGGCCGGGATGTTGGCCGGGAAGACGATAGCGGAGGTGGCCTACGGTCTCGGATTCGAGTATCCCCAGCACCTCACCCGCATGTTCCGCGCCCATACAGGTATGTCGCCGACAGGTTATCTCGCCTCCGTACGCGGAAAATAGCGAGGCCATGCGGGCGACATGAATGTCGCTCACAGGACTTAGATACAAAACTTACATGGAAGGCCTGCGGCGGTCAGACGTCTGTGGCGCAGGCTATAAGCATCAGCAGAGAGGAAGCCAAAAGAAGCATGGCCGTCTTTCCCAGCATGGGATTGAGCTCCGCTCCCCGGCGGTGGACGATGCCGGCCCAGAGCCTTACGTGGACGAGCAGGCAGATGCCGGCTGCGGTTCCCCACCAGGGGGAGACCAGTCCGTACAAAGCCCATGCCGCGAGCACTATGGCGGCGATGCCGTCGAGGAGGTAGACGGTCGACATGGCCTTTCGTCCGAAGATGACCACCGTGGTATGTTTACCTACGGCACGGTCGTCGTCGCAGTCGCGGTAGTTGTTCACAATCAGAACGTCGGCGGCCATCAGCCCGACGGCCAGCGACACCGGCAGCGACACCGGCCAGAGGCACAGCTCAGGTGCCTGCAGATAGGCGGTGAGCATCACCGGCACTATGCCGAAGAATACCACCACCGCTATGTCGCCGAGTCCGTGGTGAGACAGCGGATAGGGTCCCGTGCTGTAGCCCACGGCGAAGAGGGCTATGGCTATGCCTATCGGGAGCATCCACCAGCCTCCGAACCAGAGGAGCGTGCATCCGAGCAGTGCGTCGGCGGCGAGCAGCGCGTAAGTGGCCCTCTTCATGGCCGAGGGGGATATGTCGCCCTCAGTAACGCCGCGCCGGAATCCTTCCCGCCCCTTGCGGTCGAGTCCGTTGCGGAAGTCGTAGTATTCGTTTGCGAAATTGGATGCTATCTGAGCTATGACAGCGAAGAGGAGGCATATCAGGGCCGGGACTATGCGGAAACTGTCGTAGAGCACAGCCACAGCCGTGCCGGCAAATACACCCGCCACGCTCACCGGAAGGGTGCGCAGCCTCATGGCTTCAATCCATGCCTTTGTCTTCTTATTCATCCGTTCACTCGTTTTTCAAATATAGGGTAGAAACGTGCGGCAATGTCGTCGAGACGCTCGCGCTGCAGCAGCCTCTGGATGAGGGTCGGGGGGAGAGCCGAGTATCCGTCGCGCATTCCGACGAGGTTCATCGCCACTGCTCCGTTGGTGTCGGCGTCGCCACCGGCCATCACAATGGCGTCGAGGGCGTTGGAGGGGTTGTCGGTGTGGCGGAGTGCCCATAAGGCGCATGCCATGCACTTTCTGACATACCAGAGCGTCTGGCGGTCGTCGAGTTTCAGAGTCGATATGTCGGGGTTGTCGGCAGCCTCGATATAGGGAGCCACGCGCCTGTCGATTCTGTTGGCGATTGCCATTATCTCGTCTCTTGAAAGCAGCCGGTCCTCATATATTAGTGAGTGGCTGATGTGGGCGAGAATCGACGCGGCGCAAGAGCAGCGTGTGTCTGGGTGAGTGATTCGGCATACGTCGGCCACACGTTTTTCGGGATTGTCCTTCTCCCATGCGCCGCAGAGAATGGCACGCTGCAGCGCCTCGTTTGAAGCGTTGTGGTGTCCCATCTTCTCCCACATGCGAAGGGCCACGCCGATCGGGTCATCGAGGTAGTCGGGCTGGCTTACGACGCATCTCACCTGCGGCACCACATCGACCGGGTTGGTGATAAACCAGTCGACCAGCACGCGGGCGAAGTCGTGGATGTCGATGTCGCCTTTGTCGATAATGCTCTCTATCAGTCGCAGCAGCACCTCCGTGTTGTTGGTCCAGTCGCCCCGGTCCCATTGCGAGCGGTGGGCGTCCTGCACTATCTGGTGGTAGCTTTGCAGACCGGCGGGGTAGCGTCTCCTCACTTCGGCCACCGACATGAATTCCGTGCCGAGTCCGAGGGCGTCGCCTATTGCTCCGCCGAATATGAAGCCGTAAACCTTCTCCTTTAAGTTCAAGCTCATGGTCAAAATCAGGTGTTCCCCCGTCAGCAGCTCCTGGGCGGCCACGGAGCATAAGAAAAGAATATAGAATTTAGATTGTCAGGCTCCGGGCAAGCCGAAAGCCACTGCAAATATAGTGGATATAGGGCAGCCCTACAACTTATATAGGTGAAAAAGGGGAGAGGAATGTGCAAAAGAAACGAGATGATGCAATATTATTGCATCATCTCGTTATAGTCGTTCCGTCGTGCGTAGCGTTACTCTTTCTTCTCTTTGCGCTCCTCGATCTTGCGGAGGGCGAGCTTCACAAGTCCGTGCTTCTCGCGTATCACCTTGAGGTCTTTGTGGATGCAGTTTACTTTCTTGAGAGTTTCGGCGGCGAGCACGATGAGAGCTGTCGACATGGCTACGTGCACGATGTGGGGCACGAGCATTTCAATAAGTGATTCTCTTTTCATAGTGTGTGTGATTCAAGTTAAGGGTGTGAACTGCCGGGGCATCCGGGGCTCCGCAGTTCTAAAAATAGAACGTGCGGGCAAGCGGAAGGTTCGGTTCGGCGCAAAAAAGAAGATTTTTGTCTATTGTGTAAGTTGTTGAGAAATAAGAGTGTATGAATAGGTATAAAAATTTTTTGAGAAAAAGTTGCCGAAAAGTTTTGTCGGTTCGGGAAAAGTGTCTACCTTTGCAGTGTACTAATATACTAATACACTATGTTAAGCGTAAACAATATAACCTATAGCTATGGCCGCAAGCGCCGTCCCGTGCTCGAAAACTATTCGCTCACCCTCGAGCCGGGCACAATCAGCGGACTGCTCGGACGCAACGGCGCCGGAAAGTCGACCCTCATCTACCTCATCACCGGACTGCTCCGTCCGCAGCAGGGGAGCATTGACTACAACGGATTCTGCCCGTTCGACAGGAAAGTAGGATTTCTCAACGATGTCTTCCTCGTGCCCGAGGAGTTTGAGCTTCCCGGCATTTCGCTCAGGGAGTATGTCTCGACCATGGCTCCGTTCTATCCCCGCTTCTCCGAGGCCGACCTCAGAAGCTATCTCGAGACCTTCGAGCTGACTCCCGACGTGCACCTCGGCCGCCTCTCGATGGGGCAGAAGAAGCGTGTGTTCATCTCGTTCGCACTGGCATGCAACACCTCGCTGCTCATACTCGACGAGCCTACCAACGGACTCGACATCCCGGGCAAGAGGCTCTTCCGCAAGGCGGTGCTCAAGTCGATGAACGATGACCGCACGGTGCTCATTTCGACGCATCAGGTCTACGACGTGGAGCGAATCATCGACCATGTGGTGATTACCGACACCGACGGAGTGCTCCTCAATGCCTCCGTAGGAGAAATCACCTCGAAGCTTGCCTTCAGCTTCACCACCGACCGCAACCGCGCAGAGACAGCGCTCATGGCACTCGACGCCCCCGGCGGAATCAACGTGGTGGAACCGGCCCGGCCCGACTCGGAGACCGACATCAATCTCGAAAGCCTCTTCGAGCTGACACGCCAGAATCCCGAAGCTATAAACCGCCTTTTCAATAAATGAAATCCACATCCAACGCCAAAACAGAATCAGAAATGGAAGCAAACGCAAACAACGACAGACGCATAAACAATTTCTTCCTGACCGTCAGGAAAGAGGCGATCGACAACCGCAAGCACCTGCTGCTCCGCCTCGTTACCCTCTGGGGCGTATTCATAACCATGGGCGGCATCTGGGGCTACAACCATGTCGATACAGGGATGCCGCATTTCGGCATATTAGGTTTCGTAGCCCTGCTATTCGGCGCTGTGGTGGGAGCTCAGACATTCTCCAACATGCAGACCAAGACGGGACGCATATCCGCCCTGATGCTTCCCGCATCGGCAGCCGACAAATTCCTCGTGCGCTGGCTCGCCGTGGTGCCGCTGGCCTTCATCGCCCTCATAGCGGCCTTTTATCTCTCAGAGCTGGCCCGCATACTCGTGGCTCTCATCCATGAGGGAACGATCGATGCCGACTATGCCCGCCCGGTAAATCTTTACAGCATGCTGACCCTGTATGGAGAGCCCGGAGGATGGAAGTTCGGATTCGTATGCCTCGCCAGCTACTTTATGGGACAGGCCTTCTACATCCTCGGGTCGGCCCTCTGGCCGCGCCATTCCTTCGCGAAGACCTTTGTGGTGCTCTGGGCGCTCCAGATGCTGTTAGGCATGGTGGTAGTGCCGATGAGGAATATCGACTTCAGCTTCTCGTTCACCGGAGAGGATTTAGCCATCTGGATGGGTATCGGCGAGATAGTGCTTACAATTGTGCTCTATTATCTGGCATACCTGCGGTTCCGCAGAAGCCAGGTGGTCTATAAACTGTTTTGAGACTACAGCCATGGAATTTAACGGAAACAAACCCATCTACCTTCAGATTACCGAAGGTATCATGGACCAGATAGCCGACGGGGAGTTTCCCCCCGATGGACGCCTGCCGTCGGTGAGGGAATACGCCGCGAGGGTGGAGGTGAACGCCAACACCGTGATGCGCGCTTACGACTGGCTTCAGCAGC
This sequence comes from uncultured Porphyromonadaceae bacterium, assembly GCA_945873625.1. Lineage (GTDB taxonomy): Bacteria > Bacteroidota > Bacteroidia > Bacteroidales > Muribaculaceae > Lepagella. Next base: position 19,053 of record CAMCDS010000011.1, on the reverse strand, counting down.
AGCACGTCATCTTCAACCGCCGGGGAATCGGATTCTTCGTGCTCCCCGAAGCTGTGAAGAGGATAGGGGAGATGCGGCGCAACGTCTTCTTTCGCGACGAAGCCGACTATTTCTTCCGCCGCCTCGCCTCGTTTGGCCTGACGCCGGCCGATGTAGCGGCCCTATATGAAGATTATCTTGCCAAGAGAGAGGAGTAGCAATCTGCAAATCATTGAAAACAGCAATGCCGGGAGCGACGTCAGTTCTTCGCACCCGGCATTGCTGTCTTTTCCCTGTCGGCCTTATCGTCTTTTCTTCCTGAAGAAGTCGCGCATAAGGGCTGCGCACTCGTCGGCAAGCACGCCTGGTGTAATCTGAGTCTTGGGGTGGAGAGGGGAGCGGTCGGCGATGTAGGTGTGATAACCCTTCTTCTCGTCGGAGGCTCCATACACTATGCGCCCTATCTGGCTCCAGCCGAGTGCTCCGGCGCACATGATGCACGGCTCGACGGTAACGTAGAGCGTGCAGTCGGGCAGGTATTTCCCTCCCAGCCAGTCGGCGGCGGCCGTGATGGCCTGCATCTCGGCGTGGGCCGACACGTCGCGCAAGGCCTCCGTGCGGTTGTGGCCGCGTGCTATCACCTTGCCGCCGAGTGTGATTACGGCTCCTATCGGTATCTCGTCTTCCGCGAAGGCCTGTGCGGCCTCGTCGAGGGCCATGAGCATGAAGCGCTCGTCGCGTTCGCTGTCTGATTCGTGGAGCATGGTCAGTCGAGTCTTTCGGTGAGGAAGTCGCGGATGTCGTTCATCAGCCAGCGGGGAGTGCTTGTGGCTCCGCAGATGCCGATGGTTTCGGCTCCGCGCAGACTGTCGAGGTCGATGTCGCCGACATTCGAGACGCGCATCGAGCGCGGGTTGGCCTTCTGACATTCGGCGAAGAGCACCTTGCCGTTGGAGCTCTTGCTGCCGCATACGAACACCACCGCCTCGTGGGCCTTGGCGAACTCGCGTATGCGGCTCATGCGGCCCGACACCTGCCGGCATATAGTGTCGAAATACCGGAAGCCCCCCTTCGTCTTGCGCCTCTTGATGGCCTCCACTATCTCGGCGAATCCCTCGGGCGACTTGGTGGTCTGTGAATAGAGCAGCACGTCGCGGTCGAGGTCGATGTCGTCGAGCTGGCTCTCGTCCTGGATCACGATGGCATGGCCGTCGGTCTGCCCCACGAGGCCGTTGACCTCGGCATGGCCCTGCTTTCCGTAAATGAGGATGAGGGGGCGCACTTCTGCCGAAGCCGCTTCGTCCCACGCCTTCTTGATACGCCGCTGAAGCTGAAGCACCACCGGGCAGGTGGCGTCGATTATCTCGATGTTGTTGGCATCGGCCGTGCGATAGGTCTGCGGAGGCTCGCCGTGGGCGCGCAGCAGCACCTTCACGTCGTGGAGCCCTTCGAGCTGCCGGTGGTCGATGGTCTCGAGTCCGCGCAGGCGGAGCCGTTCCACCTCGTCGCTGTTGTGCACGATGTCGCCGAGGCAGAAGAGCGAGCCCGAATTGTCGAGCTCCTCCTCGGCCTTGCGTATTGCGGTAACGACTCCGAAGCAATAGCCGGAGTCAGCGTCGATTTCGATTTTTGCCATGGTCAGTCGCGTGCGGTAATCGACTTATAGAGGTTCATGAGCCAGTCCATCTGCTCGGCGTGGGTCATTCCGTCGTTGTCGAGCACACGGGCGTCGTCGGCCTTGCGCAGCGGCGACTCCTTGCGGGTGCGGTCGGTGAAGTCGCGGTCGCGGATGTTGTCGAACACCTCCTGATAGTCGGCCTTGATGCCTTTCTCCTTCAGCTCCTTGAACCGGCGCTCGGCCCTCACTTCGGGCGAAGCGTCGACAAACACCTTCATTTCGGCGTGGGGGAATACGGTGGTGCCGATGTCGCGGCCGTCCATCACTATCCCTTTCCCTTCGCCGAGCTTCTGCTGCAGGGCGGTAAGCCGGCGGCGCACCTCGGGTATGGCCGAGACGGGGCTGACGTGGTCGCTCACCTCCATGCCGCGTATCTGCTTCTCCACGTCTTCGCCGTTGAGGAGCGTGTCGCTCACGCCGGTGGCCGGGTCGGGGGCGGCGAAGGTGATGTCGATGCCGGGAAGGGCCTTCACGAGGGCGGCGGTGTCGACGGTGCCGTCGGCCGCTATCATCGAATGGCGCAGCGCATAGAGCGTTACGGCGCGGTACATGGCTCCGCTGTCGACATACACGTAGCCGATGCGGCGGGCCAGCTCCCGGGCCATGGTGCTTTTGCCCGACGACGAGAAGCCGTCGATGGCAATGATTATCTTTTTATCGTTCTGCATTTTATAAGGTTCTGATTATCTTTTATTTCTTTTTAGCCTTGCTCTTCGCGGCCGCCTTGCGGGGCGCGGGCTTGCGCACCATGCGGAGCACCTGCGCCGTGCGGGCCGGGAGATACATCTTCAGCCATCCCTTGCCCGAGGGAGAATAGAGCGGGTCGGGCTGAGTGAAGTGGCGCACGCTGTCGTCGATGAATCCGAATCCGCCGAACTTCTGCGCGTCAGAGTCGAGAATCACCTCGTATTCCCCTGCCGGGGCAAGGAAGCCGTAGTCGGAGAACGACTGCGACGGGCTCCAGTTGAAGACGAAGATGAGGTCGCCTCGCCTGAAGGCGAGCACCTGGTCGTCGTCCTTCTCCCAGAGCTTCTCGATCGGCAGCTTCTGGAAGTCATAGACGCGGCTCACGGTCTCGATCATGGCGTTGTCAAACCGGTTGAGGAACTTGTATTTGAGGTCGTCGCGGTCCACGAGGTCCCACTGGCGGCGGGCATACTTGTAGCTCCATCCGTTACCCTCGCGCGGGAAGTCGATCCATTCGGGATGACCGAACTCGTTGCCCATGAAGTTGAGGTAACCGCCGTTGATGCTCGCCAGAGTTACGAGGCGTATCATCTTGTGGAGAGCCATGCCGCGCTCCACGGCGAAATTCTTGTCGTCTACGCTCATGTGCCAGTACATCTCCTTGTCGATGAGGCGGAAGATGATGGTCTTGTCGCCTACGAGCGCCTGGTCGTGGCTCTCGCAGTAGCTGATGGTCTTCTCGTCGTTGCGGCGGTTGGTAAGCTCCCAGAAGATTGAGGTCGGATGCCAGTCTTCGTCTTTCTTCTCCTTGATGAGCTTTATCCAGTAGTCGGGCACGCCCATGGCCATGCGGTAGTCGAATCCGATGCCTCCCTGGCTGAACTTCATGGCCAGGCCGGGCATTCCGCTCATCTCCTCGGCGATGGTGATGGCCGAAGGATTGATCTTGTGGATGAGGATGTTGGCGAGGGTGAGGTAGGTGATGGCGTTGGTGTCCTGGTTGCCGTCGTAGTAGTCGGCGTAAGAGCCGAACGCCTTGCCCAGCCCGTGGTCGAGGTAGAGCATCGAGGTAACGCCGTCGAAGCGGAACCCGTCGAAGCGGAACTCTTCGAGCCAGTATTTGCAGTTGGAGAGGAGGAAATGGAGGGTATTGTCCTTGCCGTAGTCAAACACGAGCGAGTCCCATGCCGGATGCTCGCGTCGCGAGTCGCCGTAGAAGTAGAGGTCGTAGCTGCCGTCGAGGCGTCCGAGTCCCTCTACCTCATTCTTCACGGCGTGGGAATGCACGATGTCCATGATCACGGCTATGCCGAGTTCATGTGCGGCGTCGATGAGGCGTTTGAGCTGGTCGGGGGTGCCGAACCGCGATGAGGGCGCGTAGAAGCTGCTGACGTGGTAGCCGAACGAACCGTAGTAGGGGTGTTCTTGAATGGCCATTATCTGAATGGCGTTGTAGCCGTCGGCGGCGATGCGGGGAAGCACCTTCTCGCGGAATTCGTCGTAGGTGCCCACGCCCTCTGTCTCCTGCGCCATGCCTATGTGGCACTCGTAGATGAGCAGCGGGCTAACGTCGGGGCGGAAGTCCTTTACCTTGAACTGATAAGGCTCGGCCGGCTCATACACCTGCGCCGAGAAGATATGTGTCTGTGGGTCCTGCACCACTCGCGTGGCGTAGGCCGGGATGCGTTCCCCCTCGCCGCCGTCCCAGCGCACGATCATCTTGTAGAGGTCGCCGTCGTGGATGAGGTCTTTGTCGGCCTTCATCTCCCATACGCCACCCGGAAGGCGGTTGAGCTTGAAGCGGGGTTGCATCTCCCAGTCGGAAAAGGTGCCTGTGAGCCACACTTCCGTGGCGTTGGGGGCGAGCTCGCGGAATATCCAGTTGCCGTCGGCGTCGCGGTGAAGGCCATAATAGTTGTAGGCGTTGGCAAATTTCACAATGCTTCCGTCGGTGTGGGATGTGATGCGGCGCAGCGTGCGTTCGGCGTCTTTGTGGCGCCCGTTGATTGCTTCGGCAAACGGTTCGAGCCAGGGGTCGTTGCGCAGTATGGCGAGTTTCTTTTCCATAATTATCGGGTTATATTGATACGTCTGAGGAGACTTCGGTGAGGAGGTTTCCGGAAGTTATAACACTTGCGGATGAATAAAGGATGAAGAGGTCCGGAAATAAATGCGTCAGTACCTCCTCGTGCGGCCGTTTCCTTTCGTGCCGGGTCGCTTTTTTCTCCCCTGCCGGCTTCCGGCGCGGCCGCTCTCGCGTTTGGCTTTTGGCTTGGCGTGATGGTGCCGGCTTCTCTTCTCCGGCATCTGCTCTCCGGCACCTTCCGGCGCGGGAGTCGGTGCCTGTGCCTTTTTCTTTCCGGGGGCGGGTTCGTGGCCGGGGAGATAGGTCTCGTCGGACCCGAGGCCGAAGCAGCGTTTCACGGCCAGACGGAGCTCTTCGGCGAGGCGTCCCGACCCTTTGAGCGTGTTGATTACTCCGGTGATGTAGTCTTCCTTGTTCTTATATCCGAGCATCTGGGCCACTCCGCAGTCGGCCAGCATCGGCTTATGGTTGAACACGCGCAGCACGCCGCAGTAGTCGCCCTCCACGAGCATCGTGCGGAACTCCTCGCGCAGCTGGTTGTAGTAGTCGCGCGGGCGGAGCTTGTCGACGAGCGAGCGGAGGTGAGTCTCGAGAGCCGTGATGCAGGTGAACTTGGCGTCGACGCGACATTCCACGTCGCGCTTCACTTTGTGGCGCACGTGGAGCAGGGCCTGCTCGTCGAACCTTACGCGGAACATACCCATCACCGCCTTGCGCACCTTCTCGACCACGCTGTTGGCGTCCTTGCCCCGTCGCTCGGCCATGACGCGCACCACGTCGGGCAGGAGGAAGATGTTTTCTATCTCGGCCACTTCCGGCACGAACACGCGCTTGTTGCGCAGATAGTCGACCTCGGCTGTCGTGCGCCTGTCGCGATCCACGATGCCGTGGCTGTCGAGATGGTGCATGTATTTGAGGTCGTTGAAGCTGCGCGTGGCCTCGATCACTTTGTTGCACGACCCGAGCGGCTTCACCGTGTAGTCGGTGAACACGAGAGGGTAGAGCCTGCCGTCGATGCTGTGGGTGGCGTCGCCCTCGATGAAAAGGATAGGCTTTCGCGAGCCGATGATGTCGAGGAAGAGCTCTTCCGACAGCATCGGCGCCTCGAGAATCTCATAGTTCCAGGTGTGGGAACCGGCATCGAAGCTCTTGATCCAGATGCAGGCCGTGTCGGTGCGCGATGCGACGAAATCCATGTCGACCGTATTGTAGACGAAACGGCAGTCGGGACGCAGTTCCTCGACGGCATTCCAGAAGTTGGCCAGCATCGAGGGGTGCATGAAGAGCGAGGGGGAGTCGATGAAAACCACGGCGTCGGGCATGGCGTAGAGCACGGCCGACATATAATAGAGTGCGGCCTTCTCGCCCTGGCTCAGGCGCGAGGCCGTGATGGTGCCCGTGTCGCATTCGTTGGCGAAGAGCAGCGTGCCGTCCTGGCGCAGAATCTGATTGCCCGGGAAGATGCGCTCCCAGAGGTCGACCACAATGTCGAGGCGCGTGCGTGCCTGATGCGACAGGCGTATTCCGGCGCGCCTTACGGCCTTCTGGTGCATCAGCTCCTCAAACTCGTCGGCTATCAGCATGTAGGCCAGTTTGTCGAGTTCGCTGAGGGCGGCGGTGCTCAGATACGGCTTTTTCCTGACGGCCTCCTCATAGAGCATGTCGATGCTTCCGGGGCGCTTCGAGGGCTGGCGCTCGGGATATGAGGCGCTGAGCGCCGACAGGCAATAGGCCTTGTCGCCGCAGCGGTCGATGAGCTCGTGCATGAAGCGGGTCTTGCCGGCGCCGTTGGCACCGATTATCGATACCTGCGACGATGCCGGAAGCGTCGGGGCGGGGCGTCCGTCGGAGAGGTCGGGAAGGGGGAAGTCGGTCATAATCTTCGGCTTTTGGGCAAGGCTGTGCCGCCTTGCCGATGAAAGTCAATGCCAAAATTAGTTAAATTTTTGCGGAGCGGCAAAAATTTCGTAATTTCGCATCCGATTCCGGCTCCCGGCCGGAGCGTAAACTGATAATAAAAAATACAAAAACATAACATACAGCATCAAGTCATGTTTTCAGGAATAGTAGAAGAAGCCGCAAGAGTGGTGGGCATCGAGCGCGAAGGCGGCAACATCCACCTCACGATGCAATGCTCATTCACCGACGAACTCCGCATCGACCAGAGCGTCAGCCACAACGGCGTGTGCCTCACCGTGGTGCGCATCAACGACGACGGCACGTATACCGTAACGGCTATTCAGGAGACCCTCGACCGCAGCAATCTCGGCGACCTCAGGCCCGGCGACCTCGTGAACCTCGAGAGGAGCATGAAGATCGACGGCCGCCTCGACGGCCACATCGTGCAGGGACACGTCGACACTACAGCCGTATGCACCGGCGTCGAGAAGGTAGACGGAAGCACCTACTTCGCCTTCCGCTATGACTTCCGTCCCGAACTCGCCTCCAAGGGATACGTTACCGTCGAGAAGGGATCGGTTACCGTCAACGGCGTGAGCCTCACGGTCTGCGACTCGGAGCGCGATTCGTTTCGTGTGGCAATCATACCCTACACCTTCGAACACACCAACTTCTGCCGCATCGAGAAGGGCACGCGCGTGAACCTTGAGTTCGACATCGTAGGCAAATACATAGCCCGTATCACGTCGCTCGCCTGACCACCGCGATGAAAAGGCGTCTGCTCTCTCTGGTCGTTGCCGCCGCCTCGCTTTTGGGCGGTGCGGCGCCGTGTTTCGCCTCCACCGGGCGTATAGCCACGCCCGACCCCGGGCTTGAGGAGTGGCTCGCCTCGCTGAGGCCGTGCAGTCAAATCCAAAGTATGTCTCGCAGACGGTCAACGAAGAGTTTTGCTGCAACTTCAACACATACCTCAACGGCTTCCGTGTGCGCGAAGCCTGCCGCCGCTTTATCGCCGACGAAAGCGTACGCCGGCTGACTATGGAGGCCGTTGTGGCTGAAGTGGGCTTCAATTCCCGCTCCACGTTCATCGCGGCCTTCAAGCGCGAGACCGGCCTCACCCCCTCGGAATACAAGAAGCAGGCCGGGATGAAGGAATAGAAACGAGCACTGAATTGATAAAAAACAGGCGCGCCGAAGACTGAGAATCTCCGGCGCGCCTTATATAAATGTAGTTATTTTTATTTCTTTTTTCCGTTGAGGATGCCTTTGAGGGCGTTGCCGATGCCCTCCTTCACCTTCTCGCCGGTCTGCGACTGGTTGCCGGTGTTGGTGGTGGTAGTAGTTGAGGAGCCGTTGTTGGTCGAATTCTTCCTGCCGTTGAGAATGTTGAGAAGCGACGAGCTGTTGCTGTTGTTTTCCTCACCCTGCACGTTGCCCGTCTTCGTCATGCCGAAACCTATGTAGAGTCCGTCGTAAGAGTCGAGAATCGAGGCTACGATGTTGAGCGACTTCATGTTGAGGAATTTGCTGATTGACGAGACGAGGGTTTTGAGCTTCGTGGTGTCAAACATCACGTCCATCGACGTCGAGGTCTTCTGCACGTAGGCGGGCACTTCTCCGAGGTTGAGCTTGCCGAAAGCCTTGATTGCGAAGATGAAGTTGCCGTCGGCAGTCTGTCGGATGCTTCCGGCCATGTTGAGTTTATTCGACTTGAGGGTGAAAGTGCTGTCGGCGTTCACCGTGAGTGTGGCTCCGTTGAGACCGAGCTGATTGAAGTAGGGGTTGAGTTTGCTCTCGATGGCCGAGGCGGCGGCCACGCCACCTGCCTGCTTGAGGAAGTTGTCGCTCTTGAATGCCACGGCGGGCTTCTGGGTGGTCCATACGCCCATGAGGTCGCGGGTAGTGAGGTCCGACTTCATGAACACTCCCTCGATGAGGTTGCCGATAGTGTTTCCGCCGCCGTTTCCGCCGAGGAGATCTTTGAGGTCGAATGCCGAAGCCTGCTGGCATCCGGCTATCATTGCCAGCCCGAGAAGGGCGGCCCTGACGATTTTCTTCATAGTCTGTATTGGTTAATTTTTGATTATGCTTTGGCCGACGCTGATTCTCAAACCGCAAAACTACAATCACATCGCTTCCTCTGCAGACGTTTTAACAGCATAATTTTTTGGTCAAATTGTGCTATTTGTCGTATATATTTCTTAATTTTGCAGATTATAACGATTTATAAGTAATTTTGCGGCCAGATTGCAGTATCTTTAATGGGCGGCCTTGTGTTTCCGCCCGACTATAAGACGTCCGCCGCCTCCGGAGGTTTAATGCGGACGGGAGATTCTGCCATGAACAGCATTATTCAACTAACTTAATGATAGCATGAAATTTTTAAGACAAGGCATTTATGTCTCGGCCATGGCTTTGGCTTTGTGCGCATGTTCCGACGAGGGTCGCCCCGGCGGAGCCGACGGCGGACAAGGCTATCTGAGTCTCTCGCTGACGGCCTCACCGGAGGTCGCCGTCTCGGCCCCGACACGTGCCGAAATTCCCACTCTGACGGCTCCCGATGTCGAAAGCTTCGCGGTGCGCCTCACCAAATCGGACAACACTTATTCCAAAACGTGGAACTCGCTTGGCGACTTCAATGCCGAGGATATGTTCGACACCGGCACCTACACGCTCGAAGCATTCTCCGGCGACATGGACACCGAAGGCTTCGACGCCCCTTACTTCTACGGCGCCGCGCAGATTTCAGTGCTTGAAGCCAAGAAGACGCAGGCTTCCATCACCGCCTCTCTCGCCAACTCGATGGTGAGCGTGGACTATACCGACGCCTTCAAGGCCTACTTCTCGGAATGGAGTGCCAAGGTACATTCGGCCGGACACTCTTTCATCGACTTCGCGCGCGACGAGACCCGCGCCGCCTTCATCGTCCCCGGCGAGGTGGACCTCACCATCTCCTTCACCACGCCTCAGGGACAATCGGCAAGCATTCAGCCCGACGGCTTCACCGCTCGCCCGCGCCACCATTACCGCGTGGTGTTTGACGTGGCACAGGGCTCCGGAGACGCTTCGCTCAAGATTATCTTCAGCGACGAACTCGTGGCCGAAGATGTGGAAATCGACCTTTCCGACGAGCTCTTCACCACCCCCGCCCCGGAGGTCAAGTCCGAGGGATTCACGTCGGGCGTGCCCGTCGAGGGTCTGGAAGGGAGCGAGATGGCCAAATATGCCTTCAACGTCGTGGCCCGCGGCGGAATGAAGGAGGCCAAGCTCACGGTCGACTCCGACTGGCGTCCCCCGTTCGGAAACGAGGTAGACCTTCTCGCGACCACTGCCGACGTCCGCAGTCAGATTACCGGCTCGGGAATCGTAGAGGCCGGCTTCTTCAAGAACCCCGGCCGTCTGGGCCGCCTCGACCTCTCGGGCTTCGTCAAGCAGCTCCCTGCGGGCGAACACCGTATGTCGCTCGTCGTGAAAGACCGCTTCCTGCGTGTCAGCGAGCCCGTTACGCTTGTGGTTACGTCCGAGCCCATGACTGTCAAGGCCTCGGCCGAAGCCGTGGCTTTCGGTTCGCCCACTGCCGTGGTGGCCGTCGACTACAACGGTCTCGAAGCCGAAAAGGCCTTCTCGTTCAAGGCTCTCGACAAGTTCGGCGTTTACCGCGACTGCGAGGTGGTGTCGGTGGCTGAAGCCTCGACAAGGGCATTCGCCGAGAAACGCTACTTCTTCACCGTAACCCTCCCCGACACGGAGCGCGACCGCATCCCCGTGCAGGTCTACTTCTACGGCACGAAGAAGGCCGACGTAGAGATTCCCGTGCTCGCACCCTCTTATAGCGTGCAGGCCGATGCCTTCGCAAGCAAGGTGGTGCTCAAGGTCTCGCATCCCGACCCGAAGGTTCAGCAAGCCATATTCAACGCCCTCAAGGTGTCGGTTTCGGCATCCGGCTCGGCCCGGGGCGGCAGCTATTCATTCACGCGCGACGCCGACAGCGGCCTCATCACCGTAACCGGTTTCTCGCCCGCCACGTCCTACACCGTCCACACCAAGGTGTCGCCCGACGCCTCCGCGCAGCCGCTCACCTCGACGCAGGTAACCACCGAGGCTGCCGCAGCAGTGCCCAACGGCGACTTCTCGCAGACGTCGCAGACCGTTAACATCGGAAAGATACAGACCGGAGGAAAGTTCCTTGTCGGAGCCATTACCTATACGGTGTTCTCCTCCATCTCGGCCTACGAGCCCGCATCGTGGGCTTCGGTCAACGCCCGCACGGCCTATACCGGCGCATCGAACCAGAACACCTGGTATGTGGTGCCCTCGACGATGGCCGCCGACGGAGCCGTGAAGCTCCGCAGCGTGGCCTACGACCATGCCGGCGCCGACATTGCCCGCACTGGCTCTTTCTTCAGCACCACATACTATAACCCCACCGCAGCCAATCCCTCGCAGCGTGCGGCAGGCGAGCTCTTCCTCGGCTCATATTCGTATGCCGGAAGCGAGTCGCGCACCGACGGGGTGGCCTTCACCTCGCGCCCCTCGTCGATGACGTTCGACTATCAGTACGCCCCCCTCGGAAGCGAGAAGGGTGAGGCATACATCGCCCTGCGCGACGCCTCGGGAAGCGTGATAGCGACAGCCACCTGCGACATACCCGCGGCTTCGTCGATGACAAGAACCACCGTCAACCTCCCGGCTTACCCCTTCGGTAAGAAGGCAGCCACAATGGAAATCCGTTTCCGCTCCACAAAAGGAAACAGCATCGCTGTCAATATCCCCTCCGGCTCGAAGCTCAACGAGGGAGGCGGGTTGAAAGTGGACTACACTGTCGGCACCAACGCCTACAAGGCTTTGGCCACAGGTTCGGAGCTGACCCTCGACAACGTGAAGTTAAACTACTAATCTGTAACATCTGAAATGAACCATATAAAGATTTTCTTAGTCTTCGCTCTGGCGGCCCTGCTCGCCGGATGCTCTAAAGAGAACGGTTTTGACGACCGCACAGAGAAGGGCGGAGTCGATGTCAGCGCCCTGACTGTGGAGCTCGCCGAGGAGACTCGCGCGGCCGCCGTCTCGGTCGACGACTTCACCGTAGAGTTTTTCCGCAACGGATCGTCTACGCCTGAGGCCACATACCGCTACGGCGACATGCCCGGAGTGGTGGAACTCCCCGTAGGCAGCTACACGGCACGTGCCTTCTACGGCACCAACCCCTCCGCCGCCTGGGACGCTCCCTATTATGAGGGACGCACCCTCTCGGCGTTCAGCGTGGTGGCCGACCAGATAACCGTCGTATCCGACCCCATCGTATGCTCGCTGGCCAACGTGAAGGTGTCGGTGGCATTCTCCGATGAACTCAAAGCCGTAATGGGCGCCGACGCAAAAGTAACGGTGAAGGTCGGTGAGCACGGTTCGTCGCTCGACTTCACCGTTACCGACACGGACCGCTTCGGCTATTTCGCCTACGTGGCCGAAAGCCATACGCTCGCCGCCACGTTCACCGGCGAGGTAGAGGGCTTGCAGACCACCGAGACGAAGGTCTACGACGATGTCCGCCCCGGCAACTATTATAAGATAGTATTCACTATCCATACCCCGGTAGACGAAGAGCCGGGCGACGCCGACGCCACGCTTCGCGTCGACGCTTCCGTAGAAATCGAGAATGTGAACCGCTCGATTGACCAGGAAGACCAGACCCTCGTCGACGACATGCGTCCCAAGGAGGAAGGCGGCGACGAACCTGAGAAGAAAGTACCCCCGACGCTGGTGGGTCGCGCTCCCATTTCTCTCGATAAGGTGAATGAAGTTACTCCTGACTCCAAAGTCATTATCGACATCAAATCTGTCGCTCCCGGAGGTATCACGGGCTTTACAGTCGACATTATCTCTGACGGTCTTACTGAAGAGGAGCTTTCCGGAATCGGCCTTACTTCCCATCTCGACCTCGTGAATCCGGGAACGTATCTCGATGCGCTCCGAGGACTTCACTTCATCCCCGATAATGAGACTTCGCTCGGCGGAAAAACCGAACTCTCGTTCGATATATCCGACTTTATGGGTCCCCTTGCTGTCTTCGGCAATCAGACTCATCAGTTCAAGTTCGTAGTTACCGACGCGAACGGCTCTACCAAGAAAACTCTTACCCTTAAAATGAACCCTTAACCCGACCACGACAATGAAATCTTTTAAGTATTACATGGCCTTGACGGCCGGCGCCGTTCTGGCCGCTTCCGGTTTCCAGTCGTGCGTCTCTGAGGAACCTTTCGGCGGCGACGGAGCCCTCAGGGTGAAGATGGTGATCAATTCCGACCTCACCCGTGCCGAAACCGATGACATAGACCTCGGCGAGTCGACGGTACTCTATATCTCCAACTCCAAGGGACTCGTGCGCAAGTACAAGGGTCTCGGCGAAATCCCCGACAGGATTCCCCTCCGCGCCGGAAGCTATCTGGCGGAGGCATGGGCCGGCGACAGTGTGTCGGCTTCGTTCGACAAAAAGTTCTATCAGGGCGAGAGCCGCTTTGAGATTGCCGGTGGAGATGTCGATGTTACTCTCACGTGCAAGATAGCCAACGTGGTGACGTCAATCAATACCTCCACGCTGGAAGGACTCTCCGTATCGGGCCTCAAGGTTGAGGTAGGCCACTCGCGCGGCACCCTCACGTTTGCCGACGAGACTCTTGAGTCAAAAGGCTACTTCATGATGCCCAACGCCGACAAAGACCTCGCGTATACCATCTCGGGCACCAACGGCGACGGCAAGCCCTTCTCGCTCGACGGCGTGATTCCCGGAGTGAAGAAAGGACATGAATACGTGCTCAACGTGTCGAGCAATCCTACCTACGATGAATTCGGCGGTTCGTTCCTCCTCATCACCATCGACGAGCGCGAGGTGCTTGTGGAGAGCGAGGTAGCCATCCTCGGACGCCCTTCGGTTACCGGAGTGGAGTTCGACGCCGCGAGGCAGATATTTGCCGAGCGCGGAGGATTCACCGACAAGACCTTCAAGATAAAGGCTTTCGGAAACCTGAGCCACCTCTATCTCTCGTCGGAACAGTATTCCGCCCTCGGCCTTCCCGCCCGTGAGCTCGACCTCATGTCGGCCACGGATGCCGTAGCCGCAGGTCTGCGTGCCGCCGGCATCGACTGGGAGGTGCTGCCCACTTCGTCGAAAGGTATCTCCACGGCCTATCTCTATGTAAAGAAGGAGTTTCTCAACGCCCTTCCCGACGGCGCCTACGAGATGACCGTTACCCCCCACGACTCATACGGAAAGTATAATCCCGCCCGCATACGTATCGGAGTGGGCGAGGGGTATCAGATATTCGACGACCCCGTGGTGCTTGATGCCGTGGCCCAGACCGACCTTCTCGACCTCCGTGCCCGCAAGGCCGTGGTATCTGGCCGAATCATCAATCATGGCGTGGCCGGTCTTGCGGTAGAGTATCGTGAGTCGGGCGCCTCGCAGTGGCTCTCGGCAAGCCTCGAAGGCGTGTCGACCGAGCGGTTCAGGGTAACGCTCTCCAACCTCACCCCCGGCACAAGGTATGAGTATCGCGCAGTAGGCGAGGGCTTCACTTCCGAATCGCAGTTCTTCACCACCGAATCGGTGTTTGTCATCCCCAATGCATCGTTTGAGGAATGGGGCACTTACTCCGCCAAGACCATGCTCGGCAACAAGAACGTGATATTCCCCGGCTCCGGCTCCGAACCCACTTTCTGGGATTCAGGCAACGAGGGTGCCGCCACGGCCAACAAGACGCTTACCGACAAATCGACCGATATGTTCCACACCGGTGCTTACTCAGCCCGTCTCGCTTCTTCGTCGGCTCTCGGAATCCTGGCTGCCGGCAACATCTTCACCGGCGACTATGTGAAGACCGACGGCACCAACGGCGTGCTCTCGTTCGGACGCCCCTACAACGGCTCGCATCCCGACAAGGTGGCCGTATGGGCCAACTATCGTCCCGGAACGGTCGACGTGATTAAAGACGGAAATCAGGGCTATCTCGAGTTCGCGAAGGGCGATTCCGACCACGGACAGATTTATGTGGCTCTCGTTACCGCTCCCGTCGAGATACGCACCAATCCCAGCAACCGTAAGCTCTTCCCGATGAAGAGCGGCGACGAAGACTTCGACAAGGTGGTGGCCTACGGCCAGGTAACCTGGAAGGAGGCCTTCGGACCCGACGGCTCGCTGCAGAGAGTGGAGGTGCCGCTGCAATACAACAATCGCGCGGCCACGTCGAAACCTCTCTATCTTGTCATTGTATGCTGTGCGTCGAAGTTCGGCGACTACTTCTCCGGCTCATCGAGCAGCGTGCTTTATATTGACGACTTTGAATTAATCTATGAATAAGATTCTGAAAATCGTTATTCCGGTCATCCTTCTGGCTCTCGTCCCTTTCGGGGCGAGAGCTCAGGAGGATTTCAAACGTGAAATCGAGTCGGTGGTCTTCGTCCCCAAGGGGCAGTTCGTGGCCGGCATCTCCGTTTCCTACGACCAGTCAAACCAGAACAAATACCAGTTTCTCGTATTCGAGGGAATCTCGGGCGACACATATTCGTTCAAGGTGTCGCCGATGGTCTGCTATATAGTGAAAGACGACCTCGGCGTGGGCGGCAAGTTTGCCTATTCGCGCTCGCTCACCAAGCTCGAGAGTGCCGACATCGTGCTCGGCGCCGACAACGAGTTCAATGTCGAGAACCTTTATCAGCTCTCCCACAACTATTCGGCCATGGCCATCATGCGCAATTACTTCTCCATCGGCCGGAGCAAGCGGTTCGGATTCTTCAACGAGGTGCAGCTGCAGCTCGGCGGCGGACAGTCGAAGCTCATGAAGGGGAAGCATGAGGAGCTCACCGGCTCCTACGAGCGCAATTTCTCTCTCAACGTGGGCATCGCCCCGGGCCTCTGCGTCTTTCTCAACAACTATTCGGCCCTCGAGGTTAACGTCGGAGTGCTCGGTTTCAAATATACCGACACGAAGCAGATTTCGGACCGGATATATGTGTCGAAGCGCAACTCGAAATCGGCCAATTTCAGGATAAATCTCTTCTCCATCTCGTTTGGGGTGGCTTTCTATCTCTAACCGGGCATCATGATGAAATATATCCTACTTTCAATATTAGTCTCGTTCCTCTCTCAGGGATTGTCTGCCGCTCAGACGGCGGCTCCCGACTCTGTCGCCACTCTGCCGTCCGCTCCTCTCGCCAAGGAGGAGGGAGGCACAATGCTATGGGTGCCCGACTCGCTCGCCGACAGCTTCAGGGCGGTGCTCGAAGGACGCTCGAAGATAGTGCGCGACAACTCCAACATCGACCTTTCGGAAAAGGTGGTGGTCAACGGCGACACGGTGCCGATGATCATCCGCCAGAAGAATCTCGGCCGCTACGACCGCGGACTCTTCAATTTCCTCTTCATACCCAAAGGGCAGTGGCAGTTTGCCCTTACGGCCTCCTACGGTGAGTTTTCATCGTCTGACCTCCGGGTGTTCGACCTCCTTTCGGATGTCGATGTCTCGGGCCACATATTCTCCATCAAGCCGACCATTTCCTACTTCATCCGCAACAACATTTCCGTCGGCCTGCGCATCAACTATACCCGCGCAAAAGCCGGCCTCGGCTCGCTCAGCCTCGACTTTTCTGACGATATGTCGTTCGACCTCTCCGACATAGGCTACAACAATGAGGAGTATTCGGCCGCTATCACGTGTGCGCAGTATATTGGTATGGCGCGCTCTTCCCGATTCGGAATATTCAATGAGGTGGAGCTTTCGTTCGCTTCGGGCAACGGCAATTTCCGCCGGCCATACAACGGCGAGCGAAAAAACACCCACTCCACATATATGCAGGCGCGTCTCTCGTTCTCCCCGGGAGTATGCGTATTTATAATGAAGAATGTGTCGTTCAACGTCTCGTTCGGCATCTTCGGCTATTATATGCGCAACGAGAAGCAGACCGTCAACGGCGAGGAGATGGGCAACCGGTTCACGTCGGGAGCTAACTTCAAATTCAATATCTTCAACATCAATTTCGGTATTGGTGTCCATATCTGACCCCTGCTGACACCTTAAATCCTGACTCCAATGATTCAAAGATACAAGGCCATAGCGTTCGCATCCCTCGCGCTGCTGCTGGCGGCCGCCGGATGCATCAAGAACGACATCCCCTACCCGCGCATCGTCCAGTCGATAATGACCCTCGTGCCCGAGGGGCAGACGCTCCCTTCGGCAATCGACGAGGAGACGCTCTCGGCTGTAGTCTACCTCGATGAGAAGGTCGACATCCGCAAGGTGAAGTTCAGCGACTTCACTTATACCGAAGGCGCCTCGGTGTCGGTCGACCTCCTGAGCGGCGAGTACGACCTTTCGCGCCCGATGACAGTAGTGCTGTCGAAGTATCAGGAATATGTATGGACCATTTCGGCCGTGCAGGAGATTGAGCGCTATCTCACTGTCAAGGGACAGGTGGGCAAGGCCGTGATCGACGTCCCCGGACGCCGCGTGCTGGTGCGTGTATCCGACAGGGAGAACCTCACGAACCTGACGCTTAAAACCATAAAGCTCGGTCCGGAAGGGCTTACCACGATGGTCCCCGATCTGAAACCAGGCAGAATCAACCTTCTGAATCCGCTCGATGTGGATGTTACGGCGTTCGGACGTACGGAGCGCTGGACCATCTACGCAGAGAAAACCGACTTCGTGGTCTATACATCCGCGGTCGACGCATGGTCGCAGGTGGTCTGGGCCTACGGCGAGTCGCAGGAGGATGTGCCTCAGGGATTTCAGTATAAGAAGACATCCGACGCGAAGTGGATCGACGTCCCTGCGTCGGCCATCGTCTCGGAAGGCACCTCGTTCCATGCCTGCATACCGCACCTTGAACCGCTGACCGAATATGAGGTTCGCGCCGTCTCGGGCGAGGAACTCGGAGATGCGATAACGGTAACCACGCAAGACACGCGTGTGCTCCCCGACGGCTCGTTCGACGACTGGTGGCTCGACGGAAAGAAGTGGTGTCCGTGGGCAATTGACGGCCAACGCTTCTGGGACACGGGCAACGCCGGTGCAGTGATGGCAGGTTCGTCAAATACCACTCCGTCCGACTATACCTCCTCGGGAGTCGGAAAGTCGGCCCGCCTCGAAACGATATTCGCAAATCTCTTTGGTATGGGAAAGCTCGCCTCAGGCTCGGTGTTCAGCGGAATATATGTGGCAACCGAAGGAACCAACGGTATCCTTAATTTCGGACGTGAATGGAACCTGCGTCCTACCAGGCTACGCGGATATTTCCAGTATTCGGCCAAGAAAATCGACCTCTCGGCTACCGAAGAGCTTAATTATCTGAAAGGACGTCCCGATTCATGTCATATATATATAGCCTTGACCGACTGGACTGCCCCGTTTGAGGTGCGTACCAAGCCGTCGGCACGTCAGCTTTTCAATCCGTCGGACCCGTCGGTCATAGCCTACGGCGAGCTTATCTACTCCGGAGAGATGAACTCCTACAAGGAGTTTGTGATTGACTTGAAGTATAACTCCACTTCAAGGATTCCGTCTTATATTCAGATTACGACGTCTTCATCCAAATACGGAGATTATTTTGTAGGTGGCGTCGGGTCGCTTCTCTATATCGACGAATTCTCGCTCGACTATGACTATTAAATCCGACAGAGGATTCTGGAAGGGGAGGGCACGCTCTTTTGGCTTCGCGTGGAAGGGGATAAAGACCCTCTTCGGGAGTGAGGCCAACGCGAAGGTGCATCTTTGCGTGGCCGCGCTCGTGATTGTCGCCTCATTCATTTTCGGTCTCTCGGGAATGGAGTGGTGCGTGGTGCTTCTCTGCATCGGTGCGGTGTTCATGGCCGAAGGATTCAACACCGCTCTTGAGGCCGTCGCCGACAAGGTGTCGCCGGAGTTTCATCCCCTCATCGGCAAGGCAAAGGATGTGGCCGCCGGGGCAGTGCTGCTCCTTGTGGTCGCTGTAGTGGTCGTCGGCCTTATAGTCTTTATCCCTCACATCATTCAGCTTTTCAAATGAACAGGACTGTTTTGAATACGTGCAAGGCAAAGGTGGTGTCGGTCTTGCTGCTATTGGCTTTCTCCTTAAATGCGGTGGCGCAACAACCCGAACCTGAGTTTACCCCCTCGTCGGCCCAGAAGGGCGTGGCGACATCCACCGACGTCATAGCCATCGCGCTTCCAGCGGCCGCTCTGGCAGGAACCCTCATACTTAAGGACTGGCAGGGACTGAAGCAGGGGGCCTTCACCGCCCTCGCCGCCGGAGGAGCCACTCTGATACTTAAATACTCTATTAAGGAGCGACGTCCCGACCATTCCAACTATCACTCTTTCCCCTCGGGCCATTCCGCGGTAACGTTCGCGTCGGCCGCTTATCTGCAAAGGCGCTACGGATGGAAGTTCGGCGGTCCGGCTTATGCCCTCGCCACCTACGTGGCCTGGGGCAGGGTGTTCTCGAAAAAACATCATTGGTGGGACGTAGTGGCCGGAGCAGCGATAGGAGCGGGCTCTGCATATATCTTCACCCGGCCGTGGGCGCGGGAGCATAATCTTTCCATCTCGCCTGCATCCGACGGGCATACCCACGGCTTTTATGCCTCTTTTACCTTCTGAAAATCGAAAAAGGTCTCCTTCGGGAGGCCTTTTTTCGGAATTTTTCGGAATTTTTCGGAATTTTTCGGGAGGAAAGCGGGCGGGCCGGAGGTGCG